>MWCB01000009.1 GCA_002069815.1 Tenericutes bacterium ADurb.Bin239 | reverse complement strand
ACCTTACGACATGACGAACAACTCGGTGATGTATAAATCTTAATCATTTGTTAGTACCTCCTTGTTCCGGGTATTAATATAACTTATTTACTTCGTAAATGCAATACCTCAAAGCAATTTTTTTTAATAAAGTGCTGTTAAGCGAGTCCAGTTGACTATAAAAGTCATATAGATTATAATTTCTAAGGTAAAAAGGAGTGATTATGCGAGTATTAAGTGGCATTAAACCGACTGGAAAACTAACCCTTGGTAACTACATTGGGGCTCTAAAAAACTTTTCCCAATATCAAAGCGACCATGACGTTTTCATATTCATTGCGGATTTACATGCTTTAACTTTGCCCATTGATCCTGAAGAATTACGAATGAATACAAGATTATTAACCGCCTTCTATTTAGCAGCGGGCTTAGATCCAAATAGAGTAACTATCTTTAAACAAAGTGATGTCAGCGCGCACGCTGAGTTAAACGCTATCTTACAAAATTATCTCTACATGGGCGAATTAAGTCGCATGACCCAGTTTAAAGAAAAAAGTCAAAACATGGATGGTAATGCGATTGGTTTAGGTTTATTTACTTATCCAGTGTTAATGGCAAGCGATATTTTACTTTACGAAGCAAACATTGTTCCTGTTGGTGAAGACCAAATCCAACATATTGAAATTACACGCGACCTCGTCGTTCGTTTTAATAATCGTTATGGCAAAATTTTAGTAATGCCTGAACCTATAGTCTCAACGGTTGGCAAACGGATTATGTCATTATCAGACCCCTCCATTAAGATGAGTAAAAGCGAAAGTGGGAAGGGCGATATTTATTTAACTGATGACTTAACGGTCATTCGTAAAAAAATTATGAGTGCCGTTACTGATTCAGGTAGTGAAATATATGTTGACGAAGAAAAGAAACCTGGTATTACTAACTTGCTTACCATTTACGCCGCACTTACTGATAAAAGCTTAGACGATTGTGTTAAAAAATTTAAAGACTACCGCTATGGCGACTTTAAAAAGGAAGTCGCTAATGTAGTAATTAATACCCTTGGGCCTTTCCAAGAAAAAGCTTACGAATTCCTTAAAAGCGGTGAAGTTGATCGGGTTCTTCGTGATGGCGCTCAAAAAGCGACAATCATCGCTAATCAAACGCTTAAAAAAGTTAAAGAGGCGGTCGGGCTATTATGAGCAAGGACAAATACTTAATTGCCCTTGATCTAGATGGAACCCTCTTAACTGATGATAAACGGATCACCCCTAAAACCCGCGATTACTTAAATAGTTTAGGCGCGGCTGGTCATACTATTGTTATTGCCACTGGTCGTCCTTTACGCGCGGCTTACAGTTATCAACAAGAATTAGGAATTAAAGCACCACTTGTTACTTATAATGGTGCCCTTACTTCAGATCCAAGTAATCCTCATTTTCCGAAAAGAACTAGAACTTTCGACCGTAATGTATTACGCCAAATGGTGGAGAAGATTGGCTATGAACATTTAGGCAACCTAATGATTGAAACTGAACATTACGTTTATTTACTAAGACACGATGAAGCGCTTAACACTTTCTTTTGGAATGATCGCGGCACCATTGTGTATGGTGACCCCTTTCTTAAACTAAAAGAAGATCCTTTAACTCTCATTTTCCTCTTCCATCAATTTGACCCCGAATCAAAACGGAAAATCACAGCAATTGTTGAATCTTTCCCTGGTCTTCATATCCGCTTTTGGAATTTAGAAGGGTATGCTGAATTATGGCAAGGCGCAAGTACTAAAAAAGAAGGGATTGAGTACGTTGCCGATTACTACAACATTCCACAAAGTAACGTTATTGCTTTTGGTGATGCTGAAAATGATAAAGAAATGCTCGCGTGGGCCAAATATGGGGTATGGATGAATAATGGGGTCCCTAGTGTTAAAGAATATGCAAAAATGAAAACCGTCAAGGATAATAACAATGACGGTATCATCGGTGTGCTAAAGAAACTTATAAAGTAAAATGAACTTTAATATCATTTTCCAGAAGCGTGAGTAAGTCTTGCGCTTCTTTTTCATTATCCGCAAGAATGCCATAATATATTTTACATTTTGGTTCAGTACCACTTGGCCGGATCGAAATTGTGGTACCCCCTTCTAAATGATAACGAATAACATCACTCTTCGGTAAGGTAAGTTTTTTTGTTTTTCCTTTTTCAACACTCTTGCTCGTTAAGTAATCATCATACTTAAGAATGTTAAGACCACCGAGCGTCATCGGCGGATTATTACGCAATCTCGTTAATATTTCAACCATCTCCGCCTGACCAGCAGCGCCAGGGAACGCGACTGATTTAGTAATATCATGATGGTACCCGTGTTTAGCATTTAGTTTCGCTAAAACTTCACCGAGAGTCTTACCTTGTAAATGATAATAAAGTGTCATTTCACTATAAAGTACTAAAGCTTGAATGGCGTCTTTATCACGAACAAAAGGTGCCGCTAAAAGTCCATAACTTTCTTCGTAACCAAAAAAGAATTTTTTCTCATTTTTAGCATCATCTTCGGCAATTTGCGCACCAATGAACTTAAATCCAGTTAAGAACTCTTTTACTTTTAGACCATAACTCTCAGCAATATGGTTAGCTAAACTGCTACTTACGATTGTCGTATATAAATATTTACCTTTAATATCATGGCCTAACTCAATATGCGTTTTGCATAAGTAATCAAGAAGTAAAGCCGCGCTTTGATTTCCTGTTAAATAATCAAAACCATTAGCTTTATTGCGGACTACAATACCTAAGCGATCAGCGTCAGGGTCAGTTGTAATAATCATATGCGCCCCATGTGCTCGCGCATGCTTGATGGCTTCACTATACGCGGCTTTTTCTTCAGGATTAGGACTCTTAGTGTAAGTAAAATTAGGGTCTGGTTTCATTTGATCAGCGACCGGAATTACTTCGTACCCAATAACATTGAGCGCCCGCATCCCTAATTTAGCCCCTGTCCCATGCTGTGGCGAAAAGACAATCTTAAACCCGTTTTTAGGTTGATCTCTACGCAATTGTATTTTCATCACTTTACAGAAATAAGTAAGTTCAACATCATCGCTTAGAAGCGCATAACCATTTTCCGCTTCGCCTATTTCAATATCTAAACAGTTCGGTAACTTTTTAAGTTCCGCAAGTAATAAATCAACTTTCTCAGGAGTAAGCTGCGCACCTGTATCATCATATACTTTAAACCCATTATAGTTTTTAGGGTTATGGGAGGCAGTAATCATAATGCCCCCAATCGCGTTAAGGTGACGAACAGCATAACTTAAAAGCGGAGTCGGTTTTAATTCATCAAAAATGAATGTTTTAATTCCTAAACTCCGTAATGTTTTCATACATTCTTTGGTAAATTCTTCACTCATATGACGATTATCATGGGCAATAACAATGCCCCGTTTTTTAGCGTCTTGATAATGTTTAATGACATATAGCCCAAACCCATATGCGGCTTTTCTAATTGTGAAGATATTAATCCGGTTTGTGCCAGCCCCTAAAATACCCCGCATTCCCGCTGTGCCAAACTCAGCATCTTGATAGAAGGCATCTAACTTTGCTTTTGGACTCATCTTTTTTAATTCACTGACAAGCTTGCGTGGCATTTCTGAATGGTTCAACCATTTTTCATAGAGTGTTTCAATGTTGCGCATACTTTAATCTCCTAATTCTTTTAGTAAGGGAGCCGTATTATCGGCAATAAATTCATGACCATTTAAATAGTCAAGGGGTGAGGGAAGGGCGATGAACACTACCTTGTAAGCGTTAAGAGCAAGGGGCCCTAAGGTTGGACTTCCATATTTAAGGTCGCCCACCAGCGGATGATTAATCGCACTGAAGTGGGCGCGAATTTGGTGCTGACGCCCCGTTAAAAGACGCGCCTCAACATATGTTTTGGTGAGTCCACGTTTTATAACTCGGTAATGAGTCAGGGCATTTTGACCATCGTCAGCAGGAATCGTTAGACTATTCTCCCTTTTTAAAGGGAGATCAATAACTCCTTCATCCACTTTTAGTGTACCACAAACAACTAAACGATATAAGCGAAGAACTTCATTTTCCTTAGTAAAAGCGTTTGCAAGTGCTTGATGAACACTTTGGCGCTTGCTGAAGATAACAATTCCACTAGTTTCACGGTCAAGCCGACTTACGGGCGAAGGGATATATCCGCGCTTTTTAGGGTCAAACTCGCCTTTATCGGAGAGATAAGTAAGGACAATATTTGTTAGGGTTAGTTCACTTTCTGTTTCAGTTCCATGCACTAAGAGTCCGGCTTCTTTATTTATAACTAAAATATTTTCATCTTCAAAAATAATATTTAAGGGACGATGTATTTTAGTAAATGTATAAGGAACAATAAAGTCAGTGACTTGTTCTTTTGTTAAAAAAATGACGACAGTGTCGTCTTCTTCTAATATATAGTTAGCGTCACTCTTTTTACTGTTTACTTTTACATCTTTTATCCGTATTAACTTATAAATAAAACTTTGAGGAGCGGTCGGCATAATCTTTTTCAAATATTTATCAAGTCGTTGGCCGGCGTCAATATTAGTAATGACAAAAGTCAATTTTTCCATATATTAATTTTACCAAATAAATGGTTGCTTATGGTAAAATTGGATAATGAAAACGAGGGAAAATGTTTAGAAAAGAAGGCGATGCGCCAGCAGCAGGGCTTTTTACTTTAAGTCACTTGGGACTCGTCCTTTTTTTTGGAATGCTAGCCATTCTTTTTTATGTATTAACCAAACGATGGACCAAAGAAAAAATAATGCGTTTTTTTAAAGTATATAGCCTTGTTTTAGTCGGTTTAGAAATATTTAAAATTGTATGGAATATCGTAAATTATGTGGTAGATTCCGCTAGTTTAAATCGATTTGTACCTTTATATTACTGTTCAATCTTTCTTTATGCTTTTGTTATTGTGGCGTTTGGTAAAGGGAAAATTCAAAGAGCAGCCTACTCATGGATAATGTATGGAGGGATGGGCTCTGGTCTAGCTTTTTTAATTTATCCGTCTAGTTCGCTTATTTTCTATCCCTTCTATCATTTTCTATCACTGCACTCGATTTTATTCCATATGAACTTTATTCTCATTGGCTTTTTAATCTTGCGCCATGAACTTTATGAACCGACAATCAAAGACTTCTTACCTTTTATAATTTTCTCATCGGTCTTTATGGTAGCCGCGGTCATATTAAATAAAATATTTGGTACCAACCTTATGTTCTTTGAAAAACCATTAGCGATTGGACCATTTGAGTGGCTTAACGAAAAGTCGCCTATCTTTTTTCAAATTCTCATGTTTGTTCTTCAACTATTTGGCCCATTTGTTGGTACCCATCTTGTCTTTTCTTTATTTAGTCGCTTTACACCCTTTAAAATATATAAAGAACCTGAGAATTCTGCAACTACAAATAGTGACAAATAACGACGGAGTTGCTATAATAACCGCACTGCTGGAGAAATACCCAAGAGGCTGAAGGGGCTGGCTTGGAAAGCTAGTAGGTCTGTAACAGGGCGCGAGGGTTCAAATCCCTCTTTCTCCGCCAGATAAAACGATTGTCCGATAAAATGTCGGACTTTTTTATTAATTTATTTAAAGCGTTTCCATTATTATTAAAAACAACAATAAACTTTTGGTTATTTGCTAAAATAAAAAGGGAAAATAAAAAACCGATAACCCCTCAAGGTTGCTAAATACATTAAGGAGACTCTTTTGCTATGGATTATGATGTAATTATTGTCGGCGCGGGACCAGCAGGTTATTTTTGTGCTTATGAATTAACAACGCTTAGACCAAATCTCAAAGTTTTATTAATCGAAAAAGGACGGGATATTAACACACGCAGTTGTCCAATCTTAAAAGGTGTGCTAGATAAATGTCCGATTAATAGAGAGGGCTATCAAGAATGCTATCCATCATGTTCCATTACAAGTGGTTTTGGCGGCGCCGGAGCATATTCAGACGGCAAATTCAACATCACTAGTGAATTTGGGGGATGGATGCAAGATTATTTAGAGCGCGATGAATTGCTAGATCTTATCAATTATGTTGATGGTATCAACTTAAAGTTTGGAGCGAGTAATGAAATCACTGATCCATATACACCGAAAGTAAAAGAAATTGAGCTCCGGGCTATGAGTGTGGGGGTTCGGTTACTCCGCAGTAAAGTACGACACCTAGGGACTGAAGAAAATTTTAAAATCTTGGGTCGTATCTTTAAACACTTACAAAAGAAAGTAACAATGCTTTTTGCTACGGACGTCGTTGAAATCATCACTACGAACGATGAAATTCGTGGTGTTATTACGAAAGACAAGAAAAAATATACGGCACCCAAGGTTGTTTTAGCGGTTGGTCGTGAAGGTAGTAAATGGCTCGATAGCATTTTGGAAAAACGCGGTATTAAAATGGATCAAACCCAAGTTGATGTGGGCGTTAGAGTCGAATGTAATGACTTAATTATGGAAGAAATTAATGAGCATCTCTACGAAGGTAAGTTTGTTTATCGTACTTCAACGGGTAACACTGTTCGTACTTTTTGCTCTAATCCTAGTGGGCATGTGGTTATGGAAAACTATAATGGCGTTATTAATGTTAATGGTCACTCCTACAAAGATGAAAAATTTAAATCAGAAAATACAAACTTTGCCCTTTTAGTGTCACACCACTTTGCGGAACCTTTTAATAAACCAAATGAATATGCCGTTAAAGTATCATCACTCGCTAACCAATTAGCGTGTGGTTCTGTCCTTGTTCAAAAGTTTGGCGATCTTCTCTTAGGACGGCGCACGACGGTTAAACGTCTTAGTGAAGGCTTCATGCGCCCAACCTTAAAGGAAGCGGTTCCTGGTGACTTAGCGCTTTGTTTACCTTATAAAACATTACAATCAATTATTGAGATGATTCGGGTTCTCGATAAGATTACGCCAGGTATTGCTACTGAACATACACTTCTCTATGGGGTTGAGGCTAAGTATTATAGCGCTCGTCCTGAAATTACTCATGAATTTGAAACAAAAGCAATTAAGGGCTTATATTTAGGGGGAGACGGCGCTGGGTTAACCCGCGGTCTTGCCCAAGCGGGAGCATGCGGTGTTTATATTGCCCGTAATATCTTAAAGGGACTTAATTAAATGAAACGCAAAATAGGCACAAGTGCACGCGGAATTCGCTGTCCAATAGTTCGTAGTGGTGATAATTTAGCGACTATCGTTGTTGATAGTGTTTTAGCGGCGGCAAAAAGTGACGGCTTTTCATTGCGCGACCGCGATATCGTCGGTATTACTGAATCACTTCTTGCGCGAGCCCAAGGAAACTATGCTTCAATTGATGCAATCGCCGCCGCAATAAAAGAAAAATTCCCTAGTGGTGAACTAGGCGTTATTTTTCCCATTTTATCACGCAATCGTTTTGCTACTTTATTACGCGGCATTGCGCGTGGAGCCAAGAAAATTTACTTAATGCTCTCTTATCCTCGAGACGAAGTTGGTAATGCTTTGCTACCAGAAAGTTTAATTGAGAAGGCTGGCATTAATCCATACACTGATATGTTAACAGTAGCAGAATTTCGTAAACACTTTGGTTATCCAAAACACGAATTTACAGGGATTGATTATGTTGAACTATATACTGATTTAGTATTAGCGGAAGGCTGCAAAATTGAGTTATTATTTGCAAATCACGCGCAAATGATACTCAAATATACCAAAAATGTCTTAACTTGTGATGTTCATACTCGCTTTGAATCTAAACAAAAATTACGCGCGTGTGGAGCCGCTATCGTATATGGTTTAGACGATTTATTGACAAAACCACAACTCGGTGAAAAGGGTTATAATCCAAAATATGGACTGCTTGGTTCTAATAAAGCAACCGAAGATTCAATAAAACTTTTCCCGCGTGACGGACAAGTTTTAGTGGAACAAATTCAAAAAATGTTCTTAGACAAAACTGGTAAACATATTGAAGTCTTAGTGTATGGCGATGGCGCTTTTAAAGATCCACAAGGCCATATTTGGGAGTTAGCGGACCCAGTTGTCTCCCCTTTCTTTACCCTAGGACTAAGCGGTACTCCAAATGAAGTAAAATTAAAATATCTCGCGGATAATGACTTCAAAAGTCTTACTGGCGCCAAGCTAACAAAAGCTATTGAAAAATCCATTAAAGATAAACCAAAAGACCTTGTAGAAACAAAAGCAACGCTTGGAACTACCCCGCGTCAAATAACTGACCTTGTTGGGTCATTATGTGACTTAGTAAGTGGTTCCGGTGACAAAGGGACACCAGTTGTATTAATTCAAGGTTATTTTGATAATTTTACTGATAATTAATTATTTTTTATAAATTTCTTCTTTTAAAACGCCAATACACGGAACGTTCCGATATTTTTCTTGGTAATCTAAACCGTAACCAACCACAAATTCATTCCCAATCGTAGTGCCAATGTATTTGGGAGTATAATCAATAACACGGCCACTTGGTTTATCAAGTAAGGTCACTACTTCAATTGAACTAGCGTGACGCTTTTTAAATAGTTCAATGACCATTTTTAGAGTTCTTGAACTATCAATAATATCATCGACGATTAAAACATGCTTATTCGCGATATCAACTTCAATATCCTTTCGAAAAATTAATTCACCTGAAGTCGTGCCACCGTGATAAGATTCAACGCGAATAAAGTCGATTATAAGTGGCAGATTAATTTCTTTAATTAAATCCATCATAAAAGGGGCGCCTCCTTTTAAAATGCCGATAATTACAAGTTCTTTATCTTTATAATCTTTCGTTATCGCGGAAGATACACGTTTTACAATTTGTTTAATTTCTGCTTCTGTCACTAAAACTTTTTTTAAATCATTTAGCATCGTCATGACCTCCAGTATAATTTATTTGATGCGGGAACACTCTCTTCCGTAACATCAATTCCTATTTGTTTTAAAATTTGCAAATCTTGTTTATCAAGTAGCACCGATGAATGAGCTTGCGCTCCTTTTAATTTATCAATCTGTGTAAGCGCTAATTCGGATAAGGCGTTCATTGGCGCCTGGATCGCTAAAGAGATTAAAGTCTCATTTAAATCCATCATTGATTCATTCGCTGGATTAATATGTGTTTTCAAATTTTGAATTGGTTCAATAAGATTGGGCGAAATAAGCGGAATGGCATCATTAATATTTGCTAAGTGTTTAACAGCATTTAAGAATAGGGCTGCCGCTGCGCTTAGAAGCTTTGATGTTTTAGCAGTAATAATAGTACTATCCTTTAACATTAATGCCATACATGGAACATGAGTTTTTTCTGCTTTTTGCAGAGCTGGTAAAACACACTTACGGTCCGTTTCAACGACACCTAACTTATTCATAATAACTTTAATTTTATCGACACTGGCCACATTATATTTATCTAAGAAAAGATACTTTTGAGCAGTGTAGTAACGACGAATAACTTCATCTTCACATGCTTTGATAATGGTAGCCTCATCACGAAGAGCGAAACCAGCCATATTAACACCCATCATTGTTGGGGAGTGATAAGGTGTTGCCCCATACATCTTTTCAAACATGGCTTTTAAGACCGGGAAAGCTTCAACATCACGGTTATAATTCGTGGCCTTAATATTAAATTTATCTAAGTGATATGGGTCAATAACGTTAAAGTCACCTAAATCAACGGTCGCTGCTTCATACGCTAAATTAAGGGGATGATTAAGCGGTAAATTCCAAATTGGGAATGTTTCATATTTAGCGTATCCGGCTCTAATTCCATTTTTATTATCGTGATAGAGTTGCGATAAACAAGTTGCCATTTTCCCACTGCCTGATCCTGGCGCGGTAATAACAACAAGCGGCCTTGTAGTCTCAACATATTCATTCCGCCCAAAACCGTTATCACTCACTATTTTTTCTAAGTCATGGGGATAGCCATCAATTAAATAATGCTTATAAGTTTTAATTTTGTTTCTCGATAACTTTTTAATGAATGCATTAGTAACAGCTGATTCACTAAAGAAGGAAAAGACAACCCCGCTGATAAGGATTTCTTTGGCCCTAAAGTCATCAATTAAACGTTCAACTTCTGCTTGATAAGAAACATTGTTATCGTGTCTTATTTTATTAGCGACAATGTCATTCGTGTTAACGACAATAATAACTTCAATTTCATCTTTTAAACGCGAAAAAATTTCAAGTTTCCCGTTAGGATGAAAACCTGGCAAAACACGAGCAGCGTGATAATCTTCAATAAGTTTACCACCAAATTCTAAATAAAGCTTATTGTCAAAAAGCTTAATTCGCTTTAAGATCTCACGCTTTTGAATAGTTAAATAATGCTTATAATCAAAGGCATCCATAAGCTTCATCCTCTCTAGCTTTTATCGGAAAACATATCGTAGACAACCGAAAGTGGTTTGCCTAATTCAATATGTTCAATCGCTTTAGCAATCATGGGAGCAAGCGATAACACAGTGATTTTTTTGTCCTTCATATGCGGGCCAAGCGGAATGGAATCAGTAACGACCACTTCTTCAAAAATTCCAGTTTCAAATAAATTAATTTCTGACCCCGCAGAAAAGACACCATGGGTAGCAGCAATCCGCACAGATTTAGCGCCGTGTTCTAAAAGGGCTTTCACTCCCTCTTTTGAACTATTGGCGGTATCAATAATGTCATCAATCATTAAACAGTGTTTATCTTTAACATCGCCAATAATATGATTAACAATCGCTTCATTTGGCTTTTTACGCCGTTTATCAATAATCGCTAGCGGTTTATTTAAAATTTCCGCAACTTGGCGCGCGCGAGCCATGCCGCCATGGTCAGGAGAAACAATAACCCAATCATCACACACTTTATCCTTAAAATATTTAGCTAAAAGAGGAATGGCCGTAACTTCGTCCACTAAACAAGTAAAGAAGCCTTGAATTTGGGGAGTATGTAAATCAACAACTACGACCCGATTAATACTAGCCGCATAAATTAAATCAGCAACAAGTCGCGAAGTAATGGGTTGACGGGGTTTATTTTTTCGGTCTTGCCGTGCGTAACCAAAATAAGGCATCACCATCGTTATTGATTTAGCAGATCCTCTCTTTAATGCATCCGCAAAAATAAGAATTTCCATTAATCGTTCATTAACTGGTTTACAAGTAGATTGAATGACATAACAATTCATGCCGCGAATCGAATTAATCGGTTCACAAAGCGTTTCACCGTCAGCGAAATGAGTCACAATCGCTTCTGAAACTTTAATTCCTAAAAGAGCAGCAACATCTTCAGTTAATTGCTTGTTAGCGGATAATGAGAACAAACATGCATTTTTACCTAGAGTCATCTTTATTACCTCGTTCCAAAAATCCGATCGCCAGCATCGCCTAAACCAGGCAAGATGTAGCCATGTTCATTTAGTTTTTCATCAATCGCCGCGACATAAATATTCACATCAGGATGGGCTTTAGTCACTTTTTCAATACCAAGCGGGCTGGCCACAAGCGTTGCCATCCGAATATTATTATAACCACGTTTCTTAATCGAACTAATGGCAGCGATTGCACTACCACCAGTGGCAAGCATTGGATCAACTACCACCACAAGCGGGTTTTCTACTTTTGGCAATTTAAAGTAATACTCGTGTGGTTCGAGAGTTACTTCATCACGATAAATACCAATGTGACCGATACGCGCGGTTGGAATCATATTTCTTATGCCATCAACCATTCCAATCCCTGCCCGTAAGATAGGGACTAAAACAATTTTATTATTTAGTTTGATTTTGGGTAACGTTACACCAGTTGGCGTTGTAATCGTTTCGGCGGCGGGGTAAGTACCAACGTCCTTGAAGATTTCATACGACATTAGTGAAGCAATTTCGTCAAGAGATTCGCGGAATTCCTTCGATTTTGTTCTTTCATCACGCATAATTGATAGTTTTACATCAATTAGAGGGTGTCTTATTTCAAAAACCATAATTGCCTCCTTGGTTTAACCATCCACGTATATTATACATAATATAAAATTAAAAAAGGGTCTTAACTGATAAAAATTTTTTTATAAGTTAAAAACACACTTTATATAAGCGAAAAGTATTAGCAATTAATGCGGATTAATATGAACATGGCAGTGTAGCACTTTAAAGTTTGCTTCCACATAATTGTGGACGGCTTCGCTGATATCATGAGCTTCTTCCAGCGACAATTCTTTGTTAACCCCAATCTCAACATCAACGTAGTAGTTGTTCATATGTTGTCTTACCTTTAAGTCATCCACACATAAAACACCTTCAACCTATAAAATAGCATCCCGTATTTTGGCGACAACTTTGGAACTTGGGGAAGCATCAGTTAAGTAATAGGCTGCTTCTTTGACAATTTTAAGACTTGTATTAATAATGATAATGACGATAATTAAAGTCCCAATGTACTCAAAAATATAAAAGTTAAATTTCGCTAACACAATCGAAATAATACTTACCGCAGTGGCAAAAATATCCGAAAGATGATTAATAGCGTCACCCTTTAAGGCTGGGCGTTTAAATTTAAGATACGCTCGATAATTAATAATAAACATAAATACTTTAATTAAGACGCTTGCAATCGCTACAATTAAGGCTTCGGTGCCAGGTAAAACGTACTGTGCACCTTTAACGTAAGCAATGAAATCTTTAACTGTATTAATTCCTAAAACAACCGTGGTAAATAAGATAAAGAGACCTAACGCAAAGAAAATAAGGCCTTCATATTTTTGGTGACCATAATGATGGTTTTCATCGGGTCCGCGACTTGCAGTCTTCATAATGATAAGGAGCATAACGCTGATAAAAATGTCAAAAAAGGAATTAAAACCATCGCCCACTAATGATGGAGAGTTATATAAATACCCTGCTCCTAATTTAATGATGGCTAGGACAATATTTAGCGCGAGAGTTACCGCTAAAAGCATGCGTAGTTTCTTTTGTCTCATAAGTTGTATTATAGTACTATTTGTCTATTTTGTGTCAGAAAAATATATAATGCTATAATTTATTATAGAAAAAATATTAAGGAGTTTTATTATGTTAGAACTTGTCAATATAAAAAGATATTATGTCCAAAAGAAAGGACCAACTGTTAAAGCACTTGATGATGTATCCCTAGTCTTGCCTGATACAGGGATGGTTTTTGTATTAGGTAAATCAGGTTCTGGTAAATCAACCTTACTTAACGTCATTGGTGGTCTTGATCAGGCTACTTCAGGTGACTTAATTATTAAAGGTAAATCCACTAAAAAATTTAAACAAAATGAATACGATAGTTACCGTAATACCATGGTCGGTTTCATCTTCCAAGAATACAATATTTTAAACGATTTCACCGTTGGGCAAAATATCGGTATTGCTTTAGAACTGCAAGGAGAAAAAGCCTCAAACGAAAAGATTAATGAAATTTTAGAATTACTTGATATGCAAGGGTATGGTCACCGCAAACCAAATACCTTATCGGGCGGGCAAAAACAAAGAGTGGCAATCGCGCGCGCCCTTGTTAAAAATCCGCAAATCATTATGGCAGATGAACCAACTGGTGCCCTTGATAGTGTCACTGGCAAACAACTTTTTGACACACTAAAAAAGTTATCAGAAGATAAACTCGTTATTGTTGTGACTCACGATCACGAATTCGCAGAAACTTATGGCGATAGAATTATTGAGTTCAGTGATGGCAAGGTAATTCGCGATGTATCCAAAGTTAAGCCTGATATTCAAGAGCAGAAAACGACCTTCAGTGAAGATGGTATTACTTTAACCGCTGGCTATGAATTAACTACCGAAGATTTAGACAAAATCAATCAATATTTACGACAAAACCGCGATAAAACGCTGATTAGGGTATTAAATAATGATTATGAATTTAAAGACACATCACAACCTGAAGCTTATCCGCGCACTGATGAATTAAATCTTATTAAATCACGGATGCCGTTTAAATCAGCCATCAAAATTGGGGCAAGTGCTCTTAAACATAAAACGGCCCGCCTCATTTTAAGCATTATTTTAGCTTCCACCGCCTTTGCCATGTTTGGTTTAACCGACGCTATGGCTACATTTAAACGAACCCCTTCAACTATTAACACGATGCTTGACCTTGATATCAAATATTCCGCTATTTCTAAATATGAAAGAGTTAAATATAGCACTGGTGATTGGTATAGCACCCGTGATCTTCGGCTTGATGACGCAGATATTGTCGAACTGCAAAAGATCGATGATAATTTAGACTTCTTCCCCGCTATTTCCATTGATTACAGTTATTCAGGCAATTTCTATGAAGTCCCCGAATTTTACTATGATGTATATGGTTTTGGTTTAAATTCAATTCTTCATTTAACCACCGAAGATATGAATAAAGCTCACTTAAACCTAGTGGCAGGAACATTACCAAGTGCAAACGATGAAGTTGCAGTTCCTGAATACGTTTATCTTGGTTTTAAAAAATATGGTTACGCCGCCAAAGATGGTTTAAAACATACCATTAGTGAGCCTGGTGACTTAATTGGTAAAAAGTTAAATGATGATGTCACCATCACAGGCGTATTTGAAACTAATTTAAATTTAGATCGTTTTATTGATGATGATACTAATGAAGATGATCTCCGTGGATTATTTAACAGCATGCAATTACGCGAATATTTACGGAACGGATTCCATAATGCACTCCTTGTTTATGAAAGTTTGTTTAATCAAGCCGTTGAAATTAATCGCAAATATGAACCTCCGATTGACACGTATGCTTACTTATCAAGTCCCGATTATCCTGATATTAATTATTATCTAAACACATTTGATCGCATGGAAAATTTAGCGTTTCGCGAAGATGTTATCTTTCTTGATGATGGCATCAATTTAGATAATCTACAACCAAATGATGTCGTGATAAGTTCAATTAGATATATGTGGGAAGATATTCCAGGTGGACTTCACACTTCTGTTGAAAGTGCGCGAAATCAGTTTATTATGAATATTACCGCCACTAACGCTAATGATGCGGCAATTGAAAATATGCTCCGCGAATATTACTTTGCCTTTGATTTTGAAAGTCCTGATGATGTTCCAGCCGCGGAAACATGGACTCCCGAAGAACAGTTAAGGTTTCGAACAATTTACGCTAATCAATTGCTTACTTCATTTTATGAAGAAAATCCTTTCCAACCTGAACTTACTGGTAAAAATACCATTACACCCCTCATTGCTAATCGAATTAAAACCGATCTGAATCCTTTTAGTGTTTCTTTTGATTTGACTGATTACGCCGAAAATAAAACTACTAAAATTCCGTTACGAGTTGTTGGTTTCACTTTTGATTATTTCCGTTACTATCACTCTTGGGAAGATTTTAGTATCTACGTTCAAGAAACCGATGCCTCTCATTTAGCGCTTGCGGCGCGTGGGTCTTATGATGTGGCGATTACTTATCACGGCAATTCACGACATCTTATTACCAAGTTAGTAACACTTAATGAAGATTTACTTCATGACAAAGAAGGTATCTTTTATCGTACTAATAATGAAGTTGCTTATCTCATCAACTACATTGGCGATATCATTGAAGTAATTTCCCGCTTATTCGTCGTTATTGGGATAATCTTTGCGGTCTTTGCCTCGCTTCTTCTCCTTAATTTTATTACTTTAAGTGTGGCCTTTAAGAAACAAGAAATTGGCATCTTGCGGGCAATTGGTGCGCGTGGCATTGATGTGGCCTCCATCTTTATGAATGAAGCCGGTATTATCGCCTTGATTAATCTTGTGCTGGCGCTTGTTGGCGCGCTTATTGGCGCTAAAGTAATTAATCACTACGTTAGTGAAGGCATTAGTCTTTACCTCTCGTTTATTAATGTTGGCATCCGTCAATTATTATTAATGATGGTTATTGCCCTTGGTGTGGCCTTCATCTCTAGCTTTATCCCCGTCTTCCGTCTTAGTCGCAAAAAACCAATTGACGCAATTCGAATGCGTTAAGGACAATACTTTAATTTCAAAAAATGCGCTTTTTATAAGCGCATTTTCTTTTATTGGTTCTTTGTTTTTATTTAATTGGCGAAATATAAAAACGACCAAATACTTGCCGTAAATCAGTTACAGTAATAAAGGCTTTCGAATCAACTTTTTGGGTAATCCTAACTACATTATTTACTTCATTTGATGATACCGCCATATATATAACAATCTTATCGGTTTGTGAATAGACGCCTGTGCCCTTAACTGTGGTCGCGCCGTGGGGAAAGTTAGAAATAAGAATCCTTGGTAATTCTTCATCTTCCGTAATAATTTGAACTTGGGCTTTCTTATTGCGCACGTTAATTAAGTCAATCACGAATGAATTCATGACAATGTAGGTAAGACTTGAAATAAAGCTCGTAATGGCAATTTGAACGTTGGAGAAATTGCTTGTTAGCACGTTAACGTTTGAACTTGGATGAATTAAATTCAAGACGAAGTAAAAACCAATAACAAAGACGTTTAGAAGTACGTTATACTTACCCACTCCTTCACTTTTTTTGTTTGCGTAATAATAAGCAATAATATCCATACCGCCACTGCTGACGTTGCCTGAAAAGGCAACAGCCGTACTAAAACCGCCTAAAATGCCCGCATATAAAGTTCTTGTTAGTTGGGAATCGTAAATTACTGCACTTTCCCAACTAATTGGAATTATACTAATAAAGAGTGAAGCAAGCGCAACGTTAATAATTGAAAAAATTGTAAAACGTTTTCCAATTTTAAACCATCCTAATAAAAAAACTGGGATATTGAAGAAAATATATAAAATTGATTGTAAATTGCGGAGATTAATTTTTTGATAGCCAATAATATCGTAAATTAATTTAACAAAATTTTGACTAAGTCCTGAAACGCCACCACCAACAAATAATATTTGGTTGCCATTTAATCCGTTAATCGTCACTAGTGACGGATTAATAAACAAACGAAAGGTTAAAGCATAAGTAAAAGCACTAATAGTAACAAGGATAAAAAGATACACCCACTCACTTACAACTTTTAAACGCGGTCGCTTTGTTAACCACTCATCAACATTGCGTGCAATACTTCTAAATCCCATACTAACCTCACTATAAAATTATATTGATATTTTGAAAACTTGCAAAGTATTACGGCAAAAAACTATCTTTAAAACTGGCGTTTTAATCAAAAATAAGCGATAATTTGAGTATTGTTCGACAAAAGTTTAGTAAAATACTTTTTTTATTATTGCTTTTGTTTGAAAATATATGATGAGAGTGTTATTATTATACGTGCTCTATTATTCAATAGAAGGAGGAACATTTAATGAAAAAAATCTTAAGTGTTATTGGTGGTTTCTTTGCGGGTATTTGGCGCTGGATTAAAGAAACAGCTTGGGTACAACCGCTTTTAATCGTTGGCATTATCTTCGGAATCATTTTTGCTATTCCAAGTGTCGTTGACGGTATCCGCAAGATTGATGAACGTAACAATAGTGCCGAAAAGTATTATAAACAATTCCAAGTTTCACTGGCAGGGGCTGAAAATAGTGCTGCTGATAAATTACTCGATGAAATTAAAGACAACTCAGAAGGACGCAGTACCACTTTACAAGGACAAAAGTTCTTCTTAGTCTTCGTCCAAAAGGATGATGCTTGCGCGGCATGTCTTGACGCTCGTGAAGGCTTTGAATACTTAGCGGGTGATGGCAAAACCTTGCTTGATGATAGTCGCAAAATTGAACTTAAAACAATCTTTGTTGATCAAGAATTAAAGAAAAAGAATAAAGAAGATTGGAAAAAAGAGGATACGGTGGCACTTGATAATTATGCCGAAACTGCTTTTGAAGCCTTCTTACTTCGGAATGCAGACCGTTTTGAAGAATATGCTGGGGATGCACTTAATACTCACTACTACATTAATGATGGTATTACTGAAGCGCAAATTGAAGATATCGAATCGGCAGATGTAACGCGTTTCCAAACCCCGACAATGATTCAAGTGGACTTTACTGATTCCGCGGCTCATCCTGGTGTTACCAATGTCTTCATTGGCATCCAAGGCGCCAAAAAACTTGATCGCGCTAAATATCTCGCCGATGCTTGGAACTATAAAGGTCAATTCGGACCCAATTATACAGCTTAAGATTTATCGTCACCATATAAAAAAATGCCGGCTTCCACTAGCCGGCTTTTCTTATTTAGTTTATTCAACGTAAATGGGAAAGTATTTTAAATAAATATCCGATAATTCTTGATTTTGTTCTATGGTCCAAAACGCTTTCGTTACTACACCTTCAGCGTTAATCCGCTTAAAAAAATATCCATCATATTCAACAGCGTTTCCAGCTACATACTCAATCCTAATCATATAATTACCACGGCACTTACACGCTAACGAACGACGATACTTAATATCACGAAGTTCCATGAGCACTGCGGTTTTATCTTCTTCACTAACTGATTCTTTTTCTAGCGCATGGAAATTATGGATAAAAGATATTTGCGCTACAGATTCAGGGCGTAAATTAACATAAAACGGTCCAAAAAACCCGAAATAAGTAATTCCAAATCCACCTAAAAGGACCGCAAATATAATTCCTAATATTAGTAATGCTTTACGTTTTTTCATTGTCTTATATCCACCTTGATTTCATTGTAACATCCTATATTCAAAACAATTCTAAAAAATTATTGAATTATGTGTTGAACTAAATTTCTAATTTAAAATCACTAACAATAGTGTTGCGATTAAGAAATATGTTTGTAACGCAAAGAAGTCATTAATTGTAGCAATAAGCGGACCTGATGCTGCTTTTTCATCAAGTTTGATCGCCCGTAGAATAATTGGAGTAAGAACACCCGCAAGCGAAGCAATAGTCATCGCCACCATCAGCGCTAAACCAACAACAAGGGCATACATTAAAGCATTACTTTGACCTAATATCGTTAGGAATAAGTATACAATCCCAAACCCAGCGATGCCCGAGGCCAAACTATTAAGGACTCCAATCAAAAACTCTCTCCCAAAATGCTTTTTAAGTTTTATCTCTCCCGTATGCATACTGAGAATCGTAACCCCCATACTTTGCGTGCTAATGTTTCCCGCCATTCCTAAAATCATTGGTTGGAATAATACTAATCCAACAAAGGCGCTTAGAAGTCCTTCATATGATGTTAGAGTCGCGGCAATAAGCAAGTTTAATATAACGGGAACTAAAAGCCACGGTAAGCGCGTAAGGGCGGTCTTGTACGCTGGAAGATTATCATCGTCTTCCGCAACCTTAACCATTTGTCGGATTATGTTTTCGTGTGATTCAGTCATTAAATTAAGGGCATCTGTTTCAGAAATAAAACCAATCATTTCCCCGTCATGAGTTAAAACAGGGAGCATTAAGATGTCGTAATCCCTAATTACTTTCAATGCTTTCGTTACTTTATCATCTTCATAGACATAGGGGAAATTAGTGTCGATAACTTCGTCAATTGGCGTCGTAGAACGAGCAGCAATTAAATCTTTAATCGTTGTCGCTCCCACATAACGATTATTTAAATCATGGAAGAAAATGACATCAATTTCATCATTCTCAGCCGCATTAGCGATGGTATTATAAGTCGCTTGTTTAACCGTTGTAGTAATGGGGAATGAGATAAAATGGGGAGAACTAACTGACGCCGCACTATCAGCGTCATAACTTAGTAAACGAATAACAGCTTGCGCGCTCTTGCGTTCCACAAGTTTGAATAAGTTTAGTCGTTCTTCTTCTGGGAATAATTCTAGGAAATCTTTCATATCATTAACGCTTAAACAGTTAATAAGTTGTTGCTGTTCTATTTTCTTTAA
This sequence comes from Tenericutes bacterium ADurb.Bin239, assembly GCA_002069815.1. Classification (GTDB taxonomy): domain Bacteria; phylum Bacillota_I; class Bacilli_A; order RFN20; family CAG-826; genus UBA1361. Next base: position 33,037 of record MWCB01000009.1, on the reverse strand, counting down.
ACTAACAAAGAAATCAACTTGCAAATCATCATCTAGAAAGATAAAGGCTTCACTAAACTTTTTAACACCAATTAAAAGGAAAATGCGATAACGTTGTTTTTCGTTTTCAGTAAAAAGGTAGGCAAGTTCCGTCGTTGTTGCGCTTAGCAAACGTGGTTTTAAACTTCGATCAAGCACATCAAAATTAATGGTCATAACTTCCTCCTTTCTATAAAATAAGCAGCGCTAACGAAAAATACACTACTAGACTTATAATATCGATAGATGTTGTAATAAATGGTCCACTTGCCACTGCTGGGTCAAATTTAAGTTTCGACAAGATAACTGGCACTATAAAACCGAAGAGAAAGCCAATCACTACTGTAACAATCACAGACAAACTGACAACTAACGCTAGTAACAGAGGAGCTTGATATTTGGTAAAGATGCCAAAGATGTAAGTTATAAAAAAAGCAACTATACCGAGTCCAATACTAACAAGTAACCCTGACACTATTTCTTTTCGCCCAGTCTTTTTTAAATCACTATCTTCTTTATTTAAAGCAATAAGTGTAACCGCTAGTGTTTGACTTGAGACATTACCACCAATTCCTAAAATCAGTGGTTGGAAAAAAAACAAGGGCAATCGTTGTTTGAATAACCGCCTCAAATTGTGCGGTAACAAGCGCAATAACGATTGACAATGCTAACAAACCTAAAAGCCATGGTAATCGCTTAAAAGCATTCTTAAAGAGATTAGCGCTAAAGTCAACTTCAGGAAGAGCACTTAACTTAGCAATATCGCCCATCGCTTCAGCGTGAAATTCCTCAATAATATCACTAGCGGTAACAACCCCAACTAAAACACCAGCACTATTAACGATTGCTAAGTCGTGCTCACTAAAATCACGCATGAAGTGGACAACAACTTCTAACGGTTCCGTATCCACGAATACCGTTTGATGCGTTAATATATCTTTTACCGTCAGCGGCGGTTTTGATTTGAGTAATGTTTTAAGCGGGAATTGTCCCAAATATTTCCCTTCTTCATCAGTGACAAAAATTGTTTGAATTGAGTCAACTTCACCCGCCATTTTTATGACCGTACGCGTTGCATTTTTAATATCGTCTTCTAATTTTACTGCCACGAACAAGTTGTTCATGACCGAACCAGCTTGATCTTCCTCATATTTTAAAAGCTCCACTACTTTACTTTCTTCACCAAGCGAAGATACAAGTTCTTCACTCACATCCTTCGGTAATTCGGCAATGATGTCGGCAGCGTCATCAGGATCAATTAAACTAATAAGTGCTTGCTGTTTATCAAGCTCCATTTCTTCTAAAAATTCCGCGGCATCTTCTGGATCAAGATAACTAAGCAGTTCAGCATGCGCTTCTTCGCTTAAAAGCGAGAGCATATAAACTTGGTCTTCCTCATCTAAACTTTTGTAAAGTGTGACCAAGTCAAAAGGATGCATTTCATTAATCGAATTAATATCTTCGGGTGTAATTAACCGTTCAATAATTTTTTCGTTTAATTCCATATTTCTCCTTCCACATTAAATTATACCTTATAAATAAAGTTGTACATTAAATAATTATAACAATGTTTTATTTGCTTTTTATATGTTTATTTTACAAATTTAGCCAAGTGCTCGGCACTTTCTTTTGCATCAAGTTCTGTTTCCGCTTCAACCATAATTCGCACTAATTCTTCAGTTCCACTAGCGCGCACTAAAACGCGACCATGACCGCCGAGTTTTTCCGCACATTTTTTAATTTCCGCTAATAAAGTTTTATCGGCCATAGCAGCTTTTTTATCTTTTACTCGCACATTTAATAAATATTGCGGGAATTTAACAAACTCTTTCACGTATTCCCCGAAAGTCGTTTTTTCAGCAGCTAGGACATCTAATACTTTCATCAGTGTATAAATACCATCTCCCGTCTTTATATAGCCATTAAAGATGGTGTGACCAGATTGTTCGCCACCTATTAAGTAATTATGTTCAATCATCGCCCGTTGGACATGTTTATCACCGACATTTGTTTCAATTAGTTTAATACCTAATTTCTTTAAGGCCACCCCTAACCCGTAATTAGCCATCACCGTCGCCACGACTGTATCTTTCGTCAAAAGATTATTTTTCTTGTAGTATTTCGCTAATAAGTATAAAACATGGTCACCATCTAATATTTCAGCATTTGGTCCCACAAATAAAGCCCGATCAGCGTCACCATCAAAAGCAACTCCTAAGTCATACTTCCCAGGTGACTGGCGGATAACTTCTTGCAATTTATCTAAATGCGTCGAACCACAATTAAAGTTAATATTCACTCCATTAGGTTCAACGTTAATAATCGTTGATTTTAAATCGGTACCAGCTAGGATGTGATGAATAACACTACTCGCGCTCCCATTAGCGCCATCCACCAATAAATTAAGTTTTAAACCACCCCGATATGCTTTCTTTGCGTATTCAACGTATTCATAAAGCAATGCGGAATTGTCAGTGAAATTACCAATTTCGCTGCCTGTTTTGAGACCAAGACGCATATCACTTAACAAATACTTTTCAATTTCTGTTTGAACTGATTCCGCTATTTTAAAACCATTCGTATCAAAGATCTTAATACCATTATCGGGGAACGGATTATGGGAGGCGCTAATCATGATACCGTAATCATAATTGTATTTTTTACATAAATAAGCTAAGGCTGGAGTCGGTGCCACACCGATACTACTAGCGTCACCGCCACTACTTAATATTCCCGCCACTAAACTAGAAAAAATAACCATACCGCTCCGACGAGTATCGTAAGCTATTAAAATTTTGTTCTTCTTTTGATATTGACCAAGGAAGGCCCCAATGTCAAAACTTAAGGCTGGAGTTAGCAAAATATTGGCCGGTCCTCTAATTCCGTCTGTTCCAAATAATTTCATAGAATCCTCTTTTATTTAATTTATTTAGCAAATAGGTAGTCAACAAGCACTTTTCTAAAATCTTCGGGGCTTACTGGTTGTAAGGATGAACGATAAGCAATAGAAATACGACCTGTTTCTTCACTGACAACAATAGTGACAGCATCACTTATTTCACTGATTCCTAAAGCGGCACGGTGCCGTGAACCTACTTTACCAGCAAGTGCTCTAGTCGAAGGTGTAAAATATACACTGGCCGCTAAAATGGTATCATCACGAATAACAACAGCACCATCATGAAGCGCGGTGCCTTTATAGAAAATGGTAGTAAGCAGTGGTGCACTAACTGGCGCATTAATTGGACTACCATTTTTAATCATTTCCGTTAATTGGTTAGAACGTTCAATCGTAATAAGCGCCCCTGTTTTTGTTTTTGAAAGAGAAAAAACTGCAGAAACGAGTTGATTTACTAAATCTTCTTGATCAAAAATCTTGCGAAAATCTCGTCTAAAGCGACGGTCTTTGGGAGTAGCAGTATTAGAAATTAACCAGCGATATTCAACGATATTACCGAAAATAAAAGTCATCGCACTTAACATATATATGAGAGCAACTAAATAAAAAGCATAGGTTAAATCAAATAAACCAAGGACTAATAAAATAACGGACAAAACAATAAGGGTTACTTTGGGGAAAATACGTTTTAGGGTAATTAATAAAAGAGTGTCAAGTCCAACGATAAAAAGAAAAACGACAACAAGTTGGATAATATGAACTTGGGTGTCGTTTAATAAGTCTGATAATAGTAGAAACATAATTAATCCCCCTATGCATTTGTGTAACTATTTTAGCATGTAAACACTCCTATTTTCAATTTAAAACGCGTAAAAACGCCCTTTTTTTATAAGATTTATATAGATATAGTAAAAAGACATTGTTTTTGCATGGTTTTCAGCAAATGCCAATGTCTTAAATGGGCAATATATTATTAAAGTATATAAATCATAAAAAATGAAAAACTATGAACGTAATGCCTTTCTGCGGAGTATTTCCGCCTTAATAGTGTCCACTGCTGCTCTTTGTCTTATCCATAAAGCCTTACAATCTTCAAGGGTATAATCATGCGGACAAAGCGTTTCTGTTATAAGATTTTCTTCATAATTTATATTTACTAAGCCTTCATAAATTTCATCCCAATTAATGACTCCTTCAAACGGAACTTTATGTAAATCATGCACACCATCATTGTCATGAAGGTGGAGTGCTACACAATATTTTTTACCGAGCTTTTCAATCATTTTTTTAGGGGAAATACTTTGATCAAAACTATTAAACATTTGCGCATGACCCACATCAACACAGGCTTTGAGATTAGGATGATTTATATGCTCTAAAAGACGGAGGAATGACTCGGGTGTTGAACATGTTGTGTAATCGCAGTGGGGTGCTCCTTTTTGCCATTCCCACATATTTTCGGTAGTGATGATGACATTATTCTTTTTCGCTAAAGGTAAAAGTTTATCAAAAAACTTTTTATTGAATTCATCATCGGCATTCATGACTGGATGAATAACAACATGCGCAATGCCAATAATTCCCGCAATCTCTATACACATTTTTTGTGTTTCTAACATTTCGGCATTATATTTTTCATCGCCCTTTACATAGACATGAAACGGAGTGTGGGCTTGAACAATTGGAAGATTAATCTCTTCTGCTATTTTCTTAATGCGACGCGCATTCGCATAAATATCACCGTTAAAAAGTTCTTTGTTTCGTAGCCAAAAGCCTTCAACATCAAACATCGTTAAATCCGCAGCTTCAAACCCCAATTCCTTAATTAAACGAAGGGCGAATTCAATATCGCCAAAGCGGGTAATATCCCCGGTCATCATTGCTGTTTTCATAAATATCCATATTATTCAGTTAAGCCTAGTTTGATGACTGAATAACTTTCTCCTTTCTAGGCTATTATTTAATAGCTATGCCGCTGTTCTCTATCATTAAATATATTAATATCGCCACTAGGCACTAGCGTTTTATAAACTGACTACACAATTTCTCCCCGCTTCTTTTGCCATATACAATGCCTGATCCGCATTATCAATGAAAAATTGTAAGTTCTTAGTGCTATCAGGTTGCGCGGAGTAGATGCCAACACTGATAGTACATTTATATTCTTGATTGTCTGCAAACACTAAATTTTGAATTTTTTCACGGATTCGATTTGCCACTGAAATAGCTTCTTCTTTGTTTGTCTCGTGTAAATAAATCAAAAATTCTTCGCCACCATATCGACAACATAAGTCAACTGGTCTTATATTTTCTGATAATACCTTGGCCACTACTTTTAATACTTCATCGCCAAACAAGTGACCATAAGTATCATTTACTTTTTTGAAAAAATCAATATCCAGAAAAAGAAAAGTTAAGGATGATTGATCTTTTAGTGCTCTTTGATAATGTGATTCTGCCTTATTCATAAAAAATCTTCGATTATAAATTCGCGTTAAAGGATCGAGATTAGAACTTGCCCGCAATAATTCATATGAACGATCATAAATCACAAGTAAGAACCCTGTTCCATTGACGAGCATCAGCAACACTAAGGCAAGGAATGTGCCAATTTGGAAGAAATTGTTGGTAAATAAACTCACATTGCTATCAAAGAGTGAATTTAACGCTCGCATCAGTAGTAACAAAAGAAAAACCAAACTAATAAATGAAATAAATTTTTCAAATCGAGTGCTTAACTTGTTGGCAATGCTTAATAAATTTGGAATTACAAAAATACAAAAAATACCTAATGAAGCAATCCCAACTCTAATATTCCCGCTATCAAATATAAGCTCAAAAACCACGAATAAGATAATAGCTATCGCTAATAAAATAGTTTGTAATATAAACCATATTTTTTCTGGTTTTTTATTCAGGTGCAAAACAATTAAAGAATCAAGGTAAAAACTGATAAAAAGTAATATATTACCAAAGTAAATTGAAAAGATGTCACTAATATTCCCGCGGAAAAATAAAAAGAGCCAAGCGATTGCTTGTAGTATCTTCGCAATCCCAAATCTTCGTATCAGATTTTTTTCGTGATCTGATTCATTATATAAATAATATCGTAAGGTCAAAAAAGCCAACACTAAATTGCCACAGATTAAAACACCAATCATCGTTTTGACATCTAATTTTAATACAATTTCCATCTTCTTATAACAGTCTCTTTTCTCTTCTACACTCGTAAAATTAACATGCACGTTCCTACAACACATAATAAAACCGTGATACCATCGATTCTTCAATGCGTTGTGTTAAACCCGCTTATACAAGTAATTGTATCATTCGCGGATTGATAACTCTAATAAAAACCTCGAACTTTAATGCCCTAAGAAATAAAGTCATTTTTTATTAATCATGCCGATCTTTTTGATTATGATATATTCTGTTTCGCCTTAAAAGCATAAAGTATAAAGACTATAGTCTACAGATATCAAATCAATTTTGTAAAAAGAAAAGCAGATTTTCCGACAAAAATCTGCTATTTAATTAATGGCTTGAAACGACGATTTTAATACAAATTAGCCACTCCGAATTTTATTAGCCACTCGCATTTTTATTAGCCACCCACAAATTATGTAGATTTTATCGATGTTTTTATATTTTTACTGTGTTTTCGATACCGGAGTAGTAAACGAACTTGATGGTGTCATCTCGGCCCACGATTGCCTTTTCTAACAGCAGGTTCCATAACCGCGGAGAGAACTCAGCGATTATCGGCTCAAGGTTTTTAAGGTTCGCAGCGAACACCTCAACCCGCTTAATTGCAGCACACTTGCTTTCTAGGTGATGCTCTTCGGCATTTAGCTTTTTGACTAGGTCTTCGTATTTAGTGACATAGGCATCGATTTCAACTTGCTCCATGTTTGGATTCTTTTTGACCAGTTCAACCACTACTTCAATTTCTGCATTTAGCCTTCTTACTCTTACTTCTGATGTATCATCATTTCTTAATGTTTCAATCGCTAGGTTGCAGTCTTCTAAAACTTGTGCTCTATCTAGTTGGCTCAAGGAGTCAATAAACGCTTGCTTAATTCTCTCTTCGCTTAAATTGGGCGTAGAACATTTTTCTGTGCGTTTGAACTTGTGATTGCATTGATAAATGGTTTTTCTATATTTATCGGTTGAGTGCCAAACTTTCAGACCATAATAAGCACCGCAATCACCGCATACCACTTTGCTCGAAAAGACCGTTGCACCAGAATGCTTATAGGAAGGTTTGTTTCTTCTTGCGGTTTCAACCTGAACCATTTCCCATTCTTCCGGAGGAATGATTGCTTCATGTGAATCCTTAATGTAATACTGGCTTAATTCGCCGTTATTCTTTTTGGCTTTATGCGATAAGAAATCGGTGACATATGTTTTTTGGAGTAAGGCATCACCCTTATATTTTTCATTTGCTAAAATGCTAATGATTGTTGAGGGGCGCCAGTTACACATTAAATTCCCATCTTTATCCACCTTTTTGGCTGGGGTAGGTATCTTATCTGCTTCTAATTCACTAACGATTTGATGAGTCGATTTACCTTCTAAATACTCACGATAAATTCTTTTTACTATCTCGGCCTCTTCTTTATTAATTATGGGTTTTCCGTCTTTCCCTTTTTCAAATCCTAAAAAGCGGCTATATCCAAGTGAGTATTTTCCATCGCTCATTCGCTTTCTGATGCCCCAAGTTACGTTCTCAGAAATCGACCTCGATTCTTCCTGAGCTAAGCTCGACATTATTGTTAACAATAATTCACCAGTAGAATCGAGCGTATTGATGTTTTCTTTTTCAAAGATTACCCCAACACCGATTTCCTTTAATTTTCGAATCGTTGTGATTGAGTCAACTGTGTTCCGAGCAAACCTTGATACCGATTTGGTGATGATCATGTTTATCTTGCCGTTTTTGGCATCGGTGATCATGTCTTGGAAGGCTTCTCGATTCTTTGTTGAGGTTCCGGAAATGCCTTCATCCGCATAAACCTTAACAAGTTCCCATCGAGGATTTTCTTGAATTTTCTTCGTGTAATAACTGACTTGAGCTTCAAAGGATGTGTATTGTTCATCACTATCAGTTGAAACACGCGCATATGCTGCTACCTGTACTTTTTTAGCAGCTGCTAGCGATAGTTTTGTGTCCTTGTGGATTTTTTGTGGGATAACTTCTATGTTCATGTTTTTCTCCTTTCATAGCTTTGGCCCCATTGATTCTTGCTTTTTCTTTCATTTCCTCTGTCCAGGATTCGGACCTCGATTTGAAGTTCCATTCCTTTACAACCGTTCTTCCGTCTTTAAAATGGAATTCCACCTTTTGATTAAAAAGTGCCACCAGAAAGTCGATTTTTTCTTTGAATTTGCCTTCGTTAAACTCTTTGAGCTCCAGCGCTTCAGTGGCCATTCGATATAGCTCGCTTTCCGGAATTTGCTGATTGTGGCATTGAATACCAACCGCATTTATCTTGTTACCGCATTGGTAGTAAACCTTGCCATTGGATTTTCTTCTTCGATAAGAGCCGTTGCAATCTACGCACTTGATCATGTGGCTAAAGGGGTAGGTGTCTTTTTTTGTCGAAATCTTAAAGCGCACGCAATTCTTTGAAAGTCTCTTTTGCACTTCATCAAAATCCTCTCTTGAAATGATGGCAGGATGGTTACCATGAACTAAATATTGTGTCAATTCGCCTTTATTTTTCATCTTCTTTTTTGTCATGTGGTTTTGGCGGTATGTTTTTTGCAGAAGAAGGTCGCCGGTGTAATTTGAGTTTGTGAGAATCTGGCTTACGCTATTCACTCGATAAGAGCTACCATTAATCGTTTTATATCCATGTTTATTTAAATATCTCGCAAGCAAAAGTTCACCGTTCCCCTTTAAGTACAAAGCGAAGATGAGTTTTACCACCGCTGCTTCCGCGGGGATGATTCTCACTTTCCGATTCTTTATTTCATAGCCAAGTGCGCGGCTATAGGGAGGTTTGCCCTCCTGCATATCTTTTCGTATTTTCCACTTGATGTTTTCGCTCATTGATCTTGATTCTTCTTGAGCAAAACTAGCGTAGAGCGATAGCATCAACTCTCCCTCATAGGAAAGGGTGTGAATGTTCTGCTCTTCAAAGAACACATCGATGCCAAGCTCCTTAAAAAGGCGGCAGGTTGTCAGGAGGTCAATCGTGTTCCGAGCAAATCTTGAAACCGACTTAACGAGTACCAAATCAAACTTGTGAACTTTGGCATCTTCCACCATCTTTTGAAACCCTGGCCGATTGGCTTTTGTCCCGGTGATTCCTTCGTCAGAATACACGCCAGTATATTCCCATTTAGAATTGCTTTTAATAACCTTAGTGTAGTGAGAGATTTGAAAAACTAGAGAGTGCATCATCGCCTCTTTATCAAGAGAAACACGAGCGTACGCACACACCCTTTTTCTTCGTTTTATTTTCTCAAGTGGTTCTATCTTTCGAATGTTCATTATTAATACAATCCTCCAACGACATATTCACTCTTAAGAGTGAAACTATCAAGTTATTGATCGAAAAATTGACCTCTTATTAAGGCCATATTTTTCTAATAGTTTTTGTTCTATTTTTATAAAGGATTCCTGATCGAGTTCTCCTTTTTTTAGCAACTCTTCAAAGATAGAAATTGAAACTAAATAAAGGTCAACGTTCTTCTTATATTCAGCGATGTTCATGTTGCGATTTATTCGCACAATCGCGACTGCAAAACTTGTTTTTCCTATATGAAACTACCGTGAATTCTTTCCCACAAAATTCGCAAATGCGTTTCACCGTTTTCATAGCTGTATATTTCTTGTGCCAATCAAAGCGGCATTGATCCGAGCAAAATCTTGGAGTGATTCCACCGCGCTTTTTAATTGGAATCTCAATCTCTAGGCCGCAGGTTTGGCAATGTCCGAAGGTTTCAATCTTTTTATTGTTTTCCAAAAAGTTCGAAATAGTTGAGTGATGTATGTTGAGTGCAGTAGAGATTTGGCGGCACGTCATTCCGCTTCGGTTTAGGTTTAATATTTGGTTTTTTTCTTCAGTCGTCATCTTGTGCATCTCCTTTCACTACTACACACATTTGATGGCGATTTTTGGGGGTATTTCTGCATAAAAAAAGCCTCCGACGGATTATTTCATCCAGGGAGGCCGCCATCTTATAGTAGTGGCAACTGTACGCTTCCTATTTATGTGCCCAAGGTACCCAACACACCACGCCCTTTACAGGCAAATGGATCGGCCATAGGTCGAGAGCATTCATGACTGCTCACTATATATATAGGGAAGAATTTCTGAAAATGTGCTAAAAAATAAAAAAATCCCACTACTCAGCATTTGGCTTTTCATGGGATTAAATTAGTTTTTAAGTAAATTTATAGATGATTCAATCTGGTTTGTTATCCAATCTGACAGGTCGCCATAATTGTCTTTTACGTAGTTTTTAACATCTTCATTCAGCTGTTTTAAGACTATGTCTTTAGCCAAGTTTAGAGCGGTCACCTGTGCTTCTTTATCAAAAGTTCCGCTTTTCTTTAGCGACTCTACATAGGTTTGAAATACCGACCTAACTGCATTTAAAACAACATCTGTCGCTTGTTTGATGAGCGCCTGGCCTTTTTCATCTTTAATCTTGTTATTAAGCCATTGAGTCAATCGAATGCCTAAATAACTGATGAGTGGCAGAACGATGCAGGTCACTACCGTAGCTAAAATGTTGATTAATATTTGGTTCATAATTTGCTCCTCCTATCTATGAGCTTGTTTATTGAGATATGTCTGAATTTCATCAATGGCAAAAGTTACAGGTCCATCGCAGCCTTGTTCTTTAAGGCCTTTAAGACATGCAAGAACACCTTTAGTCAGGATCGACTGTTCTTCTTTGATATCTCTTATGTCTTTATCGTTTTTTTTCCTATTTAGTATCCATTTATTTACTGTAAAAATGACACCAAGGATCACCCCTAAAGAAGTGATGATTGATGCCGATGTCAATATAATTTCGACAATTTGATTCATTCCTTTTTTTCCTCCAGGATTTGTTTTAAGTAAGAAAAAGCCTCTTTAACCGAGGGAATGGCGCTCTGAGGGTTTTTCCTATATGCTCTAGCGAGTTCAAAATCATCCTCGCTAACGTTGTATTTCAGTTCGTTTGTTTCAAGAAAGTTTTGAACTTCTCTCTTAATTCGAATTAGGTGGTATAGAGACTTATCGGGATATTCAATCCGAATTTCAAAATAATTCACTACTGCCTCGAGCCACTTATAAAAATAGGCGTCCCAGTCGACTTGAATTAAAGAATCAAATTGTTCTTTGAAGGAATCATCAATATAGACCAGATTTGCTTTTGCGAGGACCGTGTTATCAATCCAAACTTTAAAACATGTTAGTTTGGTTTCAAATCGTTTGAGTTTTTCAAAATAAGATACTCCGAAGACGAAATAATCGGCACCATCATCTTTGATGATATCTGCGCCACAGTAGTTATCCACAATAACCGTGTAATCTTCATCGCTGGTTTCATTATTCAGGCCGTAGGCTGTCGATCCGCATTGATAGACAGCTAGGATTTTGTAAGGTATTAAATTATCTAGTGACCGTAACATATTTAGGTATACTCCCTCGACTGTCTTCTACGAAAAGCCCATTTGTCGATAGCGTCCCGTTAATTTGATAGTCGTTTCCTAAGTAGCGATAATTAATGACTCCGCCAGAGCCACCTATAGCTTTTGCTGCGAAAGTGACATAGCAACCCGTGAAGTAGATACCAATGATGCCATTGCCAGCATTGGTTGAAGTGATACTTTCAAAAACATATATGCTGCCAATTTTTCGAGTGTAATACATTTGCCAAACAGGACTAAATTTTGCATCCGCGTCGTTAATCGCTAATTGCGCTTGTTCGAGAGCATAGGTGTTGGCGGTTTTGATTGAAGGCGGAACGTAGTTTGCATCGAGAGTTACCGATGATGCGGTTTTCGTATAACGAGTAAGCGGGAATTCATAAATGAGTCCACCATTCATCAAATCCTCTTGAGTTAAGACTGGGTATGCGCTAAGAGCCTCTTTTAGTTCAAGAGACAACTCGTTATTTCCCAGATCAATTTTGACGATAACATAGCCATAAGCGCTTCCGTCCAATGAGAGAGCAATTCTTGTTCCGCTCTCGACAAAAATTCTTCTTCCATAAACTTGGATGTATCCGCTTTGAAACGAGATATAGCTGTTGCTTACGGAAGCCTGGCATCTACCGAGAACATCAGTAAAAATGCCATTCTGCTTATTAGCCAAAAAGTGGTTAATGTCGGCATCCATTTTGCTCGATACTGAAGATGCATCAAAGGTGATTTTGATCAGTGACATGGTTATTTCCTCCTATCAAATAGTTTGAGTTTATCTGTCAAAGACAGACGGTATTCGCCAAGCGTTACCTTAGCAATATTAAAAGAGCCCTTAAACTCCATCTTTGTGACAATAGTTTCATAGGTTTTCTTTTCAGTAACGAATCTCACTATTGCACCACACTTAAGGTTCTCAATCGACGCTATTTTATTAGCCACAAATGAGAAGTTAAAAGTTATTGAGTGTTCTAGAGAAGAATCGATTAGTTCTTTCTTGGCTTTTTCTAGGAGCGAAGAGTATTCATTATCATCAAAAAACGCGTATTTTACTTTGACTTTTGTGAACCTTTTATCCTGCGATGGGCTGGTAAGAACGTCTCCATCAGTTGTTAAAAAATAGGTTGCTCGACTTCGGTGAGCGGAGTTTTCCGCTTTCGGTACGAAGACAATCTTGTTTAAGGATATTTCGTTTGTATCATTGATGACTAAATCAGAGATAGTTCCTAGATCGCTTTTAATCGTTAAACCAACATTAGCTTCCACTATTCTAATTTTGACTTTGTGAAACTTGCCGTTTTTAATAACGACTTCATATGCTAGTCCGATTCCGTATTCCTTTGAAAACTCCTCAACCAAATCTAGAATGTTGGCCATCTTATCGGTCTCATATACAAGACTTGTGGTTTTAACAGTTTCGACAGCAACTTCTAGATACGATACATTTTGAAATGTGTCGCCAGAACTAATGAAGTTCTCTCGAATGAGATTTGCTACAAAATTAGCGACATTTCCAGAATAACTAGTTGGAATGGGAACTTCGACATCGAGTAAGGACAAGTAGTCGTTGGTTTTGACTTTGACTCTTTTTTTTGAATCAAGTTCAATCGAGATGATGAATCCAAGATAAAAATAATGATTGTCTTTCACCAAGAGCAAGTCTCCAATTTCAGCTTTTAAACTTTGTTTATTAATCGTGAAAGACGACTTTTGCGGTAGCAGAGAATCGACGATAATTTCGTAGTCATCGGTAGCGTATGCATGGTCAATAACTTTGAGAGTTTGTTCATCTAAAAATATCAATTCCATACTTGCTCCTAATGGGTGACATATTCTTCTTTGAATTCGATTTGACAAAGAGCCGGTTCTCGAACTCCTGGATCAAAAAAGATCTCACTTTCCCCGGGTGGGAGAAATAAGAAGTTCTTCTCAGCGAAATCTTGTTTATCGTAATAATCAAATGTATCTGTTGGAGTTATTTTGATAATTGATTGCTCGGTGCGACTGGCATTTACTTCAATGATCGGTTCGTCCCTTTCATCGGTGAGCAACCGTAGCTTTTGGATGTCTTTTCCGCCTTGCCGAATTATCACCCGCGGGTTTAAGCAGTTTCCGATCATTCGAATTAGCAAAGGAACATCTCTTGCTGAGTTATTCGTTACCGTGGTTTTGCCGTTAAAAGAAACAGCATATGAGTAAGGATAATCATAGGTATAAATCTTGCCACCACCAATGTTTCTCACTTGGATTTCGACGGACCTATTAACTAGCCATAAAGACAAACAGTCAATTTTCACTTTGGTTCTTAAAGCATTGCTTTTAAGTTCAGTTTTGTCCGATGATCTGATATTGACATAGCAGAATTTCTTTCCATCCGCTTCGTAGAAGAGCCTTAGTTGTTGACTCTTTGCTAGGTATTTAATCCAGCGTGTAAAACCTTTATATCCATCGAAGAAAATAAGTGAAAAGGTGATTGCCCTCTGAGGGATAGTTCTATTGGTTTCAACAAAGTTTGATTCAAAGTCCTCATAGGTAATATCAAATTCGAATCCTAAACCATCGATCTCTTCGATAGCACATTGGCTTTGGAAATCGAAATAGAAGGTGCTACCGGATTCATTGACTAAATATAATTTCCGTCTCATCAGTAAGCACCTCCTAAAGCTGCATTGATTGAGTCGACATCAACATCGCCACTCGTGTTTATAGTGACGCTGTTATTAGTGACTCGATTATCGTTTGAAGTATTGTTTGTTTTATTTGAAGTAACGCTATTTTCTTTAGAGAAAAGTCGACCAGAAAATAAGTCGCCGATCCAGCCGAACACTTTCCCTATTGTGTTTTCAAGAAGCCATCTTACAGCTTCAATAATCGCATTAAGAATATCTAAGATGGGCTTGAGAATTGTAAACAATAATTGAAGCACTGGAGCAATGACTGTTTTAATGACATTACCCACAACGACAAGAATTGGTGACAAAGCCTCAATAATAGTAAAGAGTATGCTTAGGATATCTAAAATTGGCTGCAAAGCAATCTCAATTAAAGGCATCAAAATTTGTAGTAAAGATGCAATTATTCCAATAACATTGGCGATCAGAGTAATAATCGGCTCTAGAATTGCCATGATAATCTCGAGAATTGGCTCAAGTATATCGACAATAATATCTAATAGCTGAACGATTACTTGGATTACCGCCCCTAAAATCTTCACGACTAAATCAATAATCTTTAAAACAATAGGAAGAATCTCTTCTACAAGTTCAATAATTACCTCAATAATTTTGACAACCAATCCAATAATGGCTTGGATGATTTTAGCGACAACTTGCAGTATCTTTCCAATAAGCACTGTAATTGGCACTAGAATTGCTGTGAGCATTTCTGTAATCGCAGTTATGGGCTCGATTAGTGATTCTAGTAGTTTTACCACTTCATCAAGAACCATCATGACCACATCGAGTACTTCATCGATAATTTCGACAAGGACGTCAATAATCTGATTAATAACGCCCATAAGGATGTCTAATATTGGCTTAAGTTTCTCGAAAATCTTGCCGACAAGTTCTACTATTTTGTCAATAAGCTTTTGAACTATCTCTAGGATTCTACCGAGCAACTTTCTAAAGTTTTCATTTTGAAGAAGCAAAGCTGCTACTATCGCAATAATAATGGCCCACGGACCAGCTTTTGCGGCCGCTGCTGCCACTTTTGATACTCCGCCAATGGCGCCAATAGCCTCTTTAAGCTTGCTGAATAGCGTTATAGCTTTCGCAACAATCGTTAGAATCGGTCCGACGGCTACAAGAATACCGGTGATGGCTCCAATGAAAGCTTTTGCCCCACCAGACAATTCTTTCCATTTGGCAATTAATTCCTTAACCTTTGGAATAACCGTGTCTTTAAGGAAATTGACAATCTTAGTAATTATGGGAGCAAGCGCGGTAGCAAGTTCGGTTCTTAAAGATAAAAACGCTTGCTTTAGAGCATAGATTGAATTGCCTAATGAACCTGTGGCTTCTGCATCTTCTTCAGAAACAATTCCCACTTTTTCTGCTTCTTGTTGCCAGGCTTCGAGTTCTCCTTCACTTGCAGCCAAAACGGGAGCAAGAAAGGTACCGAGTTTATCCCCGAAAAATTCATTTGCTAAAGCTGTCCTAGTAGCACTATCACCAACCGAAGCGATAGCACTTCTAATTTTCCTAAACGCACCTTCGGCATCTAGTCCGGCAAGATCATCCATTGTTAGACCTATCAAGGATAGCTTGTCAGAAACATCCTCTCCACTAGCTATTTCAGCGAGGAGATTATTTGTCTTTTGGAAAGCCTTATCTAGATACTCAGTTTCACTACCGAGTTGCTTAGCTGCATACTCCCACTTTTGGAGAGCTTCTAAACCGACACCAAGTTGCTTAGCAGTGTCGCTCATATCGTTGACTGTCTCAGTGGTTTTAATTGCCAAGGTGCCGAGAGCTGTAACCGCTGCAGTGATTGGAACAGTGATGTATTTTGTTAGAGCCGAGCCAACTGAGCTTAAAGTGTTGACGTCAATTTTTCCAAGAGCTGTGAGTTTCCCGTTTGTATTTTTCAACTCATTATTCAGCTTTGAAACTTCGGCCTCAGTGTATTGAACCGAGCGAGACATCTTGTTGAATTCTTGCTGTGAAACAGTTCCGAGCTTTACTCCCTCTTTTGCAAAATCGAGTTGTCTCGTTTGTTCCTCTAACTTTTTCTTGGTTGTTTCGAGTGTCTGATTTAGTTTTTCTTGTTTTTGTTTCCAAAGCTCAAGATTAGAAGGATCGTATTGTAGATTCTTGTTAATCGCGGCTAGGTCACGTTGTTGTTCTTTAAGGTCTGAGTTAAGGGATCTGATAGATGCTTCAAGTTCAGAAGTATCAAGCCCAAGCTTAATATTTAGACCTTTTATTGCTTCTGCCATACCCCTTTCCTCCTAACCTAAAAAGGCATTAATATCCGCCTGTGAAGCTTGACGATTGGTCTCGCCAGAAAAGATTTCTTTTTGCAGTTTGACTATGTCAAGATAGGTTTGAATATCAAAAAATTCCGCATCACGGATAGGAATTCCTAATTGGGCCAAGTTAAAGATTATATTTGCCGTGACATTCTCTCTTGGCCTATCGTTGTGGGGAGCTATTTCCACTATTGTTTTGAATTGAACCGAGAAGCTCACCAATTGTGTTTGCTAAGGTAGTGAGTTCATCGACATTTGAAAGAACGTTAAAGTCAAACTGTTGCAAAAACTTATTGTATGAATCGCTTGTAAAAGGCTTATGAAGCGCATACACAATACGAAACAAGATATCAATAAATCTGCCGACATCTTTTTGATTCTTTTTGAATGCTATATCAAGTTTTTCAACATCCTCGAATAGTTCTGTTCCGAAGACGCTTCTATAAGAAATAACAGTAAAAAGGGAAGAAGCTAATCGTAGTTCCTTCCCATTGAGTTTGATTGTTTTTTCCATAGTTATACTCCTGTTGGAATTTCAGGTATCGCAGGTGCGGTCGTCAAGAAGTTAGTGTAGTTACTGTCTCCTTTAGCTGACACGCAGTTAGTGACTAAGTGATCACCGACTTCAATTGGACGAGCAGTAATTGTTAAACTCACTGAGTTAGCTTCAATACTGTCCGCCTTTGATTTGGTAGATTCCCCAATCGGCGTAACACTGCAAAGGTAGTACCACACTCTTCGTGCTTTTAAGTCACCCTGAAATTCAAAACCGAGAGCGAAAGTCACAACCGGAGCGTTGGCAATCTCAACTAAGTTTCCATTAGCGAGACGCTTATATCCGAGAATATCGACTTTGAACTCATCCGGAATTTCAGTAAATTTAAGAGTTAAAGTTCTACCCGCGTTTTGAACTAAGGAAGCATAAAGAGTATCATCTGCATAAACATTTGTTGATCCTCCCACTACTTCGCTTGAAAATTCCTGAGCGCCAGGAAGAGAGACCGGAGTATCAAAGCTCCAGCTGCCATTGTTTTCTTGACTACCAATGGCATAGTGAACATTTCTTAAACCGAATGTAATTTTGTTATTTGGCATATTTAAAATCCTCCAGCCTAATTTCATAAACTCTATTAATAGAGTGATCAGAGTTTTCAAACTCCGAAGTTAAAGAAAAGATGTAGTCATTATCTAGAAGTGCTTTTTCAAGTTTTTCTTCCAGGACTTCATCTTTGTTTTTAGTGATTAAAGTAATTTGAATAGTTCGCAAATAGTATCGCGGTCTATCATCACCATAAATAGGTGCCCGCTTAGAGATTTCCTGATAAACAATAAAAGGTGGCTTGGCATTTTGCTCATTATCATAATCGAGCCTCGCATACATCACTGTCGGAAGCACCGTGAGCAAGACGTTTCTTAATTTCTTAAGCATTACAAACCTCCTTTTTTGATGATTTCTCTTAAATCTTCGAGCATCTTTGGTGTTAATTCGTCATAAGCAGATCTTAGAAAGGGACGAGCTGGGACATATTTACCACTTCGATGTCTGAAGCCAAGTTCTATTAGATGAACGATCGAACCCTTTGTTTTGGAATAAATAATAATTGTTTTATTACTTCCTTCATCGTAGGATTCTTTGAAAAAAGAGTCGCCTAAATGATCCTTAGAAAAAGAAGTTCTTGGCGCTTTTTGTTTGATGTAAGTAATGATTTCATCAGCTGTTAACTCAAGTCTTCTATCGATTGAAAGCTCCACATCTTTGGCATAAGACTGAACAGCCTTTTCGATTGCTTTTGGGAGTTCTTCGATTTTTATAGATTCCATCCTTCAATATTCTCCTTTTTTAAGTCAGACTCACTAAGAGAAAGTTCCATCCACATCCCTTTTTGAAAGGCTCGTTCTACTCTGTAGAATTTGTCCTCGTAAGGAACATAAACGAACTTACTTTGATCGTATAAAGGAGCATTGATGGCAACTTTACAGTCAACAGCAACATGAGATTCTTTTGAAGCATAAAATTCCTTAAAGGTGATGGAGCTCATCATCCCCACCACCATCTTGGAACCGACCAACCGCATACTTTGGTTCCCGAGGGCATCTGCAGCTGTTTTAACACGTAATAGGAATAAGGAAATGTTGCCGGAATTAGGATACACAATCATATTTCTATGACGAGCCTCCACTAACCTCAGGAGATGACAAGCAGAGCTGCCTGAGTAAGACGTCAAAGCTCTTGGGAAGTTCTTTCACTGCACCGTCGCTGTTAAATCCGAAATTGGTCTTCACAAATATAGTAATAAGAGCTTGCACTAATGGAACGTCATCTGATTCAGCGATTTCACGAGGAACTCCAGTTGTGATGAGTAACTGGCGGCACGAGGCGATATGAATATTGATTTCGTCATCAGCGTAGTTTTCGGTTATAGGGATAAGCAAAGCCTTTTTCATCATGTTAAGCATGTTTTCGCGCAGCATTTTCGACACCTCCTCTTCAAATATTTAATATTGAATTCTTCCTATTACTCTTAAACGGAAGGCTGGCCCTACTAACTTCAGGCCAGGACTCTCCGTGTTTCGGCTAGTTATTCGCCACCAACAGGTGAAGCAGAAGCTTTTTTGACTCTCAAGAAACCGTTGTAACCGATAACGTTACCACCAGTGAAAACACTGGCTTTGTAGCAAATGATTCCATCTTTAAACTTGTAGTCAGTTGATTTTGAGACTTCAACCCCACTGAAGATTGGGACTTCATAGTTGGCTAAGGGGCCATAAGCAAGGCAGTATTGGCCAGCGGTAGTTGCTGCCGCACTGATCGCATTGCAGTGGCTTGAAATGATGAACGGAATGCCATCAATAGTGTGTGCCTTATAGTCAACAGTGTGAACTTTGCGGCCTTCAGCAGTTCTTAAACCTGCGAATGCACGTAAGTCGTTTTTATTAAGGATAAGGACGCATCCGCCTTCGACTTCTTCATCTCCGCCATAGGCATAGACGATTTCATCAAGCGTGTTTTCATCGATAGCGTCGAGTTCTAAGTCTTCCGCGTCTACTAAAGCTTCACATTCACTGGAGAAAATACCCTTAAATGTATTGGTAGTTCCAGCACCCTTTAAGATTTGTTCTGAGATTTTTTTCTTTAAAGCAACGTTAATGCCCTTAAGAACTTCATTCGAATAATCGGCTGCAGGGAGCTTTTCCAACTCTTCGGTGATTTCAGCGTATGCGGTAACTTTGACTTTTGAGATTGTGAGGTAACCAAAGGTTGGTTCTGCAGTAGCATAGGCATTGCCTTCAGCTGTTAAACCGCCTGTCCCATTAGAAATAACGAATGATTTCTTATAGGTTTCGCCACCTTTTAGGTTAACTGTATGAACTTGCTCCACTAGTGAAGATAATTCACGGAATGGATAAGGCGAGATTGTGCTATCGACATGCTCAGGGAGTAAGACTCCATCAGCAGTCACGACAACAGTTCTTCCCTCTTTTAAGGCTTTTCCACGTGTTTCTAAGTCAACATGGTCGTCACTCTTTGTTTCGATAATTTCGTTAACATCGAGCTTACCACGCATGTTGATTTTCTTTTCGATTGCCTTGCGTTCGTTTGTGAGCTCATCAACTTCTTTGTCATAGCTTTCGAGCTTTGAAATTTCAGTTTCAGAATCGCTCATGCCTCTAATTTCATCGAGGCGGGTTTTAATTTCTTTTAGACGTAATTCTAAATTCATAAAATGAATTCCTCCTAAATTTTTGTTTTGATTTTCAGTCGTTTTGCTAAAACGGTCATCTTTTTTAATTGCTCAGCATTCTCCAATGCCTTCAGGTCAGCATCCGCCAACTCTAAAGAACGAGCACTTGCTTGGATGGAGGTTTGATCATAGGCCGGCAAGTCTACGACGCTAACATCAAAGAGCCTATCAATTGCCGTGATAGTCCTCTTTGGCATTTCTCCACTTTTATCCCAGCTTTGACCTTTGACAGTAAAAGCAAATGACATCTTGTCTAGTAATCCAGCTTCGACGCACTTATATATGTCTCGATTGCTGGTTGTATCAATGAGTTCAGCCCTAACTTTTAAGCCTTTCTCATCGATGGATAAAGAAAGAGAACCATTTCTGGTCCTCGCTAGTATTAGTGTTGAGTCATCATGGTTGTACTTTAAGGGCACATCTTTCATGTTCGTATTTGCTAGAGCCTTTTTATCGATAATTTCTCTAAAGCCATGAGAGTCATCACCAATTAAAGTCTCCTCATCAAAAACAATTGCGTACCCTTCGACAATCATCTTTTGAGCTTCTTCATCTTTTCTTGATTCGATAGATGAGAATCGTGTTTCTTTATTGTTCATCTTCGCTATCCTCCTTAGGTTTCTTGAAGATATCATTTTTCAGTTGATAGTCTGCTGCTTTGTCAGCATCAACGTAGTTGAGGGATTGAAGTCTCTTACTTCCGCCCTCTACCGGTTCAAATCCTAGCAAGGCTCTAGATTCGTTGAGGGATAGGATTCCTAGCCCCATCAGCTTTTCAATTGCTTGAACCTTTGTATTCCAGGATGCATATTGAAGCCTTTCCGAATAAAAGATGATTTGTTCGCCTTTCTCGAGTTGGCTTCTAGTAAGCAGCGCCTTTGAAAATGCCTCGCTTAGCGCAATAGCTACTCCCTCAATAACCGACTCATAAAATGCATTGTATTGATTTTCATCATACTTGTTATCAAATATGGGTTCGCTCACGCCAAAGTAAGAAATGATCTTCTTTTGAAGGAACGAGAGGGTCTCTGAATCGATTAATTTGGGATCAACGTTAAGCGGAACATATTCGCTTTTTAGATCCACAGGAACGATGGAACTTCCGCCTTCTTTGGTTGCTTCCTTTAAGGCTTCGTCAAATTCTCTTTTTTGAGCACTTTTGTCTTTTTCCGAGAGAATGCCATTGATTTTCAATAAACCTTTGACCTGAAAGCTTGTCTTGATGGCGTTATCAAGTCCCTGAAGAACCGAGTCATTAATCTTGATGGTTTTCAGGAGTGCACTATGATCAGAGATTGCCCCACTGCCACCGAAGATATCATTGACTCCATAAAATCTTTTTAAATGGATAATCGACTCGTACGGGAGCGTGAAACTTTTCTTGTCAGTAAAATAAAAGCGGAGGTATAGGGCTCCACTATCATCTTTTAGTGCTTCAACTGAATTGGGCTTGATTGGCCACAGTTCCTTCAACTCATAGGTTTCATCATCATAAACTGGATAAACGAACGCATTATTGTTGAGATAAAGAAGAGTGACTATCTTGTAAATAAAATCAAACGGAATCATCAAGGGATTAGGTTGATGCTTGAGTAGATATGCTAGATTTCCATTTTTTTCTTGAATCGTTTCTTTGTTTTCGGATTTCACATATCTCGGTTTCAGCTTTGCTGAGTGAGTCGCAATTCGATCGATGCAAATTTTTACCACATCGCTCAAATTAATGTTGTCACCAAAGTCAGTGAAAAGATTCAATGTCGATTTGAAAAGTTGAGCATCATCAGGACTAGGTGCCACTACTTTTTTCTTTCGCTTAAATACATCAAATATGCTCATAGGGCCTCCTAACTTATCATGTTTTCATAATCAGTTTTATATCGAGTGAGGACAGCATAGGCAATAATAAGAGCCACGCATCCATCAATTCTTTTTAATTTGCTATTTAATTTGCTCGGTTGAATATTCCCATTGAGATCGATCTTTGCTTGGGTGTTAGCCAGGCACCACTTTAAGATTGGGTTATCGTTATAAATAACATTTTTGTTTTTGAGATCTCCCTCGAGCTGTTTCATCGGTTCAGAAAGGGTGTAGATTCCCTGGCGGATTTTTTCCATCGTGAATCCTGCATCTTCCATCTCCTTAACCCAATATTGAGAATTCCAAGGATCGTATCCAATCCATAAAGGACGAATATCGTGTTCTTTGACCATCGAAATAAACCATTCTGTAACTTTCGAGAAGTCATTTTGATTTCCGGTGGTTAATGTAATGAACCCCTTTTTTATCCAAATGTCATAAGGGATTTTATCTTCCTCCACTCTTTTTGAGACGAGCTCGCTCGGCATAAAGAAGTGAGGTACGACATATTTCTTACCGTTTTTAATGATAAGTAATACTGCAGCAGTTAAATCGGTGGTACTTGATAAATCAACTCCGCCAATAGCGTATGTGTCTGAAAGGTCAGTTAACGCATATTTTGTTTCGTTATTTAAATCAGCGAATGTAAGCCATGATCCACTATCGAGTTGTTTCACATTAAAGTCCTTGCAGAGCATCGTAACGCGCGTTGAAAGATCGTTTTTTGCTTTGTTCATAATGTCTTCTAGATATGTGGGGAGCTTTATTTTTCCAAGAGAAGGATTGCTCTTCTGCCAGGAGGTCGGATCTTCAAAAACCTCTTCCATGCTATCTTGCGTATAAAGCCATGGAAGAATTCTGATATCTTTGATTTCGCCCTTAATCATCTTGCGGCAATATTCTAGTTTGCTATCGAGAAAACCTTCTACTGTTGTTCCTTCGGTTGTGATGATAAAGATGAGCGGTTCTTTTTTAGTCGATTGGCTCTGCTTAATTGCATCGTAGACTTTGGAATCAACCATTTCGTGAACTTCATCAATACATCCAACCTCAATGTTGTATCCATCTTTATTGCGCGATTGCGCCGACAGTTTCTTAATCTTGTTTTTATTCTTAGGCGAGTAGATATAGAAGATATTTTTCTTTGATCGCTTCTCGTTTCTAAGGGGACGGCTTTGCTCACGCATGTTGTTAATTTCTTCAAATAGAATCGATGCTTGGTCATTTGTATTGGAAGCACAAACGATATCCACGCCACCGGAACTTAAGAAAAATTCTGCAAGATCAATGCCCGCAATAAAAGTCGTCTTGCCGTTTTTACGCGCCACAAGAAGCAGAACTTCATTGAACCTACGCAAACCCGTCTCGGCTATTTTGAAGCCATAGGAGGCCTCTAAAAAGGCTTTTTCCCATAATTCCAGAATGAAAGGTTGACCATTGAATGGCGATTTTGTATGTCTGCAGAACTTTTCGATAAAGTTGATTCTGAGCCGCCCTGGATTTTCATCATATAGATAGATCGGGTTATCCATATCGCTTTTTAGAGCGTTAAGAACACTGGCTAATTCTTTCCCAACACGGATATTGCCGCTCTCTATTTCTTTAATGTATTCAAGTAAATAACTCATTCTTCAATAGGTGCGCTTTCTTCTTTTGGTTGAAACTTTGGAGTGTTCGCCTTTGGAAGAGCATCATCAATGGGTTCATCGATATCGTGATAATGGATTTCGCTATCATTTTTTCCGAGGATCAGCCACGGGCCAATAATCAAACCATCGGTTACGCTCTGAAGGACTTTTCCTTCTTCTGCATATAAAATGTGACGTCCGCTTTCTTCTTTAATTTCCATGTACAATACCTCCTAGGCTAGTGACCAGTTTTTATTGAGTGCAATATCAAGCTCGGCTTGTGTGCATTTTGCTAGATTGTCCACGCCTAAAGTGAGCACCTTTGCTCCAGCGCCGCTTAGATCCTTTAGCGATTGAAACATCAGGACGATCGATTCTTTCGTCAAATTAACAACATTTGAAAAGTTCGCCGATACATTGAAATTGCTTTGAAGTGTAATCTTATTTAGCAATGGGCAATCTTGTATTGCAGTTGCAGGAATCGCGGAGGTAACGGTGTTTGGAATCCAAACTTCGTTTAGCTGTGGACAGCTCTTAATAACCGCTGTTCCACCAGACAATGTTTGAAGTCGATCGGGAAGATATAATTTCGTCAGATTGGGAATGCTCCAAAAGGCATAGCTGCCTAAAGTACGCAGATTTGAAACGGCCTCGAAACGAACGATTCCGCAACCGCAGCTGCTTAGGTTATATTTGCCCCATGTGTCAATTGACTTAGGGAGAGTAATATCACCGAGATTGGCAATTCGATAGATGGCATAGTCTTCAAGAGTTTTAAGTTGTGAACCCTCCTCAAAGATTATCTTCGTGCATCCTGAGTCGTATAAAATGCGATCCTTAATCGTGATGATGCTTGAAGGGACAATCAACTTGAATGCTTGAGCATAATTTGATAGAAAATAGCTTCCAATAAAAGAAGCCGTATTAGGAATTTCAAACTCATCAAAAGTACCTTCCACCAACTCGCGCAGGAGATTTTGTTCTTCTGTAGTCGAGTTGTTTCCTAAATTGCCCCGCGCAATGTTGGCGATAATAGGCTCGCTAGCGTAGATGTAATTAGCGGTAATCACATTGCTTGAATTTGAAGGCTCGTCACAGCAGATAAAGGAGATCTCCCATCTGCCCTCCCAGGCAGTGACCGCCTTAGGTATTTCAAAAGCGTTGTCATGAACCCTGTATAAATAGTTCGTTTTTTGGTGAGTGAACTTTAAATAGTGATATTCACTGTCGATTTCAGTATCAACCGTAAAAATTAACTTCACACGTCGGCTTTCTTTGAAAACGGAGATAGTTAAAGGGAAATCGTTTGTAATAAGCGTCCCTGTTTTATCTACGTGAATGTTTATTTCGTATGACATATAGCCTCCTTACAAATTTGCGGTTCTTAGAAACTCATCAAACTCGTCGTCATCATCGATTGTATTTCTACCCATCACAATGCTGAGTGTCTTAATAATTCCTTGATATACCGTCAAGGTTTTAAGGTATGTTTTGTAGTTAACGGATTCACGAGAGTTACCTTTATTTGAGAACTGAATAGCCCCATGTTTTTTTAGTGAAACCTCTAGTTCGTCTAATTGAACTTTAAGAAAAGCTGCCTTCATCAGCAGCTCGTTAACCAGTTTTGTTTTGTTTTCATCAACATCTTTAAATAAATGCAAAAGTCGCTCGTATTCATTTTGTATTTTTTCTTGAATCATGTTTCCTCCAATAAAAAACCAGGCCCTTTTGGAAACCTGGGTTTTTGAAATTTTTGCCTCCCGCATTTGTGAGGTGGGGGCTGCGGTACTTGTAATCAACAAGTAATCTCGGTGACCGGGGGACTATAATTCCCTTTTCATTTTAATTATTTTTACCAAATTAGTTATTCTTAGCTTTAGTTCCACTATCAGAAACATTAAGTCATCGCTTTGGCATTTCGAATATGCAGCAGTCGCATTTTCCAGATCTTGTTTCATAGCATCATAAAAATCATCTCCGCAAACTTCAAAAGCAAAATTATCTGCATCAGTTTCTTGCTGAGAAACACGCCCCTCGCTAATGGCTTTAGGTCTATCTTCATAGCTTTCAGGGTATTGCCTTCCAAAATTTTCAAAATGACCAATCTCGTGGAACAGGATAGCTCTTGCTAATTTATCACCTTTTATAATTTTTCCGGCAGTTTTTCTATCAACATAGATATCGCCAATGGATTTGATAACGATCATGATAGCCAGCTTGTTTTTAGAAAAATCATCCCTTTGCACTGCTGGGCACATGTCTAATAGTTCTTGGTATTTCTGCTCAACCTGCTCTTGTGTTTTAAGACGATATTGCATCCAAGAAATATTAGATTCTTCATAATAGTGCTTTTCTCGAAATAAGCCGATTGGCCATGGGAGTTGTTCCTTAGTGATAAAGCCAAATTTTTCTTCGCCTTCCTCCTCTATGACAATCTTAAAACCTTTTAAGTTCCAATCCATATCAAGTCCTCCAATTTCATCACTTTGTAATAATACAATTTGATAAAAACATCATTGGTTATTTTTTTGTCGGAGATGAATAAAGTCATCAAGCGCCCGAATCTGATACTTGTGAAGAAAGTTGTCTTCGAGGTTAAGCTCCTCATAGATTTTAGAGGCATTCTTTTCTGTGGCTAAATCAAGGGCGATTTCGATAATGACATCTCTCAGTTCAAGCTCTTTTAAAAATGCTTCTGGAATGCTTTTGAGCCCGAGATACGCCCCAAGGATATTGCCAGTAATGGAACCGGTTGAATCGCTATCACCATCATGGTTGACGGCCGCTCTAATGCCGGCTACAAAATCATCTTGATGACGTAAAGCACAGTAAACTGCTATCGCTAAGGCTTCTTCTGCGACCCAACCCTCGCCGATTTTTGCGATACATATCTCATCGCTATCGGCTGACATAGATAAATCAATGGCTTTTTGCATCATGTCGAGAAAATAGGGAAATTCTTGACAGTGTGAAAAATGAATTGCAGTGTCTTCTAGGGAGCGTTCAATGATGTCATCCAGTTTCATGTCTGTGTGACTAGCGAGATTGATGATTTGTGCGAAACATCCAGCCGGAATATAACCAAGCTCATGCCCATGCGTTAAGGCAGCGCATTGCGCCGCTTCATAAATGACATGGCTCCCTTTTGTGTCTTCTGTCTCAAAAAATACAGGATAAATTAAGCCTACTGGTGCCACGCGCATGACGCCACCACAGCCTTTACTATCATTGTTTGGATGGTCAATATTGCATTCATTGTTAAAGGCTAAACATGTTTGACCAGGAGCGCGACGATGGTAGAGCTCAGGAATGGCCATCAGCCAAGAAGAAACCCTTGTATCACCTTTTGGCATGGACTTACGTGTTTGCGTAAGTAACCAGTCCTCATAGCTTTTTCGACAGTAAGAGTGATGCGCACCTAAGCCATATTCAGCATAGATCCATCGTACTGCGCCTAGTAGATATCCCGAAGCAGTAAAAAGGGTCATCTGGGTATCATCGGAGACTTCGGCGACGCCATTATTTAAATCATAATGTTGAATGCCTTGTTCCCCATACTTCGCCTTGATTTCGTCTAAGCTAAAAAACTCGACTGGGTATCCTAAAGCATCACCGACTGCACCTCCGATAAGACAACCTATGTACTTTTGAATTTGGTCTTGGGATACATATTTTTCAAGGATTTGGATGTATCTTCTACTATGCATATTGACTCCTTTCAGTCATCCTAGCAGTGTGATAGCGTGATTGACTACATGATTCATGTGTTTAGTCTTGATTGTAACAAAGAAAAATTGTTCCCTATCAATCTTCAAAATCATCTTCATCTTTTTCGATATGAACGATGCCATGAATCGTCGCATCATACTTGTTTTTAACAGCGGCAAAAGCACCAAAATTATAATAATGACGATAGTCTTCTAAATCATCGATTGTAAGATTTTTAAGGCCTGTAAAGTATTCCACAAGTTCAGCCATGTCCGCTTCATGGATAAAATCTCTTTCAATCATGAATAGCATGGCGCTTAGAACATCCTCTTTATTATAACCATGCTTTGCTAAATCCATCGCTTTTTTCTCTTTGTGGTCTAAGATTTGACTGGCGTCATAACCTTCGAAATCATCTACCATGCAGGTTGGATCATCAAAGTCAGGGACATATTGATAAGCAAATTCATTGAGGACAAGATTCAATCCGTCGAGAGACAAAACGCCATGATTGTAGAATTTAAGCATGATTTCTAAAACTTCAGTTTTAAAAAAACCTTTACAAATAATCGCAACAATTCTTAGTTTTTCACGGATGTCTAAAACTTCTTCATAGACATCAGGACTGCTACATTCATATTTGAGCAAATTATCACAAAGCGCATCTCTTATCACCATATTCTTGCTTTCTCGTTTAGACAGGCATTTGATCATGGTTTTATCAAGACCTTTCCGCAATCTAAAAGTAAGCTTAATGTAGTTTTCTTTATTGAAGCGATGAATGATTTCTTTTTTTCTTTGTGATGTTGCCATTTGTCTTTCCTTAACGTTCTTTGTTAGAACCAACTTCTAACGTTGATGAATGGGCTTATAAGCCTGATTAAATAAGTATTTTGTGTCAAACATTTCATGATTAACGATGATGTCATCGTCATTATTCATGATAAGTGTTTTTGCAAGTTCATCTAAGGCGTTTTGATAGTTTTCTTGATTAATTTCAAAGACATCATCATCAAAATTCTTAAACTCGAAACAAATCGTCATCTTACCGTCTTCAAACAAAAATTTACTTCTGATGACTTTTTTTCCCGTTTGTTTTTCTAACTCCTCTTTACGACGTTTTCTTAAGTGTTCAATCACGCGATCGTCGGCTAAGCTAATGACAATTCTTAGTTTTTCATAGAAATCATCCCTATTCCACACGACTCTCACGCGATAGGTCGTCCAGTCATCTTTGTGTTCCGGCATTTTCCGTAACTCATCGATATAGTTAGCAAATTCAAGGGCTTCCTTTCCATCATTTACCAATTGAATTGCCCATTGCCCATATTCCACGCCATTGATTTTGAATGAATTTGCCACATAAAAGAAAGGATGAATAAGAAATCGTTCCGCTCCACATTTGGCACATTTCGTCATGAAATATTTGTACTTATCCAGAATCGCCTTAGCTTCACTTCGACTCTTGTTATCAATCACCATTGTTTTTTGACTAATAAAATTGACTTGAGGACAATGGCGACACTTCACATCTCCTTCTATCTTTTCAGGGTTTCCTAAACAAAATTCCATATTTTTTTCTCTCCTATTTTTCATTATTATTAATCACTTTTTAGAAATGATTGTTAAAAGAATACTATAAACACTCTTAGTACAGTTATCTCCCAAAATATAGCCATTTATTCGTATTCACCCTTCTTCTAATTTCTCGGAGCACGACAATTAATCTTTCTAGATTCCATCGGTAAAGAATGCCTTCATCTTCTATAATCCATAATTCTTTAAAGCTCCCCGCACGCTCTCTAGCTACTTTTTCATCAAGAAGCCTCATTTGTTTCTTTTCTTCTTTAGAAATGGATTTAACCAATTCGTTTTTTTCACGGATTAACTCTTCATTTGTTTGTAATTTTACATCCTTGTATTTTCGTGGTATTACCATAATTATTCTCCTATGGGTTTTTGAAAAGTGAAATCTAAATGTTGTCGTTTTCTTCCTTAATTATACAACGCCACAAGATATTTACTATGTTGTATATGACGGCATATATTTATTTTCCGCATAAGAATACAATTTTCAATAACTCCTCAACATGGGTAAATTGATTCAATATGACCTTTAACTCTTAAATTGACATTGTTTAATTGACAGTTGTAACTACTTTTAGAAGTTAAACAATACTGTTATAATGAAAAAAAGTATGTTAAGCAAACGGACTATTTATTGCTTACACTAAAAAAAGGAAATGCATATGTACCTTGTTAAAAATGATTTAGTAGTCCTTGATCAAATCAATGTCAATCTTGAAAAGCTTCTTGGCTCAATCATGGATCTAAAATACAAAGTTGACGAAAGCAAGATTAAAGTCCCCTTGTCGACAATGATTGTTGATGTAAATTTGTTACCAATTGTTACCCAGACTCCCCTTACCATGTTGGAATATGTTAGATATTTAGTGTCTCGGCAAATCTATCAATTTCCTAACTCTCATTCTTCACATTATTTCGGCCCTGTTGGCGATGTATTTCATACGTTTTGTGACCTAGAACATGCTGATTTTTTAAAGAAAGTCGCAACAAATGGATATACATGCGAACAAGAATATGTTTTTATTCCCTCATATTTTATTTCCCTGTACCTTCTTGCACTTTATTCAACCGATGATAATTTAGGCAAGATTATTCCCAATTTGCTAGATCTCATTATTAAAGAATTAGAATTCGTTAAAAAGTATCTTGGGAAAGGAAAAATCGATCCTCGCTTATTCCCAGGTTTTAAAATGCTGGTGGCAAACTTAAGTACCTTTTCATCGAAAACAGGGAAGAAAGGTGCAAAAGTCATAGAGGAAATCATCAATATCATTTATGAACCTATTATTAGAAGAATGTACAATAACGAATGGGGATACCTTTACGAAACTATTGATGGTATTGGTAGATTCCGTGAGATTCCAATTTATTATGATTATGATGATGATTCAATAGAGCAATTCTTAATAGCTCATTTTGGAAATGTGGAAACTTCGCTTGTTGAATCCGATTTAAGAAACACGTTCAATTTCGCTACGCCAGAGCGTGCAGTCACAAGTGTTCATTACATCAATCCTACTATCATTGATCCACTACAGTATCCAAACATTAAGTATATAAAAAAGGCAGACAAAGATGAAAAAGATTTAGCAAAAGATAAAATGCTTCTGGAAAAGACCAAGAAATTAATCATCGAGCTAAGCAATGACCCTTTTACATCGCGCTTTAAGGCGGAACCTTTAAAAGGTAATTTGCATGGTTGGAAGTCCATTCGGACGACACAAAAAGACCGCATTGTTTTCCAAAACAAGAATAACTTGGTTGTTTTGTTAATGCTAAAAGGACATTATTAAATTCTCTTTCATTAGTATTTTATTCCATTTTAATTTTTCAAATTTCTTGAAAGAGATTGATTTCATCTAAATACATAGTTTTTTTGAAGTAATATTTTTCTTTTGAAAACAGGAAAAGATCACTCCTAAAAAAAATCAAACCTTATATCTGTCCCAATTATTTGGGTCTAATTTAAGAATAAAGTAATCAAATGTTTCAATTTCTGATTTATAAATAAGGGACTGCGGACGTTTTTTTAGACTGTTTGTAAATAATTTAACATAAACGCTTTAGGACTTAAATAATTTAGTTTTCTTTTTATTCTTTTGTTTACAAACCAATCTAGATATTTCTCCAACTCGCTCGTAAACTCATCGGTTGTTACTAATCTCCAATCCCTTGGATAAAAGAATTCTTTCTTCAATGTTCCGAAGAATCCTTCACAGGCCGCATTATCAGGCGAACATCCCTTCTTACTCATTGAACGGATATATCCATAATCATTCATTCGATTAATCCAACTATCTAAACGGTAATGAAAGCCACGGTCGCTATGGACAATCATCTTTTGCTTTCCAATTTGCTGATACGCATCCATAAGCATTGAGTTCGTTAATTCACTTGTCGGTGCTTTTCCTATCATCCACGTAATAGGTACCACG
The DNA here is from genome assembly GCA_002069815.1 of Tenericutes bacterium ADurb.Bin239. Taxonomy (GTDB): domain Bacteria; phylum Bacillota_I; class Bacilli_A; order RFN20; family CAG-826; genus UBA1361. Next base: position 1,543 of record MWCB01000009.1, on the reverse strand, counting down.
GTGAAACAATCAATAAGGGGCGATAGATAGACTTTCCCATCCCGAAGTCCAAACTCAGTGATATCCGTAACCATGTTCTCATACGGCTGTGATGCATTAAAATCACGATTAAGTACGTTGGGAACCGAAGGAGTTATCTCACCTTTATAGGAGCTATATTTTCGTGACTTGGGCACATAAACCACAAGACTTTCTTCTTTCATGAGACGCCTTATCACTTTTTCTGACATGATCACCCCGGTTTCAATTTTCAGTGCTTGCCTCATCCTACGATACCCAAAGGTTGAGTAATTATCCAGAAACAATCTTTTTAAGATGAGGCGGTCCTTTTCATATTTATCGAATTCCAAAGCTTTTTTAGAGTAAAAATAGGTGGATCTTGCAATATTTAATTTTTCTGTAAGAATCTTTACTGCGTATTGTTGAGATAGGGCACTGATTATTTGGGTTTTTTCTCTGTTTGTTAATCCATCATAATCAGTGCCCATGTCTTTTTTTAAAATTTCATTTGCCTTCTTTAATATCTTATTTTCGATGTCGAGTCTTTGATGTTCGATTCTTAATCGCTCCACTTCAGCTTTGAGGTTATTTATAGTCTCTGGGCCTTTTTTGGTTCTATTCATTGATACACCAGTTAGTTCTTTCTGCCACGCATAGATGACTTCTCTCGTTGTATTATACTTGGCCGCTATGTCTTTTACTGGTTGCTTTGATGAAACTGATTCAATCACGATATTCTTTTTTTCGTCTTTGCTTATTTTTATCCCTTTTTTCCTTGGCTTAAGCGGAGGGGAACCTTCAAACCGTCGGTCTTTTTTGATCCACTCGATTAATGTCGTTCTTGCTGGATAGCCAAAATGTCTGCAGGCTCTTGATGCGCTTTGGCCATGTTCAAAATAATAATCAATGACTTCTTTCCGCATCATCGGGGTAAATTTAGATAGTTTATTCCTTGGACTGATCAGTAAGGGGAGACCCTTCCGCTCTTTGTCGTACCAACTTTTGATTGTTCGTGACTTGATGCCCGTTTCGCGGGCTGTCTTTTCAATTTGATAATCGTATTTCTTTAATAACGCTAATGTTTTCTGAATCGTTTTTAGCTTGTACATCTCGATATGTTCCTCTATTTCTAGTCCAACTTATTGTCCGCACTCCCAAAACGACATAATTTAATTGACAATTACAGTCCATTCAGAGCCACAATAGTAACATATATATTTTGTATCAATTAGAGAATCGATAACTTTGTAATTAAATAAAATAACGATTTAAATAGTGCATTCTATTGTCATCAATTATTGAAATGAATTCATCAAAAGGCATAAATTGGACTTTGACAAATTTGAATATATCCTTTGTTATAGAAGAAAATAACGATTGCATTTTGCTGATTTCTTCTTCAGAAGGAACTTCCTTCTCCCAAAATGGTTTATAAGTATTATACAGATCAGATGTTGTATCGGTCATCCTCCAAACAACATTTAATAAATACACATTCTTTATTTTGCTTAAATCCTCTCTGTTTAGAGGATAAATTTCAAAA
>MWCB01000008.1 GCA_002069815.1 Tenericutes bacterium ADurb.Bin239 | reverse complement strand
AAACCATTTTTTGCAAAAAATGATTCTTTCAGTTTTTTATCTTGTCAATTTAACCTTTTCTTCTATTATATTATTATGTTTGTTTGTTATTTTTGCTAAAATTTAATAAAATACAAAGTTAGAAAAAGGGCAAGGAGCAATTTATGAAAAACTTATTAAATAAGCTCTTTAAGTTTGAAGAGCGAAAAGCAAATTTAACAAGTGAAATTTTAGGGGGGCTCGTCACCTTTTTAGCAATGATTTATATTCTCCCGACGAACGCTGCCATCCTTTCTGATATGGGGATGGACGCAAGCGGAGTCTTTGTCGCAACCGCAGTGGTAAGTGCCATTGTTAGCTTAGTGATGGGGTTATATGGTAACTTTCCCATTGTTTTAAGTGCAGGAATGGGGGTTAATGCTTATCTTGCTTATGTGGTGTATGGCGCCTTAGGTTCATGGCAAGCGGCATTGCTACTGATGTTCTTTTCGGGAACTCTTTTTGCAATCATTAGTCTTTCACCATTACGACGAATTATGATTGATGCCATCCCTAATGACATTAAATATATCATCAGTGCGGGACTAGGTGCTTTTATTGCTTTTGTCGGCCTTAAAGGCAGTGGTTTTATTGTTTCAAACCCCGCGACTTTAGTAACACTTGGGGACCTAACGAATCCAATGTTATTACTTTCGTTATTTGGTGTACTTCTTGTTATTGTCTTCATGTTTTCCAGCAATAAGCGGTTAAATCAACTTGCAATCCCAATTGCGATGGTTATTACAGTCGTAGTTGCGGTAGCGGTTTGGAACATTTTTAATTTACCTGAATTTACTGCTGCTGGTGTTCCAATTGCTTTTCATTTTAACAGCATTAAAAACATCTTTAGTGATCCGGCTGCTTGGGGTGGGCAAGGCTTAGAAAAAGTTGCCTTTAAAATTTTTGAAAAAGAAGCGTGGGGTACCGCTTTACGCAATCCTTCTTCCTATGCTTTTATCTTTTCACTTGTATTAGTCAATCTCTTTGATACAACCGCAACCATCTTAGCGGTAGGAAGAGGGGCTGGTATCATTGATGAAGATGGTCATATGGTTGGCGGAAATAAAGTTGTGGCCGCTGATGCCTTTGGGGCGGTTATTTGTGCGCCACTAGGAACAAGTACAGTGACTTCCTTTGCGGAAAGTAGTATTGCAGCTGAGATGGGCGCTAAAACAGGGCTAGCCGCTGTTGTCGCTGGTTTTATGTTCTTACTTAGCGCTTTTATTTATCCAGTTTTCTATATTTTTACTGAACCAGCGGTTACAAGTATGGCGCTTATCAGTGTCGGTGGTTTAATTTTTGTTGGTAACTTAAAAGCGGTTAATTTTGACGATCGGATTATTGGTTTTACGGCTTTTTTCACAATTATGTTTGTGTTATTAACTTACTCAATCAGTGATGGTTTAGGATTAGGTTTAATTTTGTATGTCATCATGATGCTTGTAAGTAAGCGTGGTAAAGAAGTTAAAATACCGATGTATGTTGTCGCCAGTATCTTTATTATTTATTTTGTTCTTAAAGCACTTGTTTAAACTGGTAGTTTAACTATAAATTAACAGCCCCCTTTATGAAAAGGCGGGCTTTTTTAAACATTTGCAATGTTTGTACCTAAATATTTAGGTAATTACTCTTTACATCACCCTTGCATTTTGGTATATTAATGAAGCGCAAAGTCGCTGTGGTCCGCTGCCAAAAGGTAAGAACACGAAAAAATATTGTAGGAGGGAGCGAGTTGTTCATGAATAAAAATTTAGTTAATGAAATTAACGCTTCTCAACTTCGTACTGATCTTCCCGAATTCTCAAGTGGTGATACCGTTAAGGTCGCTGTTAAGATTCGCGAAGGCGATAAAGAACGGATTCAATTTTTTGAAGGCGTGGTCATTGCTCTCCAAGGGGCAGGCGTAAACCACACATTCACGGTCCGCAAGATGTCAAGTGGTATTGGTGTTGAGCGTGTTTTCTTCACCCATTCACCAATCATCGACAGCATTGAAGTTCTTCGTCGTGGGCATGTTCGTCGCAATAAAATTTACTACATTCGTAAATTATCTGGTCGTAAAGCCCGTATTAAAGAGAAGAAATAAGTTAAAGTCATTAAAGAGGGAAAGCCAGTTTACTGGCTTTTTTTCTTACAATTTTTTTCCTTATTTATGTAATTAAAAGGGGAAAATGTACATTGAGTGTACATTTCGTTATATAATTATTGTATGGTAAAAGAAGAAGCCGTCGGCGCTAACGAAATTACTGATCAAGAGATAGATAAGAAAAATAAACCACGACTCCGTAAAGCTCTTAGTATTACGTGGACAATTTTACTAGTGACCGCTATTGTGGTGGCTCTTTTTGTTACTTACGTCGACTTAACTTTCACTCCTGTCTACGTTGATGGCCCAAGTATGCAACCGACGCTTAATAATTTTCATCAAAGATATTACGAGTTTGGCCTGATGGATGAAAGAGAAAAAGCCCGAAACAATTTGGAACGCGGTGATATTGTTGTGTTTCGAAAAGGTGACATCAATATCATTAAACGGGTTATTGCTTTGCCCTATGAAACAATTCAAATTATAGATAATCCGACAGGGGATGAAGTTTATATTACTTTGCCCAAAAGTAACGAAGCATTTAAACTTGATGAACCCTACCTTTCAGTAAACAATCGCTATACAACGGCGACATATTTAAATGATAGTACACCCAATTATGAAAACGGACTAAGAGATCCTTTAACGCTAGGAGAAAAGTCTTATTATCTTATGGGTGATAACCGCGCTAATTCAAGTGACTCACGGGTGATTGGTCCTGTTCATTTTGATGATATCAGCGGCAAATTAGTTGTAATTCAAGGCTATACTGAAAGTGTCCAAGTCAGTGAAAGTGGTAAAGTAAAGTTTATCGGTCAGCATTATTATGTATTGTGGAAATGGAGATACTACTAATGAGTAAACAAATTGGTTGGTTTCCTGGTCACATGCAAAAAGCGACACGCAAGCTTATGGAAACTTTAAAGATGGTCGATATTATTGTTGAATTAGGGGACGCTCGAATTCCCAAAAGTAGTCGCGCTACATATTTAACCGCAATTATTGAACGCAAACCAAATATTTATGTTTTAACTAAAGCTGATCTTGCTGATCCGAAGCGAGTTAGTACACATACAGAAAAATTAAATGTTTTAGCGGGTAACTTAAATGAGCAAAAGTTTATTTGCCAAATATTAGATAAAATTAAAGAAATTGGTAAACCAATAATTGAACGCGATGTCCGGCGCGGATTAAAACCGCGGCCTCTAGCGGTAATGATAGTTGGGATTCCTAATGTTGGTAAATCAACCCTTATTAATAAACTAGCGGGTCGTAAAGCCGCTAGTGTGCAAAATAAACCAGGGCATACTCGCGCTAATCAATATATTAGGGTGAGTAAAGAAATTGCGCTTATCGATACGCCTGGTATCTTATCCCCTAACTTCGATGATGAAGATATAAGTATGAAACTAGCGCTTATTGGTACAATTAGACAAGAGATTTTACCAACACATACGATGGCAGAGTATTTAGTTAATTATTTAAAGACACATTATTTTAAGGAACTGGTAACTTTTTACGATATTGACATCAAGGAAGACAGTAATTATCAAACTGTGATTAACGCTATTGCTACTCGGCGCGGAATTATCGGCGAAGACTTTGATGTTAGTGACCGCACTGAAATTTTAATCTTAAATGAATTTAAAAATGGGCTAATTGGACGAGTTAGTCTAGAGTAATAAAAGATAATATAGTTTAAAAAACGACCGCTAGTGGATAACGGTCGTTATTTAATAAGCGAAACTTATTATTAGACTACAGGTTTTATAACAATTTTTGTCGCATCAAAAAAGAAGAATGGATAATCGTTAGCGGTCACATTAATCCGTACTTTGCCTGAGGCACTTACAGCATTTGATCCAGTCACTGTATAACCTTCATTTTCAAGACTACTTAAATAGCTGGCAGTAAAATTAACACCAGGCGCACAAACAATAAATTCGTTGCGCTCTGTTAATTCAGCGAAAAAGTTACCACCAGTAAGGCCAGGAACTGTTTCGGTAATACGATATTTACTTAAGAAAGTTTGCAATTGCTCTGCAGGCCATCCTATATCACTTTCAAGTTTATCAAAGCGAAATGAATTAACTTTAAGCGCTGTAACAACAATAAACATAGCGTAATCAAGAATTGGGTGATCTTGCATGTACTGGTAGGCAACATTAATTGTGTCTTCACTATTTACCGCAATACTAGTCCAACCAAGTTTACTATGTGTGTAGCTAGCTCCTTCAAGTATTGCTTTATAATCTGCTTCGCGATCAGAACCAGGAATAACAATGGCGAAGTACTTATTATTAGCGTCATTATTTTCATGATAATAAGTAGTTCCGATATTTGTTAAAGCGGGAACAGTTTCGTTGACTCGTTCGCTTGTTAAAAAACTAGCAAGCTTTTGGGTTGGCCAGCCTTCTTTTTTTCCGTAGCCCATATTTTCCAAAATATCTTCTTCCGCTACATCGTTAGTAGTTTTTTGGCTACTTTCACCATCTTCATCAATAATATCTTCGGGATCATTTCCACCGAAACATCCGGTTAAAAGCAATCCAAAAAGTAGTGGGATTAGTAAAAATCTTCGTTTTTTCATAATATTCTCCTTTCACTAATCTATATTTTCATTTTATATGTTTAAAAATGACATCTCAATGTTTGCAAGTTAGTTTTAGGAATAAAATGACAAATATTTGAATTATTAAAAATAGAAATAGTTAGATTCTATAATATAATAATATTAGTAATAGCAATTACTAGCGTAAGTTTGGAGTGATAATATGACATATTTTGAGTTTGATAATGATGTAAGAAAGCATGGCCACCTTTATTTAGTAGGTGTGGATGAAGCGGGGAGAGGCCCTTTAGCGGGTCCTGTTTTTGCTGCGGCGGTAATATTGCCTCCCTTTTTTAACGATGAACGAATTATTGACTCTAAACAATTAACGCCAGCTGAATTACTTGCACTAAGTGATGTTATTAAAGAAAATGCCCTTGATTATAAAATAGTATCAGTTGATGCTCCCACTATCGATCAAGTTAATATTTATCAAGCGACAATTCTTGCGATGCAAAAAGCAATCAGTGGTTTAAAACACGAATTTCACTTTGTTTTGACTGATGCCATGCCCCTTAGTAACTTAGAAGTAGGCCACGAAGCGATTATTCAAGGGGATGCAACCTCTTTAAGTGTCGCCGCGGCGAGCATCTTAGCGAAAGTAGCGCGTGACGCTTATATGGATAAGTTAGCGAAACTCTATCCCCAATATGATTTTGAAAATAACAAAGGTTATCCAACCCGTAAACACTTACGCGCTTTAGAAATATATGGTCCAGTTAAAGATGTCCATCGTTATTCTTATAAACCAGTCCAAGACGCTTTAAATAAACAAATTAAACTATTTTAAAAGTGATAAAACTTTAATTTCTTCCTTATTTATATAATGAGGAATTAATGATGAGCAGAAAAGCCCGCGATGTTTTACTTTACTTTGCTGCCAAGTATGATGGTAATTATCACGCAATTATAGATGCATTACGCACTAAAGAAAGAGTTGATGATTCTTTATTTATTAAATATAAGGAAGAGTGGGACAAAGTTGACACAATTACGATTATAGATGACAACTATCCCGCTCTTTTTAAAACAATTAATAATCCCCCGATTGTTTTATATTTAAAAGGTAATAGTGATTTACTTTCAAATTTAGATAAAGCAATTGCGGTAATTGGAGCCCGTGACTATAGTGAATATGGTAAAAACATGACTTATGAGATTGTTGAAGGTCTCGTTAAAGAAAAATTCACCATTGTCAGCGGATTAGCACGCGGTATAGATGGATTTGCTCATGAGGCGACGCTTAAGGCCCAAGGGAAGACAATCGCCATATTAGGCAGCGGTATTGATTATCCTTATCCAAAAACTAATAAAAAGCTATATGAGGAGATTGCTAAACACGGATTACTAATAAGTGAATATCCAAATAACACTAGACCAGAACCTGATTACTTTAAATTTCGTAATAGACTAGTAGCAGCGCTCACTAAAGCGGTTTTAATCGTCGAAGCGAAGTATCGCTCCGGAACCATAATTACGGTTGGTTATGCGCTTGAAAAAGGGAGTGATGTTTTTTGTGTTCCTGAACGTGCTGGGAAGAATAGTGGTTGCAATCGTCTAATTAAAGATGGTGCTTATCTTGTGGAGAGCGCTGATGACATCATAAAACTCTGGCCGCATTAACAAAATGAAAAAATGTTTTATTTATTATAAATAAAGGGAAAATAAGCAAGGTTTTACGGTTGACAAGTCGCGAAAAACCCTCTATATTCATATACCGTAGGAGCCATTGTGAAACTAGTAATTGTTGAATCTCCCAGTAAAATTAAGACGATAGAACGCTATCTAAGTGACGAGTACAAAGTACTCGCAAGTTATGGCCACATCGTCGATCTTTCAACACGCGGCTCAAAGAATTTAGGGATCAATCTTAAAACTTTTGAAGGCGATTATATTTTAGATAAAGGGCGAAAAAATGTCGCTGATACGCTAAAAAAAGCGAAAGATCAAAGTAGCGAGGTCTATCTTGCCACTGACCCTGACCGCGAAGGGGAAGCCATTGCCTATCACATCGCTAAATTACTGGAATTAGATTTAGACAAGACCAAACGTCTGGAGTTCCATGAAATAACGCGTGACGGTATTACTAATGCACTAGCCGCCCCGCGCAAACTAAATGAAGACCTTTTCAATAGTCAAGAAGCTAGGCGCATGCTTGATCGAATTGTCGGTTTTGAACTTTCCAAACTTTTAAACCAAAAAATTAATGTTCCTAGTGCTGGCCGAGTCCAAAGTGCAGTTTTAAAACTTATTACTGATAAAGAACAAGAGATTGAAGCGTTTGTGCCGGAAGAATATTGGACTCTTAAAATTGATACCAAATATGATGACACTCTTTTTAGTGTTAATTTTAACAAGAGTTACGCTGGTGATAAGACTATTACTAACGAAGCAATGAAAAATGACATTATTAGTAAACTTGCCCCGCAAATTGTGGTAACGGAAGCAAAGACAGAAATTAGACATATTAGTCCCAAACCACCCTTTACCACTTCCACCTTACAACAAGAAGCGAGTAGTAAATATAAATATAGCGCCTCACGTACCTCACGTATTATTCAAAAATTATATGAAGGAGTGACGATTAACGGTATTGAAACTGGTATAGTTACGTATATTCGTACCGACTCAACGCGTCTTGCTCCAAGTTTTGTCGCTAATGCATCACAACTTATTGTTAAGGAGTATGGCAGTGAATATTTAGGTCGTAGTCAAGCGCGCGGTAAAGCTAGTCAAAACGTCCAAGATGCTCACGAAGCTATTCGACCCACGAACTTAAAATTCACTCCTGATTCAATTAAAAATTCATTAACTCGTGAAGAATACAACTTGTACTCTCTCATATACGCACGCGCGCTCGCGAGTTTAATGGTAGGGAGCAAGGAAGAAGTTACGCGCTATACCTTTAATTCAAGCGGTACTATTTTTAATGCAACCTCAACTGTTCTTCTTTTTCCGGGTTTTCGAAAAGTGTATGGAACAAACGAAGAAAGTAAAGAGGAAAAATTACCAAAGATGCATATCGGTAGTGAATTACCAATCCTAGATGTTGTGAGTGAACAAAAATTTACGGAACCACCAGCTCGTTATACGGAAGGTCGTCTTATTAAAACGATGGAAGAATTAGGGATTGGGCGACCATCAACGTATGCTCCAACGATTGATATTCTCCAAAAACGAAAATATGTGTCAAGTCTTAAAGGATCATTAAAACCAACTGAACTTGGCTTCCGTCAAGTTGATGCCCTTAATGAATTCTTCCCCCTTGTCGTAAGTAGCGATTACACCGCGACAATGGAAAATGAATTAGATAAGATCGCTAACGGGGAAGGTGATAAAGTTGAATTCCTTAGTGATTTTTATAGTGATTTCTCGGTGAAAATTGATAATGCACGGAAGGGCATGAAGAAGTTACCACCAGAAAAAGTTGGTCGCAATTGTGAAAAATGTGGAAGCGAATTAGTGTATCGTGATGGTCCATATGGTCGCTTTATTGGATGTAGTAATTTTCCTAAATGTAAATATACTGAATTCATCGTTGAGTATACGGGTAAAAATTGTCCAAAATGTAATGCGCCACTAACTTATCGTTATGACTCGCGTAATCGAAAATACATCCGTTGCTCAAACTATCAAGACTGTGATTATTCAGCATCAATTAGACGTAGTAAATATAAAAAATAACATATTTTTGTAAGGAAAATGTCGTTTTTTTGCTATAATTTCTCTATGGAACAAGTGATTATCATAGGTGGTGGATTAGCAGGAACGGAAGCAGCTTTTTTCTTGGCCGAAAAAGGAATTAAAGTCAAACTTTATGAGATGCGACCAAAAGTTAATACTCCGGCGCATCATAGTGATAAACTTGGTGAATTAGTGTGTTCTAATTCTTTGAAAAGCAAGGAACTTACCAATGCTTGCGGGTTACTAAAAAAAGAAATGGAAATTTATAACTCACTCATGATGCAGGTAGCGAAAAAAGTAAGTGTTCCTGGCGGCAATGCCCTTTGTGTTGATCGGGAGCTTTATAGCGAAGAAGTAACACGAATAATTACGAATCATCAAAACATTGAAGTAGTGTACGAAGAAGTAACAGAATTAACAACGCATGTGCCTGTTATTATGGCCTCGGGTCCATTGACAAGTAAAAAGTTAGAAGAAGCGCTTGGTAAATTAATTGACACGAAGTTTTTACATTTCTTTGATGCAAGTGCACCAATCATTGAAAAAGATTCAATCAATATGGACATTGCTTATTATAAATCACGTTATGATCAAGGCGATGATGCTTATATTAATTGCCCATTCACAAAAGAAGAATATTATCGATTTTATGATGAATTAATAAACGCTAAAATTGCGTCACTGCATGAAATAGATATGAAATATTTTGATGCTTGTGTGCCAATTGAAGTGCTAGCGAAAAGAGGTCCTAAAACTTTACGTTTTGGTCCCCTTAAACCGCGCGGTTTAGGAAAAGATGCTGACCACAAACCCTATGCTGTCCTTCAACTAAGACAAGATAATGTGATTGGTACCTTATACAATTTAGTGGGGTTCCAAACTAACTTAACTTACGCCGAACAAAGGCGAGTATTTAGAATGATTCCTGGGTTAGAAAAGGCGGAATTTGTCCGTTATGGATTAATGCACCGTAATACTTTTGTTAACGCTCCGCATGTTCTTGCAATCGATAAATCATTAAAAGGAAATCCTAACATTTATATTGCGGGTCAGCTAAGTGGAGTGGAGGGTTATGTGGAGAGTGCCGCAAGTGGACTCTATGTGGCCTTAAATATTTACGCTAAAATAAAAGGGATAGAACTTAGTTATCCAAACGAAACAATGCTTGGTAGTTTGATGTATTATATCCATACTGCTAACCCCGAAAATTTTGCCCCAATGAACGCAAATTTTGGTATTATAAAAGGTGCCACTAAACAAAACCGCATGGAAATTGCCGAGAAATCACTAAAAATAACTAAAAAATACAAGGAGTACATTGACGCGTTAAATGAATAGACCATTACAAGAGTTTCAAGATTATTTACGGTACACTAGACGGTTTTCTCATAACACCGTTACCGCTTACGTTAGTGACATTGAGACTTTTTATTTGTTTTTAGCGCATCAGCATTTGCGTGATGACGAAGTTGATAAACCGGTGATTCGTTTATTTTTAAGAGACCAAATTGATAAGAATGTTTCGCGACGAACTTTAAAAAGAAGATTAGCGAGCTTACGGCATTATTATGAATTTTTACAAGATAAAAGATATGTGAAAGATAATCCGTTTTTAACTGTTTCATCCCCCAAAGTCGTTAACCCGTTACCGCGGGTCCTTTACGAAGAAGAAATTAAACTTATATTAGCCGCTAATGAAACACGCACTGATTTCTTGCGTGAGCGCGATCAATTAATATTAGAACTAATGTTTGCAACGGGGTTGCGGGCCAGCGAGGTCATTAATTTAACATTGCAGTCCTTTAATTTAAATGAACGGTTTTTAATGGTACTTGGGAAAGGGAAGAAAGAACGGATGGTTCCTTTTACAGACCGTGTTCAAAAGTTATTACGTAATTATTTAAATGGAACCCGCAAAGAACTTTTAGCAAAAAGAAAAAGTAGTCAACCGACAAATGTTCTCTTTTTAAATGCACAAGGCAACAAACTTACTATTCAGGGGTTACGGTATATCTTGCTTTCAATTGAAAAGAAAACAGGGGAATATGTTAATTTACATCCCCATTTATTACGGCACTCATTTGCTACGCATTTATTAGAAAAAGGGGCAAACTTGCGGGTTATTCAAGAATTATTGGGCCATGAATCAATAAATACTACGCAAATTTACACGCATGTTAGTGAAGAAAAAGTTGTAAAAGAATATTACACCGCTCATCCACGAGCAAAAAAGAAATGATTTAATTAAAAAACATAATTATGACTTAACAAAAGATGAAAATATCTGTGTTATGATTGACGCGAAAGTAAGATGATGCGGTAATAATTGACATGGCTCATGTCTTGAAGATTGTTATCGAGTAATAGGCAAATTCTCCTTGGAGTTTTACATTAAAATGTAAATAAATTTCGTAATTAATGACTTAATAAATGGATTTCTCCATGTAATACTTCAATTAGCAATTTAGTTATATTAAAATGTAAAAAAGGGGTTGATTAACATGAGTTATATAGGCCTTGATATTGGAACATCAATGATTAAAGGACAGCTCTTAAATGATGAGGGCATTATTTTAAGTACTTGTAAATTTGAATCTCCAACGTATTCGCAAGATGGTATCTTTTATTTAAATGCAGAAAAACTAAAAGATATCATTTTCACGATTATTAAAAAATTAGTCGCTAAAAGTGATACCGCGATAAAATCAATTTGTACCTCTACTTTGGGCGAAGCTTTTGTGCTCCTTGATAATAAAGGCAATCCTTTAAATGATTTCATTCTTTTTACGAGTAACCTGGGGGAAAAGGAAAAAGATGAATTATTAACAAAAATAGATCCGCTTAAAGTCGCGGATATTTCAGGTTTATATCCTAATAAAATGTTCTCTTTCTCTAAATTAATGTGGATTAAGCAAGAACATAAAGAAATGTACGAAAAAGCTGATAAATTATTGTTAGTAACGGGATTTGTGGCCTATTTGCTAACCGGAAAAACAATTAGTGATTATTCAACGGCTTCCCGTACGATGTTACTTGATATTAATAAAAAATGTTGGTCGAAGAAGTTAATCGAATTATGTGGTCTCAAACAATCTTTATTCCCTGATTTAATGTCCGCGGATGCTTGTGTTGGAAAAGTAAAAGCGGATGTAGCTAGCAAATTAGGGCTCAGTCAAGATTGTATTGTGCTGGCGGGGGCTCACGATCAATACATGGCGGCGATTGGGTCAGGTTTATTTGAAGTGGGGAGCGCTAATGATGGGACGGGTACTGCGCAATGTGTTGCTGCTGTTTTTGCTAAAATTACCGATACTGAAACATTTTATAAAAATAATTATTGTGTTGTTCCTTACATTAATGAAGGTACATATATTACCTACGCCTTCTTAAATACAGGGGGCGCACTATTAAAGTGGCATCGCGACCATCTTTCTCCTCTGGAGAAAAAACGACTAAAAGAAAGTTATTTTAGACATTATTCTGAAAAAGAAGTTGAAATTCCAACGTCACTTTTAGTCCTTCCGCATTTCTCTGGAAGCGGGACCCCTCATCTTTGTGGTGAAGACACGGGGGCCATGCTAGGCTTAACTTGTGAAACAACGAAAGCGGAAATTTATTTTGCGCTGATGGAGGGTGCCACTTATGAAATGAAGTTTAACCTTGAAATGCTTGAAAAATCAGGGATTAATATTTCGAAAATGAGTGTTACCGGTGGCGGGAGTAAAAATCCAAGTTGGTTAAATATTAAAGCGAATATTTATAATAAAGAAGTAAATACGATTTTGACGCCTGAAGGGGGAATTTATGGATGCTTTATTGTTATGAAGCATTATGAAGAAAAAGTACCGTATGAAACACTATTAGAAAAATACGTAACTAAAGGACAAAGTTATAAGCCTAACAAAGAGTTAGTGTTTAGATATAAAAAACAATATAAAAAATATAAGCGAATTTATCATTTAACAAAAGAAGTATGGAGGTAAAAAAATATGAAATTTGCATTGTACTTTGCTAATCGTGGGTTTTTCCCCGAAACACTAGTCGCTAAGGCCCGTAAAGAAATGGAAGAAGCCGTGCGTCGCGCTGGTCATGAAAGTGTCTGTTTAGATGAAAAAGCTACTAAGTTTGGCGCCATTTCTAATGAACATGATGGCATGATTTACGCTGAATGGCTAAAAAAACACCGTGATGAAATTGATGGTGTTATTATGTGTTTACCAAATTTTGGGGACGAAAGTGGCGCGGTTAAAGCTTTACGCGACTGGGGCAAACCAATTTTAATCCAAGCTTATCCTGATGAAATTGGTAAGATGAGTTTTACTGAAAGAAGAGACGCCTTCTGCGGTAAGATTTCGATTTGTAATTATTTCAATCAATGTAATATTAAATACACTATTTTTGAACCACACGTTATTCATCCGCTTGATGAAGACTTTATTGAACAAATTAGAAAATTTGCCAAAATTTGTCGAATTCACCAAGGGGCGAAAAAGATGGTTATCGGGGCGCTTGGCGCTCGTGTTACCGCTTTTAAAACTGTGCGTTATGATGAAGTTACTTTAGAAAAAAATAATATTACGGTTGAAGCATTTGATCTTGCGGAACTTTTCTATCTAGTGGATGAACTTAAAGATGATAGTCCTGAAGTTTTAAAAATGATTAAAAACTATAAAGACTACACTGATATGAGTGAAGTTCCACCCGAAAGATTAATTTACATTGCAAAAACGACCGTTGTAATATTAGATTACGTAAAACGCTATCATCTAGATGCTGTTGCCATTCGCTGCTGGAATGAATTCCCTGCTGCTAAAAAGATTTCCGTTTGTTTAATTACATCCTACTTAACTAATATTGGTATTCCAGTTGCGTGTGAAGTTGATGTCTACAATGCTTTGGTGATGAAAATCCTCACTTTGGCAACTGAAACGCCAGCGGCGGTTATGGACTGGAATAATAATTATGGTAAAGAAAAGAACAAATGTATTTTCTACCACTGTGGCCAAATGGCAACCTCACTGGTGCGTGGTAAAACCAAAGTTGAATCGCATAAAATGTTTGATAAAACTTATGGTGAGGGCTGTTCTTATGGTGTTAATGTTGGGGTCTTAAAAGGCGGCCCAATAACTTATGCTTCGGCTAAAGCCGAAAACGGCAAACTTGAATTTTACGTTGGTGAAGCAAAAATCACTGATGATAAAGTTGAAAAAGCCTTCTTTGGTTCTTGGGGTATTGTCGAATTTGCTGATTTAGAATCAATCTTAACCTATGTCATTAAAAACGATTATCATCACCATGTTACTTATACTTATGGTCTTGAAAAAGATGTCGTGAAAGAAGCCCTTGAAAATTATTTAGGATGGAAAGTTGACATCCTTTAGAAAGGAAAAGCGAATTTAATTATGCTAGTTAATTTACAAGAAGTTTTAGCTGAAGGAAGAAAAAGAGGGGTCGCGGTTCCGGCCATTAACACTCCGAACTTAGAATCAATTATTGCCGCTATTAATGAAGCTGAAAGGCAAAATATCCCGCTGATTCTTTCGCATGCTGAATTGCATGAAAGTGTTCTAAGTATTGAAGTAATTGGACCAATTATGCTGATGTTTGCTAAAAAAGCTAAAGTTCCCGTGTGTGTTCATTTTGACCACGGCGAATCATATGAATCATGTGTAAAAGCAATTAAGTTAGGGTTTACGGGTGTGATGATTGATGCTTCCGCACAGCCTTATGAAGAAAACATTAAAATTACGAAGAAGGTTGTCGAATATGCGCATAAGCATAACGTTAGTGTTGAAGCCGAATTAGGAAGTTTACCCAACCGCGAATCAGGTGGAGTGGTAACAGGTGATCCACGACTTTTATATACTGACCCCAAATTAGTGCCTGACTTCGTAAAAAGAACTGGTTGTGATGCGCTTGCCATCGCTTTTGGGACGGCCCATGGCATCTATAAAGCTAAACCTGTGCTATCGATTGATGTTATTGAAAACATTCGAAAAGTCAGTGATATTTATTTAGTGATGCATGGTGGAAGTGGACTGAGCAAAGATGATTACCAAAATGTCGTTAAAGCTGGCATTGATAAAATAAATTACTATACCTATATGTCATATGATGGCTACGCGGCGGCTAAAGCATTAATCGAAAAAGAGCCGACTGGATTTTTCCATGATGTTTGTACAGTGGCAACCGCGGCCCAGCAAAATAAACTTAAAGAAATGTTTGAACTTTTCAAACGTTAAAAAGGTTGAATATTTGTCTTTGATAATAATGTCGCCTTTTCAAGGCGTAAAAGAAAGACAACTAGTTGCCTAAACCTTTTACCTATGGTAATATACTAATGGCTCTTTTATAAAGGGCTAATACGCACACATTGAATTCCTCGTCCGGTTCTACTTGTGTAGGGATGAGGTCCGAAGATGTGGAGGAAATAACAAAAGGAGGTTCACTAATGAGTGAAGAAAAAGTCGTATTAACCGAGGAGGAAGTAATGCCGACCATGGAAGATGTCTTACCAGATGAAAATCTACCAGTCATCACCATGAAAAAATTACTTGAAGCTGGAGCCCACTTTGGTCATCAAACCAAATTATGGAATCCAAAAATGAAGCCATATATTTATGGTGCGAGGAACAATGTCCATATCATTGACTTAGAAAAGACAATTGTCAAAATCGAAGAAGCCTACGCTGCCCTACGTGAAATTGTTACCCGGGGCGGTAAAGTCTTATTCGTCGGCACCCGTAAACAACATGCCGAACACGTTAAAAATGAAGCCGAACGCAGTGGTTCATTTTATATGAATAATCGCTGGCTAGGCGGTACCTTAACTAACTTTCGAACCATTTCGACCCGCGTAAAATATTTACGTGATTTAGAAATGCAAGAAGCCGAAGGTGCTTTTGATCGCTTACCGAAAAAAGAAGCAATCTTAATTCGGAAAGAAATGCGTCGTTTAAATGATAACTTTGAAGGCATTAAAGAAATGCGTAAAGTACCAGAAGCGGTCTTTGTCGTTAGCACAATTGATGAAGCTAATGCGATTAGAGAAGCGCGCAATTTAAATATTCCAGTGTTTGCTCTTGTTGACACTAACTGTGATCCTGATGTCGTTGATTACGTTATTCCAAGTAACGATGACGCTACTAAAACCGTGCAATTAATGCTTACTTTATTCGCTGATGCTATTGTTGAAGCAAAAGGTGGTATCCCGGTTTTAGCTTATACTCGTGACTTAGAACCTGAAACAGAAACCTTAGAAGAAGCCTTAAAACATAATGAGCCACGGCCACGTCGTGGTGATGGTGAAGAACGTCGTCCAGTACGTAAAACGCGTACCCAACATAGTGATAAACCAACCCGAGCTCGCAAAGCGGAAGTTAAAGAAGACGAAGAAGTCGTTGAAGAAATAGCCGAAGAAAAACCAGCGCCCAAAGCCAAGGTTAAAAAAGAAGAAAAGGTTCAAACTGAAGAGCCAAAAGAAGAAAAAGCGCCAAAGGTAAAAGAAGAGAAAGCCAAGGTTGAAAAACCAAAGGCTGAAGCTAAAAAAGACGAACCGAAAGAAAAGGTCGAAAAAGAACCAGCTAAAAAAGCCGAACCGAAAAAAGAAGTAAAAAAAGAAGTAAAAAAGGAGGCTACTCCTAAAACAGAAGCTAAGGAAGAAGCTAAAGTTGAAGAACCAAAAGCCGAAAAGGAAGGAGATAAATAATGGCAAGTTTAATCGATAAAATTAAAGAATTGCGTGAACTTACTGGCGCTGGGATGATGGACTGTAAAAAGGCCCTCGTTGAAAACGGTGAAGATGTAGATAAAGCCAAAGACTGGCTCCGTGAACAAGGTATCACTACTGCCGCAAAGAAATCAGGACGGATTGCTGCTGAAGGATTAGCGTTAGCTAAAATAAAAGATGGTCTTGCTGTTATTGTTGAAGTTAACTGTGAAACTGACTTTGTCAGTCGTGGCGATGATTTTAGAGCCTTAGTAAATACAGTTCTTGATTTATTACTTAAACATAAACCAAAAACTAAAGAAGCAGCGGACGCCATCATTAACCCATTATTAGTGGAAGCCACGGTTAAGATTGGTGAAAAATTATCATTCCGTCGCTTTGAACTCGTAAAAGTTGAAGATCGGGGAGCCACTTATATCCATATGGGTGGAAAAATTGCAACCCTTGTTCTCTTAGACAAAAAGAATGAAGAATTAGCGCATGGCTTAACGATGCATGTGGCCGCGAATAGTCCAAGTTATATTACCACTGATGATATTACTGAAGCTGACTATGAACACGAAAGACATATTCAACTTGAAGTTACGAAAAATGATCCAAAACTCGCTGATAAACCAGAAAAAATGCTTAAAAACATTGTTGAAGGCCGTGTTCGAAAATATTTCAGTGATTTAGTATTAGCAGAACAAACGTACTTAATGGATGACACAAAGAAAGTCGGTCAAGCTTTAAAAGACCTTGACAACAAAGTATTACGTTTTGTCCGTTATCAAGTTGGTGAAGGTATTGAAAAACGTCAAGAAGACTTCGCCGCTGAAGTCTATGGCCAAATAAAATAAAAACGAAATAAAAGAAAACACCTTCGGGTGTTTTTTTGGAGGAAAACCATGAGATATAAACGCGTACTCTTAAAATTAAGTGGTGAAGCACTCGCCGGAAGGAAAGAACACGGGATTTATGATCCAAAAGTTTTAGCTGCCATTTTAAATTTTGTTAAGTCATTCCGCCATCATCAAAAATGGGATATTGGTATCGTTATTGGTGCGGGGAATATTTGGCGGGGGAAGAATGCTCAAGTATTAGGTTTAGATCCCGCTGCGGCTGATTATATGGGGATGACCGCTACTTTTTTAAACTCCTTAGCGCTTAAAGATTACTTTGTACAAAATGATTTACCAGCGGTGGTCTTAAACTCTTTTGCAGTAGAAGGCTTAGCGGAAAAAACAAGTCCAGAACTAGCAAAAAAACATCTTGATCAAGGCGAAATTGTTATTTTTGGTGGGGGAACAGGGAAACCTTTTTTCACCACTGATACTGGTGCGGCCCTCCGCGCTATTGATATTGACGCTGATTTAATTATCTTTGTTAAAGATGGTGTCGATGCGCTTTACACTAAAGATCCACGTAAACATAAGGATGCCCAAAAAATTACCGAAGCAAGTTATCAAGATCTAATCGATATTAAAATTGAAGCTATGGATTTAAGTGCGTTAGAAATATTAAAAAAGACAAATATTACGACTTTTGTTATTGGGATGGACGAAGTTTTAAACTTTGGACCACTTGAAGAACACATAGAAATTGGTACAATTATAACGAAGAGGTAAAAATATGGATGAATATGCACTTATCGCCGAAGAGCGAATGGAAAAAACAATTTTAAATTTGAAAAGTGAATTTGCAACCCTGCGAACGGGACGGGCTAGCGCTGCGCTTTTAGATCGAATTGAATGTGATTATTATGGTGAAAAAATGCCTATTAATCAAATTAGTTCAATTAGTATCCCAGAACCGCGGCAACTATTAATCAAACCTTATGACAAAGGGGATATGCGTTCCATCTTAGCAGCCATTAACGCTTCAACCTTAGGGATTAACCCAATTAATGATGGGGATACAATTCGTTTAATTTTACCCCCTCTTACCGAAGAGAGGCGGCGCGATTTAGTTAAACAAGCAAAACGATTTACCGAAGAAGCTAAAATCGCTATTCGAAATATCCGTCGCGACGCTAATTCAGGGATTAAGGCGGATAAAGATTTAAGTGAAGATATGAGCAAAAGAGCGGAAGAATTAGTGCAAAAAGTAACTGACGAATTTGTAAAAAAAGCGGATGATTTACTTAAAGAAAAAGAAGAAGAGATCTTAACTGTTTAATTCATTTTAATAACTTTGAAGAAAGCCTTTACCGAGGCTTTTTTATTTTTTAACATTTGACCAAATGTTATTTTATGAAATTACTTATTCTTAATGTATAATTTAAAGTATGGAAAAGAATAGTGTTTTAAGTTTGGAAAATTATGGCATAAAACATATTGCTTTTATCCTTGATGGTAATGGTAGATGGGCTAAAGCCCGAAAGAAACCAAGAACCTATGGCCATGAAAAAGGTTTTGCAAGTCTTTTTGATGTTGGCATTGCTGTCAGTAAACGTAATATTCCCGTTATGAGTGTCTACGCTTTTTCCACGGAAAACTGGTCCCGTCCTAAAAAGGAAGTTGACTTCTTATTTCGAACTCTTGAAAAGAGATTACATAGTGTTTTAAAAAAAGTGCAAAAACATAATATTAAGATAATGACTTCAGGGGATTTGTCTAGATTACCAGTCTCGACCCAAGAAGCGATTAATTACGCTAAAGAAGAGTCAAAAAATAATACGGGTACAATTCTTAACATTTGTATAAATTATGGTGGCAAAGATGAAATTGTTCGCGCTATTAAAAGACTTAACGCTGATAAGAGCGCTAATATTGAGGATTTAACAGTTGAACAATTTGAAGATTATCTTGACACTAAAGGATTACCACCGGTTGATTTATTAGTACGCACTAGTGGTGAAATGCGTCTAAGTAACTATATGTTATGGCAACTAGCGTACGCTGAATTTATATTTACCCCCACATACTGGCCTGATTACGATGAAAAATGTCTCGTTCGAGATTTAGAAGAATATGCAAAAAGGACACGGAGGTTTGGAGGATTATAGGATGGAAAATAACGAAGTTAAACCAAAAACCAAACGAACTTCAACCATTAAAATATCGTTAAATGAAATTTCAGAAGCAACGAAGAAGTCAATGAAAACGCGAACCATTACTTCAATTGTGCTAGCGATAATTGCGGTCCCTGCTCTTTTTTTGGGTGGTTGGTACTTTTTAGCGCTTGTCTTTTTTGTTTCAATTATTGCTGTTTTTGAAATTATGCGCGGCACGAAAATATCAAAGCGATATTGGTACGTATATTTTTTAACAATTATATCGACATTAGCGCTGACGTTTTGGATTTTTATTAAAAATAATGTAAGTGCGAATATCGCGGCCAATCATCCGTGGTGGGATGTATCAAAATGGGTTGTTGAAAATGGGTTTGAATCAATTCAAGTTTCAAGTTTTTTACTTGCAACGATTCTAATAGGTTTATTTGTGCTTATTGTTTTTGATCCCCACATTAGTTTTAGTGTGGCCGCTTACTTATTTTTATTAGTATTATTCGCTGGCTTTGGTTTCCAAGCTTTCTTATTTTTAAGATTATATCCGCAGTACATAGCGGATATTCCCGAAACGACTTATAATCCGACGATTATAACAAGTGCCTTTCTTATCTGTTATGTTAGTTTAGGTACAACTATGAATGATATTGGTGCTTATTTTGTAGGTGTGCTCTTTGGTAAGAATAAGATGGTACCCCGTATTTCTCCCAATAAGACATGGGAAGGATTCTTTGGTGGAGTGTTATTCTCCGTCCTTCTTAGTTTCTTATTTGCTATGATTGTGGCATGGGCGGGTCACCCAGTATTACCTTTCTTATCACATAAAGAATGGTATTACTTATTATTGTTATCGGCGATTATGCCCCTAGCGGCGAATATTGGTGACTTATTTTTTAGCGCGACAAAGCGGCATTTAGAAGTAAAGGATTATGGTTCAATTATAGTGGGCCATGGTGGTATTTTAGATCGCATTGATTCACTTTTAATGGTAAGTATGGTGACTGCTATGCTTATCATCTTAATAAATAACGGATGGAGTATACTCGTCTAGAAGGAAATTAGATTATGGGTTTTTTAAGTACAATATTAAACATTTTATTATTCTTAGTCATGCTCGGTGTATTAGTTACAATTCACGAGCTTGGGCACTTTATTGCGGCGAAGATTTTTAAAGTTTATGTTTTTGAATTTGCCATTGGTTTTGGACCAAAACTTTTCCGTAAGAAAAAAGGGGAAACGTATTATTCATTACGTGCACTGCCGCTTGGTGGCTTTGTGGCCATGTTAGGGGAAGATGATACCTTACCCGAAGAGTTTAAAGACCAAGAAGTTGATATGAGTCGGAGTTTACTTAAGATTAATCGCGGCAAAAGGGCCTTAATTATGTCGGCCGGTATTATTATGAACCTTGTTTTAGGCTACGCTATTTTCTTATTCGCTAATGGGGTATTACCACAAACGGGATTATCAATTCGTCTTGAAGTAGTTGAAAATAGTGCAATCTATAACCTAGGTATCCGTACGGATGACCGCATTGATTTTAAAGAAAAAGAAATTGATGGTTACAATATTCAGTATTTTGGCGAAGGAACAATTGATCCGGAAGCGACAGAACCAGAATATTATATTTTATTTCAACCTAAAAGTCTCGATGATTTAACTTTTGGTGGAGACGCAATTGTCTTACTTGAAATAGGCGCCACTGATTTAACAAATGAAAATTCTTTCTACACCGATTTAAAAGAAACGGATGTCTTAACTTTTACGGCGACTTTCTTACGGGGTGAGACTTATGAAAGTGCCGAACGGATTGAAAAAGTTCTAACTTTTAATACCGAATTAAAAAATCCAGAAAAACCCGCTGCTGGTTATAAGTTTGAATCAATCGGTTTTGGTTTAACTAAGTTTAAATATCGAAATAACTTTAAAGAAACCTTTGTTGCCTCTAACGGTGACTTTGTGCGTTCTGTTACTGCTGTTGCGCGCGGTTTAAAGTCTTTATTTACTGATGGTCTTAAAAATATTAGTGGACCAGTTGGTATTTTTAATATTTCGGCACAAACATTACAAAACCATGGTTTAGCACCTTATTTATTCTTATGGGGTTTAATTAGTGTCAACTTAGCACTTTTTAACTTATTACCATTTCCCCCGCTAGATGGTTGGCACTTACTAGTGGTTATCGTTGAAACCATTACCCGGCAAGAAATTAGTCCACGCTTTAAACAAATTGCTAGTATGATTGGGGCGATTCTCTTAATTGGCTTAACAGTCGTTATTTTATTTAAAGATATCTTTAGTCTTGTAGGAGTTCTTTTATAAATGGGAAATATTAGTGCCCGTTTCTTTGCCTCTATTAATTATGAAAACGCTCCGCGTATTGGTCTTACCTTTTTAGAGTGGCGCAAAGAAAAAGAGACGTGGCACTATACCCTTTTAAAAGAATCACCGTGGAAATTTAATGAATATCGTGAGTTTAGTGCAGCACTCATGAGTATTCCTTATGCCTATAAAATTACTTATGCTTACACTAAATTACCGCGGATTGAAGATGCATTAGCGCTTTTTAAACCATGGTACTTAGCCACTAATCTTAGTGAAAGTAGTCATGTAATTACGATTGTTGGTAATGATACCCTGCGTTTTACTTTTACTGATGAAGTTAGTGCACTAGATGCTAAAGCGGTTATTTATGAATTTGAATTACTACTAAAAGAGCTATGTTATAACTTTAATTTAGAAACAAAAGTGATCGATGTCGCTTTTAATGATGAGGATGACGAAGAATTCACGCTTGATAGTAGTATTAATCGCCCTTTTATTGAAGATGATGAAGATGATGAGTTTTATGAAGCAAAAGAAGAAGAGACGTTCACAATAAGTGATGAAGATGCGGCGCGTAGTCTTGCGGCTCATGAAGGGCTGCAAGATAAACTTCAAGAAAACTACGAAAAGATGATTCAAGATCGTAAACGTCGGCGACGTGGTAAAGGCTCATTTAATGTAATGGATATCAAAGATATCACAAAAGATAAAGATGAAGAAGGGGTAGACTTTGATGGCGAAATATTTAGTTATGATCGCCGTCCGACAAGAAATGGCATAACGTATACTCTTGGTGTTGGTAAAGATGCATCAGCAATCACAGTTCGTTTTTTCGTTAATAAGCGCGGTAGTAAACAAGATGAAATACTTAAGGGTCTTAAAAAAGGACGCTATGTGCGTGTTCAAGGGTATGTTAATCTTGATTCTTATCGCGGTAATACTCTATTTATACGTGGTCGTGAAATTGATGAAATCGCCGCTCCGCCCTTACCAGTGGATGATTATGAGGGGCGAAAACGGATTGAACTACATTTACACACTAAAATGTCAGCGCTTGATGCTGTAAGTACAATTGATGATTATTGTGCGATTGCTAAAAACATGGGCCATGAAGCAATTGCGGTCACTGATCATGGTGTCGTGCAAGCTTTTCCTGAAGCCCAAAAAGCTGGGCAAAAGCATAATATTAAAATAATCTATGGTAGCGAACTCTATGTTATTGATGAAACATTAAAAGTAGTTAATAATCCCGCTCCCATTATCTTAAATACTGCGCGATACGTTGTCTTTGACTTAGAAACAACTGGGCTTAGCGCTCGTTATAATAACATTATTGAATTTGGCGCGGTTCGAGTTGAACACGGCTTAGTAACAGCGCGCTTAGATCTTTTAATTAATCCGAGTGTTCCAATTCCTGAACATATTACGCGTATTACGAAAATTACAAACGCGATGGTGCGTGGCAAGCCAAATCTAGATGAGGTCTTAGACCAAATATTAGATTTCTTAGGTGATGACATTTTAGTGTCACATAATGCCGAATTTGATTTAGGATTCTTAAACGCTAATTTGCGAAAAAGAGGACGTAATCCTCTAAACAATCCAACCATCGACACTTTAGCGCTTTCGCGTTACTTATTCCCTGAGTCGCGCGGGCACCGTTTGGGTGTTTTAGCCCGCAATTTGGAGGTATTTTACGATGAAGACGGAGCGCACCGCGCCGATTATGACGCCGAAGTTTTAAATAGTGTATGGCAAGCGATGCTCACAAAACTTACCGAAGAAAATCAATATTTAACGCACGCTAATTTAGCGAATTTACAACTTACGCAAGCGGCCCTTCAGTATTTATGGCCCGCGCACGCGACGGTGTATGTTAAAAATAAAGCTGGTTTACGTGATTTATACAAACTCGTCAGTATTTCGCATACGGAGTTTACCACCGATATTCCTAAAACACCACGTGCAATGTTACTTGAACATCGTGACAATCTCTTAATTGGTTCAAGCTGTTTTAATGGCGAAGTTTTTGAAATTGCCGCTCGTTTTGATGAAGATCGACTATTAAAAGTAATGGAATTTTATGACTTTATTGAAATTCAACCTTTTAGTAATTACTCATATCTAATTAATATGGGTGAATTAGATAGCGAAGAACATCTTTGTAAAGTCATTGCTGATATTAAAAGGGCGGCCCAAAAATTAGGAAAGCCCCTTGTAGCGACGGGCGACGTCCATTATGCGCTTCCTAGTCAAAAAGTATTTCGCGATGTTTACATTGTTGCGAAAGGATTAAAGAACGTTAATCATCCGCTAAATCCTTATGACCGTGAAAAACGTCCGCCTTTTGAGAATCCAGATCAACATTATCGTTCGACAACGGAGATGTTTGCAGAGATGCGAAAGTTTGGCGTGTTCTCGGAAGAAGAATTAACCGATATGATTATTAATAATCCGCATCGAATTAATGATTTAGTTGAAAATATTACTCCCTTTACCAAAGAATTATATAAACCGTCCATTGAAAACGTTGATGAATTACTTGAAAATTTAGTGTTCACGACCGCTCATGAAATTTATGGTAATCCACTCCCAAGTTTAATTGATGATCGAATTCACACGGAATTAACTGGTATCATCAATAATGGCTATGCCGTCATTTATTATCTGGCCCACCAAATTGTGAAAAAAGCGACGGATAATGGCTTTATTGTTGGTAGTCGCGGTAGTGTTGGTTCTAGCGTGGTCGCTTATTTTGCAAAGGTATCAGAAGTTAACCCGTTACCACCTCATTATTTCTGTCCAAATTGTAAATATAGTGATTTTCGAAATGAAGAAGGAGCTTTATCGGGATATGACTTAAAAGATGCGGTGTGTCCTGAGTGCGGGCACGCCCTAAAGGGGGAAGGACAAAACATTCCTTTTGAAACATTCCTTGGATTTGAAGCCGATAAGATTCCCGATATTGACCTTAACTTCCCCGAAGACTTCCAAAAAGAGGCACATAACTACACGAAAGAATTAGTGGGCGAAGATAATGCCTTTCGCGCCGGGACAATTCAAACTGTCGCGGAAAGAATTGCGTTTGGTCATGTTTTAAATTATTTTGAAAAACAAGGGATATATCGTGATGATTTAAATAATGATAATGTCGCTTATCTTGCCGCCCATATCGCCGGTGTTAAAAGGACAACGGGCCAACACCCCGGCGGAATTGTTGTGATTCCAAGTGAATATGAAGTTTATGACTTTACGCCTGTGCAGTATCCCGCTGGTAATATTGAAAGTGACTGGTTAACAACGCACTTTGACTATGATTCAATTCACGGTAACCTACTTAAATTAGACTTATTAGGCCATAAAGATCCCGGTACCCTTAAAATGCTTTGTGATTTAACGGGGGTTAAGTTTGAAGATGTTCCGACGAATGACCCCGCAACGCTTTCCTTATTTTCAAGCATTGCCGCGCTTAATTTAAAAGAAAATCCGCTAAATGAAGTAACAGGTGCTTTAGGGTTACCTGAATTTGGTACAAACTTTGTCCGCCAACTTTTGACGGACGCACAGCCTAAAACTTTTAATGATTTAGTAATTGTTTCTGGATTAAGTCACGGAACGGGAGTGTGGCGTTTTAACGCTGATGAATTAATTGCCTCAGGCCAAGCAACCTTGCGTGACGTTATTGGATGTCGTGATGATATCATGACTTTCTTGATTCGCCAAAATATGAATGAAAAAGATGCCTTTAATATTATGGAATCAGTGCGCCGTGGTCGTAGTGTTGAACCAATGCTTGAAAGACGGATGCGTGATGTTGGAGTCCCCGATTACTATATTGAATCATGTAAGAAGATTGAATATCTCTTTCCGCGCGCTCACGCCGCTGCCTATGTAATTATGGCAGTTAAAGTTGCATGGTTTAAACTTTATTATCCGCTTGAATACTACGCAACTTTCTTTACAATTCGAGGTGATAGTTTTGATCTTAAAACTATGATCAGTGGGGAACAGGAAATTAAAGATGTGTTGCATAAGTATGAAGAAAAGCGGAAATTAACCGAATTAAATCCGCGGGATAATAATATTGTCGAAAACTTGCAGTTAACTTTAGAAATGATTAATCGTGGTTATGGTGTCTCAAATATTGATCTTTATAAAAGTGAAGCGATTAGATTTATTGTTGATCACGAAAAGAAACAAATTATTCCGCCCTTTATCGTTGTCCGTGCTTTAGGCGAAGGCACCGCTGAGAGTGTCGTGGAAGCTAGGAAAGACGGTGAATTTATTTCGATTGAAGATCTTGTTGAAAGAACACGGTTAAATACTTCGAATATTGAAAATTTAAAAGAACTAGGGGTCTTAAAAGACTTACCTGAAAGTAATCAAATTAGTTTATTTGATTTTATGTAATTAATCCTTAAAGAACTTATTTAAGATGACATCACTTGGAGGCATTGCACCTCCTTTTTCGTAATACTCTTTGAGTTTTTCTTTTGCGCCTGGTATTTCACGATGATGGGCCACTACTAAATAGTAAAACGCTAGGGCAGTGTAATCATTATTTTCATCACTTGCTTTTTCATAGTATTTAACAAGTGGTAATAAGGCATCATAATTTTTATAATCAACAGCTTTTTGCAGCAATTTCCCAGCAAAAACGTTATGTTTTTTATATAACTTTGCAATTTCATAATATTTTTCCCCTAATAATTTGTTAGGGTTTTGCCCTGATTGAATTGCCGCTAGGGAAAGGTGTTCAGTGACCTTATCCATGTTTTTATCAATAAGGGCACTACGCCTAGCAAACACAAGATTAATCATACTTACGCCGCTGGTACGTAATTTTTGCTCTAAGAAACTATCAAAATTTTCTAAATGGGGATATCCTTTTTTATTATTTAAATAGAAAATAATTTTAATAAAGTCTTCACTTAAGATCTCAAAAGGAGCGTCCTTATCATTTCTATTAAAGTTAAAAGCAAACAGCATAAAATTATTAAGTGGATAGTAAGGGTGTTTCTTTAGTAATGCGATTGTTTCTTCCCGCTGTGGGACATGGATTCGCGCTCCTTCAAGTTGACGAATAACAATTGATAAAAAGGGATGAGCAAGGTAGTCACGATTACGTTGAAACTTAACTCTAATTGCATCTCCTTTTTCTTCATCTAACGTAACCCAGCGCGCTCTTAAATAACTAATGAATTCTTCGTTTAAAAGCCGAAATTGGTCGCTACTGCCTTCGTAGCTATTAAGTGCTCTTAAAAGATTATTAAGATATTCAGCAATCGCGGTCTTTCGAAACCCTAGTTGTCTATCCATATACATCATTTTACCAAATTTTACGCACATACTCGCGATACAAACTTTCAGGTTTCATTCTACATACTTAAATTTTGGCAAAGTATAAGGTATTGCAAAATTGATTTAATTATTTTTCTTGTTTAAACGGCTTAGAATAAAAATTTATAGTAGCACCTATAATACCGACATTTCAAAAACAGTAACTACATAAAAACGAAAATAAAATTAAGCTATATCTCAGCAAAAAAAGCATCCTGTTTTATCAATTTTTAAGCATTACATACTGTTTTTAGTGCTATTTATAACTTTTCTTGCTTTATGACTAGTGTACTTGTAAAATGTGGCTATACAACAAAAGCATTTTCAATAAGGAGGAATTATAATATGAAAAGCTTTTTTAGAAGGGTGATAACACTTGGTTTATCATTATTTTTCATGGCGGGGGTAACTTCCTGTGAACCCAGAGG
Organism: Tenericutes bacterium ADurb.Bin239; assembly: GCA_002069815.1. Lineage (GTDB taxonomy): Bacteria > Bacillota_I > Bacilli_A > RFN20 > CAG-826 > UBA1361. The sequence goes on along the minus strand of MWCB01000008.1, from coordinate 27,557 downwards.
CGAAACAAACAAAGTTGCTGTTGCTATTGAAAAAGCCGAAAAAATGAGTCACGATGAATTGGTTGAGGCTGCTAAAAAAGAGATTGGCACAAATAAACTCGCAGTACAATCACAAACATCTGGGACAGCAAAGGCATTGGTGAAGTTTAAAGAAGTCTATGACATTGATTACGATGAAGAAGCGGCTTCAAGTACCAAAAAGGACTATCAGCTTTATACAGCGCTTGATGTAGTTGCTACTGGACAATATTTTGCCGACACCGTTACAATCCAAGATGTACGGTCTCTTCAACAATACATTGATGAAGGCATTTTGTACTCATATAGTCCAAGTGACTTAAACTTAGCGGACGAAGATAAAGCGCCGCTAGCATCAATTTATTACAACAAGTTATTCCTATATAACAAAAAGAACACAAGCTTTACGATGACAAACGTCTGGCAAGTCGCAGGTTCCGCTGATGATGCAGGACATCTTAACAAGTTATCCTTCCAAAACCCTGCAACTGAAAACATAAATATGAACTTTTTGTTATCCCTAACTAGTCCACGGGGAATTGAAATGCTAACCAGTGCATACAAGAAATTTTATGGTGTTGACTATGATGGATCACAAGATAATTTCCCAAACATCGGTTATAAATATCTTGAAGAGTTCTTAAAGAATGTTGAAACATGGCATACATCTGATACAAGAACAATTAAAGACAATTTACGCTTAGACGTTGAAGGCGAAGAAAGAATTATTGTTTTTGGTGCGTTTGCCAAATATAAAGACTTAATCAAAGCATTAGATAATGATGCGGAAGAAGCCGCAAGAATGCTTGCTTGGGATATGGATATCGATGGTTTCAAGGGGTTCCTTTACAAAATGTACACAGTCATTCCAGCAACCGCTAAATATCCATATACAGCGGCTTTATTCAATAGATTCGTTTTAACAGAAGTAGGGTTTAATGCTGGCTGGGGTGGCCAATATGGATACTATTCAGCTAATCCAGATGTACCAATTCATCAAGGTGATAAACCATTAAGTTACTGGAAAGAAACTTGTATCATCGAGGATGAGGCATACTTATCAACAGTTAAAAACAGCTTAATTAGCTTTGTCCAAGCAAATATTGGATAAATATCACTAACATAGGAAAGAGGCTCCAAGCCTCTTTCCCTTTTAGAAACAAGAGGTACAATAATGGAAAGTATAGTGGAGAAAAAACCAAATTTTTTTAGAAATGCTTTTAACAAGACAAGATATTTTTTGTCAAAACCATATAACCTTATTCTTGTAATCTTTGCGCTTTTTTTAACCGCAACGGTGGTGTTGCCGTTATTCTCGCTTCTTAGAAGCGCCTTCGTGATTCATATAGGCGGCGAGTCACGTGAATATGGGCTTCCTGTTGGCACATTTACGTTTGTTCATTGGCGACAAACATTATTTAATTTCGAATATAATTATTCTTATAACTTTTTTTATAAACCACTTATTAACTCGGTCTTGATGGCTATTTTAGCTTGTGTTATTGCTGTTGGTTTTGGCGGTGTTGTTGCTTTTTTGATTACCAGAACAAATGTTCCATTTAAGAAGTTTATTTCGTTATTATTTATTTTTCCTTATATTATGCCAACATGGTCATTAGCGATGTTTTGGGAAAATATTTTTAAAAATAGCACTCTAACTTCGGCCTTTAATCAAGTTGGTTTTTTAGAAGCAGTTACGGGAATATGTGTGCCAGAATGGATGGTTTATGGTCTTTTTCCTATGTCGATGTGTTTAGGTATTCACTATGCACCGTTTGCCTATATCTTTATTGGCGGAATATTAAGAAATATGGACGCAAATTTAGAAGAAGCAGGCACCATTTTGAAGGCATCTAAATTTAAAGTATTTAGAAAAATTACATTTCCTATTATTTTACCAGGCGTCATGTCAACTGTATTACTGGTGTTTGCTAGTTCAATGAGTAGTTATACTGTCCCGATCTTTTTAAATAAACATGGGAAATTCCCAACTGTCTCGACCACAATGCGCGCTTTAATTAACGGACTGACCACTAAAGGAATGGGCTTTGTTGTTACGACAATTATTATATTAATTAGTATCGCGATTTTAAGTGTTAATTCACATATGACTGGTAAACGTAAATCATTTACAACTGTTACAGGAAAATCAGGTCAAGTATCCAAAATTAATCTAAAGAAAGCTAAATATCCAATAGCGGTTCTATTAGCAATAACGGTTTCATTTTTTGCGATTATGCCAATCATTATTTTTGGATTAGGAAGTTTACTTAGAATTCCAGGTAATTTTTCGACATTTACGACATATTTTTGGACGACTACGGATACTATTGAAACAAGAATTCCTGGTTCAAGTGCTGGAATTTTTAAAAATCCAACAATATGGACCGCATTTGGCAGAACCATATTATTATCTGTTCTAGTAGCATTAATTGTTGGCACATTTGGAATTCTAATTGGATACGGTGTCACGCGCAAGCGCGGAACTAAACTGTCAGCTTACGTGAGCAATTTATCGTTTTTCCCATATTTGATACCAGCATTAAGTTTCGGCGCGATATACTTTTCATTATCATTTATCAGAGGTTTTAGTTGGTTAAATGGAACCTTTTTCTTATTACTTTTGGTAGGTGGAGTTAAATTCTTGCCATTTGCGACGAGATCAGGTACGAACGCTATGATGCAACTTAGTGCTGAAATTGAAGAGGCTGCCACTATTGTCGGGGTACCGTGGGGTCGCCGGATGCGAAAAATTTTATTTCCGATTCAAAAGAGTAGTTTTATATCGGGATATTTATTGCCCTTTATTTCATGTATGCGCGAAATGTCACTATTTGTTCTAATTGGATCATCGACATCAATCATCACAATTGTTTTACAAAACTTTGATAATAGTGGCGTTGAGCAAATAGCAAATGGTATTAATTTTATGCTTATTTTATTCATTATTACAGTCAATTTGATTATTAATAAAGTTACAGGCGCTTCGGTTGATAAGGGAGTAGGAGGTTAGAATATGCCTAAAATAACTATTGAAAATTTAACGAAAAAATTTGGTAATTTTACTGCGGTTAATAATTTAAATATAGTAATTGAAGACCGTGGTTTTGTTACTTTATTAGGTCCATCGGGTTGTGGTAAAACAACAGTACTACGCATGATTGCCGGATTAACTGATCCAACATCAGGGAGAATTACAATCGGTGATACAGTTGTTTTTGATTCCGAGCGAAATATTAATGTTCCGCCAGATAAGCGTGATGTGGGATTCATCTTTCAAAACTATGCATTATGGCCCCATATGACGGTATACAAAAATATATCATTTGGTTTGGAAAATTTAAAATGGAAAAAAGAAGATATTGATAACAGAGTTAAAGAACTATTAGATTTAATGCAAATTAGTGAACTTGGCGGTCGCTATCCGAGCGAGTTATCTGGAGGCCAACAACAACGGGTTGCTATTGCACGCACATTAGCGCCTCATCCTAAAATTTTGTTTATGGATGAGCCCTTATCGAACCTTGACGCTAAATTAAGATTAGAAATGAGAACAGAATTAAAAAGGCTTCATGCTGAAACAGATGCAACTTTTATCTACGTTACTCATGATCAATTAGAAGCTATGACCTTAGCAACCAAGATATGTTTAATGAACGCCGGAGAAGTAGTACAGTATGATTCACCACTTTATACTTACGCCCATCCAGTTACTGTCTTTTCCGCTGATTTTATTGGAAATCCAACGATTAACTTCTTAAAATCAGAATTAATTATAGACGGAAATGAATATAAGATTTTAATTGGTGATAAACCATTTGCCTTTAAACCAGTGAAAACACCTCGAAAACCACTTTCAGCTCGCAACATAGTTATTGGAATTAGACCCGAACATATTAAAATTGGTACAAAAGGATTAAAAGGAAAAGTTTATTCATCCTTGCCTTCAGGCATGGAAACAATATTACTACTAAAATTTGGTAAAGAAATTTTAACCTCAGTAGTGTTTGGTATTATTGATTTTGAATACAATTCGGAAGTTAATTTTACAATTGGTAGTGATAATATAATTATTTTTGATGCTGAAACTGAAAAAAATATAATGGAAGGGACAATTGTATTTTAGGTAATAATAATGGAATTAGTAAATACCAAAGAAATGTTTAAAAAAGCGCACAAAGAAGGCTACGCCATCGGCGCTTTTAATATTGATAATTTTGAAACTTGCGAAGCAGTGCTAAAGGCAGCCCAACTTGAAAAATCCCCCGTTATTATTGCAGTATCAGAGGGAGCACGAAATTTCATTGGTCATCATAATGTAAGACCAATGGTAGAAAGTTTGGCAAAACAATTAAATATTCCTATTGCTTTACATTTGGATCATGGTAAAAGTATTGAAACCTGTAAAGAGTGTATTGATCAAGGTTATACGAGTGTAATGATCGATGCATCTCATCTTCCAATTGAAGAAAACATCCGGATTACAAAACAAGTAGTTGAATATGCACATCCCCGCGGTGTCTCAGTTGAGGCTGAGTTAGGAGTAATAAGTGGAATCGAAGATGAGTTAATTGTTAGTGATAAATATGGTAAATTTACGCATCCTAGCGATGTGGAACGTTTTGTTAAAGAAACTAATTGTGATTCACTAGCAATCGCAATTGGAACCGCGCACGGTGCCCATAAATTTAAGCCTGGTCAAAAACCAATGTTAAGATTTGATATTCTTGAAGAAATAAGAGAGTTGCTTCCAGAATTCCCTCTTGTTTTGCATGGAGCCTCAAGCGTTCCGCAAGAACTAGTGGAAACAATTAATAAATATGGAGGCAATATGGAAGCCGCTATTGGAATACCAGAAGAATTATTAAGAAAAGCGATTAAATTGGGTGTTAATAAAATTAATGTAGGAACCGATATTCGTGTGGCTTATCTAGCGGGATTTCGAAAGGCATTGCATGAAAAACCACATTTATTTGATTTAAAAGCTTTTGTGTCACCCGCTAAAGAAGAAGTTACCAAACTAGTATCCTATAAAATTTCTAATATCTTTGGTTCGTCGCAAAAAGCATAAAACAATAAAGCCGCTAAAAAACTTATTAAGTGTGGGAGTGACTAACCAATTTATTAATTAACACCTATTTATAACGATTATTTTGCAAAAGGTTGGCAAAATCATAAAACAGCGTATAATATTGGTGCAGTCGGGATGTAGCACAGCTTGGTAGTGCGTCTGGTTCGGGACCAGAAGGTCGCAGGTTCAAATCCTGTCATTCCGACCATTTTCTTTAATATGCTTTATAATAGTATTATGCCTCCGTGGTGGAATGGTAGACGCGTTGGACTCAAAATCCAATAGTAGGGATACTGTGTCGGTTCAAGTCCGACCGGAGGCACCAGACAATCACCTAATAAAAACCTCTCAACGAATGGCTGAGCGGTTTTTTAAATTTAAAGTGTAAATTAGAATTTAACTAACCAGCGATATGCAGCCGGGAACGCTCTAGCCCAAGCGGGTTCATTATGGCCAGCGCCTGCAGTACTCGTCGTATAAATATCAGATTCATTATAACCCTTAACAAGCAACGCCGTTTTAATCATGCTTGGATATTGAGTAATTTTAGTTTCGTCACCACCAACCCAAAAATATAGACGTGGGAAGCGAGAAATATCACCAGTTACCTTAGCATCAATAAAGTTTTGAATATGACCTTCTGTATATAACCAGTGTGAACTTGAGAACGGCAAGACATAACCAAAGATTTCAGGATAGGTTAGTGCCATATAGAAACTAATGATACCGCCCATGCTTGATCCACCGAGTCCCGTATTTGCTTTATCACTTAATGTATTATAGTTAGCGTCAATGTAAGGTTTAACGGTTTCCACGACAAAAGCGGCGTATTTTTCACCATCAGGATTAGGAATAGTCCTTTTATTTTCATCTTTAAGCGGGAAAGCTTGTGGCGAATATTCATTTAACCGTTCCCCACCGCCGTTATCAATTCCGACCACAATAGTGCCGCTATAGCCTTCATCCATCATTGCGCCAATTGCTTCATCAATTTCCCATTCACCAGAGAAAGAAGTATAAGCATCAAATAAATTTTGCCCATCATGCATATAAAGGACGGGATACTTTTTACTTGTATTGCCCGCATCGTATCCATCGGGTAACCAAATACGAATAGTGCGCTCGCGATTATCGGCGAATTGAGTCATCGTTAAAGTTACTTTTTGTAAAGTTCCCCGTGTTACTGTTGATCCACTCATATTGTTTTTAAAACTCCTTATTGTATCTTCTTGGGTATGACGTCCAACTTTAAGTAAAAGCGAACGATTGCCGATTTCACCACCGGTTTCATTGCCTTCAACGTTGGCCCACATATTCGCTTCTGTTTGATCATCAAAGAAAAGCACGTATTTATACTGAATAGTAACACCAACATCAGCTTCGGTAAAATCGTAGGTGTAACTATAAATGTTGCCAGTTTCATGTTCTAAGATAACACTAGAATTGCGGGGCGACCATCCGTTAAAGTTTCCCGCAATTTTAATAACGGCATTACTAGGGACGTCAATTGGACTTGTGGCCCGGAAAGTAATACGTGGATGGTGGATGCGCTCTTCACTTGAACTAGATGTTTCTCCACTAGTGGTAACTGATAAGTCATCACTCTGTGGTTCAACGCTAGAAGAGTCACTGCAGCCAACAAGCCCAAGGCTTAAAAGCGTTGTAAATAATAATAACCGTTTTATTTTTAGCATATTATTTAATTCCTTTCTCTCTCATTATAGCAATTTTAGGGATTATCCATCATTGATGTATTTAAATGAATAATAACCTAATCTATAGGTGAATATTGAGAATGAAGGCTCTTTCTAATGATTTATTACAAACAGTAATTCTTTTTAGCAAAAAATAGTTTATTTATCATTATCCGTATTGCAATTAAAATTAATGGGTTTATTATTAATTTGTAGATATATTTTTTGATGTTACTTTTCCAAAGTAGGGGGAATCAATTATGAACATAATTATGAAGCGAAAACTAGGACCTTTAACGCTGTTATTAATGGCTTTAGGTGTCGGTCTAGGTGTGGTAAAAACACCAGTTGGGGTTAAAGCCGCTACTGAAACGGCAATCATAAAAAAGATGACGACGACAGCTTACACTAATCCGATTGCTGATGGGGCTGTACTTCAAACAGGATATCAAGCAAACAGTATTCTTATTGATACCCAGAGTTCAGCGTCGATTGTTGTGACTTATCATCGAAATAGCGCGACTGGTCACGATATTTTCAATAATACGGTGCGTGAAATTAAACTTTATAATGGAGCACCATCGCAATATACAGGCGGTGGTGAAATACGGATAACCCTTGGTGGGACATATGTATTTACGAAGGTAACTGTCAATACTTCGCAAAATGTGGGGTTATCAATTAATGGTAGTTTACCCGCCACTAATCAAATAGTTACGCGAACTTTAACGAATCGCTCTAATGTGTTGAGCCTTAAAAATGTGTGTGATAGTTTATCAGGCTGGATACGAATAACCCAAATTTCAATTGAGTTTGATATGGATGTGTCGGCTAAAACATTAACAGGAATATCGTATTCAGGAACATTAGCGAAGACTAATTATAATGATGGTGAATATTTTGATCCGACAGGCCTAACGTTTACTGCTACGTATGATGATTATACTTCGCAAAATGTTACCTCATCAATTGTCTTTAATCCAAGTAAACTCATTGAAGGTATGACATCAGTGGGTGTCAGTTATACCGAAGCAGGTGTTAATAAAACAACGACAATCACCGGGATTACGGTGGGGCGCAATCCTAATTATTATTTTACTAAAGTGACAAGCATAGATGGCTTACATTTTGGCGCTAATTATATAATTGGTTACTATGAGAATACTTATGCAATGGGTCAAGCTGGTTCCATTAATTTTGCGGGCCAAACAACAACCCAAGGAGTAAGTGGAACGATTAAAAATAGTGATAATTTTACTAAAATTGTGCTAGAAGTTGGGGTTGTAGTGGGAACTTACGCTTTTAAAGCAGTTTCCACTGATGCTAATACTAATGGTAAATACTTATACGCCGCTTCGTCAACCAATAACGAATTGAAACTTGAAACAACGAAAACAATCAATAGTTCATGGAAAATTACTTATAGTGGTGGTTATACTTCGATTGTCGCGATTGGTAGTTCTAATCGCAATGTGCTTCGTTTTAGTAAGACTTACAGTACTTTTTCTTGTTACACTCCATCAAGTGAATCCCCAGTTGACCTCTATCTTGATGCAGATCGAGTTAATCACACACTAGCAGCAACCATTGTCGCTAGTGAAATTATGAGTGGTTTAGGTTATGAAGCACAGCTTGAATGTGCCGAACGTTTACCAGTACTGCACGAAGCAATTAATATGCTATGCACTGATGCTCGCAATATTTATGATACTTCAACTGAAACTTTATTCGTTAATGCTAGAGCAAGAATGGCTTATATGGCAGCGTGGGTTGCGGCACACGCTGGGTCCCCACAGCGTTATGTGGAAACAAAAGCTTCAACTATTGGTAGTGCGATTGCCATCGGAATTATTGGTTTAAGCGCAATGGTAGGATATTATTTTATATCAAGAAGAAAAAAGTTTGTCTAAGCGATAACTAAATTATGTAACTAGCCAGGAATGCAAATGCCTGGCTTTTTAAATTAATAAAAATAAGTTTTAAAGTATCACTTCCCCCAAGATTTAATTATACCAAGTTTAATAGATGGCAAGGGCGTTGAAAATACCCGTTAATATTGGTAAAATAATAGCACTGTCAAATGCTATCAAAAGATAGCAATCATTATGTAAAAAGGAGTCTCCTATGAAAAAAAGAAAAACACTGATTATATTCTTGCTTGGTGTCTTAGCTCTTTCAGGTTGCGGCCGTGGCAGATCAAGTAATCAAGTAAGTCAAAGGGAAACGAGCTTTACTTCAGGTATAGGTGATACTTATACGATTACCTTTTATAGTGAAGGCGGTACTACTGTAGCGCCGATTATCGCTGAAGCGGGAGCGGCGATTAGTAAACCCGCGGATCCTATTAGACAAGGCTTTGAATTCCTTGATTGGTATGAAGATAAAGTAAATTGGACCGAAGCTTTTGTATTTGACATTATGCCAGAACGCGATGTTGTTTTATACGCAAAATGGAAAGCTTTTGGTTTAGATGATATTAATGCTTATAACGACAGTCTCGCGGCTAATAGTAAGCCCAATCATCTTTATATCCATTATTTAAGATTTAATAATACCCCTGAAGAATATGTTGATTGGGACATTTGGGTATGGCCTGATCGTCACACTGGGCGAATGTTTGACTTTATCAAAGATGGCGCTGCTATTAAAATTGATAATTTTGGTGGTGCGATGATTGAAGTTGATTTAGGAACAGTTTACACTGATGGTGGTCATGATGGTGCGGGTAACAAAACAAATGAAACCGTTAACTTTAGTCCTAATGAAAAACTTGTTGATAAAATTGGCTTTTTAATTACTTATAAACCATCCCGTAGTCTTGGAACACACTGGACGAGTGATGGCGGTGATAAATTCTTACTTACTAAAGATGCACTAGAATATGCATTAAATGGCTCTTTACATATTTTTGCCGTTCAAGAAAATACCCGCAATTTTACTTATCGTTGCGGGGAAGTTTATGATAATCCTTATGAACATGATGACGGTAATAGTTTATCGGCAAATTATGATAATGTTGATTCAAGCGCAACCCCACGGCCCATCTCGGCCACTAGTCCCTTAATGAAAAATAAGGGTGTTGGTTATCAAATTATGGTCGGATCATTCGCTGACAGTGATGGTGACGGCTTTGGCGATATCCGCGGGATTACCTTAAGTCTTGATTACCTTGAATCACTTAATGTTGAAGCTATTTGGTTAACTCCAATTCAACTTAGTGATAGTTATCACGGTTATGACACGATTGATTACTATACGATTGATCCAAAGTTTGGTAGTAAAACTAGCCCGCACGCTGTTGATGGTGAAATTACCTCCGCAAGCGCCAACGCTGATTACTTAGAACTGTTAAGTGCAGCGCGCGATCGCGGTATCAGTGTTATTATGGACTTAGTCATTAACCATACATCAATTAATAATTTACTTTTCCAAGAAAGTTTAAGTTTAAATCCTGAGTTCCGCGCTTATTATCACTGGCGAAATTTTAAAGAAAATGACAATTGGTACCAATATTCCAATTATAACTATTATTACTATGGTAAATTTGCAAGTTCAATGCCAGAGTTAAACTTTGATTATCAAAAAACCCGCGACAAGATTGTTGATATTATGAGTCACTGGGTTAACGCTGGAGTTGGTGGGTTCCGGATTGATGCCGTTAAACATGCCTATATGAAAGAAGAAGTCGCCACCGCAGCGGGTGATAAAATTATCAGAGATATTGATGCTGCGACAGGTCAAGACTATTCTTCAAACTTAACGAAAAACTTACATCTTTTTAAGGAGATTAACGCTAGATTAAAAGAAATTAATCCCAACGTCTTTATCATTGGGGAAAACTTTGATGGTCATGCCTATCACGTGGCTCCTTATTACGAAGGATTAGATGGCATGCTTAACTTCTATATGTACTATAACTTAAGTCAAGCAACCTCAATGGGTGGCATTAATGACTTCCATCATTACAATAAAGCAGCGATTGTAAGCGGCGCTAATATAGGTGGTAGCGATACCTTCAATGAAGCGGGATTAAATTATGGTGGTAAATGGAACTATAACGATACTTACAAAGCATATAACTTATATCGTTCACAAGGGGCTAAACCAAGTGGTGAAGCCGTTGATAGTCTCTTTACTTCAAACCATGATGTTACCCGCGCTATCAATCAAGCTATTGGGTGGCTTAATACCGCTGGGGAAATTACACGTCCTGGCGATGTTACCCTTGCTAATAAAACACTAGTGGAAAAACAAGCGATTGCCTACATGAGTGGCATTATACTTTTACCTGGCCTATCATGGATTTATTATGGTGATGAATTAGGACTCACGAGTAACTTACCAACTGGTGCTACCCTTCAAGATCCAAATATTGACCGGATTTTCCGCCAGCCGATGAAATGGGATAAAAATGGTAATGATGTCCGCACTACTGCCTATTCATTTACTGGGGCCCAAACTTATGACATCGCATGGGACGAATATAATGCAGTCCTCAATGGCGTCAGTGAACAAAACGCTGACCCAAATTCCATGTTAAGCCGGATGAAAAAGTTAACCGCCCTTAAAAGTGCCACTAATGCATTGAAATATGGAAGTTATGCTCCATTACCGTTAAGTCAATACGCTAATAACAATAACGTCTTTGCCTTCAAGCGTGAATTAGGTGGTGAAACATACAATGTCTACATTAATTTACGGAATGGTTCATTAGGTAGTTTGAACTTACCAGGGACCATTGTCTTATCAATTGAAGGTGCAACTAAAAATACACTTCCAGCATGGAGTGTCTTAGTTACCAAAGTTTAAAAATAAAAGAGTAATTATTCATTAAATTAGCCAAGAATTCAGTTCTTGGCTTTTTTATATAACCCATATACGGCTCATTTGACATAACTTTTTAATAAAGTTAAAATATTGGTAAGTTGTAAATATAAGTTGGAGGAGAACTTATGAAAAGAAAGTCATTTAAAAATCGTTTTTTGATGTTTTTAACAACATTAGCGATGGCTTTTAGTGTTGGCGTAAGTCTAAACGCTAAAGCACCAGTCGCCACTAAGGCGGCTATCATTCCAGCTGGCGAAAAACTTTATCTTAAAGTTAACGACCAATGGAAAACAGATAATGCACGCTTCGCTACTTATTTCTTTAATTCAGGCGGACCAGATATAGAGTGGGCCGATGCCAAGCGTGTTCTTTACGCTGAAAACCTTTATGTGGTTGACATTCCTGCTGGGACATTTGATACATACATTATGTGTCGTATGAATCCAGCAACCTCGACTAACGATTGGCCTAATAAATGGAATCAAACAGCGAATATTACTTATGATGCCACAACAACATTGACTAGAATTACTGGATGGACTACTAGTGTTCAAGAAGCTTATGTTGCTTCCGAACATCTTTTCTCTGGTATCCCAGCATCAAGAGTCCTTTATTTACGGCCGCATGATGTATTTGATCATGTTGATTTTCATCACCTTGCAGCCTACTATTATGTCGGTTCAGAATCAGTGTTTGTTGATATGACTGAACATGCAACAGGAGTTTATAAGGTTACTACTCCAGCACCAACTTCCCCCGAAGCAACTGGCGGTTGGGAAAAAGTAATCTTTGTTAGTATGAAGGCCGCAGCGAATAATTGGGATAATAAGCTTCATCAAACTGATGATCTTATTCATCCTGGAACTGCTGATATGATTTATGACGCTAAACAATCAGCGTGGCATGCATTAACTAACTTATTACCACAAACGCCATCAGTTGAAGGTATTACTAGTAACAAAGTTCGATTTTGGATAAATCGTAATTCGCATTATGAAAACATTAAATATCAATATTTATTTGAAGTTGGTGGTGTTTATTACACCGTTACTGGTTATACAGAAGTTTATACTTCCACTTTCTTCCTCTATTTTGATTTACCATTAGCGGAATTACTGGGCAATATTATAACCTTATATGTTGTTGATACTGAAGGTTATCGTGTGGAACAACTTGCTTCTATAACATATACCGCCCAAGATAATAGTAAATTATGGGGAGTTCATTATGAGTCAGGCTGGAAGCTGTCAAGTTATGCTGTTGAAGGTCGTATTAAGGCTGGATTTGTCGCTAAGGTTTTAGAAGGATATCTTAGTTGTAGTAATAGTATCCACAATGGCTATGGGGCCTTTAATTTAATTGACCAAAACTTTATTCCACGGGTTGACGGAACGGAAGAGTGGAATGTTGAAGGTAATATTGGCGATATTTTAATTAGTGACTATGTTGCGGAAGCAGATTATGGCGATGTGAGTAAGCGTGTTGCAGATACCACAAACGGCTGGAATAAATATCAAATGCTAAAAGCTTTAGGCGGTGGCGGCTCATCGGGGCAAAACCGTGTTAATGAAACGACTAACACAAATATTATTTACGTATTAGTTATTGGAATGCTATTTGGTATTGCGACCCTTGGCTTTATTCGTTTTCGCAAAAAACCAGCCTAAGTTAATATTCTAAATTATTAAAATTTGGAGCGATTTACGTCGCTCCTTTTTATTATGGAAATGTGCAATTTGTCTGTATTTGGTTTATAATAAAAATGAATTTAAGACAGGAGCAAATAATATGTCAAAGTCCAAATTATTTTTATTACCAATCTTCGCAATGCTTTTAGGAAGCTGTCACATTTTAGATTCTTTAAGTGCTACTAGCGTTCCAAGTACCAATGATTCGAATATTACATCAAATGAAGGTGATGGTACGAGTGACGTTTTATCTACGCTTAGTGACACTAGTAGTGAAGATACCCCCAGTGATCTTATTCCCGCAGACTTAACAATGTTTACGACCACGTATCCTACTGATCCGCTTATTACATATACGGATAGTGATTATATTGTTAAAGATTTTCCTAATGGATTTACTTATCCAACGGATGCGCGTGTTAAACCTACTAATGCTTATTTAGAATTTTGGCATCCCGAGACCGAACTTAACATGCGTATTGTAGCGAGTAAAGCGGTTTTTGAATTAATTGAAGAATGTGGCTTTTACAATCAAAAATACGCTGATTGTTATTTCCCTGTTACTCTTGAAGTAAAAATGAACGGAAAACGTTTTGTGTATTATGAAGTGGGAATGCGTCTTAAAGGAAATACATCACGCACCCAATTTTTAGATCCAGATACGAACGATTTTATTAAATCACTTAGTTTTAAACTTTCATTTAATGAATTGTGGGATAAAGCGATTTATGATACTTTTAATCTTCGTAAAAAATGGACAGAGACCGATAATCCCGAATGGTTAGTTCGAGATGAAAGAACGTTTATGGGGGACGTAGACCGGAAATATGGGATGAAAAAGATTGATATTAAATGGAATAAGTCCGCCGACCCATCCCTAGTCATGCAACCATTTGTGTTTAGTTTTTTTCAAAGGCACGGTTTAATTAGTCAAAACTCCACCTTAACAACGTTAAAGATGAATAATACTCGCTTTGGAATTGTAACTGTTAACGAACCAATTGATAAACATTTATTACGGCGCTATTTTAATAAAAAAGGCGCAGCGGGTGAATTATATAAAGTAGGATGGGGTCAACCAAGTCCAGATGAAGGATGGGTGAAGGGTAGTCTACGTTATGAAGACTTACGTTTTGATGACCATGGTAACTTAATTGAGCGCGCTATTATTGGAGAAGAAGATAAATTTAATGGTTATGAACCAGGATACGATGCAAAAGAGTTTGATGCTAAAAGTCCCAACCCCTTTGCCAAGATGATTACTTTAATGGAAACACTTAAAAACATCGAGGGCAAAAGTGTTAGTGAAGCTAAAACGATGCTTGAAGCCGTCGTTGATATGAATAGTTTCTTGCGTTACGCTGCTCTTTGTTACTTAACGGGTAACCCTGATGACATGCGCAATAATGGTAATAACTATTATGTCTTTTTTAATCCAAATGAAGGAAACAAGGCTTATTTTATTCCTTATGATTATGATTGGTCACTCAATATTAAATGGGACGGGGTGGGCGATATGAGCTGCTTAGGACCATTCCATAGTAAACAGCAAGGTAATGATCGCTCATGGCAAGAAAATCGTTTATTTTGGGCCACCCTTATTGATAAGAATGATCATCCCCACCGTGCCCCAGCCTATGATATTCCGATGAGCACTGATTATCGTAATGCTTATCTTGATTTATTACGAACATTTAACGCTGATAGTCAATATTCTGACACTTACTATAATGTTGTTTACAACACCTATAAAGCGACATACGGTAATAAGACCGCTAGTGATTTAGATGATGGCGATTATAAAGTCTCGCCCTTTGTGGGTACCGACATTATGAGCGCATTTATTAATGGTATTAAAAATTCCCTCGCCCCTTATCTTTAAATAAAACCACCAACGAAAAAAGCGACCTTTTAAAGTCGCTTTTCTTTATCGTTAGTTATTAATTACGGTTTCTTCCGTAAAAATTTGAGAACGAAGAATAAGATTGCTCCAACCCCAGCGGTTCCCCCGACACTACTTGCCACAATGATAATCGTTTTCTTTGTTTTATCGAGTTCAGGCGGTGTTACATCTTCACTTGTCGGGGGAAGTGAAGTGGTATCATCACCACTATCAGGAAGTGAGGTTGTGGGTGGGAGGCTACTTGAACTACTATCACCATCAGGATCATAAGGATTTGGTTCAGGAGCAAGCGGGACATAATCAACAGGAACGATGATATCGGGCATCGTTAAGTCATTCGCCCCCCGATCACGGACATTACGTGTGACAATCGTCGTATTTGCGGGTAGACGCGGATTATTAGCAATTGATCCTCTTGCTAGTGTGCCGCTTGTATCTAAAACGACCTCTTGCCCATTAAGAACACTAATGGTTCGTGATCCAATCGTGACTCCTAAATGATAAATATTATAAGTATCACCACCCGCCGTGTAAGTTAAATGAATCGTTGTCTTATCGGGTGTTTGTAATGTCGAACCAGCGTCAACCGCACTGCGTGTATTTAAATTAAAAGCGGGCGCATGGCGTTTTAAAGCAATCATTTGCACGTAGAAGTTGTGATAAGCAAGGTTATCATACTTTTCATCCCATTTAATGGAATTAACGCTATAGGGACTCTTGTAGGAGTTATGATCAAAGCCACCACTTGGAAGTAGTTTTGAGCGAAGGATTTCACTACCAGCGTGTACAAAACCAATACCTTGGCTTAAAAGTGACAATGCTTCGGCTTGGATTGCTTGTTTTTTAATCCGTGCTGGATCACTAGCAAAATCTTTACCGCTGCGTCGTAATTTATCGTAAATTGTTAAGTTATCATGCACTGAAACATAATTTACAGTTTGAATAGGATCAGTAGAACCACCAGTTGTTTTCCCCATAAGTCCATCTTTAATTTTATTTAAACGATCATCATAAATGCCATCAGCGGTAAGTTGGACCCACCCTTTTCCGGTTCCATTGGGATCACCTTTGATCGCATCACGCATTTGATCATTAAATCCACCTAAACCAGGAACTTGATAGAGATTACCTTGGGTTGCGTGTGGTTTTTTAGGACTAACCATTCCAATGCCATCTTCCATATCCCACGGTTCACCATAGACAACAATATCGGCGCGATATGTTTTTAATTTATTCATAACAGCTTTCATAGCATCAACAGTGTGTAGCCCCATTAAGTCAAAACGAAAACCACCCAGTTTATATTCAGTGGCCCAAAAGTACGCCGAATCCACCATATAGTTTTGCATCATAATCCGTTCACTAGCGGTATCATTACCACATCCACTCTTACTTCGTGGGGAACCATCTAAGTTATAGCGGAAATAGTATCCAGGAACGAGTTTAGTGAAACTGTGTTGGGAAATACTAGCAACGTGATTATAGACCACGTCCATAATAATGCGAATATCTTCATTTGCGTAAGCTTGAACAACGCGTTTAAATTCTTGAATCCGCACTAAGCCATTGTAAGGGTCACTTGAATAACCACCTTCAAGAACGTTATAGTTTTTGGGGTTATAGCCCCAGTTAAAGCCCATGTTCGTTTCATCATTTTCTTGGTCGTAGAACGGAAGGATTTGTAAAGCGTTAACCCCTAATTCTTTAATATGGTCAAAACCAGTTTTTACTGCAAGACCATTACGTTCATACATCGTACCACTTTCAATAAGGCCTAAGAAGTTTTTCCGTTTCCATTCACTACCATTCCAGGTACTATCAGCGGTTAAGTCACTAACATGGAGTTCGTAAGGAACAATTTCGGTATGTTCACGAACCGAGAAATTAACATCATTCCAACCGGTCGGATTTGTTTTATTAAAGTCAACAATCATCCCGCGAATGCCGTTAATACCGGCGGCTTTAGCGTAAGGATCGATAAATTCTTTCGTACCGTTACTATTAGTCGCAACAAGCGTGTAATATTTGCCGTGTAAGTCCCCTGGAACAGTAACACTCCACACCCCGTAATCGCCCCGTACAAAAAGATGTTCAACGTACTCATCACTTCCTTTTTGGTTATTAACACGAACAGGAGTACCATTATCATATAAACGAAGTTTTAATGCTTGGGTAGTAGGAGCCCATACTTTAAAGATTGATTCATTAGTGGTATAAGTAACACCTAAGTCACTACCACTATATGTTAAATTATTTACAAAGAACGGATCGTCAAATATACCGTCTAATAATGCTGGTTTTTCTTTAACTACATCAGTAATAAAGGTAACGGCCACAATGTAGAGTTTTTTAGCATCAACGTGGTCATCAAGCGCAATCGTAAATTCATAACGATATTCGGCTGGTTTATAAGTTGCGATAGCATTTCCTTGGGTAATTGGAAGATCGGCAACTAATACTTTATAAGTTGAAGGTTTTTCGTTAGTGCTAACGGTGATTTGATTTGTTTTGGTAAATCTAGCGTCTAAAATCTTTTCCCCTTTCGCCTCATCAGCGGTTTTATAAACAGTCATTTCCATATCGACAAGGTAGAAGTGGCGTTTTCCGTCCACTAATGGGTAATCTTCAAGCTCAATTTGTATATCAGGAGTTTGTTTATCCCAAGAACCTTTCGACTTAATAATAATGTTTAAATATTGATTACCCTTGAATTTAGAAGAAGTAACTTCGTGAAACACACCATAGGCATCTGTATTATCAAACTCATATTCTGACCCTTCTTGGTCTTCACCCCACAGCCATAATGAGTAGTCATTAGTCTTGCCATCGTTGCGCCAATAGTGAAAAACGTATAAGGAAGCGGGTATTTCTTCACTCGTGGAACTTTCACTATCTTCAGAACTAGAAACTTCGCTAGAACTAGGTTGAGCTGAATACTTTGTCCAATAACCAATATCTCCTTCCCACTCGCCCTCTTCTAAGACATACATGTTGTCTGCCATGGGGAAAGTTAAAACAAGGTCACTTGATTGATTCCACTTATTATTCCAATTATTTTCAGGGGTTGCGGGGTTCATGCGCACAAAAATTAGTCCCGTTTGCCCGTTATTTGGAATTGTGACTTGGTAAATATCAGTTTCACCAGTTGCTAATGTTAAATCAAACCAGGCTTCGGGCATCCATACGTACGCCGCATAACGCGCATCATGCATTTTCCAGTTTTCATTAACTTTTAAATAGAGAGTAACACTATCACTAGCGTTAACTTTATCCAGGCGATGAATACCCTTAAATTTTGGTAATCCTAACGCCATAAAAAGAGTTAAGATAACCGCGAAGAAATTACGTTTTCCCTTTTTCATATTTGATCCTTCTTTCTCAATGTCGTAATTGTTGTTGTGAAGCGATAAGTAAATTACGGTCTAATTTACTTTCATTTATTAATTAATTCATCATGCTTAACTTTAATATTACCATATTAAATAAAGAAGATACTTTTAATACATTTTAATATGTGTATTCAAAAATACCCCTAATAGTGTTAAAATGAAGGTGAAATCAATATTAGTTAGGAGCGAATATGTCTTTTTTTGCGCCCCGTAAATATTTTGTAGTTACTTGTAAATTTGGTCACGTTGGTCGTGATAAGTATTTACCACTGGATTTACCGATTCGCGCCATCAATAAAAAAGAAGCGAGCGCTAAAGCCAAAAAGACTGGTGGTGTAAAGCGCGACCATCCTGATTGGTGCTTAAAAGGACCACGTGAAATTACGAAAGAAGAATACTTACGGCTCAGAGAAAAACTAATAAAAGATCCTTATTGGAATAAAAGAATGCGGCAAAACACTGCTCTTTTCGCTGATAGACTCATTGATGAGCCTAATTATACAAATATTCGCGGCATTAAAACGAATACCGTTACTTTTAAAAAACCTACGACCGCGGAAATAAAAATGTTCCATGAAAAGAAACGCAAAATCCGCGATAAAGAAATCAAGCAAATATACGAAGAAGCAGAAGACTACGATAGTTAACTACAATAAAAAATCCACGCTCATAAGTATCAGCTACTTAATAAGGTGGATATTTTTTATTACACTTGTGGTAAATTTAAGGGATAATTCTCAATGCCTAAAAGCATAAAAGGGCCACGCTGACCAACGTAGAGACTATTAGGAAAAACTGTTAAATGATGATTAAAGTCAGTTGCGGATTGATTGTAAGCAGCAATTTGGGTATGGATGGTGGGCGTTAACGCATCAAACTCAATGTAAAAATCAGCGGGTAAAGTAAGGTTAGTGTAAGCAGTAGCGCTATCTTTTAAATAATTAACAAGAATTAAAAAGTTTGTGTCAATATTTATCGAATGTTTTAACCCAGAATGAACAGTTTGCACTAGATTCTTGGAAAATTCAAATCTAACTATGTCATTGTTAATAGTTGTTACTAGTTCAGTAGCGGTTACATCTAGGCCTTCCAGACTATTATTAAATTCACTAACTTTTGTATAACGCGCAGTTAAAGTAACAAAAAGTTCTCGCGCCTTGGCGTTAGTGGCCTTAATTCGTTTATTAGAACCACATATCGCCCCGACTGACGTTGAGAAAATAACCATTCCAAAAAGGATAACAGTACCAGTAATATAGTAGTAAAGTCGCTTCATGAATGGCTCCTATGGTACTTAGTTATTTCGCGACAACTAAGACAAAATAGTAATCTTTGACGGCAACTTCGCGACCATCAATTGAGATGGTAACAGTAATTTTGACATCAGTTTCAACTTGTGAAGCCCGCGCAGCATTAATTGCGAGCGCATTATTTTCAATATGTTCAATTAAATCTTGGAAACTATTAAGCGGTCCTGGCTCATATGTTCCGATGGGGCTGACGCTCATACCCGTAATATTTTTACCCTCATAGACATGGTCTTTGGTACTAACGAAGAATAAGTCTTCTTTGCCGTTAAGGTTAACATCAAATTCAATGACTTTATTTTCAAAATCGGCAAACTCAAATTCAGTGGGGAACACAAGTGTTTCACCAAAGTAGAGTAATTCATAGGGGTTAAGCGGATCAGTTGGTTGAGGCGGATTAGAAACGTTAACCCACGGATCAGTATGATCAACAAGGTTAACGACATCGTGATCGTTAATAATTGCTTCACCAATCTTAGTATCAACATCAGCGTTCACAGTTCGTAAATAGAACTTTGTCGTTCTTACTTCAGGCGTACCACTGTCATTTAGTAAAGTGACGGTGACATCAAGTTCAATATCGTAGCCCGCTGCTTGTGAATGCTTGTATAAATCTTTCGTTGGTAGTGCTTTAATGCTATCAGCAAGCGCGGTTAGGTTATTAGGTTCAACCGCACTAGCGTCATAACTACCAAGCGGGGTCAATGTTTTAGCGGTAATATTATTTCCGCTGATGACAGCACTTTTACTGCCTTCGTAGTAATTTAAGAAGTTGGTAATCGTTGTTTCGAATTGTAGTTGTTTATTACCAAAATTCGTTAACGTAATTGTTTCGGGAATGATAACAGTATCCACGAGATGTTCAATCGGATAAGGATTAAGTGGGTCCTTAGCCAGATGAGCAATTTTTTCAATAGCTAAATCATCGTCAACATTTTCATAATGTACGACGTTTAATAGTTGACTATCATCAATTAAGTAATCAATGATTTCAACATCAATATCAGCGGCCACCAGCGTGAAATAATATGTTTTTGTGGCTGTTTTATCATTTAATGTGGCACTAAGTTCAATATCAACGTTTATATCATCTTGCGTAACGCAGGCGTATAAATCTTCGCGGCTTAAAGCTTTAATTTCTTCAGCAAAGTCACTTAATTGATTTTCCGGGGTAGTGTAATGTAAACCACCAACTGGCGTAAGCGTTTTAACAGTAACAGGATTACCGTCAATCGTGTCACTTTGTTCGGAGAAATAGAATGCATTTTGTTTATTTTCTAAAATATTAATATCAAAGTTAAGTTCTTTGTTACCGAAGTCACTTAAAACAACATGTCTTGGAATGGCAAGCGTTTCCGTTAAGTAAGAAATTCGCATCCGTTTATCTGGACTTGTTGGCATATTTTCTGGGGTAGTTTGAATAATTGAACTGGTGTCTTTATAAAACACTTTATTAATCATATATTCGCTGCTGATAGCGTAATCAACGATTTCTTGATCAAGGATTGGTTCATCGAGTCTAAAGTAATAAGTTTCGGTTCGTTCGTCACCCTGACAAGTGGCGGTAATGGTAATAGAGAAAGTTTGTGAAGGTTGAGTTGCGTATTCATATAATTCTTTCGTATCGATACTCGCAAAATGATCTCGTAAATCATCAATCGTGACAACACTAGCGGGGATTTGACTACGGTATGTTCCAACTGGGATAAAGGCATAAACACTAACATCGCCCGTAATTAGTTCATTACCAGGATCAATTTCTTCAATCGGTTTATTCATTTCACTCTCAAAGAATAAATCAGGACGATTCGTCGTAGCTTCGAAAGTAACATCACCAATATCATTAAGGTGAACACTCTTTGGAATTGCTAGTGCATCGCGGAAATAAGAAATACCAAGCGGCATTTCACTTTCAGTTGGTAATTCACTAATGTGGGAAATAACATTGTCTTTTTCATGGTAAACGTTAATTAAGTATCCCGATTTAAAGACCTCGTCAAGGACCATAGCACCAAATTCAGGTTTAGTTAAATTAAAATAAAAGTTTTTACTTTTACTTTTTGCTGCTGATTTGGCGATTAATTTCATCGTAACATTGAGCGGTTCTTGATTGGTAGCCTCAATTAATTCACCGCGTGGGGTATTTTTGACAAAATCGGTAACTTGTTCAAAAGTATTAACGTCATCTAAAATGTCACTTGTGCCCACCGGCACAACAATAGCAAGTTTAAAGGTGACAGGGAAAGGAAGCGAACTTGTGTCAAAGCGGAAGTTTTCTGGTAATTCGCTGTCCGCTACATCAATAACACGGAACGCATTTTCTGCGCCAGCACCACCACTAAATTCCATATCAATATGGAGTTTAATAGTCCGGTTTAAAACGACGGTTTCTAAATCGCGCGGAATTATCAAAATATTTTTAAAATAGTCAATATCAGCCCTTTTTGCTTCTGTATCAGGCGGATTTTCAAAGGGAACGAAAGCTGGGCTTGTGTTCTCCGTACTTGGCATAACATCGACTTTGTTAACAAGGTAAGGTATATTCATTACCGCATTTACAAGTATGGAACCGATGAGGTTATCAATTAGCTTACAACTAGTAAGTGTAAAAAGTGCAACTAAAGATAGCGTGATTGCTTTTAATTTTCGAAATTTCATAGTGATGTCCCCTTTCAACTTCACTTTATTTAATTATAATATTTATTATTATAAAAATGGTAGCCAAAAATATCAAACTTGCAAAAGTTGTAACCGGAATCTTCTTTTTAGCGCCGCTTTTTACTTTAAGGTAGTAAAGCGCACTACTGATGCCGTAGAGCAATAATATAATAACGGCCCACCAATAAAGAATGCCGATTTTACCTTCACTTATTGTTAACCACCCAAATGATTTATAGTCTAAAAAGAAATATGGAAATTCGGTCGCGCCAAAGTTTCCGCCTGCTAAATGGACAATGTAAACAAAAATAACGTAAATGATACCGCTCAATAGCCCTAAAGGTTTGGCGTACTTTGGAATATCACGATTATCATCGTAGAGATAATGAACAATAGCAAGAATAGGAGCCGCATTATGTAAGGTTAAGTTTTGAAGTGAATAAAAGTAACGGCGATCAAGCGCAGGAATAAAAGGTGCGAGAATAATGGCAAACACTAAAAATGTCAATGTTACGGCCGTAACACTGATATGTTCGAATATTAGTAAAGCGCGCGGAACTTCCTTGTTAGCAAAATCAAAATAAAGGAGAAAAATCATACAGATAGCAATAATAATATTACTTTGGGTAGTAAAGTAAAGGAAAGGAACGTATCCAGTATAAATTAGCAAACCATGTAACTGTTGCGATATAATCCCAACAATTGCGGCAACAATAACGCCAAACTTTAGAATAATGCTTATTATTCTCTTCTCATTATTTTCCATACAATGATTATACTACACGATAAAAATAAAACTTGATGTTTTTATTGCATTATCGTTATAAACTCGGTATTATTAAGACTAGGCCGACGTAGCTCAATCTGGCAGAGCAACTGAATCGTAATCAGTAGGTTGCGGGTTCAATTCCTGTCGTCGGCACCAGAAAATTTGAACATGCTCCCGAAAATTAAGCCCAAAGGTGGCACATTAAAGCGGGAGCTTTTTTAATAAAACTTACTAGTATTGTATTTACTAGTGTAATTTCAAAATTATGACAAAAAAGAAAAAGGCACATATTGTTGACCGCTAAAATTATGAATAATTTTGCAAAAGAAGAAGGCGATGAGTCAGTTACAAAATATAACCAACTGAAAATGTAATAACAAAAGCATGGGCGGACATGTCTACAAGAGAATACAGAGACAACTTCAAAATAGTCGATTGTCACCAGCTTAATTTATAAAAAAACTCCCCGCGGGAGTTATTCATAATTAAGTATTGAGCGCTAGAGTTTTCTAAGGGGAACGTAGGGCTTTTCTTGATAGTAATTTTTATTTAGTTCGCGTTCTTCTGGGCTCATTGCGTAATATTCTTCTTCGTTGGCAATATTATTAAAGATTTTTGAAGTCCGTGCATCGATGACAAATGTTCCGCTAAAGATGTCATGCAAGGGTTGGTGTTTACGCGTGATAGCAAACATTCCACTCGTTAGTAGTAGCGGAATGAAGAAACCATAGAAGTTCGCTGCTATTTCGAAGATACTAAATACAAGAAAACGAATTAACACGCGCCACCATGTTACTTTATAACCATCTTTATCAACAACGGCGAGACCAGTAAGGTATTTACCTAGACTACGACCATGTCCGAAAAAGAAAGGTAGGGCAAGTGCTGGTATTATCGTACCAATGAAAGCACTGAGTGTTAAATTAAGGGCGACAAAAATACGTAATGTTCTTTCGGTTTTCTGATAAGTAGGATTTGCTTGTAAATTAGCAAGGGCATGTCCATATAGATTTTTCCATACTTCATTGCGATCCCCAGGCGAAATTCCTTCTTTGAAGGAATAAGTGATTATTTTATAAGGTGTTTCAAAGTCAAAAAATGAATCTTCCGCGCCTTCTTTTAATACCATTGTGCGATAATTAAACGCAACACCTTCTTCGTAATAAGTTGACTTTTCATAGATGAAACCAGTATTTTCTTGCGTATAGAAATATTCTAAACCACCTAAATAGCGGACATAATTATCATTTTCATTAATATCGAGTGTTAAAAAAGCAGTGGTCATGGTGTCGTCATAAGTGTAATATAATGTTGAATTCTTTTTAACATTGTAAAATGCCAAGTTAGCCGCACGTCCCACTTTACTATTTGAATAAATACTATCAACAATGACAAAACTAACAAACGCAAGGACGATCACTAATAAAAAATCAACGAGTGATGCTTTAAGTCTTCGTCCAAAGGGAGCGACTAAAATACTTGGATATTTGCGCTTTGCCTTTATTTCTTGCATATCGTAATTATAGCATTAAAGGGAAATTAAGGTTATTATATGGTATGTTCCTTTACGGAGGGACATTAGAAAAGATAAAATAACTTCTATGAAACGAAAAATAAAAACAATTGACGACAAAACCAAAAATAAAAAGAGACCAGAACGGCTGCGTTTAAATTGGTTTTTCCGCTTTTTACGTTGGTTCGTAAAACTATTTAAACGAAAACCAGTTATTGTTGATCAAAATCACGGACAAATTGAAGGTCCTGCTATCTTTGTCAGTAACCACAGCGGAGCAGCGGGGCCGATGGATCTTTCAATTTACTTCCCTTATTACTTTGTTCCATGGGGCGCTCATGAGATGCGTGGTAATTATAAAACGCGGTGGAAGTATTTGTATTACGTTTTCTACCAACAAAAACTTAAATATAAGAAGTTTAAAAGTTTCTTTCTTGCGACAGTCCTCGCAATTATTAATCCGTTTCTTTATAAAAACATGCGATTAATTCCAACCTATCAAGATATTCGTTTCACTAAAAGCTTACGTGAAAGCTTAAGTTATTTGGATGACGGGATTCCGATTTTAGTATTCCCCGAAGATTCAAGTGAAGGGTACGATGAAATTATTGTTAAATTTAATGAAGGAGTGGTTGTCCTTGCTGATTATGTTGATAAACATCGTGATATTGATATTCCGATTTATCCAGTTTATTACAGCAAAAGAAAAAGAGTCATTGAAATTGGTAAAAAAGCTTCATATCGCACGCTTAAAGATAAAGGCCATACCCGCGCGGAAATTGCCGATATCTTACGACGACACGTTAATAAATTATATGAAAACATTAAGTTAAGAAAACTAAAAGTAAAACGCTAAATTATGCTAATATAGCGGCAAAAGGCGGCTAAATACCGCCTTTTTGCTTGGCAATTAATTGTTTTATTAATTAGGCATTTTCACCATCAACCACGACGACAGGCACGATAATTGGTAAGTTCTTAGTTTGGACATATTTATATAGTTGTTTCCGAAACTCTCGTTCAATACCGATGTGTTTTCTAGTTTGGGTTTTGATCATAACCCGAAAAAGTAAGCCATCATTAACATCCATGAGTATGACTTTTTCTGGCATTTCTAAAACTTCGGGGTTTTTATCTTTGAATTTTTTTAAGAAAGCTTTAAAGTCAGGACTTTCAAATTCTTTTAAATCAAACGGATAATCCATTTTAAATTCAACAATAGCGATGCTTGGATTAAGACTACCGTTATTAACGATTTTAATGTCCCCATTATTAATCGTAATTACTTCACCTTTCCAGTTTTGAAGTTTAAGACGACGCAAGCCAACATCAACAACTGTTCCTGCTTGGCCACTTATTTCGACATAGTCGCCAATTTTAAAGGTATGTTCTAAAATAAGGAACATACCAGCAATGACATCTTTAATTAATTCCTGAGCGCCAAAACCAACGGCAAACGCTACGACTCCAGCACCAGCTAAAAGTGGCACTAAATCAAGGCCTAATTCGTTAAGAATCATAATAGCAATCCAGAACAAGAAAAAGAAACGAATTAGACTATTAATAAGCCGCCGCACGGTTTGTTTTTCTTTGGTATCTTTCCTGCCAAGTTTGCGGTCCGCCTTTCGGGGGCGAAAAATGATTAACTTAATAAAAAGAGTGACTAAATACGCTAGTATAACCCAGAAAACGACCATAACTGCGGTTGCGAAAATATGCGCTAGTCCTTCATTTTCAATAAAGGAAGCGAACCATGTGTTTAATAGTTCACGTAATTGAGCAGATAAATTCATATTTATATACCTCCCCTAACTTTGTAATTTTAACGAAAAATAGCGCTTATTTCCAGCGTTGTGAATAATCACATTTTAACGACCCTAATTATTCATTATAAAAGTAATAATTTCCGTCTTGACAAAGTATTTCAACACTGAAAGGTGTTCCTTCCATATGGAAGCCAATACTACTTACAATCCCTTTAAATATCAATTCATGAAGACCATCTTCGCTAATATAATCAGGTAGGCTAATAAAGGTTTGGGCAATTATGTGGGGATCAGCGGTCCGTATTTTTATTTCCGTAAAGAAAGCATTAGTCTTCCACGAAAGAATATTGCCACTGATGGTAAAATCACTATAAGTTATTTCAAATGGTGAATCTTCAAAGCGATAATAAGTACCATCAATATAAACGATTGTAAAGAAATCATGCGGTTTACTCACCGAATAACCAGCGTGGGCACTAACGAGGATAGAAACAGGATAGTCATAAATTTTTGCAAGCGTCATTAAATCAAAAGCTGGTTCGGTTGCGACCGCATTTTCACGCTCAACAACTACTGAATAATAATCAGCTCCCACAACCGCGTCCCATTTTAAAATATTATCTTCAATACGAAGATTTTGAACGATATCAAGCAGTTTAAATTGACTCGTTGATGATTCTTCGCTTGATGAAGTAATTGGTTCACTAGTGGGTTTACTCGTAACTGGTCTTTCGCTGCGCTCACTACTATCATGCCAAGCACAAGATGAAAGCAACGTCACAAATAGTAAGAGCGAAATTCGTATTAGTTTTTTCATAACCTTTTATCCTCCTTTCTTCTTGATATATATGAGAATTCTTTTACAACAGTATAGTTTACATGGCGTCCCGGGAGCGACTCGAACGCCCGACTTACAGTTTCGAAGACTGTTGCTCTATCCAACTGAACTACCGG
>MWCB01000007.1 GCA_002069815.1 Tenericutes bacterium ADurb.Bin239 | reverse complement strand
TAAAAAAACCATTTTTTGCAAAAAATGATTCTTTCAGTTTTTTATCTTGTCAATTTAACCTTTTCTTCTATTATATTATTTGGTTTAGCGGTAACAAGCGGACTTATCGTGACGTTAATGCCAGGATTAGTGGCGTCTTCTGGTAAAAGTTTGACATCAACTTCAACCCGGGTATTTTCCCGTACTTCAACAATTTCAGTAGGGACACTGATGCTTTGGGGCATAATTTCAGTGACACCAAAAACAGGCAATATTTCTGAATATTCGCCAGCGGTAACCGTTAATTCAAAAGTACCAACATCCCATACTTTAAGTTGAGCTTTGTTATTACCTAAGTCGGTTACTTCCAGGTCATAATTGTTACTTGCCCACGTCACGGTGCGAATCGTTGCTTCTTTAGGATAAACCGTCGCTTGGACTATAACTGTTTGACCGCGAATGACTTTGAAGTCTTTGCCTTCGTTATAACCGCTTGCCTTAAAGACAATATCGGTGGCCGCTACTTCAGGAAGTTCACTACTTATTGGTTTATCATTACAGCCCGCTAATACTGCGACTGCAAAGAAAAACAGCATTACTTTCTTAAACATCTTTTTCATGATCTACGTCCTCTCTTTCGTAAAAAGTGTATAAATAATGCAGCAAAAGTTCCGATTGCCACAAAAGAGCCACCAATAATGAGCGGTTTTCCGAAGTTAGGAGTCGAACCGCCACCCCCGCCTTCTTCACTACTACTGCTACTACCATCACCGCCCCCATTACCATCATCTGGATAATTAATATGTTCATACGTAACGTCGGTTAACCATACCTTTTCTAATTGAACTTCAGCGGTGTTTGGTTGGGGATCAACCGCTACATATTCATTGTTTATGATATTAGCTTTTAAACGACCCGCATTATTCGGCAATAGTAAGATAACGTTGTAAACAGTAAGACTACTCGTCTCATCGCTCGTGAAATATGTTCCGTCTTGACTACAATTATCACGCAGTGAGTTATAGCAATTAATCGTGGAATTATTTTTTAGGATAAAATTCGCCCCTCGACCAACGGGTTGAGAGTCAAAGCCCATATTAATCGCAGTAACACTAGCTTTATAAGTTTTAATAAAAGTGTTATAGGCAAAGGAGAATAAATGGTAAACAAGTAAATTTTCACATTCATTAGCCTCTAAAACTGTTCCCAGTTCCCGCGTAAGAGTATAAACATTACTCCATAACTTAGGAGGCCGTTCGGTGTTACCACCCCATTCATCGTAATCACTAATTAGGGTTGAACCTGGTTTTAAAGTACACGCCCCATTGCATAAGCATGCGGAAATTAAGCCGTCGTGACCCGAAACTTTAAAAGCACTCTTGTAAAAACAACCTAATACTTTGCGCAGCACAAAGCGGTCACCAGTTATTTCTAAACCGTTATACGCCCCTGGAATATATACATTTGTAACATATATATCATTACCAATTCCGCGAATTGCATAGCGATATTTAGGAAGGGTTGCGCCCGTGTACAGTGTTTTATACGGATTTAAGGCTGGATAACCAATCCGTAAACCACTTACTCCCGCCTTATTACCATCAAGCGTAATGAGCGCTTGTCCTGTTGTCGGAGTCACATCATCTAAGCCGTAATAAGCAAGAATAAACGTTCCCCGCGAATTGTATCTTTGACATTGGGCAAGTGTATTATTGCAACCGCGTAATTGGGTGTTTGCATAAACCGTAAGCGGGTGATCAAGCCGATAAAAACCAGCGGGTAAATAAACGACCCCGCCCCCATCAGTGTGCGCAGCGTCTAAAGCGGCTTGAATTTCCACTGAACAATCATTTTGTCCGCTATTATCCGCGTTATATTCATTAACAGCGTCATATAAGACAAGGCGTGGTTTAACATAATTTGGTTCTTGCCACGGCACTAATTCAATATCGTTATAACCGCCGTCACTAATGAAAATATTATGACCAGTAACTTCCCCGATTAAATCACTAAATGCAACTTTTAAACATCCAAAATTAACGGGTGAATGATTAATCATGGCATAAGCACTACCTTCAACACGACATTTAAAGAATTCAATACCCATATTTTGATATAATTTTTCGACATATATTCCATATTTGGCATTAACGATATGTAAGTTATAAAATTGACCAATAAACGCCATATGATACTCAGTGTTACGGGTCCCATCAATAAAATAAATACCAGTATGATAATCGGTAAGAAAGACATTGGTAATTTCTTGCCACTCTAAATCGCCTAAAATCATACCCACCCCATTTTTAGTCGTAAAATCATTTAAATTACGAATATCAGGCGCGTTATATTCTTCACCTGCATTCGCCCAATATCGATTATTAAAAATAATATTATCAAAGGTACCAACTTCCGAACTGTTCGTTAAGTAGGCGCCTACTCGCAAACATGTGCCTTTAATATTAGAAAGGTGTAATTGTTCGTGAGTGATCGAATAATATCCAGCGGGAGTAACCGAAGCACCAATCCCGCGATATGAATTAAGAAACGTAATATCATGAAGATTAAAGACATTGTGCATATCTTCACTAAGTCCGCCGGGAATTTCAATTGTGAACCCATATTCTTTATATACATCTAAAAATTGCATAGGATAAAAGAAGGTTAAACCCATAAGTCCCGTTGAACCATACATCCTAAATACATTAATCCTTGCGCCGGTAGCCTCCGTTTTTGAGGGGACCACGTTACAAAGAATTACGGTACCATAATCCCCATCCGTTACCGTATCAGGATCTTTGTAATCACCACGAATATTAATAAACGGGCGCACATTAATTCGTTCCGTAATTGAATATTTACCAGCGGGGAGATAAATTGTACCGCCCCCATTTTGATACAAACTATCAATCGCCGCTTGCAAAACATCATTGATTGGAGTATTCCCCGTATTATCAATCGTAAAACCATGGGCTGCATCTAAAACGATATCCGCAACAAAAACATCAGCGGTTGGATATTTTTCATTTAAAATTAGCTCGGGACCACTACCGTTAACTAATACTTTTACTTTTTTTCGCATATCATTTTTCTCCTTTAATGCCACTCCTATTTGTATAGCTAGATGGTGTTTTGTTACTAATGAAGCTGACAGCCCTCCGACAAATAAAAGCAGCGTCATTATTTTTAATTTAAGGACCTTTTTCATTTAAAGTAACTCCCCTTCATCTTTATTCTTTTTGCGCACAATAAGCGCACCAATAATCGCTACTACTACACCTACGATAAAAGCAACAAGACTTAAATAAAATTCTGGTGATCCTTTATCAGTAATCAAAAGCGAGACAAGCGCTAAAATAGCAATCAAGATTCCAAATTTGACAAAGTAAGCCATCCCTCTCATTTATTTAACTCCTTCGCTTTAATGCATTTAACTTTGGTGTCCCCAATTTTTAAATAATCAATTTTCGCTTTACATTCGCTAGACGCATATGGGCAACGATCAAAGAAGACACATCCTTCATCTCGATTTTCTAAAGAACCAAGATCCATCGATTTAATGGGAATTTCTTTTTTAATTCGCGCTATTTTGGGATCAGGGGTTGGCA
Source organism: Tenericutes bacterium ADurb.Bin239 (assembly GCA_002069815.1). Taxonomy (GTDB): domain Bacteria; phylum Bacillota_I; class Bacilli_A; order RFN20; family CAG-826; genus UBA1361. The sequence goes on along the minus strand of MWCB01000007.1, from coordinate 54,209 downwards.
CTGTCGCAATAAGCGCTTGCGTGTAAGGATGGCACGGATTAGCAATCACTTCATCAATTTTCCCTTCTTCCACAATTTCGCCTAAATACATAACAACAATACGGCCATTTTGCGCAATATATCGGGCAGTAGCGAGATCATGCGTAATATAAACGAAAGAAATATTATCACTTTGGTTTAGTTCACTCATAAGATTAAGAATGGAACGGCGCATCGATACATCAATCATTGACACCGGTTCATCAGCGACAATAAGCGCAGGGTCTAACGAAATAGCTCTTGCCATTAAAATCCGTTGCCGTTGCCCGCCACTTAGCATATGCGGATATTTACTTAAGAATTGCGCAGGAGGATTAAGACCAACCTTAACGAGTAATTCCTTAATTTGCGTTTCAATTTGAAGATATGTTTTATGACGATAATGATATTTAATCGGGGCCCGTAACGACGCTGCGATCGTTTTAACTGGATTTAAAGCGGCATAACTATCTTGCTGGATAAATTGGACTTTTTCGCGAGTGCGGAAAAACTTCTTAATATCAAATTTATAAATGTTTTCCCCTTCCACTAAAACTTCGCCCGTCGTCGGTCGTAAAATTCCAGTAATAATACGCCCTAAGGTTGTTTTCCCACAGCCTGATTCGCCTACGACCGCGACAATTTCTCCGGCATAAATATCTAAATTAACGTCTCTTAAAACATGAATGTGACGTTCTCTTTGTAAGAACTTGCCTTTTTGCTCAAAAGCCATGTTAATGTTTTTAAGTTCCACTACTTTTTTCATGCTTTATTACCTTTTAGTGATTGGTCTTGGTAAAGGAAACATTTCACTAATGTCCCTTTGACATCGTAATTATCGGGATGCTTTTCTTTACAAATATCCATACATTTATCACAGCGAGGGGCAAACGGACAACCTTTGGGTAAGTTTAAGATGTCAGGTGGGACCCCGGGAATTGGTTTTAAGTTATCAATGGCGCCATGAATAGAGGGTGTCGAATTAATGAGCCCCAAAGTGTAGGGATGATTGCGTGCTTCAAACACAGCTTCTACCTCGCCATATTCCATGAGACTACCACCATACATCACCCCGATGTAATCGGCGTACTTACTAACAATGGCAATGTCGTGGGTAAGAAGGAGCATCGCAATGCCCATCTCTTCATTAATCCGTTTGAGAATGGAGAAAATAAAGTCTTGCGTTATTACATCTAGCGCTGTGGTCGGTTCATCTAAAATAATAACTTGCGGGTCGCAAAGCAGCGAAAAAGCAATCATGACTCGTTGTTTCATCCCTCCACTTAGTTCATGGGGATAAGCTTTTAAGACCCGGTCAACGTCTAAGTTAACAAATTCCAAGAGTTTGGTCACTTTTTGGAGCGCTACTTCTTTTGTTAAATTAATACGTTCGTGATGCGGTTTATAGTTATTATGAACTTGGAGTGTTTCATAAAATTGATCAAAGATTTTAATAACAGGATTTAAGGCTGATTGCGCCCCTTGGAAAACCATCGAAACTTTTTCCCAACGGAAGGCATTAATTTCTTTTTCGTCTAATTTGGTTACATTTATTTCTTTATCTTCATCAAAGAAGATAATTTCCCCAGCAATAACGCGCCCTGGCTCACTAATACTTGCTAAAAGCGAGCTAGCAATCGTTGTTTTACCACTGCCTGATTCCCCAACCAGCGCAGTAATTTTTCCGCGTTTAACTGGCATTGAAAAACCATTGACCGCTCGTAAAGAATATTTACGAAGTTCGTAATCAATAACAACATTTCGGAATTCAGCAATGTTTTCCTTCATGTTCTTATAATCTCCTTAAGCGCGGATTTAAGACTTGGTCTAAACCATTGGATAGTAAGACCGCTCCCGCTTGATAAATAACAATAAAGATAATCGGGGAAAGCCATAGCATTAAAGCATTAGGATTAATGATATAGCCTTGAGCGCTATTAAGCATTGCGCCCCAGTTCGTGTGGTCGTAAGCCGCCACTCCTAACATCATAATCCCGACTGAGGCCGTAATTGCACTGCGCATCACTAACACGAAATTAACAACAATATATGAAAGAATATTTGGTAAAAGTTCGCCAAATAATACGTAATGACGTGGTAAATTCATAACTTTACAAATTTGAATAAAATCCCGTTCTTTAAGCGACACAATCTGCGCCCTTATAGCGCGCGCTAACCCGGCCCATGACCATACCGACAAGATAAGGGCAAAAAGAATTGAGTTACTAATCGTTAGAATCTGCGCTAAAGCAAGCATAATGGGGAAGTTTGGCACGGTTAAAAATAAATTCGCCACAAACATAATGGCCCGATCGACAAATCCACCGGCTAACCCGGCAATTAACCCCAGAATAACACCAAGCGTAACGGTAAAGATACCAGTAAAAAGTGAAATAAGGAAAATCGATTCACTGCCCGCGATTATTCGGCGAAGTAAATCACGCCCCATTTCATCGCACCCCAGCGGATGCGCTACTGACGGCCGTGCTAAAATCATTTCGGGATTAGGGGTAGAATTATAAGGCATTACTCGTCTTAAAACGACAACCATAAATAAGAAAAGAATCATAATGATTGACCCAGTCACCGCCCGCGGATTAGAAAGGAGCGCACTGAAAAAAGACTTAAACGATCGTAAGAAATTAGTAAATAAGATCCTAAGATGACTATCTTTTTTTACGGACACTACGCTTCCGCTTTTCATCTTAACTACTTCTCCTTATGCGTGGGTCAATCAGTGAGTAAATCGAATCCGCTATTAAGTTAGCGAGAACAATAATTGATGAAGTAAAGAATAAAATACCAACAACGACATAGTAATCACGAATCCCAATGTGGGACGCTAATTGGAGACCTAGCCCGGGGAAATTAAACATACTTTCAATTAAGGTTGAACCGCCAAATAAAGCGGCAAACGAAATGGCAATTGACGTCACCAGTGGCAAAATTGCATTTCGGCGTAAGTAACGCCGATCAATAATGCGTTTCGGAATTCCTCTTGCTTTGGCCGCGTTAACATAGTCTTCACCTAAAACGGCTACACAACTACCGCGCATCGTCAGTGCCCAACCTGATATTTGAACAATAACCATCGAGACAACTGGTAAAACCGAGTGCCAAATTAAGTCAATCCAGCCCGGTAAGTCATTTGATAAATCACGGGCTCCTTCCATTGGGAACCATCCTAATTTATTGGAAAAGACAAATAATAATAAAAGTGCCCAAATATAATCGGGCACTGAGGAAGACACTAAAATAAACGATGTAGCGTTAACTTCAAAGAAACGGGAGCGTTTTGAAGCCATCTTACTACCTAAGACAATTCCAATTACAAACGATACGACAAGCGCAAGCGAAGAAATAAATAAAGTATACGGTAGAAATTGCTTAATAATACTATTCGCGGTAACACCCGGGAACCTAATTGATGTTCCAAGATTACCCTTCGATAAATTCACAATATAGTGCCAAAATTGGACAAAGACATTTTCGTTAGGATTGTATCCTAAAATTTGAATAGCGAGGTGATAGGCTTCTTCAAATGAGATATTACGTTGCATCATAATTTGCAAAGCATATTCATCCACTGAGTTATTGGGAATTAAAGTTAGAACAAAAAATGTTAATAACACCGCAAAGAAAAGGGAGACTAAGGCAAACCCAATCCGGCGCCACAGAAACCGATATTTAAAGAAGAAATGGCCAATGTTTTTCGCGATTTCTTTTACTTTTTCCTTAGCTTTCCCTTTTTCTTTCATGTTTATTCCTTACTCATCCTATTTTTAAGTAGGCACTAATCACGCGCAGTTATTAAACCGTGCGAGTAAGATGTATATTCGCCAAAGAAAACATTCGTGCCAGCGAGTTCATCATGACCATAATCATCGTAATGGAGCACATCAATGACATTTCGATCTATTGCAAACTTTTCGGGGAATGGTAAGTTACCAACATAGTCTAAATTAAAGAATGAGCCCGTTAATCCGTTATATAAGTCAATACCTAAATATTCATTAGCGATACCAACGACTAAGTCACCTGTTTTACTGCGGAGATTATCACCTGTGAACGTATAAATACGTTCGTAAACACTCCACGCGTCAAAGGTTCCAGTGCCATCGGCTTTTGTACAAATTAATTTATAACGACCGGTGTTTGGATCAGTGGGGATGTTCATCATCGCCGCATCCATTTGATCAAAGAAGTGTTTATAGGCACCACCGGGGTGATTGCCCCATGGGTTAAGCGAGGTAAGATACGTCATCATATCGTATTCACTATTTGCGACCCGAGAGTTTGCTAATAAGCCACCGGGGCCATCGGCGTTTTTAATGGTAAGAGGAATCCCAAATTGACCAAATAATGATTGTAAGATATTCGCTAAATCATTCCAGCCCGGGGTTCCCACTGTTAATTCAACTTTTTTATTATTTGCGTCGTACCAGCCATCACTTTTTTTAGTCCAGCCCGCTTCTTCTAATAATTCAGTCGCTTTTGCTTCATCATGTCTGAACTTAGGTATTTTTAAGAAGTCATCAGGGTTTAACCACTTCTCCGCTTCATAATCACACATCGCCGTCAGCGGGGTCCATGTCGTGGTTGTGTAATAAGCTAGTGATCTTCTAATTAAGTCGCGGTCAAGGATATATTGGAAGGCTTCACGTACTTTTTTATCTTGCCAAATATCTTTTTGGAAGTTAAATAAGATTCCTAAAGTATCTTGCGTTAAAACTTTATAGTTAACAAGCGAACCATTTGATTGTAAGTATGATTCTAAGTTTGCCTTAAGCGGTAACCCATCAAGATAATAGATTTCATTATTAAGAAGCATTTGAATATTAGTCGGCCCTCCTCTTTTAAAAATCATCTTTTCAAAAGAAACAAGATCGGCATTGTAATAGAGTGGATTCTTCTTTAAAATCATCGTATTTTCATCATATTGATCAAGCATATACGGACCTGTGCCTGGGTAAATACCATCATGAACATGGGCCCTAAAGTTTGTGTAAATTTCACCATAACGACGATTAGCTTCTTCAGTCCATTTTTTACCAAAGTGCGTTTGATAGTAATAGATATCTTCTGGATCATTTGGTTTTAATCCTTTCGTTAACTCAATTACTTCATCCGCGTAATCTTTAAAGATGTGGTAAGGCGCACACGCTGTCTTTTTATCTTGCGAAATAAGAATCTTACGCGCTTCTTCACTTGGCGAACAATATGGTTTCCAGTAGATTTTAAAAGTTTTGTTATTTACTTCAACGATATCAAGCATATATGAAGTCATTTCATTATGGGCCAGATACCAATAACTCATGAAGTCCTTTGCGATAACAGGGTTACCATCCGTCCAATATGCATTATCCCGAATTTTAACAATTGAGACGTTTTGATTGTCAGGATCAGTTTCAATTGATTCGGCAAGTAACATGTAAATTTTGTCACTAGTTCTAACGTATTGCGCTAATCCTTCAAGTCCGAACATAACTAACGGACCCGCATCAGGTCCGCTGTGATAGTGGCTGCCAATCCCTGTCTTAGTCCACCCACCAATCATTTTCATAACTTTTTCTTTATTTTTGCCGGGTTGTGTTAAATAACCTTCATAACCAGCAATTACCTTTGATCCGATACAGGATGTTAAGGACAATGAAAAACAAATGCCTAAAAGAATTTTGGATATTTTTCTTCTCATTATGGAAGACCTCCTCTATGTAAATGTTCTTACACTTATATTATTTAACTTTATGACAACGTTGTCAAACATTTTTTTACTTTTTGTGTTTTTTTATTTTTCGAATTGTTTTTCAACAAAGAAAACACAGCGATTTTCTTTGATATTATGATTATTATTTATTAATTATCTGTTTTAAAATACAGCCCTTTTTACACAAAATTATAGGGTGACAAGATCTAGCCAATTCGTTGGCAAACCCATCTTAACCATCAAATTTTCTTTCTTAATTGACTTTAATTTTGATAACAATGTCCCAAGTTCATTATTAATTTGGTTCATCAACGTTTCATACTCTTCTTTTTTCATAATTCTTTTTAGAATAATCAAAATGGCGAAAAAATCATTCTTCCCCCAGCAATATTTCATGTTTTTTTGCGGAATCCCTAATAACCTATGATATGTCGTGTCACGAATTTCACTCTCTTTACTTAATGCTATGTTGTATAGCCTTTCATCGTGGGCACAAATATTGCGTACTTCTGATAATACCTTCATGTATCTATTGAGATCTTTTTTAGCAATATTATAATTTTTAGCAATGTTTACTTGTTGATCAGCTTTCATCAGGGAGAAAAAAGTACTAATTTTTCCAAATGATATAGTATTAACTAAAACCCAAAAGGGAACAAATCCGTATTCATTAACATAGTGTTTTATATAACCTTTTCTATCGTAATAAAAAAAAATATTACTATGAATACCTGCAATTAATTTGCTTATTTTTTCAATCTTTTTTTCGTATATATTCAGGTTATCTTTTGAATTATTAAATGACGCTAATTGTAAATAGTTATCCCGATTTCGATTATTTAATGAAAATTCATATGCAACATAAGACTTAAATTCATTTTCAATTTTTAAAATGCTCTTAAGCAAAAGAGCTCTTATATTTCTATCAAAAACACACAATGAAAATATTTCGTTAAAGGTTGCGCCTTTAATGAATCGCTCACTTTTATCGCTGGGTGATAGCGGGGGTATTAAAAAAAGTTCCTTATATCCATTTATCAACGAATAGTAGTTTTCTTTATGCAGAATTTTTAATACTTCTTCAATATCGTCAGGAATTTCTAATCCACGTATTTTTAAAATGTTCAGTTGTTTCTCTAGTGTTTTAAACTTTTTCATACACCACCTCCGTCATAAAAAAGGCCTAGGTTCACACTAAAAAGCGTAAACTTAGGCTCGATCTTGTAAACATTTTATTTAATTTCATAATCATTGTCAAACAATATAATTTATTTCATTAATTTATGGTTAGTCATATTTATGTATAGAACACTGTACTATTTATTAAAAAATACAACTTTTTAAAACCTTCTTTTCACAAATGGTCATATTTATTTGAAGTGAAGCCAAATTTTACCTTAAAGGGACTGCTGGTTTATGTCCTAACTGTGCGAACCTACTAATATATGACCTTAAAAAGGGAAATTAAAATATTTGCTAAAGTATACCTATTAGCGATTTATACAATAAAGGTACATCATTTTTTACAGCATTGTAAATTATAGATAAATCAACATTGCCATAATCATGCACAACTCTATTTCTTAAGCCTTTAATTGCTAACCAAGGGACATTTGAATTATTTTGTTTGAATTGATTACTAAGTCTATTTGAATTTTCAGATATTTGAATTAAACGAAACATAACTGAATCAATAAGTAATTCATTTTTGTTAAATGAGTTCTCATCTATGTTTTCCATATGTTTCATAATAAATTCGATATCGGTAACAATCTTTTTCAAAAAATATCGATCATTTTTAATATTAGCCATATATTTTTATTCCGTTTTTTAGTATTTCATTTAATAAATCAAAATTATTTTCTAATTGTTTTACAGTTAATAAATCTACTTTTTTATTAAATAATTTACTTCTTAATGTTTCGATCAAATTATAATAGTCTAAACCAGTTATATTTGTGGACACTAATAAATCTACATCACTTCTTTCGTTTGGAGTTCCTTCAGCGTATGATCCAAATAAGTAACAATAATCTACATCAAGATTATTAAAAACCTGTTTGCAAGTATCTTTAATTTGTTCAACTGAAAGAATACCAGTTGTCTCATCAATATAATCATATTTTTCTAATTTATCTATCATATACAAATATTTCATTGAACCCCGTTTAGACTTATCATTTTCATAATTTTGATAAGTTCGAATGGGCATTCCAAGATATTTAGCACTTTCAACCTGTGTTAAATTTTTACTAATTCTTAATTCTTTTAGTGTCATAATATCACCTCGACTAAATGATATCACATTATTTATGTTAACGCAATAATTGCGTGTTTGTTTGTTTATTAATACGCAATAGTTGCATGTTTGGTTTCGTTTTTTAGCCAACATATTCTAATTTTATTATCTTCTTCCATTATTTATCATCCAATTAATTGATAGTAACAAAATAGTCAATTTACTTTATTTTATGAATATTAGTTTTAGATATTAATTGATTAAAAAAAGACATCTTTATTTTAAAATGTCTTAATCTAATAAACTCTTATGAGTTCAAATCTTATCATTGGAGCTTCCAGTCGGATTCGAACCAACGGTCATTGAGTTGCAGTCAATTGCCTTACCACTTGGCTATGGAAGCGCTAATAAATTATAACAAAAAGATTAGAACTTTGAAACTATAAGTCATATGTGCTAGGAAACAAATAATTCTATTTATTTTTCTAGTCAAATAATTCAGAGTGAGAACCTACTCTAATAAGTGATAGAATCATTGTTTTCTTGTTATAGGTATATAAGAGCAACCAATCTGATTCAATATGGCAATCTCTAATATTCTTATAATTTCCACTAAGAGTGTGATCTCTATGTTTAGGATGAAGTTTTTCTCCTTTCGCTAAAAGTTCTACCACTTCAAACAATTTATCTAAGTCTTTGTTTTGCTTTTGTGCTTTTTTTATATCTTTTTTAAACTGCGAAGTAAACTTGATTTCATATTTCATTCTTCCAGGGCTTTCCTTAAATCATTTAAATTACGGTATCCTCTTGTTTTTTGGTCATTAGCAATTTCGATACCTTCTTTAATTGCTGACTCAGTAACAATATTAGGAATATCTAAATTTAAATGAAAAGGAATTCCGTTTTCACGAACGCTTGTTTTTAAAAACATATTAATAGCGGTTGTCATATTAATGCCCAACTTTTTAAATATGATTTCCGCTTGTTCTTTAGTTTTTTTATCAATGCGAACATTTAAATTTGTGGTCGACATAGTTATCCTCCTCTTCTAAAGTTATTTTACATCTTTTCATTACATTGTCAATACAATGTCAATATATTTATTCTGATTTCGAATCGATGCTTATCATGAACACTAATTAATAAATACAAAAGATTTAATTATCACGCACAATTTAACTATGTAAAGAACTTATAAATTTATGTAATATTCTCTAAGGCTAAAACCTTCTTTATGTATAATAAAGCAGTAAGGAGGAACCATGCACCCTATTTTAGAAGTTAAGAATTTAGTAAAAACATTTAATCTTTCACGAAAACAGCAAAAGATTGAAAAAACAAATACCAAAGTTCGTGTCGCAGTTAATGACCTCTCCTTTAATGTTTATGAAGGAGAAATATACGGTTTACTTGGTCCTAACGGAGCAGGCAAAACAACGACACTCCGTATTATCAGCACCTTAATCAAAAAAGATAAAGGCGATGTCAAAGTAAACGGATACGATATTACCAAAGAACAAAGTAAAGTCCGCAGTCAAATTGGCTTTTTAACGAGTGAATTAAAATTAGATGACTTCTTCACTCCTAACTACTTATTTGATTATTTTAGTCGTTTACATGGCGTACCAGAAGAGATAAGAGAAGCACGCAAACAAAAACTCTTTGATAAATTTGAAATTAGTGAATTTAAAGAAGTAAAAGTTAGTGATCTTTCAAGTGGGATGAAACAAAAAGTATCACTTGTCATCAGTATCGTGCATGACCCAAAGATTATTATTTTTGATGAACCAACAAATGGACTTGATGTCATCACCGCGAAGACAGTTATTGATTTTCTTATGGCTCTTAAGGAAGAAGGAAAAACAATTATTTTATCCACCCACATCTTCTCGCTTGTCGAAAGAATCTGTGACCGCGTTGGTGTTATCATTGACGGTAAACTCATCTTTGAAGAACCAATGAGTACCTTTATTGTTCCCAATAGTTTAGAGGAGCGCTTCTTTGAAGAATATGAAAAAGTGAAAGGAGCGACTATCTAATGAAAAACTTATGGACCGTTATTAAAAAAGAATTACGGCGCTTCTTCACTGATAAAAGAATGCTGACCGCTTTAATTATCCCTGGTGTTATTATCTTTATTCTTTATACCATCATGGGAGACGTCATGAAAAAGGCCCAAGAAGGTAAAGACCATGAATATGTACTCCGTATTGAAAATAAACCTGATGATCCTCGTTTCAATATTGAGAACTTTCTCGATTTTGAAAAAGTAACATATCTTGACGAAACACCCGCGGACTATAAAATGATGCTTGAAGAAAAAAAGCTTGATTTATATGTAGTGTATGATGTTGATTTCTTAGCCAAGTATGCGGCAAATGATCCAGAGAATCCACCAGTTGTTACTTTTCACTATAATGCTTCAAGTATTCCGAGCATGAATGTTTATCAAGCTTATTCCGTTATTTTAAATAACATTTTACAAACATACGTGGCCACTCCTGTTGACTATTCAACGCAAGGTGATCTTGGCACCACTATTATTATGGGGATGCTCCCCTTCTTACTTATTACCTTTCTCTTTACAGGGGCGATGGCGGTTGCTCCTGAAAGTATTGCCGGCGAAAAAGAAAGAGGCACGATTGCTACCCTCCTTGTTACTCCTGTTAAAAGAAGCACCCTTGCCATTGGTAAAATCATTGCCTTAAGTATCGTCGCTATGGTTAGCGCCACAAGTAGTTTCCTTGGGGTAATGCTAAGTCTTCCCAAAATGGTTGGAGCCGAATTTAACTTTAGTAATTTTGGGGTCGGCACTTACTTAGCGCTCTTTAGTGTCCTTATTTCCACTATCTTTGTCTTTATTGTCTTAATTAGTCTTTTAAGTGCTTTTGCTAAATCAATTAAAGAGGCTAATAGTTTAAGTGCCCCACTGATGATGGTGATTATGGCTTCAAGTATTGGAACGATGTTTGGTAGTGCAGCTAAAAATAACGCCCTCTACTTAATCCCCGTCTTTAACTCAGTTAATACCCTTTTGTCTATCTTTGGGGGTGAGTTTATGGCTATCCCCTTTGTGCTAACTGTCGTTAGTAATATTATTTTTGGGGCAGCCGGAGTATACTTACTAACACTCATGTTTAACAGTGAAAAAGTAATGTTTAGAAAGTAAAAAATGCATTTATAATCAAGAAAAGAGTGACCGATACGGCCACTCTTTTTTTTGCTTTAGCATATTAAATTTATTTAATTATCTTACGTTTAGTTAACAAGACACCAAGTCCAAGTCCTAAACCAAGACTAAGGATCCCAATACCCACTGTTAATCCCACTGGATTAGTGGCACTTGGTTTTGCTTCTTCCTCAGGGACTGATGTTTCAGCGGGGAGCGACGTCGCTATTGCAGAGTCACTAGGTTCTTCGGTATCAGGTTCAGAAACATCGGGTTCTGAACTTGTCGGTGGTAAAGGATCATCACTCATCTCAACATCAATACGACGCGCGATAGCAAGTGGCAACCCACCAGCATAAACAAAGACGGGTGTCTCCACTCGAGCATAAGGTTGACTACCACCATGAATATAACCATTACAAAAGTTATAACGAATACGCGTCGCTTCGGCAAGAGTAGTGCGAATTTGAATTTTACCATCCACTACTGTCGCGGTAACATCTTGCCAAGTGTAATCACAAAAAATTTGGAAACCAGTGATATCACCAGTAGCGGTCCAATAGTCATCTTCATTAGCGGTGTTAATGGTGATAACTTTTTCGTCACCATCTTGCACACATGTCGCTGAAGTAATGGCGGAAGATACCCCGTAAGGTAAATCTTGATTGAGCATTTCATCTTTTTTAATCCCACTTGCAAGCGCTAGAGCACCGGCAACTCTTTGACCTAATACCCATTTATCAACAGGATGAATCCCATCAGTGGGACTCATATCACCAGTATCAAATCCGTTAATAGTATAACCATTAGAGATTGTGGACATAAATTCCCATTGCGCTATTCGGATGTAAGAAATTTCCACAACGCTTGTTAGTTGCACTAGTTGTTGCACAATTGCAGGCAAGGTCGGGTTTTCAAATATTTGCCGATAGTGGGATAGCATCATGGAGAAAGCAATTTTATAATCATTTACCATGCCAGGATCAGCATTACTACAGCCTTGATACCATAAGAAACCGCTAATAGTGTAACCCGCTAAGTTATGAATATAACCATTATAATAACGTGAATTACGATCACCCGCGTATGAGATAAAGGAATTTGACGCAATAGTAGCTGGATCAATCCATTCTTCGATTTGCGTCCCCGAAACAGCGGCAATGATAATTCCAATTGGAACACTATCGCCCACTACTGATGAATAATTACTTGCTGCCCCTAGCGCGTAAGCTGAATAGAATTTGATTGAATCATAGTCGTTACACAATTTCCATGAGCGGCCTAACGATTCTTGATAAATGGTCGGTTCTGATCTTTCTAAATTAACACTAGAAGCATCATAGACTCTTATATTTTTATAATTATTAAGCGACATATACTCAGTTTTAACCGATGCCCTTTTATTTACAAAATATTGGAGTTGAAAAGCCATATTTGATTGACCAGAGCAAAGTAAAACATCACCAACAACGACGTTAGTCAGCGTAATTGTTTGTTCTTTGTGGATAATGGTTAAGGTTTGACCAACCTTGTTTTCAATCATGGCGTCAAGATAAAGGGCCCAGCCGTCCGCTGTGTTTTCGGTTGTTTTAGTTTGACCAGCAAAGTTAACTGTCACCACTTCTCCAGCTTCACCACCATAACCAAAAATTTTCACTCGTTTATTGCGTTGCAAAACCATGTTACTGGTGAAAGTTGTATTGACCCATAAAGGCGTTGCAGGACTTTTGTCTAAATCAATTTTGGCATTAGTGGCGCGAGCCACTTCTCGTTTAGGACTATAATGTACATCAACTTTGCTATTAGTAAATAACGCAAAGCTTGATAAGAATATAAATGGAATGATATATTTTCGCACCTTTTTCATATTAATGCCCCCTTTTACAAATTTATGATAACGTTTGCAAAAAGATTACGCAATAAAAAAATACGCTTTTTTGAAACAGTTTTTTATAGAATTATAAACCACTTATATTAAGTGGAACTTGAAAAATAAAACTTACAAATATTTTTTTAACAACTACATAATGCACTATATATTAAAAATCTTCTATTGAATGGATAACCACTATTTTATTAGGAGTGGTCTTTCTTAAGTCAATAATCCGTTGGTTATTACTGCCGCGATATAGTAAATCTAAATTAATCTCTTCAATCTTAAAGGGTCCATCAATTAAATAATCTACTTCTTTTAAAATTTGATTAATCGTCGGATCATTTCTTTTCACTAGTTCTTCATAGGTTGAACCAGTGTACAAGGTTATATTTAATCCGTCCTTTTTTGCTTCGGCAATAATTGGTAAGAGCGCTTCTTTTTGTAGTAAAGGTTCCCCGCCACTAAGGGTAATGCCATCTAGTAACGGATTATTTTTCCATTTACTAATAAGTTCGCTGATTAAGACTTCTTCCCCGCCTTTTGGATCCCAAGTATCAGGATTATGGCACCCTTTACAAGCATAAGGACATCCTTGAGTGAATATAGTAAAACGAATCCCTGGTCCATCAACCAAGGAATCGTTTACGTAGCCCGCAAGTCTTATTGTTTTATTGTTGGTCATCACGATGTTTTAAGTGCCGCACAATATTAGAATAATTGACAAAGGCATCATAGTTTGCTTCGTTTACACGAATAAGGGTAGGCACACTACGAATTTCATAACGCTTGCTTAAGGCAATATCTTCTTCCGCATCAATGACGGTATATTTAATATTCTTATCGTTTAACGCTACTTGCACTAAGCGGCAATTAGGACAAGTTTTCGTGGTAAAGAGTAAATATTCTTCAGCACTCGTAACATCACGGAGCACTTCCTTGACAACTTTGTTTTCTTTTTTCTCTTTAAATTCAGTTAAGAAAGGTGCTTCGTATTCTAATCTATTTTCAAATTCAGCCTTCTTCCCATCATTCCAGTTTTTAACCGGCCGATAGTAACCCGTAATTCGCGAATAAATTTCGGTGGTGCGTTGACATTCAGGACAAACTTTAACTTCACCGCTTATATAACCATGCGTTGTACAAATTGAATATGTTGGTGACATCGTAAAGTAAGGAAGCTTATAGTTTTCAGCAATCTTTCTTACTAGAGTTGCCGCTGTTTGCCAGTTTGGTAACTTTTGACCAAGGAAAGTATGGAAGACTGTTCCCGAGGTATAAAGTGTTTGTAATTCATCTTGAATGGCAAGCGCCTCACTGACACTTGTGGTATACCCAACTGGTAAGTGACTAGAGTTTGTGTAGAAGGGGTCACCACCATCCTTATTCGCAGTGATGATGTCAGGATATCTTACTTTGTCGTGTTTAGCAAAGCGATAGGCGGTACTTTCGGCGGGAGTTGCTTCTAAATTATAGAGATCTCCGTACTGTTCTTGGTAATCACTAAGTCTTTCGCGCATGTAATTAAGAACTTTAATAGTGAATTCTTGCGCTTCTTTATCGCCCAAATCTTTTTGTAACCAGCGGGCGTTTAGACACGCTTCATTCATCCCTACGAGTCCAATCGTTGAAAAGTGATTGTCAAAGTGACCTAAATAACGCTTTGTGTAAGGGAATAATCCGTCTTCTAGTAATTTGCTAATGACATCGCGTTTAACTTTAAGGCTGCGCGCGCTTATGTCCATAAGACGATCTAATTCGCTGAAAAATTCCATTTCTGTCCGCGCTAGATAAGCAAGGCGCGGCATATTAAGGGTTACAACCCCAACAGAACCCGTATTACTACCAGCCCCAAAGAAGCCGCCTGACTTCTTCCGTAATTCCCGTAAGTCAAGCCGTAAGCGACAGCACATACTCCTAACATCACTTGGTTCCATATCACTATTAATATAGTTACTAAAATATGGGGTGCCATATTTAGCGGTCATTTCAAATAATAGCTTATTATTTTCACTTTCTTTCCATGAAAACTCACGGGTAATTGAATACGTGGGAATTGGATATTGGAACCCGCGCCCATTAGCGTCACCTTCAATCATCACTTCAAGGAACGCTTTATTAATCATATCCATTTCTTTTTGACAGTCTTTATAGCGAAAGTCCATGTCTTTGCCCCCGACAATGGCGGGACGTTCGGCTAAATCATCAGGAACTGTCCAGTCTAGGGTAATGTTGCTAAACGGGGCTTGGCTACCCCAGCGGCTTGGTGTGTTAACGCCAAAGACAAAGGATTGGATCGCTTGTTTAACGTCTTCATAACTTAAATTATCGACTTTAATAAAGGGAGCAAGGTAAGTGTCAAAACTAGAGAAGGCTTGAGCCCCCGCCCATTCGTTTTGCATAATCCCTAAAAAGTTAACGAGTTGATTACAAAGGGTGAATAAATGTTTCGCTGGCTTACTAGTGATTTTACCTTCAACCCCGCCAACCCCATCGCGAATAATCTTTTCAATATCCCAGCCCGCACAATAGGCCGAAAGCATACTTAAGTCATGAATGTGAATGGCGGCGCTCCGATGTGCATTTGCAATTTCTTCATCATACACTTCACTTAACCAATAGTTCGCGGTCACAGCGCCACTATTACTTAAAATAAGACCACCTAGTGAATAGTTAACAGTAGAGTTTTCTTTAACGCGCCAGTCCGCAATATTTAGATAATCTTCAACGAGTTTCTTATAGTTAAAAACGGTGCTTTTAGCGTTTCTAATCCGTTCGCGATCTTTTCTATATAATATATATCGTTTCGCGGTTTCAGGATCTTTTTTCATCAAGAATTTTTCAACTTCATCCTGGACGACTTCAATATCAATTGTTCCGCTATAATTGGTATTTAAATTATTGGTAATTTCAGCAGCAAAAAGAAGGGCTTGGACATCGTTACTTTGACCATAGGCAGCATTGATTGCATTAGCAATTTTACTAGCGTTAAACTTTTGTAACCTTCCATCTCTTTTCCGAATATGAGTGACCATAAAAAACCCTCCTTTAATAATTTCTTCGAATCTAATTTCTGTCAATAAGGTTAAAACAAAAAAAGCAACTTTGCAACACTTGTTACTTATCGGTAAAAAGGTACCGAGAATAGTAATTATTTAGTAATCAAAATTCTTGTGTTTTTGAAAATTTGGAAAGAAAAATAACTACTAATTGTTTACTAAATTGGGCAAAATACATTATTTTTGCTGGGTTTTTATTAGTAATTTGGACATTGTATAACTTGGAAGCGCTATTTTTACAATTTTCGTAAGAGGTGCTCACTTACGACTTTGGCTGAGTAAAAAGCAAACGCTAAATTGTATCCTCCACAGATTCCGTCAATGTTAATGACTTCACCCAAAGCATAAAGATTCTCCATCTTCTTTACTTCGAAATTTTGGGTAAGTTGCGCGAGACAAATACCGCCGTGAAGCGCACTAGTGTTCGCCGGATTATTCTTTGGTTTAGGAGTAAAAGGGAGGGCTTTAACTCTTTCTAATAAAGGCTCTTTGCGCCCCTTTAAAAAAGCTACTAAATTAGGGCTAAAAACTATGTCTAAATCATCCTCATTTTTCAGCCTTTTTACTACTTCTTTTTTTGAATATTCGGGCATTAAATCCATAACTAAACAATAGTGCCAATCTGGATTTTTCAGCACCGCCCATTCGAGATAACTACTAAGAATAAAACTAACAATTCCGCTTAAGCCGTCTTTCTTAAATAAGATCTCGCCCACATCACTTGCAATTGGATTTCCGTTTTCTAAAAGCGTAAGTCTAGCGGTCACTTTTTCATTTTCGATGCGCTTTAAATTTTCCTTAACTTTTATCGTTTTAATTGTCGCCACTAGTTCGGTTGTTTCTAGGTTAAGACCACTAATGAGAGCCGCGTTATTATTATCGAGAGGATACTTTAATAAACCCGCGCTACTTCCCATCGTTAAAGCTACCGCGTCAAACTTTTCCCCGTTTACTTTATAGCCATTTTTATCATGAATGATTTCATTTACATTCGTGTCAACTCGTACATCGACTTTAAGATTTTTTAAAAGTAAGGCCCGTAAGGCTTTAGCGCTTCGACTATAAGGATAAACTCTTCCTTCCGCATCGGTAAAAGTAACAATATTAAAATCATTAAACAACTTATCTAACGTTTTCACAATCAGCGGAGCGTGATCTTTTAAAAAGGCCGCATCGTTATAAAAATGAGGCTCCATGTTCCGATTATATATATTAGCGCGTCCATTACCAGTGCGTAAGAGTTTTTGGAGAACACTATTTTCTCTTTCAAAGATGGTGACTTCAAAAGCGTCTTGCACAAGGCGCGCAAGGGTTACTCCACTTACTCCTCCCCCGATAATGGCTAATCTTTTCATTCTTCTTTTTTATATAAGGTGCGTTTATGGCGTGCCGCTTTATATTTAGTTACTTGGTTAACAGTAACCGCACTGCCGACCGCTAAAACAATGATAACACTAAAGACAATCATCCAATTTTGAATATCAGTAGCTTTAAAGTTGGCCCACATATCAATAACGAGTTTATTGCTATCACCAAAATCGCGCATGACAATACTCCGCACAATTTCTTCTTCGGTCGGATACATTGCCGTTAAAGCCCCACCAACGTAACTTTCGTCAATCGTGATAACCGCGTCATCAGGATTAGCAATAGTGTCACTAAAGAAATACGTGAAATCTAAATCAATTGTTTCTTCTGCTTCTTCGGCATCATACACCGCATCATTATCAAGCACGTATTCAAGGACTTCATCGCCGGCAATAAAACTAGTGTACCCAATATAATACATATTAGCGATTGCCATTTCTGGTTGACTGACAAAGTTAACAAAACGTTGGGCTACTATTTTATTAGCGCCTTTTGGCATAATCCAGCCATCAAACCAAATATTACTACCTTCTTTCGGAATAACATACCGCAAGACGTCATTAGGATCTTCTTCAATGGAATAAACAGCGTCGCCACTCCACGCGGTGTTAACGGCGATTTTACCAGTAATCATATCAATCTTACCTTGGTCAACTTCTAACCCATAAATATTGTTTTTAAGGGCGTTCATTTCATGAATGACATCTTTAATGGTGTCAGGATCAACGTCATTCAAAAGGTCGCTTAATTCATCATTATATTGTTCATCAGTAATAAGTCCTGCTTCTCTTTTAGCGGCTAAGTCTAATAATTCTTCTTCGTAATACTTAAAAAGACCAACTAAATAGCCTTCACGCATACTATCTTTAATTGAAACTTTTTTATTATATTTTTGATCCCATAAGATAGTCCAACTTTTCATATCTTCAGCAACCGTATCGTTTACGGAATTATTGTAGAGTAAGCCAAAAGTTCCCCACATATATCCTGGTGCATATTCATAAATCCCTAAGTCTTCTTTAAAAAGATCAATTAAGTACGGACTAGCGTATTCGTTATAATTAGGAACATATTTATAATTACCTTCCTCGTCAAGATCATACGTTTCAAGCATCCCTTCGCGCACCATTCTCTGAATCATATAGTCACTTGGCGCGATTAAGTCGTATTTGGCTCCGTTTAGTTTAACGATGTTATACATATCTTCATTAGTCGAGAAGGTATTATATTCAATCGTTACTTCTTCTCCGTATTCCGCTAAGTAGTACTCTTGGAACGCCGCAAGAACGTCAATACAATCAGGATCAGTATCATCTTCTTCTGAGATATACTCTTCCCAATTATAAATACGTAAAGTTTGCGGACCGCTTGGTTCAC
Source organism: Tenericutes bacterium ADurb.Bin239 (assembly GCA_002069815.1). Lineage (GTDB taxonomy): Bacteria > Bacillota_I > Bacilli_A > RFN20 > CAG-826 > UBA1361. The sequence goes on along the minus strand of MWCB01000007.1, from coordinate 35,399 downwards.
TTGCGTGCAGCGCCGACTCTGGCACAAAATGTGTCACTATAGGGGAGGGACTACTACTTAAACTAACACTGCTGAGTAATAAAATTGGTAGAAAAACAAATTTACGTTTCATTAGTCAATCCTCCTTAATTTTTGTTCACGAGCAAGTGCTTTCCGCGTTGAACGTGACTCGCGTTTAATACCAGAAATAAGCACGACTGCTAAAGTAATTAAGACAATATAGGTCGTCAAGGCCCGCATTTCCGCTGGAATAGCGGCTCTTACAATAACCCCTTGCACATAAGTTGAAAGGGTATCAAAGGATTGATTACGTAAGAAGTTCGTGATGATGAAATCATCAAGACTTAAAGTAAAGGCAAGCATAAAACCACTTACAATCCCTGGTACAATCGCTGGTAATACTACTTTGCGAATTGCATAAAGTGGTTTAGCGCCTAGGTCAAGAGCCGCTTCATAATCATTAGGATCCATTTGCACTAGTTTTGGTTTAACATTGAGATACACAAATGAGATGCTAAGAACAACGTGACCAATTAATAAAGTAATAAAGTTTGGACTAGTCGTCGCCACGCCGCGTACTTCTAAAGCATTAGCGAACACGCGAAAAAGAATTGCTAAACTGATAGCCACTACAATTTCGGCGTTAACGACAGGGATTTCATTAATCCCTTCCATAATTTTCTTGGGACGCTTTTTCATATAGAAAACACCAATCGCCCCCAAAGTTCCTAGAATGGTCGCAACAGCGGCACTACTAACAGCAATAATAATCGTATTGAGCAAAGCAGTCATAATCTTCTTGTTTAAGAAAACACGCCCATACAACTCAAAACTAAAGCCATCCCACACCCCGGTTGTTTCAGCGGGAGTAAAGCTATAAATAATAAGGAACAAGATTGGTAAATATAACAAAAACAAAATTAAGTAAACGTATACTTTAGCGAAAATCTTCTTAATCATAAATACCGACCCCCTTTGCCTTTGCTTCCTTGCGTGATAATAGTTTTGGTATTAAAACACTAAGCCCAATAAGCGCAAGCATTACAAGGGCGAGAAAAGAACCTTCATTCCAAATATTTTGGGTGAAATAAATCTCGATGTACTTCCCAAATAACGTAACTTTCCCTTCGCCTAAAATATCAGCGATAACATAGCTTGTCATAGTGGGCATAAACACCATTGTGGCCGCACTTACAATTCCCGGCATCGTCATTGGCACAATTACTTTAAAGAAAGTCGTAATGGGACCAGCCCCAAGATCATAACTTGCTTCAATTTGGTTTTTATCCATCTTAAGCATCGTTGAATATAACGGAAGGATGGTAAAGGGTAAATAGTTATACGTAAGTCCTAAAAGGGTAGCAAGTTCAGGATAATCACCCCCGCCAATCCCAAGGAACACAAGCACATCGCGCATGGCCCAAGAACGGATAATAAAGTTAATCCACATTGGCATTACAAAAAGCATAACTAATACGGCGTTTTTGTTATATTTCTTATTCGCAAGAATCATCGCCAGCGGATAACCAATAATTAAGGTTAAAGCCGTATTAAGAATTCCAAAGATAAAGGATACAAATAAGACCCGCCATTTCGCACTACTAGTAAAGAAGTTTACCATTGGTTCAAAACTAAAACGGCCCGCGCTATTTGTAAATGCATAAAATAATACAAAGAAAAGGGGTAATAAGACGAAAAGAAGCATAAAGGCCACATAAGGAATGCCAATATGGGCCCGCCGTAACCTAATTTTCATACGGCACTAGTTCTCCTTTAAGTTTTAGATTTATATGTTCGGGTTTGATAATAATACTTACTAAGTCACCTTCGTTCCATAAATAAGGGGAGTCAACGATGAAATCTTCTTCATCACTCGTCCTTACAATTACTTGGTAGTGGTCACCTAACCAAATAATACTGATAACATGACCGACAGGGGCCCCTTCTTCAATGACGTCATCAAGTTCAATATCTTTAAAATCAACAGTCGCAATAACGTCAACATCATCTAAATCATACTTTTTACCATCGGGTCCAATTAAGTATCCTTCTGCATCAAGCGAACTTCCTTTTAAAAGTTTAGTAACGTCAACTTCAAAAACATTGTCCCCAATCATTAATCTATTTTTGTTATCAATCCATGCATCTGCATATACGTTCGCGGTCACTTCTTTTTTCATGATGTGAATGCAATCAGGTTCAATAACGAGTCCAACTTTCTTATTTTCTGGATATTCAATCGTACTTTGAATGATAACTTCACTTTTACGCCCTACATGAACTACATATTCATAGTGGACCCCTTTAAACACCCGACTCATAATCATGCCATCTACATTACCTTTGCCTGGTTCCACAATGACAATATCTTCGGGTCGAATTACTACATCAACTTTTTCATTTACTGGTAAGTCGTCAACACAAGCAAAAGTAGCGCCCAAGAATTTAACTTGAAGCTTACCCGCCATAGTTGCATTATAAATATTTGATTCACCAATGAAGTCAGCGACAAACGGATTCTTTGGTTCGTTATATATACCAATTGGTGTGCCAATTTGTTGGATAAGACCGTCATTCATCACCACGACCGTATCACTCATGGTGAGCGCTTCTTCTTGATCATGCGTGACATAAATAAAAGTAATACCTAACCGCTTGTGCAAATCTTTTAATTCAAGTTGCATTTCTTTACGCATCTTTAAGTCAAGGGCCCCGAGCGGTTCATCAAGTAAAAGAATCTGTGGTTCATTAACGATTGCACGCGCGATAGCCACGCGTTGTTGTTGCCCGCCAGAAAGAGTCGCAATGTCCCGAGCCTCAAATTGTTCAAGATCAACCATTTTAAGGGCTTTAACAACTTTTTCATCAATTTCTTTGGAAGTAAGTTTCCGTGTTATTTCTTTGCCGTTTTTTATATCTTTTATTTTTTTAATTTTCAAGCCAAAAGCGATGTTATCGTAAACATCTAAATGCGGGAAAAGGGCATAGCGTTGAAAAACAGTGTTAACAGGACGTTTATATGGAGGAAGTTTTGTGATATCTTCGCCGTTTAAAATAATCGTCCCGGTTGTCGGTAATTCAAATCCGGCAATCATACGTAAGGTTGTCGTTTTCCCACAGCCACTAGGGCCTAAGAAAGTGATGAATTCGCCGCGCTTAACATAGAGATTAAAGTCATCAACGACTGTCTTGCCATCATATTCCTTACTAATATCTTTTAATTCAATAATAACGTCTTCTTTCTTCACGTTATGTTTTGCCAATTTGTCCATAGGTACCCCCCTTTTAACACAATAATAATTTACGGCAAATTAAAATAAAAAACAAGCGAATTTATTAAGCGCAAAAACTGGGGGGTCAAACTTTTAGATTTATTTGCATCTTATGGGGATGATTTTAAATTATTTTTTGTCGGTTTTTCGCCCCCTTTTTCCCCTCTTTTTTCGCTTCGATTTTCGCCTTGGTTTTTCACCCCTTTTTCTGGTAGTTGCAACCCCCTATAAAACTTGATAAAATAAGAGCACATTAAAAGTGAAATCGAGGTATCAAACAATGAAAAAACGGCCACTAATGTTCTTACTAGTTGGGGCTTTTTTATTAGCGGGTTGTGATAAACCTAGGGATAAGGAAAAAGTTCAAATTATGTATAGATATTCGCAAATAGAGGAAGTTATTAATTTAACAGAGCTTGAAGAATTAAAAAACAAAATTACCGATAAAGAAAACTTTGTGTTAGTTAGTTACGCTGATTATACATGTTCATGCTGGAGCGTATTCCGTGATCATGTTTTACGTAATTATGTGCAAACGAAAAAAATACCCATCTATGTTATTGAAACCGAATTACTAGATGGTGATTATCGCGGCTTACCAATTCGTAAAGATTTAACAAATACACCCGTAATTGGCATTTACGAACAAGGGGTCTATAAATTTGGCATTGATTATAAAACAAAGAGTGACATCTTTATTGAAAGAGATAAGTTTAATGCGTGGATGGGCGCGCGCATTAAAGACCCGCTGATGACTTATATCACGCTCGACCAAGTTAATAATTTAATAACTGGGAATGAGTCCTTCTTACTTAACTGGAGTTATAGTATATGTCCTGACTGTGTTGCCCTTGATAAAAAATTTATGCCTAACTACATTAAAAGTCTTAAAAAAGCACCAAAAATGCCTTATTACATCATTGAAAGTAAACCGCTTCGTGACGCGGGTACATGGGTAGATTCAAAAGATATTTACGGTTTAAGTGATAAATTTAATGAAACTTCAGGTTACGCAACGGGATATGTCCCAACTTTACAAATTATAAAACCTGATGGAAATGGCGCCACTTACTTAGAAAATGGCAATATTAGTCCGCTTATCTTTGACATGCTTGTCTTCCAAAACGATCAACTTGAGAAAGTCGGCGATATTTATAAAATAAAAGACTCTTACTACGATGGAGTAAGAGCCAAAACTTATTTAGGAGACTATGAGAGTGAAATCGGTAAAGTCATTAATCCTGAAGACGTACGCGAACTTGAGTATGGTGGTCAAACTTATATTGTGTTCCAACCAGGTGCTCGTTATAACTTGCACGCAAATTACGCTACTAAGTTTTTTGATTATTACTGGCGTTAATTAAGAATACGCTTTTTACGCTTATACGCAAATGGTAAAACGCTAAGAGTGGCAATACTCAACAAAATTAAGAGTGCCCCCGCTGGCGTTTTTTCATTATGACTTGTGTTATGAACACTGGTAACTATCCCCGTGATAAAAGCTTGTAATCCATATTTATTAACAATAAAGACATAACGCGCTAAAGCTTGTTCTACTTCATTACCAGCAACATTTGGGGTGGAATTTTCAATAATAGCTTTAACTTCCACTGCTAAAGCACTATACTCACTACTCAAAGTCGGCCATACACTATTTAAGGTTGTAAAAGATTGCGCCGTACATCCAGTACTCGTCGTATTTAAGAAATTACTAGCCCATAAATCAGCGTCATTTTGATAATTGGGTGTTGCTTCGACTTCAATCGTTACATATTTTAAATATAGGGAACTAGTGGTAACATCTAAAACAGCTTGGACATAGCCAGAAAGCGGTGTTGAAGGAATAAATTCGCGGGCTTCAGTGGTAGTTGGGCTTTTATTTACCGCGACATCACTACCAATTTGGGTGCCACTTTCAGCGGCCGAATTAGCGCTAGGCACAACAAAGGCTTTAAATGAACCTACCCCCTTTGAAGAGGTAGCAATTCCAAATGTAACTTTCACTATATTTTCAAAATAAGGACTATTACCCGCGGCCACCGTGCTTGAATAGACTTGGATTCCGCGTGCACTTTCAAAGGAATTTGCATCACCAACACTTTGCCAATTTGCAATATCCGCGGTCCACGTTTTACTAGTGAAAGTGTAGGTGGTTGTTGCACTTGGAGCCGGCGTATCAGTTACTGTCACACTTGCAGTATCTTGTTTATTACCATCTTCAGTTGTAACAGTAATAGTTGCCGAACCTGCACTTACACCAGTAACAAGACCTGCGCTTGAAACGGTAGCCACCCCAGTGTTCGAACTACTCCACGAGACATTCTTATTGGTAGCGTTGGCTGGACTTATCGTCGCGGTGAGCGTTTTAGTCGCATTTTTCGCTAAAGTAAAGGATTTGTCACTTATAGTGACACCCGTGACCGCAATTGGATTGTTACCAATTGAAATTGTTGCCGTTCCTGTAACTGTTGGATTAGATACCGATTTCGCAGTAATGGTAACAGTTCCCACTGCTTTACCGGTTACTAATCCATTACTATCAACCGTAGCGTAATTCGTGTTAGAACTACTCCACGTAACAGATTTATCAGTCGCGTTCGTCGGTAAAACATTCGCAGTAAGTTGCAAGGTTTTATTACTATCTAAAAGATTAATACTACCACTTGCAGGAGATAGTGAAACACTTGTCACATCAACTTGGGAAGAACCGGCACAAAGCGTTTGCGTTTCACCATTAGTTGCGCCCCAAATTCGACAGGCATATTCTGGATGATCAATAAAAGGGTTTCTATTTTTTTGCAACGTATGGATTGTATTATTTCGATAAATTTCGCGATTTGATACTGGATTTTCTAAGTGCCACCTAAGCATTGTGGCGATACTTTCAAAGTTACCTTCAACACTATAACCGTAACGTATGTTTAAGTACATAGTTGCCCGCGCTACTTCACCCCGCGCTGGTTCATTTGGATAAAAATGTGTATTTGTGGTGTAACAATCAGTTAGATTACCATACCCATCTGTAACACGATTAGCGCTAGTTTGGGGAACTTCACCAAATAATTTACTACCACGTTTGTTATTAGTTTGATTATCATCAGCAAAAATATGGTGATTATCAGCGTTAGCGGGTGAACCAATTTTTGAATCTGGATAAGTGTGCTCCCTATTCCAACCCGTACTTCCTGAAACGTGGGCAGTCTTAAGCACGATTTGACGAGAATAAATTAAAAGAACTTTGTTACTTTGACCTTCCGCTTCATCAGCGGCTTCGTAACGACTCCAATCATAGCTCGTAAGCGGAGTAGGATTACCAGTAATGGTGTTTAGTTTACTGACTAAAGCACTGCCTGTCTCACTACCAACAGTGGAATAATACGTTCCTTCGTTACTATATTGAGTTCCACTCCAGGCTTGGGTTTGAACTGGTGTGCTAGTCCTAACACTTGAAAAACTAAAGAGTGCGGTTAATACCAGCACGCTCAGCGCAAGTTTATATATTACATTTCTTCTTTTCATAATTAAATCCTCAGTAGCAAAACATTATATCTTTACTACCACAGTAAAGCAACTAAATTCCTAACGACTTCTCCGTTTTTGAATTTTAGATTTAATAAAGAGAAAGAAAACACGAAGTTCATGAATGACAAGGGGCGTAGTGCTAAGTAAGGCTAAAAAGAGCCATTCTTTAAAAGTTAATTCAACTGTCCCAAACGCCACGGTTAGGGCATGAATTTCAGTGACAGCGATTTGTAATAAGAAGCCAATAAAGAAAGCCACCCATAAAAACCATTTTTTCTTCGTAAAGGTACGGAAGAAAGTTCGATTTAAATTTGACATTCCAAACATATGAAATAATTGGCTCACCCCTAAGGTAGTAAAAGCAAAAGTCATCGCCCGTACACGGATAGCGTCATCCGCAAATACGGCATTAATTTCCGCAATACTGCGGGCACCATAGACAATTACTGGTAAATAAAGGAACGCCAAAGTTGTAATTAAAGCAATCACTGTTCCATAAAATACCGTTAAGAAATAACCACCGTTAGCAAAAAGTGATTCTTTTTTATCCCGCGGTTTTTCTTTCATAATGTCGGGATCCTTACTATCAGCGCCAAGCGCTAGAGCGGGGACACCATCAGTAATTAAGTTAACCCATAATATATGGAGTGCACTTAAAGGGAAAGGATATCCGACTAATACTGCCGCCAGCATCGTAATAACTTCGCCAAAATTACTAGATAATAAAAACCAAACCGTTTTTTTAATATTCGCATAAATGCCACGACCTTCTTGGACAGCTTTTTCGATACTTGCGAAATTATCATCAGTTAAAACCATGTCCGCTGCCCCTTTTGCAACATCAGTACCAGTAATGCCCATAGCAATCCCGATATCCGCTGTCTTTAAGCTGGGCGCGTCATTAACCCCATCCCCTGTCATTGCTACAATTTCATTATTAGCCTGCAAAGCATTAACTATTTGAACTTTGTTCTCAGGCGAGACACGAGCAAAGACACGTTTAGTTAATAAAGCATCTTTAAGCGCATCTTCATTTAATTCGTCAAGTTGCATACCAGTTAGTACATTACTTGGATCATCCGTAATACCAAGTTCCTTTGCAATGGCGTAAGCGGTATCCGCGTGGTCGCCAGTAATCATAATGGTCGTAATCCCCGCACCCTTTAAATTTTCCACTGCAGGAATGGCTTCTGGACGCGGCGGATCAACCATCCCGACAAGCCCAACAAAAACAAGGTTTTCTTCACTTATTCCAGCAAAAGGCACTTCTTTCTTCGCTAATGCTAAAACACGAAGCGCCCGTTTTGCCATATTGCTTGCGATATCATTAATCGCATTTAAATCATTTTTAGTAATCGCCCGAACTTTACCATTGACACTAATGTGAGTAGTAACTTTTAAAACATTATCCATTGCGCCCTTCGTATATTGGGTAAATGTTTTACCTGTTTGATGAAGGGTCGACATCATTTTCCGAACGCTATCAAATGGTAATTCTTGAACGCGCGGGGTTGCTGCTTCTAAATCATCTTTGTGATGATCAATATGATTAGCAAAGTTAACTAAGGCAATCTCGGTTGGATCACCGTAAACACCATGATCAACACTAGCGTCACTACAAAGGCTAAGGCCGTCCGCTAATTCGCCAACTGAGTTTGGCGTAAAATCAGCAGTTTCATATTGTTTTTCATTAGTGTAGGCTGACACAACTGTCATCACGTTTTGGGTTAATGTCCCCGTTTTATCACTACAAATAACACTAACAGCACCAAGTGTTTCAACGCTGGGTAGCCGTCTTGTAATAGTATGGACTTTAACCATTCGTTGCACCCCTAACGCCAAAGTAATAGTAACAACGGCTGGCAACCCTTCGGGAACAGCGGCAACCGCTAGGGAAATTGAAAGAAGGAACATATTTTTGATATTGTTCCAAGAAGCATCTTTAATCAAAGCAATAACAAATAAAAGGGCCACTAACACAAAGGTAATAATACCTAATAATTTTGACAAATCAGCGAGTCGTTTTTGAAGGGGAGTTTCTTCTTGTTTAGTAGTTTGGAGCATTTTGGCAATTTGACCGATTTCCGTTCTTAAACCAGTGCCAATAACAACTCCTTCTCCGCGACCATATACTACTGGAGTCGACATATACACAACGTTTTTACGATCACCAATCGGCATATTTCGGTCGTAAACAATCAGCGCATCTTTTTCAATAGGAACACTTTCGCCAGTAAGACTAGCCTCGCTAACTTTTAAGTTTGCGCTACTTACTAAGCGTAAGTCAGCCGGAATCGTTCTCCCATCTTCAATAATAACAATGTCACCAGGAACAAGATCACTTGCTTTCACTTCTTTTAGTTCACCATCGCGTCGCACAATCGTGGTCGGGGCACTAAGTTTTTCAAGGGCCTCAAGGGCTTTGTCCGCCTTTAATTCTTGAATTGCACCAATAACAGCATTAAGTAACACAATCGCTAAAATTAAAATAGGTTCAAAGAAAGAACCATCACCCTCAATTAGCGCCATCACAAACGAAATAACAGCCGCAACGAGCAATATGTAAATCATGGCATTATTCATTTGTGAAAAGAATATACCAACAATCGTTTTCTTTTTGGCTTTTGGTAATTCATTTTTACCATGTATTTCTTGTCGTTTTTCCGCTTCCGCGGTCGTTAAACCCAATTCTCGACATGTATTAAGTTCCGTTAACACTTGCTTGATTGTTTTTTGTTCCATGTTATCCTCCAAAACTGAATTATGTATTATGAGATTTTAAGACCATATACTTTCACACTTAACTATTTTACTACAATTATCTGTTTTACATAAAAGAAATAAGCACCGCTTTGCAGTGCTTACTTCAACAATTTGTTTTATTTTATTCCGTCTCAACAATTTCTTCTGCTTGAGTTATCTCTGCGGCTATTTTTTTCTCGCGCGCTTTGGTAAAGAAGTGGAGCAATAGCGTCATCCCTACGAAAAGAACAGCACAAAGAGCAATTGAAACAACCAATCCCACCCATCCGCGATAAACAATTGCGGTAATAAGTAACATTGGCACCCCAAAGATTGCGGCGGTCCCACTCCCATTAACTAAATCTTCCGCGACTCCAGTTTCAAAGTATGGGTCAATTTCACGCACGAGGGCAATTCCTTCACTCATTGTTCCAGTCAACATACCGAAGAAGGCGAAGAATGTATACCATCTCGTTCGGTGGAAATATCTTTTGGCCATTCCGTCAATATAGAAGAATGTAACAATTGATCCAAAAATAGACATAAGGGCAAGTAAAATCCAGAAACTTATGTCATTAAGCTTACCAAAATTAATTGAAATAATCGCGGTCGAAATCATCGTATCAAAGGCAAGTCCCGCAATTCTGTTTTGCATAAAATTATTAATATATTTACGCTTCATAATCTTTTTCTTACGCAGTAAGTTTAAAACAGCCTTAACAATCATTGTCGTTAGAATCGCAAAAAGGAAGTTAAATCCCCAAATAATACCACGGAGTGAAGCAACCCCTGCTAAATTAATGACTAAGAAACTAACAAGCGCCATAAGTCCAAATGTAATTAAGTAAATTGCTAGAACAAAGGCGGTTTGAATCGTGAATTTATCGACTGATTCCACGACTGGAATTTCATCGGGATGATCAACGACACTTTCCGCTAAGCCACCAAAAGTCTCAGTAGCTTCGGTATCATAACGTTTAACTAATCCTTTGCGGGCCACCACATTTAGAATAATCGTGCCAATGATACTAGCGACAATAAATCCCATTGCCGCCACACTTAAACCGAAGTCGCGACCACCAACAAGGGCATTATCAGTCTCAAGTATTTCATAGACACCACCCATATTCCCAGCTTGTCCTGGACCTTGACCAAAGCCAAGTGGTAATAAAACGCCAGCGTAAGGTGCTTTACCAATCGCCATATTTGCGAAAATTAAACCAACAATAACACTTATCACGAGACCTACTAATCCTTGAATGAGATAGGTTCCGACAATTAAAGCCCCACTTTTTAGGGCTCTTCCCTCTTTTTCGACCTTCTTTTCCACGGTTACTAATCCTAAAGCAATAAATCCTATTGCTAAACTGTGGTAAGTCAAAAAATGCATATAACTCTCACTAATAATGGCGGTTCCACCAATGTCAAGTTTTAGAACTTGGAACAGGTATTTTAAACCTAGACCAAGAAATCCAGCAATCAAACCAGTAGGCAGGAGGTAATTACGTAGAAAGGGTGTTTTTCGACGTAAAGTGTTGCCAATTAAAATAAGAGCACCAACAATACCTAATTGGAAAATAGAAAACCAAAACGGATTAAAATCCCAAGTGTTTGGTTTTAAATCCCAGATCGTTTGTAGAAACAATGTTTGCATAAATTAATTCTCCTTTCATTTCATTTATGACTTATTAGAGCCCCATCTCACTTGCACTAAGACGAGGAATTTCATGCGGTTTAGCAGTTGGATATTTAAGAATATTTTTAAGAATTTGAAGGGTTACAACAAACTGATATGAACTAACAATTTCAGTCTTTGGAATTTTAAGCATTTTAGTTTGTTCTTTAGCGGGATAAATAACCAAAACTTCCTTCTGTTGCATCGCCATTGTATCTAGTTCATCAATAGTGAAAAATTGTGTAATATGTCGTTTCCTTTTTCGCTTAAATTCGATTGTTAAGCCTTCGCGAGAAAGTGTAAGTGTCGCTGGTCCAAAGTGTTTGCGTCGCCTTCTAAATACTTCGGTAAAATTACCAGGAACACTGACTTTGAAGTCACTATTATTGATAATGTGTTCTTGATATGCTAGATTGTTTGCGCGGTCTAATTCAATAAGATTTTGCGGACAATCAAACTTATCACTATTCAAATATCCGTGTTCATCATATGTCATCTTTTCCCCGCAATTTGCGCATAAATAATCATTATAGGCCGTTTTTGCAGTGTTTACGCCATGACATATCGGACATGTAAATAAGAGTCGATGTAGTCCTTCTGCATTCCTTTTACCGCGATAGGTGTAGCGCGGTTCTTCTTTATAAGCACTAATGTTTATGTTCTCTATGATGAGTTCATTAATCTCGTCTGCACTCATATCTTTGTAATCATCATAATATAAAACCTTGCGAATTTTACCACGGACATGCTTCTCTCTTTTTGTGTAAGTTGCCCAGCGCGGCAAAGATAAATATCCCCCTTCAAAATTGAAAATAACAAGTGGAATTTTAAGTTTTAAAACTAACTTCCCAATAGCGGTAGGCATACTACTTAACCCGCCCGTCATAGTCGCATTTCCTTCAACAAAAACGCCAACAGAGCCGCCCTCTTGCACGATTTGCATTATTGTTTTTACCGTGGTTACATCCGCCATACTTTTCGTCTTTGGAATTGGGGCAAAAGTGCAGTTTAAAAGACGCGACAAAAAGCCAAGCGAAAAAATGAGTTCACTAGCAACATAATATATTTGCCGATTAAAAACAGCAGTCATTAAGATTGGATCAAAAGTAATAATATGGTTACTTACAATTAAACATGGTTCATGTTCTTTGATTGAAATTCGTCGTGGTTTAAAACCATATGAGCGACGAATAAAAGGGCCAAGTAAAAAGTTGGCAAGTTTAACAAAGAATTGGTGTCTTCTTCTTACGTATCGCTTCCTTCTCGGTTTCCTATTTTTCAATTGCAGCCTCCTTAATAGGTTTAACGTAACACACACGCCGTTTATGATTAAAATAATTTAAATGTTTCCACAGTCTTTGGACCGGTTCGTTATATACAAGTTGCGGGCCAGTTTCGGCATACTCAATCCCATCTTGAATTGCGCTTTTCATTGATTCATACATTATGACATTAGCAAGCCCGCTATTTTGGAGTTCGGGTTCAACTGCAACTAGAAGAAGATCAAGTTGTTTAGACTTCTTTAATGCGCGTAAAAAGCGAATAAATCCAAAAGGGAAAAGTTTTCCTTTAATCTTTTTAAGTGCAAAGACAGGCGAGGGTATTGATAGCCCAAAGGCTAGTAAATTATCTTTCTCATCCACAACTAAAATCAAATATTTTAAATTAATAAGCGGCACATATTGTTTGGCTAATAAATCCATTAGTCCTTCACTCATTGGTACATAACCATATAGATGATCATAGGCTCTATTAGTGAGTGCTAAAGCTTTACGAACATAAGGCTGAATTTGTAGTTTTGATTTAAGGCGTTTAACTTCAACATTATATTTGCGCTTAACCATCTCGCTGACGCGTTCATACCGTTCGTCAATTATTTTAGGAATAATAATACGATGTTCAACCCACTCGGCATCACTAACAAATCCCAGCTCTTCAAGATGTTTCATATAGTAAGGGTAATGATAAAAGGTAGCAAACATATTCACGTATTCAAAACCCTCCACTAGGAGCCCTTCTTTATCTTGATCACTATAACCTAGCGGACCAACGATTTCAGTCATACCGCGGGAATAACCCCATTCTTCGACCGCGCGAATAAGGGCTTTAGTCACCTCAATATCATCAATCATATCAATGCGATTGAAACGAACACGCTTTTGACTATATTTTTTATTAGCAAAATGACTTATAATGCCACAAATTCGGCCAACAATTTTTTTATCTCTATATGCTAAAAAGAGTTTAAAATCACACCACGCCGAGGCGGGGTTCCGACCGGGTGTTAAATTAGATATTTCATCTTCAAAAATATATGGGGTGAATTGTTTTGTGTTTTTATATAATTTGACTGGAAAGTTGATAAACTGTCTTAGTTTCTTCCCCCCATATACGGGGACTATTTTAATCATGATATGTTCCTCTACTTGTTAATTTTAACATAATCAAATTACATTTGAAGTAAAACATATACTCAATAATGAACAACAAAGAAAAAAACTTGCGTTTTCGCAAGTCAATATTTTCATGGTGGATGCTGAGGGGATCGAACCCCCGACCTTCTGTACGTCAAACAGATGCTCTCCCAGCTGAGCTAAACATCCAGCCCCATAAGTATAACAAAGCGATTATCTTTGTCAATTCATTTAATCGTTTATTTAAAAATAAAAAACCCTAGCTCAATTAGTCGAAACTAGGGTAGTTAAGGGTGTTTATTATTTACTCAAAAATGCTTCAAGCATCCAAATGTGTTTGTCTAAAGATGTTACCGCACCCAGAAGCAAGTCCGTCGTAACTTCATCACCTTCAGCTTGCGCAACTTTGATTAATGCGTTGAATTCCTTCCGTATTGTCTTAAAGTCATTTGCGATTGATTCCACCATTTCAACAGCAGTTTCATTACCTTTAGCCTCAACAAGCGTTGTATTAGCTAAGTAATCTTTCATCTTTGAAAATGGTTTACCGCCAATCATTAAAAGACGTTCAGCTACCGCATCATACAATTCATTAACTTCGTCATAAAATTCTTCAAATTTCTCATGGAGCAAATAGAAGTTTGGTCCAGGAACATACCAGTGATGGTGATGTAGTTTAACAAATAGTACCGCTAAGTTGGCAACTTGGGTATTTAAGCCTTTATGTAATTTCGACATATGATGTCCTCCTTTTTATTATCTAATCCTATTATACCACTATGAAAACACTAAAACTAACATGATGCTTAGGAGAGATTGGTCCATAAAATGCTAATAATTATATATTATAAGTTTTTCTTATAATTTGTATGTGTAATTATTGCATTTTTTAATAAATGGTGTATAATAAAAGTATAAGTAAGTTGACTTGCCGCCCCCCCGAAAGAATACAAACGTAAAGGAGGTGTAATTATGCGTCGATTCTTAAACAAACTAGCGAAATTACTGCTTGATCAAGTAATCTTCAGTAATCGCGTCTAATCTTACACATAGTGTAAGATTTTTTTATTTTTAAGAAAAGATTAACAAGATTTTTGTATTTTATATACAATAAATGTAGGAGGATTTTGTTATGAAAACTCGCAAACTTAAATTACTACTTTTAGCCATAATACTTCCTTTTCTTACAGGCTGTAAATTAATTCACAATTTTATATGTGGAATTGCACTTAATATTGCTTTTAACGCTGACGAATTACTCAACCGTGTCAACGTTGTGGATGGTGATGCGCAAATCACTCCGATTGCCGATAAGCCCACTACTCCTGAAAAACGATTATCACTAACCTATGGCGTTGAAGCACTTATTCTTCCTAAAAAGATTGAAACCGTTCAATATGGATACGAAATTAAAATTGATTTTACATATACTTTCAGCGAAGGAGCAGAAGAATATTTCTATATTCAAGATGTGGAGGCTGAACAAGAAGAAAACATGAAAGTTGATGGCACTATTCTCTATCCAACTGGCACCGTTGAAAACCCCGAAAGTATAGACAATATTGCTGAATGGCTTACTGTTTGGCGAATGTACGATTTAAAAAACCAAACTTCACGGGATGTTTCGATTACGTTAACAGGAAAATCACTAAACAAAACTAAATCCCAAACATTTTACTTTAATCTAAATGGTGAACTAATTAATCTCCCTGATGAAGGCGATATTGATATTGATCGAGATTACGCTCTTGTCGTGGAACAAGTAGATACTTCCACTTATCTTGATGTAACCGTTCCAAAAGAAGAACTCGTTTTAGGCTCACAAATTCCACTTCAAGTAATGTGGATTGATTTTCTCCGTGAATCAGGCGAAGGTACATTAACGATAACGATTGAAACTGATTTAACCGCCGACTATGATGTTACGCTACCCGAAGCCGGTAATTCATATCCTATCACTGTCAATGAAACAATCGTTGATTATTTAGTCATTGTTAAACTTAAAATCAGTAAACCAGTACCCGCTAATGATTTAATCGTTAGATTTAAAGCTATTGTTGCTGCCAATTAGTTAAGACGCTAATTTTAAATAATTTTAATTGTTATTCGTTTTTGTTTTCAAATGTTGGCGATTTATTTATCGAGTTTATACCCTTTTATTGAGACACACTTTAAAAAGTATAGAATGCGATTAATATACAAATAAAATCAACGGAAATTATTATGAAAAAAAGAGGGATTCCGTTCCCTCTTTTCTGTTAAAATAATGGCTTTTTGCGCAATTTAATGGCTTTTTGCCGGATTATTGCGCGATTTCATAAAATATAGACCAAGCGATAATGCAAAGATCGCCATAGATAAAATAAGATAGGCCACCTCTGTTTCCGCCAGACGATTATCGTCATTGCCAAGACCAAAATTATCATCCATAACATATGGTTCATCACCGAAATAACGAGCCCATGCTTCATAACGATTACGGCCCAACACTAGTTGCGGATCAGTACCATTAATCCATTCGCTAAGTTCTATTTCAGTTAAACTTAGAACACGGTTTTTATAAGGATGATATAAACTTACACATTGACCTTCTTCGTTTGTGCGCATGATATCAACTGCAATGGTAACTACCTTGTTAGTGGGTGTTGGTGTGTCAACTACATAATCCTCATAGTTATCCCGATCGGACATCGCCGGTGGAGCGCTATTATTTTTAATGAACTTACAATGAATTGATGTTGTGTTAGAGGGGGATGATGTTGGTTGCGACCCATAATAAGCACTAGCGGAACTGCCAGCGCCAACAAAATCGATGATTGCAGTATTCGGAAGCGGGTTAGTTCCTGAAAGTGGTGTAGTAGATTCCACTAGGGCAACCTTAAATCCACTCCCCGCCATATTAAATGATCCGATTGCTTCTGGAGTAGGTAATGATTGTGTTCCGCCATTACCTTTAGCGTGTTGAACAAGAAAATAAGTTTTAGGAGCTATTTCCCCTGTCAAGTCCAATTTAGACCAAGTTGAGCCTGTTGCCGATGCATATTGTAAAGATAATCCATCTAGAGAAATAGGAAATGTTGCATAGTTAAATAATTCTATAAAATCATGAGTATAAAAAGAACCAGCGTTCCCACCACCGCCATAAGCTTCACTAATAAAAAGAAACTCACTAAGTATAACTTCCTGAACCATAATAGTGTAATTAGCGGTTTTGGTTACTTCTTCATGCGTATAACTGATTGTTACTGTTTGGTTGCCAAGCGCACTTAATACCGTACCATTTGCAATACTGCTTGTATAATTTAGGACTTGGCATGATGTCCCATCACCAAAATGAGCGGTTACAATAAGACTGTTAGTGCTAAATTTTTCACCTTCATAGTATTCTGTTTTAGCATTTGTGGTATCAAGCGTTATCCCAGTTAACACATTACCTACGTTACCGCCGCCACCCAAGGTGCCGACACTTGATGTTTCCGCGGCATTACTTGCTCCTGCACCAGTATATGTTGGATCATAAGCAATTCGTGCCCACTGCGGATAATCAATAAATGGGTTACGATTCATTTGGTAATTATTGGCGATTAAGTTATTACGACGAATTTCATATTCATCAACTGGGTCCATTTCATGCCATTCGAGAAGGGTTGCTAAGTCACCAGCTTTACCAGTTTTCGTTGGTGATGACATAGCATCATCGGGCGAACCATTAACAAGTTCAAGTTTAGGATACGGCCTGTATTCATTATTATCCTTATCAAAACGGATATCATCAATGTATTCATAATAACGAGCGGGCATATAAAACATCGCCCGCGCGATATCGCCTTTATATTGGTCTAAAGGTTCAAATACCTTATGGGTTGAACTTGCGGGAATGTATCCATTTCGTCCAACATAAGTACCTTTATCGTTGTTATAGGATGTTATACCTGAAGTTGGAACCGCAAAGTTGTAGTTACTATGGGCTTGTTGATTTCCCTTAATGTCGGCAGGTAATAAAGCATGAAAGTCACTTCCAGCACCAACATCTCTTCCAAAACCACCAAGTGATTGGGCCCAAACGTGCTCTTTATCAAAACTAACACGCGATGCACCAGCATTCTTAAAGCGATCAGCAGTAGCGGTATTATCATTGTAATCAGCGTATAATTTGCGAATAAATCCGTTATCACTTGCGTAATCAAAGTTTGATAATTCCGTGGGGGTAAGCGGGTCTATATCCCAATTGCGGTCAATAATTTTGTAAATAGTACGATGGGTTGTGTTGTCATAGCTGTATTCGTTATGATCTTTAATTTTCGTATGAAGAAACGCTAAAAGTTGGTCGCCACTTTTACCCTCAACACCATCATAATAAGCACTAACTTCAGCGTCAGTACTATTGGTGGCATTGATGTTTGACGGCATTGGCGCAGCCGCTGATACTTTTTCAATTGGTTTGTTTTTTGTTAAAGCAATACCACTTACTAACAATGAGAGTATCGAAACAGTAATAATATTTTTAAATTTCATAATTTAATCCTCTTATTTTGTGTCGCAAGGTCGATTATATCACATTGTGCTAAAACTAGTCAAAATATGCCAAAATACTATTAATTATTTGTATTATTATCATTCTATGATAAGTGTAAATATCTACTTCTTTTTGGATTTTGAACTCATGGATTTAGTTTTACTCTTATTTGAAGATGATTTCGTTGCCTTCTTTACTATTTTCTTTACGGCAGTCGCACGTTTCTTTCGCCCTTTTTTCGATTTGGCACTTAATATATAGATAATTAAGATTAGAGCAATACCTGCGCCAATAGCAATAAATAAATAAATTGGCACGGGCTCTTCAATCTTAATACTGTAATTAGCGGTTTTAGTTATCCCTTCATGGGTAACACTAACGGTGATGTAACGAACACCTTTTTCCCCTAATGGTTCACCATCAGCAATACTCGTCGTGAAATCTTTGACTTTACGTTTTCCGCCATTTGCATAATGAGCAGTAACGACTAATCCAGTTGAATCAAAACTTTCATTATGTTTAAATACTTTTTTAACATTTGTGGTATCAAGAGTAATACTAGTTAATTCCACACCTGCATAAGGATCAATTAAACCCGCAGCACTTGATAATCCTAACGCATTTGATGCAGCCGCACCAACGTAGCTATCATCATAAGCAATTCGCGCCCATTGCGGATAATCAATAAATGGGTTGCGGTTCATTTGATAGTTATTCGCAATTAAATTATTACGGCGAATTTCATAATCACTAACTGGATCTTGTTCATGCCATTCAAGTAAAGTTGCAAGATCGCCAGCTTTTCCCGTAATAGTCGCGCTAGCACTAACAGCACCGGGCGAACCATTTACTAATTCCAGTTTAGGGTGATATTGATCAACATATTCATAATACCGAGCGGGCATATAAAACATCGCCCGCGCAATGTCACCTTTATATTCATCAAGTGGTTCAAATACTTTTTCAGTATATCCATCAATATTGCCATTACGACCAACATACGTATCATAATCCCCTAAATATTCAGTAATATTTGTGGTGGGAGCAGCATAGTTGTAATTACTGTGTGCTTGTTGGTTAGCCTTAACATCACTTGGCCATAAGGAGTGAAAATCACTTCCCGCCCCGATAAAACGTCCAAAATCACCCAAAGATTGGGCCCAAACGTGTTCTTTATCAAAACTGACACGCGATGCACCAGTATTTTTAAAGCGATCAGCAGTATTAATATCATTATTATAATCAGCGTACAATTTATGAATGAAGCCATTATCAGTCTGATAACTGAAGTTCTCTAGATCCGCTGGTGAAACAGGATCAATAACATCTAATTCCCAGTTACGATCAATGATTTTAAAAATATCACGATGTGTATTACTTTCATAATTATACTCATTGTGGTCTTTAATAACTGAGTAAAGGAAGGCAAGAAGTTCATCACCCTTTTTTCCTTCAACTCCTTCATAATATGCACTAACTTCGGGGTCGGTACAGTTTTCAAAAATAATCGCAGTAGGCATCGGCGTTGCAGCATACACTGGTTCAGCTTTAAAAATTGGTGTTTTTAAACCGCTAAGTAAGAGCAATATAAGTGGTAATGTCAATTGTTTTTTCATTATTATCTCCTGTCTACTAATTAAATTGCATAAAGATTATTTTCATAATTATTATATCATTACAATCATCAAAATCGCTTACTGAGTTGAATCTCTTAGAGTATTATCTCTAACACTTATTAATTTAAAACGTTAAAATAAGAAAAGTATGAAATTCAATAAACAAAAAACATCTCCACAACTTAAACGAAGAATGTCACCATATCTAATCGTGGTTCTTTCATTTTTAGTCGTTATTATTATTGGTTCACTTTTATTATTCTTCCCTTTTTCCACCGTTGAGGGAGTAAAGTTGTCGTTTTTGGATGCTTTTTTTATTGCTACATCTGCGGTTACAATTACTGGTTTATCTCCGGTTGTTGACCTTTCAGTATCCTTAACTGTTTTTGGAAAAATTGTTCTTGGAACCTTAATTCAAGTTGGAGGCTTGGGAATTATAACTTTAAGTGTTTTTGTTATGATTCTAATTGGGGCACGTATTGGAATAAGTGATCGTGTAATACTTCAAACGAACTTAAATACACTCAGTTTGGCGGGTGTAGTTAGTCTCATTCGTAAAATTGTATTATTTACTTTCATTGTCGAATTTATGGGTTTCCTTATTAATTTAATAGTGTTTATCCCTTTATTTCCATTACCAAAAGCAATTGGTATCAGTGCTTTTCATGCCATCAGCGCTTTTAACAATGCTGGTTTTGATTTATTAGGTGGTAGTAGTCTTGTTAATTATCATAATAATATCCTTTTGTTAGTCAATACTGCCTTTTTGATTATGATTGGGGGATTGGGTTTTATCGTCATCGAGGATATAATTAGAAAACGTTCTGTCCGAAAACTTATGATTCATTCTAAAATTGTTTTAAAAGTCAATGTTTTCTTGTGGATAATTGGCGCTTTAGTCATTAAAATCGCGCAAATTGGTGGTGAATCGACAAATTGGCTCATCGCGTTCTTTATGAGTGTTACTGCGCGAACTGCTGGATTTTCTGTTGTAAATTTAATTAACTATCATAGTTTGAGTCTTCTAATGCTTATTTTCCTAATGTTTATTGGCGGTTCTCCAAGTTCAACCGCTGGCGGTATTAAAACGACAACATTCTATACATTAACCAAAAGTATGATTAGCTTTGGATTAGGCAAACCTACCACAACTTATAAGCGATTAATTGACCAAGAATCAAAAAATAAGGCCTTTTTGCTGCTGTTTGTAAGTTTAAGTACCATTGGAATAGCGACTGGTCTTATCTTACTATTTGATAATGTAACGATAACGCAGGCTCTATTTGAGGTAGCTTCTGCTCTCGGCAATGTTGGATTATCTTTAAGCTTAACTTCAACCTTAACATGGGGTAGTAAAATTGTTTTAATTTTTGTTATGTTTGCCGGCCGAGTTGGACCTTTAACAATTATGTCACTAATGAACCGCGATTGGCATAAACTTGGATATCATCCAGTCGATTATTTAGAAGAAAAAATTATAATAGGGTAAAATATATTTATGAAAAGTATTGCAATTATCGGTTTAAGTCGATTTGGATTAAGTTTAGTCCAAGCTTTTAGTAAGTTGGATGTTGAACTTGTCGCTATTGATATGGATGAAGACGCTGTCCGTAAAGCTGGCGATTACATTCAAAACGTTTTTATTGCTGACTCTACAAACATTGATTCGCTGAAGGCTGCTGGTATTGGCAATGTTGATCATGCTATTGTAGCAATCGGACAAAATGAACGTGTTAATTTAACAACGAGCATTATATCGGTAATAAAACTAAAAGAATTAGGGGTTAAAGAAATTACCGCCCGAGCTGACGAAGATGATTACGCAGAAGTTTTAATGTTAGTGGGGGCCACTAATATTGTTATGCCGCTTGATATTGCAGCGGAACGGATTGCCAATAAAATCGCCGCGGGTCATGTTCTTGACTACTTTAATGTCCGGCGCGATTATGATGTTTACGAAGTAAAAATTAGTGATTCTTTTGAACCACTTCCCATTACTCACCTAGACTCGCGTACTAAATATAAAATTAATATCTTACTAATTGAACGCGGAAAAAAACTTCATATTCCGACGAAAGATACAATTTTAGAGCCGGGCGATGAAATCTTTGTATTTGGGAAAAAACAAGACATTCCCAAAATTCTCGCCATTTTTAATTAACTTTCTTTTTTGATGATGAAATATTTACATATAACATCGGTTGGCACAAAAATACAAATGTGTGTTATGATTAAATTACTTGAAGAAGGAGTTTTATTATGGCCAAAGTAAAATTATCAGGCATCTACAAACGTTACGAAGGTAACAAAAACTTTTCGGTTAGCGATTTTAACCTTGAAATTGGCGAAAAAGAATTTATCGTCTTCGTTGGTCCATCCGGCTGTGGTAAATCCACGACTTTACGGATGATTGCGGGGTTAGAAGATATTACCGATGGGGAACTTTATATTGACGGTGTTCTCGTCAATGACTTACCCCCCAAAGATCGCGGAATTGCCATGGTCTTCCAAAGCTATGCCCTTTATCCGCATATGACCGTGTTTGACAACATGGCATTTGGACTAAAAGTCCAACGTCTCCCCAAAGATGAAATTAAGAGACGGGTCCATGAAGCGGCACGCATTCTTGAAATTGAACATTATCTCCAACGAAAACCACGAGCTCTCTCTGGTGGGGAAAGACAACGGGTTGCACTAGGGCGCGCGATTGTTCGGCAGACCGAAGTTGTTTTGATGGACGAACCACTTAGTAACCTCGACGCCAAACTTCGGGTGCAAATGCGTTCAGAAATTATTCGACTTCACGAAACGTTAGGGAGCACCACCATTTATGTTACCCACGACCAAACCGAAGCCATGACTATGGCCACGCGGATTGTTGTTATGAAAGATGGTTTCATCCAGCAAGTTGGTTCACCAATTGAAATTTATCATAACCCCGCGAACTTATTCGTCGCTAGTTTTATTGGTTCGCCACCGATGAACTTCTTCAATGTTGTGGTTAGAAACGATCATCTTGAATTTGTTCATTACGAAGACAAGGAAGAAGAAACGGAAGATGGCGAAGACAGAGTGGAACTCGTTGCTGTTAAAGAACGGGTCGTTGATGGTAAATTACCAATTCCTGCTGACTTAGCGAAAAAACTTAAAGGTTTTGTGGGCAAAGAACTCATCTTTGGTGTCCGTCCTGAAAACGTTAACTACGCCACAAGTGAAGCTGGTCGTGAATTTGGTGATTTAAAACAAAACTTTAAGGTTGAAATTGCGGAATTACTTGGTAATGAATACATTGTTCACTCCAAATTATTTGGACAAAAGATTATTTCTAAGTTACTTGTTGATCCCGCTAACGCCATCCATATTGGTGCTAAGCTTGACTTAGTCATTGACTTTAATAAAGTCGCATTCTTCAAAGTTGATACCCCCGAAGAAGCCGCTGAATTAGCTAGTGCTGACTTAAATAAGCGAATTGAACTTAAGTAATAATCGTTATAATTAGAGAAAAAGCTCCAATAACAGGAGCTTTTTTTGATTTCAATCAAAAAGTTTCTAAATTATACAGATTTATTATTTGTCAAAACATAAAATACTGATTATAATATTTATGTCTAAACTTAAATATTGGAGAGGTCCATTAAAACGATGGCTTTTTTAGGCTCTCTCCAACAAAACAATGAGAAAGGAGAATTTATGTTTAAACACAAACGTATTGTTTTACTTGTTGCAGGTTTGTTTTTACTTGCGGGTTGTAAAGATCCAAGTAGCCAACCAACAAGTAAAGAACGCGTGCGCCTTTCAGTGTGGGGAGCAATTAAAGAAAAACCACTCTACGAAAAGCACGCTGTTGAATTTCAGGCGTTATATCCTGATATTGACTTCTCAATCAGTTACGCTGATGTCGGCGAAGCTGATGCCGCTACTCACGTATTACAAGACGTAAGTACTGCGGCTGACGTATTCTTTTTTGCCGATGACCAACTACCGTTAATGCAATCCCGCGAAGTTATTGCAAAATTACCAGAAAGATATGCAAACAAAGTTAGAGCGCGTGATATTGATACGGCTGTTCTAAACGCTAGTTCCGCTGTTGATGAAGAGCTATATGCATTCCCAGCCACAAACGACAATGGTTATGTGCTTATTTACAATAAGGACTTTTTAACTGAAACTGATGTCCAAACTTTAGAAGGAATTATGGCTAAAACAAACGCTGATCATGAATTGGTTATTGACATGGGCAATGGATACTATGCCACATCCTTCATTCAATACATTAGTGAAATCGTCTATAACCCCACTACAAAACTACATACCACTAACTTTAACAATCAAGCATCTCTTGATGCACTCCAAGGGGTTAGTGACATTTTAAAACCAAAAGTTGACAAAGGCTTTAAATCAGACAATTTCAATGGAGTGGCGCTTGATGATTTAAGTGATGAAAATGGTAACAAAGTTATCGCCGCTGTTACTGGTGTCTGGAACTATGACCTTCTAAAAGAAAAAATAGGTGACAAACTCGGAGCGGCTAAACTTCCAACTTATAAGAACGTCAAAGGTGAAACCATCCAATGGGGTTCATTTGCTGGTTCTAAATTAGTGGGTGTTAAATCCTCGAGTAACAAACTTTTGTGGGCGCTTGCTTTTGCTGATTACATTACTGATGAAGCTGCCCAACGTTATCGTTTCCAAACGAATGGCTGGGGTCCATCAAATAAAAATCTACTTGATGATGATGAGCTTCTTGCCGAACACATCATGCTTAAAGCTCTCAGTGACCAAATGCCATACGCCATTTCGCAAGCTCGCTCAGTTGGCTCCAGATTCTGGGACAACGCGGCCATCGTTGGTAAGTTCTTAATCGAAGGACCCGCTAGTCCTGAATCACCACAAACATTAAAAGATACACTTGATGCTTTTGTTCTAGCTTTAACTACTGAATAATATTTAAAAACTGATAGTTACATATATTTCCATCAATTAAATTTCAATTTAATTAATTTTGGGAGCCAGTTCAGCACTGGCTCTCCTATCTTTCTAGAAATGAGGCCATAAATATGGGAACAAGTGATAAAAAAACAAAAACGGCCCGTTCACGTACGCCGTTTAGCACTTGGTTGAAAGATTTAATGTCCACGATTGGTGGTTTCTTTGTGCGTTTAGGCAAGGGAATCATCAATTTTTTTATTGATACTGGAAAAGCAATCAAAAACTTCTTTGTTAACTTGTGGAAGATGATTTCGCGTTTCTTTATATCAGTCTACAATGGGTTTGTCAAAGGCGGATGGCGCACTCGTTTATCACACTTCATCATGGGAAGTGGGCAAATGGCGATGGGCCGACCCATTAAAGGAATTATTTATCTATTAATCCAAGTTGCGTATTTCTTATTCATGTTTATCCCAGGTGGGGGTATAACATGGTTATCCAAATTTGATACACTAGGCGACGTCGCTGTTGAGTATGTGGAGGAATGTATTTGGCCCCCAGGCACCCCTATTGATCTATGTGACGCTGATTCTATTACCACTAAACCAATTTTTAGAGACAATTCGCTTTTAATTATGCTTTTTTCCGTTGCCACCATTATTATCACCATCATTTTTCTTGTCATTTATTTTATGCAAGTCCGTGGTGCTTTTAAAGGGGAAAAAGCTTACGTTGAAGCTAAGGCAAAATATGAAGCACTTAAAGCAGACGGAAGTGAAGAAAAATTTAATAATCCGCTTCCAACCTTTGGTGAGGAATTAAAAAGTTTACTCAATGAGCGCTTCCACTTTACGACATTGTCATTGCCCACTATTACCTTGACAATGTTTACAATCTTGCCCCTTATCTTCATGATTTTGCTCGCTTTTACTAACTATAATCGTGAATACTCACCACCGAATAAGTTATTTACTTGGGTTGGACTAGGTACCTTTAAGAAATTATTTAGTACAAAAGGCGCAAGTTCTACGAACGCTACCTTCGGTAGTGCGATGTTTAGAATCTTAAAATGGACCTTTATATGGGCGTTTTTTGCGACTTTTACCAACTATATCTTCGGTATGATTTTAGCGATGATTATTAATCGTAAAAGCATTCGTTTAAAGAAGTTGTGGCGAACTCTCTTTGTTGTTTCAATTGCGGTTCCCCAATTCGTTACTTTGCTTTTAATGAATCAATTACTTCAAAGATATGGACCCCTAAATGAAACACTGATAAGGTGGGGATGGATAAAAGAGGCTATTAAATTCTTAGAAGATCCAACACTCGCTAAGATTACCGTTATCGTCGTCAACATTTGGATAGGGGTTCCTTACACAATGCTATTAACGTCGGGTATTTTAATGAATATTCCGACTGAATTATATGAATCTGCGAAAATCGACGGAGCTGGACCCGTTCGCCAATTCCTGCAGATTACACTGCCGTATATCTTGTTTGTGACTGGTCCTTATCTAATTACCCAATTTATTGGGAACATCAATAACTTTAACGTTATCTTCTTCTTAACGGGCGGCGGACCGACGACTGGTATTCCTGGCGTCCCGTACGGTCACACTGATATCTTAATTACGTGGCTATACGCGCTTACCGTGGGAGGAGCTCGCGAAGAATACGCAATCGGTAGTGCTCTTGGTATCTTTATTTTCCTTATCAGCGCTACTATTACGCTAGTCCTTTATTCGCGAACATCAGCAGCACAATCGGAAGGAGACTTTGCATAATATGAAAAAAGAAGTGAAAAAAGATGTTGTAGTTGAACAACCTTCTGGTTTACGCGCTAGTGCAGCTTCGTCCCGGATTCCAAAGAAAAAAGTGCGTTTTTGGCAAAACCAACGTGTGATACGGACTTTTGTCGATGTACTCTTATATATTTTGTTAGTCGCAATGTGTGTTGCCTGGATTTTCCCAATTGTGTGGTTAATCGCTAACGCATTACGAATTGAATCAACTGGTCCTGTTGCTTATTTATTCCCACGTAAAGTTGGTCTTGATAACTTTAAAAAACTCTTTACTACGGAAGAGATGCCATATCTAAGATGGTTTCTTAATACTTTAATTGTTGCTACCTTTAGTAGCATTATTTCCACGACTGTCGTCTTACTTACAAGTTATACCTTTAGTCGCTTTAACTTTAAAGGTCGGAAGGGACTTATGAAATTTTTAATGATTCTGGGGATGTTCCCTGGGTTTATGTCCATGATTGCTATTTTCCACATCTTAAAAGCGATTGGATTATTACCCACTGATACTAGACCTGTTGTCCCTGTTTCAAATTATCTTATCTCCCTTATCCTCGTTGGTACAAGCGGAGCGGCGATGGGCTATCTCGTCTCGAAAGGCTACTTCGATACGATTAGTAAATCAATTGACGAAGCCGCTGAAATTGACGGAGCGAATAAAGCGCAAATTTTCTGGCACATTATTTTGCCGCTTTCTAAACCAATTTTAATTTATACCGCTTTAGGCGCCTTTATGGGGCCGTGGGGTGATTATATCTTCGTGGCCACCATCACGCGTGGTAAACGCGAAGCGTGGAATATTGCCCGCGGTCTCTATGACATGATTAATGGCGGTCTTGAAAAACTTGGTAAGTACTTTACGCTCTTCTGTGCAGGAGCGGTCCTTATCTCTGTTCCAATTACAATTCTCTTCGTCTTTATGCAACGCTACTACGTTAGCGGTGTTACTGGTGGAGCAGTTAAGGGATAATAATTATGAAAGCGAACAAAAGCATTCGTGCTTTATTCCTTTTAATCCCCTTATTAATTATGGCAAGTTGTAACAATTTACCAAGTGACACTAGCGGTGTTTCTAGTGACAATATGACGACGCCAAGTGACTATGAAATTGATGAGACAGTCACCAATGAAAATGGCGGCGTCTATTATCAAATTTTTGTACGTTCATTCGCTGATAGTAATGGGGATGGCTATGGCGATTTAACGGGAATTGCGCACAAACTTCCATATTTAAAAACACTAGGGGTCAAAGGTATTTGGTTAACTCCCATTCACCCATCACCCAGCTATCATGGTTACGACGTTACTGACTATAAAGCTATTAATCCCGACTTTGGGACAATCAGCGACTTTGAAAATATGATTAGCGCCGCTACTGCTAATAGTATTGATGTCATCATTGATTTAGTTATTAATCATAGTGCCCGTTCTCATCCCTGGTTCCGTGAAGGAAGAGAGCGTTTTGCAAGTCCTGACTATGATCCTAATGATCCTTACGACAAAGGCAATTGGTACGACTTTTATATCGAAAATGGTCAAGTAAAAGTTCAAACTGGCTTTTTTGGCGACAGTATGCCTGAACTTAAACTTGATAACATTGCCGTCCGCGAAGAAATAGTAAGTATTAGCAAGTTTTGGCTTGATAAAGGGGTGAAAGGATTCCGGTTAGACGCAACGAGTCACTTTTTTGAAAGTCATGCTCTCAACATTGACTTCTTAAGGTGGTTTAGCAACATGGTTAAAACCTATAAACCTGGAAGTTACATTGTCGCCGAAG
Organism: Tenericutes bacterium ADurb.Bin239; assembly: GCA_002069815.1. Classification (GTDB taxonomy): domain Bacteria; phylum Bacillota_I; class Bacilli_A; order RFN20; family CAG-826; genus UBA1361. The sequence goes on along the minus strand of MWCB01000007.1, from coordinate 7,134 downwards.
CTTGGGAGGGCTTTAATATTCAAAAAAATTATTACGCGGGGGTTGATTCTTTATTCAACTTTGATGGATCAGGAGCAACTGGTTTTATTATCGATAATATTGAGACCCGTTCTGGACCGATTATTTCAAATAACATCGCCCGCTGTTTTAATGAAGCATACGCCATTAATGAAAATGCTTTAATGGCCATGTTTTTATCAAATCATGACCAAGATCGATCGAGTGGAATGTTTACGCGCGACTATTTAGAACGGCAAAAAGTAGCGGCTAGTATTTATATCTTAACTCCCGGTGTGCCCTTTATGTATTATGGGGAAGAAATCGGACTTAAAGGTAGTCGCGCTGGCGCAAATACGGATGCGAACCGACGTTTACCAATGGTGTGGAAACGACTCAAAGATACATACCGGCCTAATCCACCAATTGGCACAACTTACGATATGACTAAGCAAGTGCGCGACGGGGTTGAGGAACAACTTGCTGATCCAATGGGACTATTAAACCATTACCGCAAGGTAATTAATGTTAGAAATATGCACCCTTGGATTAAAAGTGCGCGTCCAAATCACTTACAACTAAACGTTAATGGTTTAACCGCACTGACGTTACATGAACATAATGGCAATAAAGAACTTATTGTCGTCCATAACTTATTAGCGGAACCAATCCATGTTAAACTAACACGTTTCATTACCGAATATGAAGTGGAAATTATTCATGATATTTACGCAACCGGCACTCGGGCAACTTATAATAATGGTACTTTAACACTTGCCCCCTACAGCAGTGTCGTTTTAAGGAGGAAATAAAATGCGGCAAGCAGGCATTTTACTAGCCGTTAGCAGCCTTCCAAGTGTTCACGGTATTGGGGACTTTGGCCCCGCTGGTCGAACCTTTATACGGAAAGCTAGCAAAATTGGTTTTAAATTATGGCAAATATTGCCGATTAACCCGGTTGGATACGGTAATTCACCTTATCAACCGTTTGGCTCAAAACCATTTGATGAAATTTATATTAGTCTTGAACTATTAACGAAAGATAAATTATTACCAGCGGTGCCAAGTTATTTTGCCCGTAGTAAAAAAGTTCGCTATGCGCAAGTGCGTGCGTATAAACTTAAATATTTTAAGCGCGCTTTTAATACGTATAAAAAAGAAAAAAGACGCGGCTTTAAAAAGTGGGTTAATGATAATAAATGGGTTAAAGATTACGCAACTTTTATTACCTTTAAAAAAGATAATAACTTAGTGCAATGGCACTACTGGAAAAAAGAACAGCGTGATTGGATTAAAACGCGTAAAGGTGTGAACTTAAAACCATTTGCCAAAGCGATTGAATTTGAAATGTGGCTCCAATTCATTGCCTACAAACAATGGATGGACTTGCGCGCTTATGCGCACCGCTATGGCATGGAAATCATTGGTGATATTCCAATTTACGTCGGCATTGACTCAATTGATGTATGGGCTAATCGCGAAGTGTTTTTACTTGATAAAAATGATCAACCAACATTCGTCGGCGGGGTTCCTGGTGATTACTTTAATGCCGACGGACAACTATGGGGTAATCCGCTTTATGACTGGGATTACTTAGAAGCAACTGCATTTGCCTTTTGGATTGACCGTCTTGAATATAGCGCTCGTCTTTATGACTATGTCCGGATTGATCACTTCCGCGCCTTTGATTCCTACTGGAAAATTCCCGCCGGTAGTAAAAACGCAAATGATGGACACTGGGCTTATCCGCCTGGTTACAAACTTTTTGATAAGATTTATGAAGAGTTACCCGCCATTAAAATTATCGCCGAAGACTTAGGTGATTTGCGACCTGAAGTTCTTGAACTTCGCGATTATTACAATTTGCCAGGGATGGAAATTACATCCTTTACTTTTAACCCCTTTGAAGAAAGAGAGGACGGCTGGCTCACTAACCGAGCCATTTATCCCGGAACGCATGATAACTCGCCAATTCGCGGTTATTTCCGCGGAAAAGGTTCACGATTCTTTCGCGCTGCGCATAAACTTCTTGATGAAATGGGCTTTAATGAATTTGATAATTTCTATGACAACTTTATCGCTATGAATTTTGGGAGTGACGCTAAATACGCTATTTTCCAAATGCAAGATCTCCTCCGCTTGGGCGATGAAGCTAAAATGAATTCACCAAGTACCATTGGTAGTCCCAACTGGGAATGGAAAATGCAAGACTTTAAAACTTTCGACGAAGAAAGTTCATTTTTAGCATATTTAATCGATAAATACGACCGGTAAGAAAGGAGCGCAATTTATGAAAAAAGTTTTTACCATACTTCTTACTTCTTTAATGGTCTTTAGTAGCACCGCTAAAGCGAGTCCTAAAAAAGAAGTTGCCCCCAAAGTAACTTTTGAAGTGGAAAAGGAAGTTGAACGACTTCCTGCCTACGCTAAACCGCATATTGTCTTTCATTATTTTCGCAATGACGCTAATTATGATAGTTATGCCATGTGGATTTGGGGTCAAAATGAAGAAGGATCCGAGTATGTCTTCACTGAAAGTGATGCATACGGAAAATACTTACATTTGCCCGTTGATAACTTTATAGATCAAACGCAAGTTAACTTTCTTTTAAAAACGCGGGGAAGTTGGGCGTGGCAAACTCCAGATATTAATATTCAGTATAGTGACTTTACATTTGATGCCGTTGCCAATGCCTATCATTTTTATTTGGTAAATGGCTTAACTACCGTCTTCCCTAGCGCCGAAGACGCACGCGCTAACCAAGTTACTGAAAGTATCTTTGCTAGTAAAAATACCATTCAGGTTTCCACGAACAATGAACCTACCGCCTTTGTGGTTAAGGCCGACGCTGAGAATATTGCTTCAGGAGCAGCGATTCACACTTATAACAATACGACTTGGTCATATGTGTTTACCGCTAATTTAGGAGTATCTTTTAGTCCTGATTTTGCCAAAGCCTACACTATTGAAGTTAGTTTCACTGACGGCCCAGCAGTAAGCAGTCAAATTGGATTATCAGGATTATTTGATGATCCTTATTTCATCGACAATATGACGTATGACGGCGATGATCTAGGGGTTACTTATACCCCCGCTAAGACAACGATTAAAGCATGGGCTCCAACTGCTTCTGATTTAAAACTTCGTATTTATGAAAACGGAACCCCAGTTGCGCTTAATGCTGATTTGGGTAATGATACTTATGCTGAACATCAGTTTGTGCGTGAGCCAACGGGTGGTGTTTGGAAAGTTGAATTGACCGGTGATTATCACGGCAAATACTATACATTTGTCGCTAAACACCCCACTGGTGATGTTGAATTAATTGATCCTTACGCTAAAAGTGCGGGTATCAATGGCGTGCGTGGCATGATTGTCGACTTTAGTAAAACAAATCCAACTGGTTGGGATGATGTTGATTATCCTGTTAAAAGCCACACCGAAATTATTCCCTACGAACTTCACGTTGCCGACTTAACAGCGGATGAATCATGGACCGGCACTGAAGCAAAGCGGAAACGTTTCCTTGGTTTAATTGAAGAAGGAACAACCTACACAAAGGATGGTGTTACTGTTAAAACTGGTTTTGATCATATTAAAGAATTAGGAATTAATGCTTTACAAATTATTCCGTTTTATGATCAAGCAAATGATGAACGTAATCCGTCTTTTAACTGGGGCTATAATCCACATAACTATGACGTCTTAGAAGGTTCCTACTCCAGTAACCCTTATGACGGACTTGTACGGATTCGTGAGTTTAAGCAAGTTGTGAAAGCTTATGCCGCTGAAGATATACGAATTATTATGGATGTTGTTTACAACCATGTCGCTAACCTTGGTGGTCACTCATTTAATAAATTAGTGCCCGGGTACTATTTCCGTTACAATGCGGATGGGTCCCCAACTAGCGCTAGTGGCTGTGGTAATGATACTGCGAGCGAGCGCATTATGATGGAACGCTTTATGCGCGATTCGACGGCATTCTGGGTCGAAGAATATAAAATTGGTGGTTTCCGCTTTGACTTAATGGGCTTACATACTGTCCAAGCAATGAACACTGTTAGAAATAGACTCATAGAAATTCGTCCCGACATCTTCATTATCGGTGAAGCTTGGAAAATGGGAGGCGCTACCGTGGAAGCAATGGGCGCTAACCAAGGTAATATTCATAAAGTGCCAGGTGTTGGTGCTTTTAACGATAAATTACGTGATGCGGTTAAAGGTGACACGAACGGACGAGGACGGGGCTGGGTCCAATTGGAAGAAAGTAATATTGGTGTGGGCATACGAAACAACATTAGAAATGGTATGCTCGGTAAAATTACTGATACGCAAAGTAGTCCCGTGCAAACCGTTAATTACGTTGCATGTCACGATAACTTAGCGCTCTACGATAAACTCGTGTACGCTGGTGGTAGTGATTTTGGCGGAGATCTTAATCGTCTTGCCCAACAAAATATTCAAGCCGAAGCTATATCTTTACTTTCGCAAGGCGTATCCTTTATTCACGCTGGTAGTGAAATCTTACGGTCAAAACCTCTAGGTAACGGCCAGTTTGATCATAACTCCTATCAAAGTCCCTACAGCGTTAACTCCCTTAAATGGAATGAAAAGGTGACAAACTTAGATGTATTTGAAAAATATCAAGAACTTATTGCCCTCAAACGTGATATCGCTGGTTTCCAATATACGACACGCACCGATATTGACGCTAATGTGTCGGTCAAATTCGGGACCGAAATCGGGTACGCTAATAACCTTATTAAGCTTGTGGTCATTGATGGTGATGACACTTACACCGCTTATTTCTTTGGCGCGGGGGCACGGCTGCGCGTTGACGACCTTGAAGGCCATATGGTCGTGTTTGATTCTTCAAGCAGTTATGAAAACGGTGCATTCTTTGGCCGGAGCGTTATCCTTAAAAGTAACATGACACTCGTGACTAAAAGTGGACCTAATGTTATCCCGCCAACGAGTGAAGATCCAGGCACTACTAGTGAACCGATAACACCAGATAATGGTGAAGACGCTAACCTTATATGGCTTTATATCACGCTGCCAACCCTAGCTGTTATCGGTATTGGCACCCTCTTGTTCTTCTTCCTTCGCAAGAAGCAAATATCACCCAAATAAGCCTTTTTGAAAAATTTTACAATTTAGAATAAGCTTGTTTATGCAATTATCTCAAATATTGCGCATTATTACCCTATTATTAAACAACTCTAACCCCGAGCGTTATCTTGACGGTAGGGGCCCAAAGGTTGTATAATAAATAAGCCACAGAAACCATTTAGGCAAAAACTAGAAAACAGAAAAGGAGAAAATAATGAAAAAACTATTTAAAGGTCTTTTCACCACCGCATTAGCACTTGGCTTACTCGCCGGCTGTAAAGGTGGAGTTGAACACAACGTCATTTTAAGCAACTATAACGGTGAACACATTAAAACACTAAAAGTTGCCGACGGTAGAAAAGCCAAAAAACCAGCCGATCCAGCAGCGACTTTAGCGCCTGCGGCCGAAGGTTTTACCTTCCGTGGCTGGTTCGTTGAAAAAGATTTAGAAGTTGGCGAAGATTACAAAGCTTATAACTGGAATGCTCCTGTTAAAAGCGAAGTTAGACTACTCGCCCTCTGGGAAGGCGCAGATGTCTATGTCTCATTCTATGTCAACACTCTCGGCGTTCTTCACGAAGAAATTAAAGTTAAAGCCGGACACGTTCTTTTAGAAATGCCCACAGAGCCCGAACGCGATGAATACAATTTCTTAGGATGGTATACCGATACCGCTCTTGAAACAGAATTTGATCCCACCGCCTTTGTGCTTGAAGACACTGATGTGTATGCAAAATGGCGCAAAATCTATGTCCCAGACACACGTCCATGGCACCTCGCTGGTAGCCTTGCAAATACTGACTATAAAGGCATCATTACTTGGGCAGACGAAGGTGAAGTAGGCGTTGATTGGGGCGAAGAATCTTATTTAGCAAAAGACGCTGACAGTAACTTATTCTCAATTGAAGTCGTCATTGGCTTCCGCGGCGAATTCAAGATTAAAGTTGCTGGAGCAGTTTGGGACACCCAATTACAATTCTCATATGGAAAGATTCGCGAAAATGACCGTAATGATGACAACTTTATTGTCGGCGATTTTGACAACGTTAAAATTATTAACGCTGGTACTTACAAACTTGAAATTGAAACCGACGAAGAATGGCTCAAAGTTACCCGGACGGGTGATATTCCAGCTGGTTCAGCCGCCACTCCAAACCCAGCCGAAGGTACAATCGATGATTGGGGCGTCAGTGGCAAAGTTATTAACGACTGGGGTAAGGAAGGACCTGACATCTCATTAATTTACAATGATGATAATCTTGATGCACCATTCTATTACACCCCACTTATTAAGCTTCCAGCGGGAGACTTTAAACTCCGCGCCAACAATGATTGGGGTCTAAACTTTGGTTCACATCCAGACAACGTCTTACCTGAAGGCAAATTTACACAACCAACACATATAGTGGATGAGGTTGAAGTTGTTAAAACTGGTGAAAACATTACTGTTGTTACCGAAGGATGGTACCGCATTTACTTTGATATCGAAAGAATTGTCATTACTGAAGTTAACTTTGCCCTCCGTGGTAGTGTCTTTGGCGACGCAGGCTGGAATGCTGATAGCGAACCACTTGCGTTTAAATCAGAAACAGCAAACGAAGATGACACCATTACTTTAGTTTTAGAAGGAATCTATACATTCACCGATGGAAAGTTCAAGGTTAAACTTGGCACTCTCGTGGTTGGTGATACCGAACTCTATAGCGGTTGGTTCTTAAGCTTTGGTAATGCGGAAGGACAAGATATTGAAGCCACCGCTGGCGAATATACCGTTACCTTAACCTTAGTAGTAAGCGCTGACTTTACTTTCGAAGGTTCAGTTACATTTGTCTAAACATTAGACATAACAAAAAATACCAATCCTAAATGGTTTAGCCCACTTCTACAAGTGGGCTTTTTTATTAGCGACTTGTAATTTAACTTTTTTTAGATTAATCTAAATATGGGTCCCGGTAGTTCAGTTGGATAGAGCAACAGTCTTCGAAACTGTAAGTCGGGCGTTCGAGTCGCTCCCGGGACGC
>MWCB01000006.1 GCA_002069815.1 Tenericutes bacterium ADurb.Bin239 | reverse complement strand
CACAGCTATTACATTGTAGCCTAGAAAGGAGAGAAGTTATTCAGTCATCAAACTAGGCTTAACTGAATAATACGTCAAAATATGAAGACGAAAAATAAGGGATGGCTAATGAAAGGTGTAATTATAACACTGCTCTTTGGCATGGCTTTAACCCCAGCAATGCACCGCCAAGAGGTAGTGAAAGTCGATGCCCTTACTAACATCCCCGTCGTTGTAGGTGAGTATATTGGATGGGAAAATGGTGCAGATGGGTTCGTGATGCAAGAAGACCCAGCCGACTCAGACATTTACGTCAAATCGTTCACTGATAAACCAAGTACAACGGTTCAAATTGTCAAACAAGGAACATGGGAACGGTTTAAAGCCCAACAATTTGATAAGGCTAATTCAAATCATGGGAACATTGTTTTTGCTGAAGGAGACCCTGGTAATGAAGATCAAGCTATCTTTGTGATGCTTCCAACAGCGTCCCTTACGGTTAAACTTTATAATCCTGACGCTGATGAAATGTCACCAGCGGGACCACGCCGCATTACCGTTGATGTTACTGGTGTTAACTATGGTGGCTTGAGTTACTTTGTTTTAGCGGGAAGTGCTTTTGCCGGACAAGATTCTTGGAAAACGGAGTATGAAGCTAATAGGCTCTATGGGGTTGCTAGCTCGGAAGGGCGCTATTACACAATAACGAGAAGCTTTACCGCTGGTGGCGAATTTAAAATGTTTATGTGGAAAACTTGGCGTGGCGATTTTGGTTGGTCATCATTTGATGCGCTAAGATCCAACGCTGCTGGTGTTTTAGAACAAGCAGGAAGCAACATTAAGGTAACGGCCGCGGCCAACTACATGGTTGTTGCGGACACCAAAACAATGAAACTCTATGTTCATAATGAAGGAACGACATCCAAGACTGTTTCTAAGTATTACGGAGCAGAACTACTTGAAAAAGAAGCGGCCTGGAGTGGCATTGACTATCATCCAACATATGTCACGAAGGCTGGCAAACGAATAGAAGGATGGTACACAGATGCTGGATTAACGAATAGATACGTTCCTGGTGCCGTAGATTCTGATATGAATTTATACGCTAAATATGTTGATAATGTTGATACAAAATTAACAGTATTTGACCGGGGTGAAGTTATTTCGGTTGGTGATATGTATGCTTATGGTTGGAATAGCGATGGCAATCAACCATTAGGCACGTGGCCAGGTAGTAAAATGACCAAACATGGTTATGGATATCATAGTTTTGATGTTGTGGCAGCGAATGTGACTGAAAATATTATCTTCCATAATAACGCGGGTAATCAAACACCAGATCTGGTGTGGGAGGTTGGCAAGAATTTATTTGGTCATGACGGCACACAATACGTATGGGCAGTGATGACTGATGTGCATCACGCGGCCACTCTTTTTGCCATTCGGATTCTCCATGAAACTAGGCTTTGTGATGCAACAGGGGCGACTAATAAAGTTCCTGCTGATAAATGGACTGAACTAGCGGGCGAATTTAATGCACTTAGTGCGGAAGTAAAGGCTGAGCTTAGAGATGCGCCAGCGCTTGTGGGTGGGGACTTAGTGGCCCAAGCAGTAGCTCGTTATGATTACATTGTCCAGAAATACGGTATTGCAACATACGCAAACTTTATGGAACGGGTCGTGGGACCTTCACCAGTGCGGCAACCAATCGTGACTGAACATCGCAGTCTCATTGTGGCGGGTGGTTTTGCCTTTATGGCCTTTATTACCCTTGCTGGCGTTGGGTTATTTGCTCGTAAGCGTCGCACTAAATAATTTTTATCACCCAAAGTTTGCTAGTTTTCCTTATAAAAACTAGTGTAAATTACTCCTTAAAGGGTTGAGTTTCCGACTTGACCCTTTTTCTTTTGATACTTTTTTAACATTAATTTGGGCGAAATATTTCATAGAGTATTGAAAAGGTTTTAGACAAAGTATATAGTGAAAGTGAAGATATTTTTTCAGTAACTAAAATCGTTACTAACATTCTATTTGACAAAGGGGAGATCAAAATATGAAGAATGAAAACAAAAGATGGCTTTTAAAAGGTGTTACAACAGTGTTGTTATTTGGTGTAGCTATAATGCTAAACACGCATCGTAAAGAATTGGTGAAAGTAGAGGCGGCGACAAATTTAGTGTTAATGAGTGAATCAAGGGGGTGGAATAATACTGATCCTGAACGGAAATTTATTGAAAGTCCAGCGGATTCCGATATTTACACTATAACAGTAGCCGCGACCGAAGTTGATCAGTACAAAATTACACGCGAAGGGACGGAAAACCGGATTCCCGCAGCGGCCTATGATTTTTATAATTCAAACGCTAGTTATCTTGTCTATTTGCTTAGTCATGATGATGAAAGTTTTTATGTTTTATATCCAGGGACAATCACTATTAAAGTATATAACCCAGAAGATAGTCCGACCTCACCCGCAGGAGCGCGACGTTTTACGATTGATTTTGCAACAATGCCTACTACCGAAAAAAGTGCAACGGTATTAGGTGGTCTTGCGGTTGATGAGACATGGAATCAAAGTAATGACAATAATAGACTATTAGGATTAGCATCAGACTTTAATGGTCGCTATATGGCGCTTACGCGACACTTTGCCGCCGATGAGTTTAAAGTTTTTCTGTGGGAAAGATATGAGAGCTTTGGTTATTCCCATGTTGATGGAGCACATTCTAACGCCTACAACAAAATTGAATGGGGCGATATGTATGTTAACAACATTAATGTGAAAACCGCGGATAATTATATGGTTGTTTTAGATATCAAAGAACGGAAAATTCAATTCCATAATAGCGGTTCAACTTATCAAATCGTTTCAAAGTATGATGGGACGACCTTAATTGAAAAAGAAGTGGTGTTTAATGGTGTAACAGAATATACCCCATCTAATAATCAGATAAACGGTAAACGCTTTGGCGGATGGTACACTGACCCCGAACTTACAATTGAATATGTGCCGGGTCCAGTCCCAACAGCGATGAATTTATATGGGTATTATTACACGAATATTGACACTAAATTATCATTCTATGATCGTTCTAAAGCCCTGACTGCTGGTGATGACACGAAAGATGTATATGTCTATGGGTGGAATATTGATGATGCTGAAACGCTAGGTGAATGGCCTGGCACAAAGATGACAAATCACGGCTATAGTTATTATTCGCTTGATGTTGCTGCCGCTAATGTTTCGCAATACGTTATCTTTAATACTGGGATGGGTGGTGCACAAACTGCTACTTTTACTTGGGAGATTGAAAAAAACTTTTATAAATATGCTGGTTCTAGTTGGGTCGACATGAGTGCAGCACACCATGGGGCAACGCTTTTTGCCATTCGGATTCTCCATGAAACTAGGTTTTGTGATGCAACAGGGGCGACAAATAATGTTCCAGTCGACAAGTGGAACGAATTAGCGGATGAATTTGATGGACTTGACGCTGCTATTAAAACCTATTTACAAGATGCGTTTGCTTCTTATACGGGTGATTTAGTTGGGCAAGCCGTTGCTCGCTATGACTTTATTGTGCAAAAATATGGAATAGCAACGTTTGCTAACTTTATTGATCGAACATTGCCGCCAAGTGGTGCTCCGTTATTAATTGTTAGTGAAAAGCGTAATATATTTGTCGCTAGCTCATTTGGCATCATGGCTTTTATCACTATTGCTGGTATTATGCTCTTAGCGAAAAAGCGATGTGATAAATAAACGACTAAAGAATCAATGGTTTTTGGAAAAACTAATTACTATTCCTTTTTACATAGGGTCGAATTAAATATTGACCCTTTTTTCTTTATCAATTTATGAATATTTGTTCATCACCGTTATTGTAAATAAAAATCATAAGTTGTATATTGTAAATGAGAATAAAGTCTCAGTAATGTTTTAAAGTACTTTTAAAAAGGAGGTGTGATTGATGAACAAAAATAATAAAAGGAGACTCTTTAAATTTGCTATCGCTACACTGCTTGGCAGTGCCATTATTAATCCATTACTCGGCAAAAATAGCCTAATAGCGCAAGCTGCTACAGATATTCCTGTCTTAGCGGGTGATGCAATTGGGTGGGACGAAAATTCCGCGACTTATGAATTTAGTGAAACAGAGGCGGGCTCAGATATTTATACTTTAACGACGACTATTACTGATTCAGGTCGTTATCAACTTATTAAAAAAGGTGTTAATCCGCATCAACGTTTTAACGCTGAAGGTTATGACCCCGCTAATTCTAATGCTTGGGACTATGTTGTTTCTTTTGGTGTTGATGACTTTGCTATACTCTATCCAGGCACTATAACAATTAAAGTTTATAATCCAGATGGTAGTGAATCTTCACCAGCGGGAGATTATCGCTTTACGGTTGATTATGATGCTGCTTCTTTCCCGCTGTCAGGGACGAGTGCTTATATTGCTGTTGGCGATGCGCTTGATGGTTGGGGCGATCCTAATCAAAATATCGCGGCGAATCGACTTACCTCTATTGGTGGTTTTGATGGTCGCTATATGGCTTTAACACGGGCCTTTAGTGCCAACGAATTTAAAATTTATATTTATAAAACATGGCTTGGTGGATTTGGCTTTGATATGTTTAATACCGCTAAATCAACCGCCGGCACCGCTATTGAAAAAGCAATAGGTAGTGATAACGTAAAAGTTAAAGTTGCTGGTAATTATCAAGTAGTGGTGGATATGGTCGCTAAACAAATCTTCTTCCATAACGCTGGTTCAACATATAAAACAGTTACTAAGTATGATGGGACAACAGTTATTGATAAAGAAATGGCAGTAGACGGATTAACTTATGAACCGTGCTATATTCGTCGTGCTAATAAACGTTTTGCGGGTTGGTACACGGATTCTGAATTAACGATTGCTTATGAGCCAGGTCTATTAACCGCTGATTTAACGTTATACGGGAAATATGTTGAATCACAAGATACAACTTTAGTGTTCTATGACCCAAATCACGCTATTTCAAGTGGTGATGTTTATCTTTATACATGGGATGGTGATGGTCGCCAAGTAACGGGCGAATGGCCTGGTGCAGCAATGGCTAACTATGGACACGGCTATTATTCGTGGTTTTTCCCTAGCACGCATCTGCCCGAAAATGTGATTTTTAATAATGGTTTACCGGATGCCGCGAATGTTAAAACGGCAGATATAGTGTGGGAACTAGGTAAAAACGTTTACAATCAAGTAACAGAAACATGGAGTGCTGTTAGTGAAGTCCATCATAAAGCAACATTATTTGGGATACAGATTCTTAATCATACCGCAACGTGTGATGCGACAGGGTCGGCGTTAAATTTAAATTCAGCAGATTGGAACGACACATTAAGAAATCAATATGATTTAGTCGAATCCGACGTAAAAACTTATTTAAAGACTGCTGTTGCAAATCCTAATGGCGACTTATTGGCGCAAGCGATGGCTCGTTATGACTATATTGTGAAAAAATACGGAACCGTAATGTTTGAGAATTTCTTGGATCGGACCATTCCTCCAAGTGGTGCTCCGCTAGTAAGTAATAGTGACACAAACAATATCCCTATTATTAGTCTTCTCGGCGTGGTGGCTTTAATTTCTTTGGCGGGTTTCAAATTATTATCAAAGAAACGCCGTTATAGTTAATCAAATTTATTAGTTATAAAAAAGTCTACATAGATTAAGGTTGGATTCAAAATCCGACCTTTTTGTCTTTATAATAGGTTGATATATCCTATTCTTTACTTATACTTCGCACAGAGATACAGATTATGATTAACATTCTCTGTAATAAATTACAGTTATTTGTTGACATTATTTAGCTTTGTCCATATAATATCAAAGTGCAATGACCTTTAGGTCGTTTTTAAAACAAAAACCTTGATACACCCGGTTGTGTGTCAAGTAACAAAAAGAAGATTTGAAGAAAGGAGAACAATGGATGCCAACAATTAATCAATTAGTGCGTCAAGGTCGCAAAAAGCAAGTGTATAAATCAAAATCACCGGCTCTTACTAAACGATGGAATTCACTCAAACGTCGCGAAGTTAACCAATTTGCGTCCCAAAAACGTGGAGTGTGTACTCGGGTTGGAACAATGACCCCCAAGAAACCAAACTCAGCGTTACGTAAATACGCACGGGTTCGGCTGTCAAACGGTCATGAAGTTACAGCCTACATCGGTGGAGAAGGACATAACTTACAAGAACACAGCACGGTATTAATTCGTGGGGGCCGAGTCAAAGACTTGCCAGGGGTCCGCTATCACATCGTCCGCGGTACATTAGATACGGCGGGAGTAGAAGGTCGACGCCAAGGTCGCAGTCAATACGGAACCAAACGACCACATACCGCTGATCATCATTAATACATTTAAAAATCACTTATCTTGAAGGAAGGAGGAAACGATATGCCTCGTAAAGGAAGTGTTGCGAAACGTGACGTACTACCCGATCCAATTTATCACTCAAAGCTTGTAACCCGCTTAATTAATAAAATTATGTTTGATGGAAAGCGTGGTACGGCGCAAACGATTCTTTATAATGCCTTTGAGCGCATTGAAAAGAAAACGGGACAACCAGCTATGGACGTTTTTGCAACGGCAATTAGTAATATTATGCCTGAAGTTGAACTTAAGGTACGGCGGGTTGGTGGACAAAACTATCAAGTTCCCACTGATGTTAGCCCCGAACGTAAAACAACGCTAGGGCTCCGTTGGTTAGTGAACTATTCACGCTTACGGAACGAAAGAACAATGGAAGAAAGACTCGCAGCCGAAATTATTGACGCTGCTAATGGCACGGGTGCATCAGTCAAACGACGCGATGATACTCACAAGATGGCAGAAGCCAACAAAGCTTACGCCCACTATCGGTACTAGGAGGATCCATGGCCGATTTAACTAAATTTGATTTGCAACATACGCGTAATATTGGAATTATGGCCCATATTGACGCCGGGAAAACAACGACTACGGAGCGTATTCTTTACTATACTGGTCGTTTACACAAAGTCGGTGAAACGCACGAAGGTGAAAGTGCAATGGACTGGATGGCCCAAGAAAAAGAACGCGGAATTACGATTACAAGTGCCGCGACCACTGCTTTTTGGAAAGAAAACCGCATTAATATCATCGACACCCCGGGACACGTTGATTTTACGGTGGAAGTGGAACGCTCACTACGCGTGCTTGATGGCGCGGTCACGGTTTTAGATGCTAAAAGTGGGGTTGAACCCCAAACAGAAACTGTGTGGCGACAAGGCACAAAGTATAATGTTCCGCGCATCGTTTTTGTCAATAAAATGGATGCAATTGGCGCTGATTTCAATATGGCGGTCGGCACTCTTCACAGCCGCTTAGCCGCTAACGCGCAACCAGTGCAAATTCCGATTGGTGTTGAAAGCAATTTTCGTGGAATCATTGATATTATTGAAGAAAAAACATATTTCTATGATGATAATATTGAACATGTTTCTGTCGAAAAAGTACCCGCTGAATACATTGATGCTATGCACCTTGCAAAACAAAACTTAATAGAAAAACTTGCCGCCTTTGATGACGATTTTATGCTTCAAGTCTTAGAAGGCGAAACTCCAAGTGTTTCTGAAATTAAACGCGTTATTCGCAAAGCTGTTCTAACTGGTGAATTTTTCCCAGTATTCTGTGGTAGTGCTTATAAAAATAAAGGAATTCAACCACTTCTTGATGGTGTTGTTGATTACTTACCAAGTCCACTTGATGTTCCGCCCGCCACTGCTGAACTTCTTAATGGTACGGAAATAATTACTCCAAGTGACGCTAGTGCCCCGCTAGCCGCATTAGCCTTTAAAATCGCTACTGACCCTTTTGTTGGTCGCTTAGCGTATGTCCGAGTATATTCAGGGACGATTAAAGCGGGATCTTATGTTTACAATAGCGTTAAAGGCATACGGGAACGAATCAGTCGTTTAGTGCTAATGCATAGTAACCATCGCGAAGAAGTAACTGAACTTAAAGCTGGCGATATTGGTGCAGTTGTTGGTTTTAAAAACACTACAACTGGGGATACGATTTGTGATGAAAAGATGAAATTACTCTTAGAACGCATGGAGTTCCCTGAACCTGTTATTGAACAAGCAATTGAACCAAAAACACGAGCGGATCAAGACAAGATGACAAATGGTCTAACTAAACTTATGGAAGAAGATCCAACTTTTAAAGTCACCACTAACCCTGAAACTGGTCAAACAATCATCGCTGGTGTTGGGGAACTACATCTTGACGTCCTTGTTGATCGCTTACGCCGTGAATTTGGGGTTAATGTTAATGTTGGTGCGCCAATGGTGGGGTATCGCGAAACAATTAGTCAAGAAGCAGAATGCGAAGGTAAGTATATTAAACAATCAGGCGGTCGCGGACAATATGGACACGTTTGGATCCGCTTTGAACCTAACCCTGGTAAAGGTTTCGAATTTGTCGACGCTATTGTGGGGGGAGTCGTTCCTAAAGAATACATCAAACCGACCGAAGAAGGTTTAAAAGACGCACTAGCCCGCGGTTTAGTGGGTGGATATCAAGTGATTGATATTAAAGCTACGTTATTTGACGGAAGTTATCATGATGTCGATAGTAGTGAAGCCGCCTACAAAATCGCTGCATCGATGGCACTTAAAGAAGCCGCTAAATTAGCAGAACCAGTCTTGCTTGAACCAATTATGAAAGTTGAAATTACCGTTCCTGAGCAATATTATGGTGATGTTCTTAGTGACTTAGCGCGTCGCCGCGGGGCAATGAAGGAAGAAAGCCAACGCGGGAACGCTAAAGTTATTGATGCAGAAGTACCACTTTCTGAAATGTTTGGCTACGTTACTGATTTACGTAGTTTCACCCAAGGTCGTGGTACATATATGATGACTTTTGATCACTATGGCGAATGTCCACGCTTTATTGCTGACGAAATCATCAGGAAGACAGGAATTAGCGCTCGCTAGTTCATAAATGCTATATAAATAGCACAATGATTTGATAAAAAATTAAAATTGCTATACACTAATAGCGTTATAATAAAAATAGCGCTACAAGTTAGGAGGAAAATATTATGGCAAAAGAAAGATTTGACAGAAGTAAAGTCCACGTTAACGTTGGTACCATTGGTCACGTTGACCACGGTAAAACAACCTTAACCGCAGCTATTACCAAAGTCCTCGCCGTGCAAGGCGGCGCAAAGGCGACAGCGTATGATCAAATTGACCGCGCACCAGAAGAAAAGGCTCGCGGAATCACAATTAATACTTCACACTTAGAGTATCAAACCGCTAATCGTCACTATGCTCACGTCGACTGTCCGGGACACGCTGACTATGTTAAAAACATGATTACCGGTGCCGCACAAATGGACGGAGCTATTCTCGTCGTGGCAGCTACTGATGGTGTTATGCCACAAACCCGTGAACACATCTTACTTGCCCGTCAAGTTGGTGTTCCTTATGTTGTCGTCTTCTTAAATAAAGTTGACTTAGTCGACGACCCAGAACTCGTTGATATCGTTGAAATGGAAGTTCGTGAATTACTTAATGAATATGGATTTCCAGGCGATGATACCCCAATTATTCGCGGAAGTGCTCGTGATGCTTTAGAAGGAAAAGCTGATGCCGAAAAAGCAATTATTGAATTAATGGATGCTGTCGACACTTATATTCCTAATCCAGATCGTTTAACTGATCGTCCATTCTTACTCCCCATCGAAGACGTCATGACCATCAGTGGTCGTGGGACCGTTGTTACGGGTCGGGTTGAACGTGGCACGATTAAATTAAACGAACCAGTGGAAATTGTTGGTATTCGTCCCACTAAATCAACCGTCGTTACTGGCTTAGAAATGTTCCGTAAGTTACTTGATACTGCTCAAGCTGGCGATAACGTTGGTGTCTTGCTCCGCGGTGTGGCTCGTGATGAAGTTGAACGTGGTCAAGTATTAGCGAAACCAGGTTCAGTTAAACCACATACCAAGTTTACCTGTACCGTTTACGTCTTAACGAAAGAAGAAGGTGGCCGTCACACTGCGTTCTTATCGAACTATCGTCCACAATTCTACTTCCGTACCACCGACATTACTGGTGTTGTAACCTTACCCGCGGATGTGCAAATGGTTATGCCTGGCGATACTGTCACTTTAACCATTGAACTCATTCACCCAGTCGCCATTGAAAATGGAACCAAATTCTCCATTCGTGAAGGTGGCCGCACTGTTGGTGCTGGTACTGTTACCGAAATTTTAAAATAAGATTAGTCACTTAAACAACTAACTCCTCCTTGGAGGAGTTTTTTGTTTACCCTTCTATCGTAATAATTGTATTTTCGTATATTTTTTAGTAGCATAGTATGTATCAAAACATGAAAAAAGAAAAGAAAACAATTCAACCAAACTTAGATGTAGTGCCAGGTGGTTCTTTAAAACGAACAGGAGCGGTATTGCTAGACTTAGTAATCATGTATATTTTCATGAATGTTTTATATTATGTTGCGATGCATCCAATTTACAATAAAGTTTATGATTATGATAACGTGGTTAGAGCGCATGAACGCGATAAAAAACGCAGTCATCTCGTTGTTTTAGAAAACCCGCTGCTTGAGGATGAGAGTAATATTGATACGGTTAAAATTAGTTCCAACCAATTACCTAATGCTAAACGTGGCGAGGGTACATTTAAGTTTTACACGTTATTTTTACGTGGTGAACAAGAAGCAAAATTAGCAAGTGGTGAAATTGCTGACACTGCCGAGAATCAAAACTTATTCACAGTTGAATGGTATTTTGAAAATGTTTTAAAAGTAGGAACTGATGAAGCTATCTACGAAGTTAGTGTTTTAGAAGGAGAACCAGCCATTAAGCGTGCCGCTAGTAGTAGTGAAGGGGCCGCCCCTGAGTTTGATCCGTTTGTGCCCGCCGGTTTAGAGTTTAAAGCCGATTTAACAGCGGAAGCTATTAATAAATTTAACACTCGTATTTATAATGCAGCAGTGAATGCTTTTAATTTACGGCCAAACATGACAATCATTAACAAAGTTAACCTTCAGGAGAATATTATTTTATTAGTAGTGTCAAGTTCAGTTATTTTTCTTGTATTCCCTTTATTCTTTAAACATGGACAAACACTCGGCAAAAAGTTATTAAAATTAGGAGTTACCAATCGTCATGGTTATAAAGTAGGAGCGTGGTGGTTATTACTACGCTATTTTGCTTTTCTCGTTATTAACTTACTTAGTAACCTTTTGATTCCCATTGTTTTACCATTCATTTCAATTACGATTATGACCTTTAACCGCGAGCGCCGAAGTGCGCACGACATTATTGCAAATACAAAAGTGATTGATTTACTAAATTCGAAAGTTTATAGCAATGAAGCAGAGTTTATCGAAGTTCAAAATGCATTAAAACCAGTACTTCCAGAAGGCGATTTTAATGAAGAAATCTTTAGTGAACGTTTCGATGAAGAAAGTGGCGCCTAATGAATCATTATGTTGTAAAACAAACGCGAGGTAAACGCTTCTTAGCTGGTTTCCTTGATGTGATTATTGTGATAATAGTCGCGCTTTTTTTATATATTCCTGCTTCGCTAATTGCGGAGAAAAACGGTCTTAATCAAGCTATGGGTGAAATTTATGTTTTAACGATAAAAAGCGGACTTTATGATTTAAAAGGCGACATCATCAAAGATGATGAACACTTTCCTAAAGCCTTATATACATTTTATGTTGATGAAAATTTTGCGACTGGTGAATATGAACGTGGTTATTCCGATATTTTAGTGGAAGGCCACGAATTTAACACTGCGGAAGATTATTACACGGTTATTTTAGGAAAAGGAAGTGAAGAAACATTATTTGTGTTTGATATCGTTAACCCTGAAGCGCCGTGGGACATAGCGATTAAAGACGGGAAAGAAGAAGCGGCGAAAATCTTTTATCGCGCTGAAATTGAAAAGGCCCATCAACACTTAGACTATCATCCCGCAGCAATGGCCCTTATTAAAAAAGTTGAAACGCTTATCTTTTATGCAATCGCTAGTAGTTATTTAGTTAGTGCTTTTATTATGATTGTCATTATTCCTAATTTTAGGAAAGATAAAGCGACTTTAGGTAAAGTAATCACAAGTACTATCATCTTAAATCGCTTAGGATATAAAATGACCGCTTTGCAAGCAAACATGCGCAATTTCGCTATATTTTTCTTTGGTTTTGTCTTTTTCTTCGTTCCGTTTAGTCTTATTTCTTATCTCATGTGTTTCTTTTCTAAGTCACAAAAAAGTATGTTTGACCACCTAGCAGCTACTCTTGTCGCTGATAAAAAAGCTACGCTTGTGTTCAAAAATGTAAATGAAGAAACAGTGTATCGCAAAGAACTAGCGCAACGCTTAATTGAAGTTGATCGTCGTAAAGCGGAAAGCCGCGAAAAAGAGTTACGCAAGAAAATGCCCTTTAATCAAGATGATTAATTTGTAGTAATGCTGATAATAAAACAATGGTCAAAATCAATGATCATGTGATATTATAAAATAAACGTAGCAGACAATCTGCAGGAGGAAATATGGAAGTTAGACTTGATAATCTATCGAAACACTTCCCTGGAGTCAAAGGAGCTCCCGTCGTCAAAGCTGTTGACCAGATGAATTTTACAATTCCAGATGGTAAGCTTGTTGGGCTTTTAGGACCTTCAGGTTGTGGAAAATCAACGACTCTCTACATGATCGCCGGATTACACAAGCCCACCGCTGGTAAGATTTGGTTTGGTGATCGTGATGTTACTGATGTTCCCCCCGAAAACCGCGGAATCGGTTTAGTGTTTCAAAACTATGCGCTATATCCGCATTTCACAGTTCGGCAAAATATTACATTCCCACTTGAAAATGTGCGGCCGAAACTTGAAAAAACCGAAATGGAGCAAATTGCTCAAGAAGTCGCTAATTTAGTCGATATTGGGAACTTGCTCGACCGCCTACCCAAACAATTATCAGGTGGTCAACAACAACGGGTTGCCATTGCTCGTGCGCTTTCTAAACGGCCGCAAGTTTTATTACTTGACGAACCACTATCAAACTTAGACGCACGGTTGCGGCTTCAAACTCGTGAAGAAATTCGCCGGATTCAACGGGATACGAAAGTTACTACTATTTTTGTTACCCACGACCAAGAAGAAGCAATGAGTATTAGTGACTTCATCGTTGTTATGCGCCGTGGTGTCGTTCACCAAATTGACGCTCCGCAAACAGTGTATGAAGAACCAGTTAACTTATTTGTCGCGAAATTCTTAGGTTCTCCTGCGATTAATATCTTTGATGGTGAACTAAAGAATGGTCGTGTCTTGTTACACGGCAATGTTTATCATAAAGGCCTTACATCAAAAGGAAAGTTTGATTTCTTTGACGAAAGAATTTACGATGTCGCGGTTGAAGGCGGTTATAATGGTACGAAAGCTGATTACTTTACTAGTTTAGGCGTTGAGTACGTTGAAGAAGAACCAGTAGTAGTTGAAGAAGAACCAAAGAAAAAAGGAATTAAAGAATTCTTTGCTAAATTAGCACCGAAGAAAAAACATAAATTCGTCCCGAAAGTCATTGAAGGCGAAGTTAATCTTGAAAGTATTTATGAAGCTATTGTTGGTGGTGGCTACCGTATGACTTATGGTGACTTTGAAGAAGAAGTCGGTAAGTTTATTGTTGAAGCGGGCGCTGATCGTGATGTTAAGATTGGCGTTCGTCCTGAAGCATTTACGCTTGATAAAAACGAAAATCCTGCCATTGATGTCGAAGTGCTCTATATTGAACACATTGGTCGCGATATTACTATCGTCGCTAATGTTGTTGGTCAAAAACACCGCATTCGCGTAATTATCCCCGCGGAAGAACGTCATAAAGTTAAAGATAAAGTGATTAAAGTTTATCCCAAACGCTTCTATCTCTTTGATATTGACGGCTCCCGTATCTTATAGGGTAGCGCGATGACCCATATGTATGCACGAAAGGAGGTAGGCCATGAGTAGTAAAGAAGGAGCCCTCTATCTTGATAAAGGGCCGATGCAAACGAAAAAAAGTGTATCAATGCCGATTTGGCTCAAAGCCCTGATTGCATTATTACCAGCACTTTTCTTCTTACTTTTATTTACCATCTTCCCGATTTTCAACACCACATTTATTGCTTTTGTTAAAGACTTTTATTTCCAAGGTGGGACGGGTAGTATTGCCCTTGCAAGTTATTTACGACAATTAGATATGTACAATAACCCCGAATGGTGGGCCGAGTACTTCCGTATTGTCGAACCAGACGTTCCCTTTCTAAGACCCTACAAACCAATCATAGGTTTTGCTAACTTTGCCTACGTGTTAAAAGATCCGCTGTTTCGAAACGCGTTGCTTAACACCGCTATTTTAACAATCATTTCCGTACCACTTACGATTATGATTTCATTGTTACTGGCAGTATCGCTTAACTCAATTAAGCCATTACGCGCAACGTATCAAACCATTTTCTTCCTCCCTTATGTCACTAACGGCATTGCCTTGGGGATGGTTTTCAACACTATTTTCTCCCATGAAGTTGGGGGAATTATGAACCAATTTATTCAATTTTTTGGTGGAAAACCAGTTTCATGGATTCGCCCATTATGGGATGGCGGTGGAGGAACAATCCCGTTATCTAAATTTTCACTTGGGTTTGCGATTACCGTCCAATCAATTTGGGCCGGGCTCGCCTTTAAAATTCTCGTGTTTATGAGCGGGCTTGCAAGTATTGACCGGCAGTATTATGACGCGGCGCGGATTGATGGATCAAATCGTAGCACCATCTTTAGGCGCATTACTGTTCCCCTTTTAAGTCCGCAAATCCTATATATTACGATTACGTCCTTTATTGGTGCCTTTAAAGCCTACCAAAGCGTTATCTCGATTGTTGGGGGCGGACCGATTCACTTCGGGGGCGAAACACGGACCTTATGGATTACAGTTGTCGGGTACATTTATATGAACCGCAACGTTGAACCAAATATTCCGCTTGCCGCCGCTGGATCGGTTATCTTACTTGTTATTATCTTATTCATCACGCTAATTCAGATGCAAGTCTCGAAGAAGCGGGTGCACTACTAGAAGGAGGTTGAAGCAATGACTGATAAAGAGAAAAAAGTTGCTGAAGACGTAGTGGAACTCACTGCGGAAGAAGAAGCTAAACTTGCGCATATCGATGATGAACGCTTTCAACCATCTTACGAAATTGCTAAAGAATACAAAACACGAGCAATTATTGTAAAAATTCTTGTGTATACGTTTTTGACTCTATTTGCGTTCTTTATGCTCTTACCGTTCTGGTTTATGATTTCTGTTTCGGTTAAGACACCTCTTGAGTACCAACGAGAAGTTTCAACGGGATTACGTTTATTTACGACTAGTCCAAGTTTCGTTAACTTTAGGATTGTATTAGGGGCTGATCTTAAAAATCCGCTTAAAGATATGAACGAAGCTTTGTTAGATATCGTTATGAAATCATCAGAACGTAGCTTTATTCCGTACTTTTTAAATACCATTATTGTCGCGGTTGTTTCCACGGTATTTACGATTATTACAACCGTTTTAGCATCATTTGCTTTTGCTCGTCTTGATTTTAAAGGCAAAAACTTCCTGTTTGCGATCCTTTTGGCGACGATGATGATTCCAGGTGAAATGATGCTTATTACCAATATTCAAACCGCGAAATGGTTAGGATGGGAAAATACATATCGCGCCTTGATCCTAGTTCACGGTGTTAGTGTCTTCTATATTTTCTATTTAAGACAAACATTCCAACAAATACCAAACGAACTCTTCCTTGCCGCGAAAGTTGATGGGTATGGAGAGTTTAGTTATTTATGGCGGGTTATGATTCCAATTGGAATGCCGACAATTGTTACGATTATTATCTTAAACGTGATGGGGAGTTGGAATGCTTACTTATGGCCGACCCTTATTGCCCAAGGGTATAACCCCACTATTCAAAAACTATTTAATTACAACCATACGATGCGGCTTGTTAGTAACGGGTTAATGTCAACCTTTACTGGTCAATTTGCTAGTTATGACACCGTTAAAATTGCGGCATCAATGATTGTTAGTGCGCCACTGCTTATTGTCTTTATTTTCTTCCGAAAATATATCATGAGCGGGGTATCACGCAGTGGTATTAAAGGTTAGTGACTCACTAATCGTTATATAATTAATACAAGAAAGGAAAAAGGTATATGAAATTTAGAAAATTCATATTTACAGCGGTATCGGTCTTAACACTAGCGACGCTTGCGGGTTGTTTACGTCCATCGATGCCATCGGAAACTGTAACCACAAGTGGGGATTCTCTCCCATACACAGGTGAAAAAATTGAAGTTAAGTTTTGGACTGGGTTTGGCTCATCGGTTACGAGTGCCCTAACCCCTCTCTTTACTCGCTTTGAGAGTGAAAACCCCGATATTCGTGTGCTATATGAATCAAAACAAGGGTATCCAAACCTTCAACAAGCCATTAACGGCTCAATTAGCACCAATACGTATCCCCATATCGCTAATGGTTATCCAGACCACTTAGTCGGTTACATTAATGCAAATATTTTAGTGAACATTGGTAACCCCACAAACTATATTAACCACCCACAATACGGAGTTAATATTGATGAATATAACGCCGACTATATGGCGGAAATTCATGCTTTATCGGACCAAGCAACATACGGATTACCTTTTAATAAGTCAACCGAAGTTATGATTGCTAACCAAAGTTTCTTTGATGCCGCTAAGAAAAAGGATGCTAGCATCTTTATTCCCAAAACATGGCAAGATTTAGCGGTCGTTGGTCCTAAACTAAAAGCCGTTGCCAAAAATAATGGATGGTTTGGTAAGTTAGTTAAGAAAGATGGAACAGCTGTTCCTAAACCAGAAAATTTTGATCCTAATTTAAAACCAGACATTGCGGTTGATATGAGTTTAGTTAGCGAAGAACAATTTATCCCCTTCAGCTGGGATAGCGCTAGTAACTTCTTTATTACGACTATCAAGCAATGGGGTGCAGCTTATACTGAAAAAGGAAGTACGATTCAAAATGGATACATTCGTTTCCAAGAAGAACCACACCGTACGAAAACCTTAGCCGCCCTTGCTTACTTTAAACAACTTTACGATGATGGAATTATTGGTTTACCTGATAACTTTGGGCAAGCGCTCTATTCATCCGTCCCCTTTAAAGAAGGTAAACTCGTCTTAACGATTAGTAGTAGTGCTGGTGTTGGTGAAAATTTACCAGGGGGCACCACCGATTATCCATTTGATTTATCAATTAATGCGATTCCATACAATGGTGATTTAGTTGCGGCTAAATCGGTTATTGCCCAAGGCACCAACCTTGCTATTTTTGCTGTTGGTCGTGGTGCTGATCCTAAAGCTCAAGCCGAACGGTTAGCGGCGTGGCGTCTCCTTCGCTTCTTAACTTATGAAGCAAATTACGAATTTGGAAAAGCAACGTCCTACTTCCCCGTCTTAGACCCCACGAAGATTGATCCTAACAGCCAACGCTATCAAGATTACTTAATGTATAGCCAGTTCTTACAACAAACTGATGGAACGGAACGCGAAAAAGTAATTCGAAAGACGGCGTTACTCCAAGCAGATGTTTATATGAATCCTGATAAAAAGTGGATTAAGTTTGTTGATCCAGGCTTCCTTGGTTCAAGTGAAATCCGCAATACCGTCGAATCAGTTATGGCTGAATTATTCAAAGGTAAAACACCAGAACAAGTTTTAAACGATGTTGTTGTCAAACTTGCGCGGTATGTTCAAAGTTAAAAATAAATAATAAAAGGAGAAAAATATGAAAAAGACATTTCTAAAAATTGGCTTACTATTTGCGATTGTTGGCTTACTCGCTGGTTGTAAAGACCCAAGTTCAGAAGCACCACAAAGCGAAGGGCCGAGTGTAAGTACTACAGGCGAATCAATAAGTGAGCCTGAAGTAGTTCTTACCGATGAAGAACACAATATTGCTGTTAACTATATTGCAAGAAGTGTTCCACTAGTTATAGAAAGAACGGGAAGCACGATTCCGACCAACGTATTTCGGGCCGATGCTGAACCACCGTTACCAATTCCCGAATTAAAGTATGGTAACGACTTAATTCTCATTACCTACGGAGAATTAAAATATGAAGACGAAATTAATGGCGTCTATCTCTATCCAGAATATACTGTTACCTATTCGTATCTCGAAGGTGAAAACTACGCTAGTTTTGAATTTGCGGTTGATGATAAGGGTGACGATTACGCTATTCCTGACTACCCGCGCTATGATGCCGAGTACGACAGTGGCGGTAACCCAATTCATACTGTTCCCCCAGCAAAAGCGGCGCGTTTATATGCGACCATTCATATTGGTGAACGTTCAACGCGATTCAATATCGATATGATTCTTCATCCGCAAGAAATTATTTATGAATTCACTTTAGATGAAGCGCGGGCTCAGCCAATGGGCAAAATTGTTAAAGTGTATGGTTACTTCAACGGGTACTTTGCCGACTGGAATAACGGTGTTATTTGTGATGGCGATGTTGCATTAGGTCTCTTCAAAATTAATGACTACCGTGAATATATGCAAATTGGTAAATTATACGAAGTAATCGGTCAATATACCGTTTACCATGGTTTACCACAATTACAATGGATTAAACGGGTTACTGAAGTGGCGGCCGCTGATCACCCCACTATCGCTGCACCAGAAGCAATCGTTGTTAACGCTAACGATTTTGCGGAACAACTCGACATTGGTAATGAATTAAGCGGACCACTCAAACATAAAGTGGGAACGACTGTTATTCTTAACTTCCCACTTCGTTACAAAAAAATGCTTGATCGTGATGGCAATCCTGTTGAACCTGGTTCCTTAGAATTAGGTAAACACGCTGATGTCGTCTTAACTGGTAAAGATGGTAATAACTTTGAATTTGAAGTTAAACTTTCACTTAACTACCACATGGGCATTGACGATCAAGCAGCGTTTAGAGACTTCTTTGTCGCTAACCCAACCGCTGATATTTACTTTACTGGTCCACTTGGCGCCTATGACGCTATCACCTTAGCGCCATTTGCGTTTGAAGGAAGCTTATCCTTAACCCCTCCAGTAGTGTAATAATTAGTTAACGCTGACGAAGGCCCCAGCCTACTGGGGCCTTTTTTAAGTGCTAAAAATCATCAAACCCTAAAAAAGACTTATTAAATTCATTTACTCATTGCTCGCGTGTACTAAAATAGAAGTGAAACCGGTTACATTAGTTATGATCGCTACTTGCGATATTTAAGTTACAGGTTTCAACGTGTAAGACAAATTGCAATAATGAAAGGAGGAAACGCATGAAAAAATTATTTGCATTAGTCGGTCTAGTTTTATTATCGACATCTCTGATTGCTTGCCGTGGCGAGCGGGGAAAAGAGTTCAAGGTGGGGCTTATTGCTTCGGAGGCAACCTTGCAAGACAATGGTTACAACCAATTCGCGGTTGCTGGTTTAAACAAAATTGCTGCAGAATATGATAATGTATCTATCAAAACGGTAGACTTTACTACTCCAGCAAACATTACGACAATATTGAACACACTCGGCGAACAAGAGTATGATTTAGTATTTACGCTCGAATATAACTTTGAAACCCTTATTTTAAATTATGCTGGAGGTAATCCAATTGCAAAACGCTATCCAAATACAACATACGTTGTATTTAACGAATTTGCCAATACCAACGATGCAGGAGAAAGAATTCATGATAACGTAATTGAAATACTCTTTAGCGTTAACGAATCTTCATTCCTAGCGGGAGCATTAAGTGTTTTAGTAAACGAAAATCGAGACCTTTTGTTACCAACTGGATATAATTTTGCCGATGATCGTGCATTAGCGTTCGTTGGTGGATCTAACTCTAATGGTATCCGTGTTTTCGGTTATGGATACGTCGAAGGCGCTAATCATATTGCCCAAGAATTAGAAGTTAACTATCGTTATTATGAAAATACCACAGCAGGTTTTGGGGCATCAGCTGCCAACGCTAACATGGTCAAAGAATTTTACAATCAAGGCGTTAACATTGTTTATGGTGCGGCAGGTGGTGTTGCTTCTAACATTAGAAACGAAGCGGAAACCGCTAAGCGTTTAATGGTTGATGTCGACGCAAACCAAGATGCATTAAAACCAGGACATGTTTTAACAAGTGTGCTTAAGAAAACGGATGCCGTTACTTACGATATAACCAAGGAATTATTGGAAGGAACCCTTAAAGATGGTGCTACAACCCGCTATTATGACTTAAAGAGTTTGGGTACTGGTATCACTGATTTAGCAACAATTTCTGGCTTCCTAGCCCAAACGGATCCCGCAGCAGCAAAATGGGCCGAAATTAAACAAAAGATACAAAACTTAGAAACAGCAATTATTGCTGGTGAGATCGATGTTGTTGATGCTCAAAGAGGTGAAACACTAGACACCGCTGCCTTAACCAATATTACATTTGCAAACTAAAAAATAAAAAAAGAAAGACAGATAATCATGAAGGTTGTTGAAATTCAAAATTTAACGAAGAAATTCGGTGAATTTGTTGCTAACGATAATATTTCACTACACGCTAATGAAGGAGAAATCTTAGCGATTGTTGGTGAAAATGGCGCTGGCAAATCAACCTTGATGAATATGTTATTTGGTCTTTTAAAACCTACAAGTGGTCACATCCTTGTTCGAGGAAAAGAAGTAGATTTTAAGTCACCTACCGATGCCATTGAAGCTGGCATCGGTATGGTGCACCAGCACTTTAAGTTAGTGTCCTCCTTATCCGTTAGTGACAATATCTTTTTGGGTAGAGAAAAAACAAAGGAGATTAAACTTAAAAATAAATCACTAAAAACACCTTTTATCGACAGAAAGACTCAAATTGAGGAAATACAAGACCTAATAAAGACATCAGGATTTGATTTAAAAGCGACCGATAAGATTAAAGATCTATCAGTCGGCGCTCAACAAAAAGTTGAAATTTTAAAGATGCTTCACAAGGAAGCAGATATATTAATCTTTGATGAGCCGACTGCCGTTTTAATTCCGCAAGAGATTGACGAACTATTTGACAGCATGCGACAAATGAAAGCAAAGGGGAAAACAATTATTATCATTACGCATAAGCTTCAAGAAGTGCTAGATATTAGTGATCGAGTCTATGTTATTAAACGCGGAAAACTAGTTGGATCAGTGCGGACCAAAGATACATCACAAGCTGAATTAGCGGGAATGATGGTCGGCCGAGATGTTTTATTAGATATTAAAAAAGAACATTTATGTTTTGAAGAAGATGATGACGTTGTTTATAGAGTTTGCGGTTTAACTACTAAAAATAAAGATGGCAAACTTGTTGTTAACGATGTTTCTTTTAACATTAGAAAAGGTGAAATTTTAGGTATTGCCGGTGTTGATGGTAACGGGCAGAGTGAACTAGTGGGATTACTAACTGGGATGATTTGCTCTACTGCTGGCGATATCTTTTTATATGATAAACGCCTTACTAACAAGTGGCCAAAGGAATTGCGTGAGGCGGGTATTAGTATCATTCCTGAGGACCGTTATGTACATGGTGTTAATCGTGACATGACCATTAGCGAAAATATTATTGCTGGTTGTCTTTCCGATAAACAAATAAGCAAGTTAGGTGTATTAAAAAATAAGGAAATTGTGGAAAAACGCGAAGCCGCTATTGAAAAATATGATATTCGGGTTAGTGACCGAAGAGGATACGTCTCGCAATTATCAGGCGGGAATGCCCAAAAAGTTATCATAGCGCGCGAGTTAGAAAAAAATCCAGAACTGCTAATTGCTAGTCAGCCAACGCGTGGTGTTGACATTGGCGCCATTGAATTCGTTCACAATGCCATTATCAATTTTGCTGAAAGCGGGAAAGCAGTATTACTTATTTCGAACGAAATAACGGAAATTATGAGTTTATCTGATCGAATATTAGTAATGTATGAAGGACGAGTAATTGGCGAAGTATTAGGAAAAGACGCTACAACGGAAAAACTAGGTTTACTAATGGGAGGTGTGAGCGATGGCAAATAAAAATGGCAGTGTAGCAATTAGCGAAGAATTAAAAATTAATCCAGTAACTGTTGAGCGAAAAGCCACGACTATTTCAAGTGCTATTAATATCATTGTCCCAGTTTTATTAGCGTTTGTGATGGCGTTAATCCCGATTTTAATTAGTAAAGAAAATCCGTTTATGGTGTATGGCGCTATTTTAAATGCTCCTTTTGTTAAAGGAGGGTTTGCGCGCATTTTGCATCACATGGGTCCCTTATTACTTGCTGGTCTTGCTATTATGATTAGTTTCAAAGCAGGCTTATTTAATATGGGGGTTGAAAGTTCAATTATTGTCGCAGGATTTACAACTGCGGTACTAGGATATCAATGGCAAGCACTCCCTAAAGGTGTGTTAATTCCTTTATTGCTGCTTATTGCGCTAGTAGTTGGAACTTTAACTGCGGTTATCCCCGCGCTCTTAAAAGCATATTTAAATGTCAATGAGATGGTTGTAACGCTACTTTTGAACTATGCGATTATTGAAATACTGAAAGTATTAACCGAAGGACCATTCCGTGATGAACGGTCTGGAATTTTATCAACCCACATGGTTGGTAATAACGCTATATTTAAAGGATTTGGTAACACCCAACTTACAGCTTTTTTCTTTATTGCTCTGGCTGTTTTTGTTATTGTTTGGTTTTTATATCGAAAAACAAAAATCGGATATGAAATTCGGAGTTTAGGATCCAATTTACAATTTTCAGAAGCAGTTGGAATTAAAGTTCGAAATAAAATTATCATTATTATGTTAATGAGCGGAGCAATTGCTGGTTTAGCAGGAGCGGGCTGGTTAATGACTGATCAGTATACGTATTCGGGAACCTTTTCGACCAATCCAGGATTAGGTTGGGATGGAATGGTAATTTCCCTACTCGGTGGCCACGCTCCAGAAGGGGCATTTGTTGCTGCTTTATTTTATGGGATCCTAAAAGTTGGAAGTGGTCAGGTCGCTATTCTTACAGATGTTCCCTCGGAAGTTGTTACCGTTATTCAAGCGCTACTCATTTTATTTTTATCAGTAAAAATGGTGAAAGGAAAGAATGCTCCGTCATATATTAAAATTAAGCACTTTATTCATAATATCGAAGAAAAGATTGGACTTTCTAAAGCAATAAGAAAAGCTAAAAAAGCGGAAAAACGCAACAAAATTAACAACGATAAAATGATTGAGGAGGATAAATAGTATGGATTTACTAAGTAGTATTATTACGCAGACTATTATATTTTCTGTACCGATTATTCTTAGTGCATTAGGCGGGCTATTATCCTATAAAATCAACATTGTTAACATTGGGCTAGAAGGGTTTATGGTTTTCAGCGCGCTAGTTAGTGCCACGGTCATAAAACTAACTGGATCATACATATACGGGCTAATTGCTACCGTGATTGTTTCAGGGTTATTAGGCTTAGTTTATTCATTTTTTGCTATCTCGCAAAAAGCCAATTTTGTCATAACAGGTTTTGCTATCAATATTTTATCGTTAGCAACTGGTGGGTTTGTTATTAAACTTTTAAATAAAATGGGCAGAATAGTTGGAAATGATATTACCGTTGGCATTGAAGAACGGAAAATGCAACTAATTATTCCTGGAATTAAAGATATTCCGATTTTAGGGTCACTCCTAAGCGGGCATACACCGATGGTGTTTCTCACAGTCATATTGCTCATATTTGTTTCTATTTTCTTATATAAAACGAAAATGGGGACATATACACAAGTTATTGGGGAAAATGAAGAAGCGGCCCGTTCAGTGGGGATTAAAGTTAATAGGGTCAAATATTTAGTACTTATAATGTCAGCTATTATTGTTGGATTTGCTGGCTTCAATATTGCAATAGAGAGAGTTCGCTTATTCACTCCAGTCGTTATTGCTGGTACTGGCTTTATCGCTATTGCCGCTTTCTATTGTGGTGACGGGAAACCAGGATTAACAACATTATACGCTGTTATTTTTGGTCTCATGCAATCAATAGCGATGAATATTGGTATTATCAATAAAGAAATAGCGGGTATATTAAAAATGGTTCCTTATATTACCATTGTCATTGTTCTAACAATTAATTCGCTGTTAAAGCCAAAAAATAAATTAGATAGGGGGTCTCATTATGTCAACTAAAACAGCTTTTATTGTGGTAGATATGGTTCACGATTTTGTTGATCCAACGGGAAGAGTTTTCTATTCCGTAAGTTTGAAACTTATTCCTAATATTAACAAAGCACTTGCCATCGCCCGTAAACACAATCATCTCGTTATTTTCATTCAACACCGATATCGCAAGGATAAGTTTGATAAAAACTTAGAAAATATGCGCCCTTGTTGTATTGAAGGAACTGGCGGTGAAGAAATTACCGATTTACTGAAAATCGATTATAAAAAAGATTATATTGTGCAAAAACGTCGTTACAGTTCATTCTTTGGTACTGACTTAGACTTAATATTACGTGAAAACAATATCAAAAACATTGTGCTAGTGGGCGCCAAAACAAACAATTGTATTCACGCAACCGTGATAGATGGATACTATTTAGATTATAACGTGTATGTAATTAGGGAATGCGTGGGAACAAGCGATGAAGAAACCAATAACATTTACTTACGTGATATTCATAAGTATTTGGGAAAAGTTATATCATTAGACGAATTTAGCGAATTAATTAATACGGGAACTTTGTAATGAAAAAAGTACTAATTACTGGTTATCCAAGCATGGATCGAATCGTCAAGCTTAATAAGGCGCCGATGGTCGGTCATAGTTCAATAATATTAAATCAAGATAGCAACGACATATTTTATGGCGGTTGCTCAATTAATATCGCCGTTATTTTAGGCAAACTAAATGTCCCCAATACCCCGCTTATTAGGGTGGGAAAAGATTTTGAACAGATTAAATTAGCGGAATATTTAAAGAACAATAATGTCGATTTATCTGGAATCATGAAGGTTGATGACAAAATAACAAGTTTTGGATATTTACTGCAAACGGAAACTGGTGATCATGTAACTTTATTTCATCCAGGTGCTCATAGTGATGAAAACTTTGTGCCCTATGATGAAGAACTATTTAAAAATGCACGGATGGTTGTTATAACTATTAACGCAAAAGCAGATCTCCTTGAAACAATAAGGTTAGTAAAAAAATATAATGTTCCACTTGCCTTCGGCATGAAATTAGATGAAACAACCTTTAGTATTGATGTGTTAGAAGAAATCTTTAATTTGGTTGAAATTATCTTTGCGAATGAATATGAAATGAGTGTATTGCGGCAATGGTTTAAACTTAATAGCATTAGTGCTTTCTTTAAATTTCCTAAACTCAAAATAATAGCGGTGACTAAAGGAAGCAGAGGAAGCACAATCTATACACGCGAGAACGAAATTATTGAAATTCCGGTAGTTAAACCAAAGCGAATTTTAGACACCGCAGGAGCAGGTGATGCTTATATTGCTGGGTTCTTATATGGGTATTTAAATAATTTAGGTTATAAAAAAGCGGGAAGATTAGGAAGCACAATATCTTCATTTATCATTGAAGAAGTTGGGTGTACTACTAATAGTCCTACTTTAGAAACATTAAAAGAAAGATATGACAAAAATTTTAAGGGGGAAGAATTATGAAACCAACAATTTATATGAAGGGCACTGATAAAACAATTGCCCCAAATGTTATTTTCTCAGGTGACCCGTGGCGCGTCGAAGTTTTAAAAGAATATTTAGACAATCCAAAAAAGGTTGCTTTTGCCAGAGAGTACAACACTTATACTGGAACTTATAAAGGAATACCTGTGACGATTACGTCAACCGGAATTGGCGCTCCTTCCGCGGCAATAGCGATGGAAGAAATGTATAATTGCGGGATGAAAGTGGCCTTACGGATGGGTACAGTTATGTCTTTGAAAGATGAGCTTTTAGGACACTATATTGTCCCCGTTGCTTCAGTTAGAAGAGAAAGCACGAGCGAAACTTATATTGAAGTTAATTATCCAGCAGTGGCCAATTTTGATTTTGTAAACATTATCTCAAAGACCGTTCGTGATTTTGGTAAAATTGTCGATAATGGACTTAATATGACACTTGATGGCTATTATTCACAAATGAAGGAATCAAAACTTGCCAAAGAACGTGGCACTGATGTCTTTAAAGTATTTGCCGAAGCGAAAAAAATGGGTGTCGCTGGGCTTGATATGGAAAGCTCCTGTATGTTAGTCTTAGGCCGTCTTATGAACGTTAAGACCGCTATTCTCACCCTTGTTACCGTTTTAGAAAATTATAAAGATTCAATTGACGGTGATGTTCGCGTAAAGGCTGAAGACGAATTATGCCGCATTGCGCTTGAAAGTATTTATCGATTAAACAAGGGAGAAAAATAATGGGATTATTCAAAAAGAATTTAGTAATTGGGATGGTCCACTTAAAACCGCTGATTGGCACACCCGATTATAAAGACAATAACAAGGAAATTATTAAGTGGGCAATTAACGACGCTAAAACTTTAGAAAAAGCAGGCGTTGACGCGATTATGATTGAAAACATGGGAGACAACCCCCTTGGTGAAAAATTAAACTTTGAACAAGCAATTTTTCTCTCAGCAGTTTCTGCTTTAATTAAAAAGGCAGTAAAAATACCAATTGGACTCGATGCGGCGTTTAACGACTATAAAACAGGATTAGCGATTTGTAAAGCATTAGATCTTGATTTTGTGCGGTTGCCAGTTTATGTTGATACGGTTATATATCATGGCGGTATTTTGTATCCAGTCGCTGTTGAAGCAACGCGCTATCGTAAACTTTTAGGTGCTGAAAAAGTAAAAATATTAGCCGATATCCAAGTTAAATATACTTATATGTTATCGAAAGATATTTCTTTAATTGATTCAGCTAAGATGGCCCAATCTAGTGGCGCTGATGCAGTGATTGTCACTGGTGTTTCTACGGGCCAACAAACCCCAATTGAAGCACTTGAACAAGTGAAGAAAAACGTAAAGATTCCTGTTTTGATTGGTAGTGGTGTTAGCGTTAATAACGTTAAAGAACAATTTGCCATCGCCGATGGCGCTATTATTGGTTCGGCCTTTAAGGAAGGTAAAGATATTAGCAAACCGATATCTTATGAATTAACGAAGGAATTCATGGATAAAGTAAAGGAGATTAAGTAAACATTTATGAGACCACTAATGCGACCAATGAAATTAGCAGGAGATGAACTTATTTTTGGCCAAGGGGCTCTTGCACATTTAGAAGCGATTAAATCGAAAAAGATGGTTATTGTTCTTGGCGATGACATCGTTTATAAAAACGGAGTGATGGACATCGTTGAAAAACATTTAAAAAAGGCGGGCACACCATTTAAAGTCTATATGGGAATTGAACCAGATCCAAAGTTTAGTACCGTCTTAAAAGGCGCTAAATTTATGCTTGAAGAAAAACCTGATTTTATTTTAGCAATCGGGGGTGGTTCGACGATGGATGCGGCCAAAGCGATGTGGATTTACTATGAGCATCCAGAAATTAAAGATTTAGAAACAATCGCTGATAAGTCAAAATTCCCTAAATTACGCGGCAAAGCCCGCTTTGGTGCAATCCCAACAACGGCGGGTACCGCGAGTGAAGTATCACGGTCAATCGTTATTACGGATGACGTGACTGGTTACAAACATGGGATTGGCAATATGGAAATGATGCCAGACGTTGCCATTCTTGATCCAGTGACAACATTATCGAAACCGCGGCGCCTAACAATTGAAACGGGGTTTGATGCGTTAAGTCATGCACTTGAAGCCTTTGTTTCTAGTCGCGCAAACGTATTAAGCGATGTGCTAGCGCGCTTTGCAATTAAGGAAATCTTTGAAGTGTTACCACAAGTAATAAATGATTTAAAAAATATTGAGTTACGTGAAAGAATGTTAAACGCATCGTTAATTGCTGGTTTATCTTTTACTAACGTATCACTTGGTGTGGTTCACTCAATTTCACACTCTTTGGGCGGTGTCTTACATTTACCACACGGCACATGTAACGCGATTCTTTTACCACATGTTGTTAAATATAATTCCCAAGACGTTGAAGCGAAAAAACGCTATGACGAACTTGCCAAAATGTTAGGCAAAAAAGATATGGTGACGGCCTTAAACGATTTAACGAAAGTATTAGAGTTTCCAAAAACTTTAAGTGAATTCGTTAAAGAAGAAGATTTAATGGCTCACCTTGATGAAATCGCTGATTTATCAGCTGCCGACGGTTGTACAAAAACTAATCCAATTTGCCCAACTAAGGAACAATTTAAAAAGTTAATTTTACTAGCGTTCCACGGAGAGAAATAAAATGAAGTTAATTGGTTATTTATCACTTGGTTATCTAACGATTAAAGACACATTTGATGTTGCGAAGATTTACGTTGAAAATGGCGTAGATGTGTTAGAAATTGACTTTCCTGCTAAAAACCCATTCTTAGATAGTCCTTTTATTCAGAATCGGATGATTAAAGCGCTTGAAGCGTGCAGCGATTACGATAAATATATGGTGGCGATTACTGAAATTCAAAAAAAATACCCGCGACAAGAAATCTTTATTTTGGCCTATGAACAAACAATTGAACAAATTGGCGTGGAAAAATTTGCAAAATTTATGGAAAGCCACAAGTTGACTGAATTAATTTATGTCGGTGGTAATAACTTAAAGATTAAAGAAACCCTAAAAGCACATGGCATTAAATTAGCGCAATATGTGCCCCTACATCTCCCTGAAGCAGATCTTGAAGCTTCGCGTACCTCAAACGGCTTCATCTATCTGCAAGCAAAGAGCGATAAAGCCCATTCACACTATAAAACACTCGGGGAAGTAATTGCTTATTTACGTAAAAATGAAGCCAAAAACAAACGTATTATGTGTGGCGTTGGTGTTTCTACTGTTGAAGATGTTAAGCGTGTCAAAGATGCAGGAGCAGATGGCGCCTTTATTGGTAGTACATTCTTAAAACTTCAAAATGATGTTCCCGCCTTAAAAGCGAAAATCAAAGAGTTTAAAGCCGCCACTAAATGAGTAA
This sequence comes from Tenericutes bacterium ADurb.Bin239, assembly GCA_002069815.1. GTDB lineage: Bacteria > Bacillota_I > Bacilli_A > RFN20 > CAG-826 > UBA1361. The sequence continues at coordinate 29,206 of MWCB01000006.1, read as the reverse complement.
CGGACTAAACATTTGCACATTAAAGCATAGTTGTATCAGCTATGCTTTTTTGGTTTTACATTAATATTGGCAAAATAACTTTAAAGGCGTATAATTAAAAAGCACCGTGGACCGTTAGCTCAGTTGGTAGAGCAATTGACTCTTAATCAATGGGTCACAGGTTCAAATCCTGTACGGTTCACCACTGACAATAATGCTCGATTATATATCGGGCTTTTTAAATTATTCAATAAATGAGGATATTTCCCCCTTTTTTAACAACTCAATTGTACCTTTGATAAATAAATATTTACGCCTGATTTATTTATCATGAAATATTATTGTTTTTAATTGACCGTCTTTGTTTAAGTATTAAAATAGTTATGTAAGTTTTAAATAAAAAATAATTAAAAGGAGGACGTTTTTATGGTAAAACAATACCACATCGGCGTCGGCAAAGGTGAAGTTGCCAAGTACGTCTTATTACCTGGCGATCCCAATCGTGTTCGACTAATCGCTAGTTTTTGGGATGAAGCAAAAGAAGTCGCAAATAATCGTGAATATGTGACTTACACTGGAAAGTATAAAGGTGTTCCCATCTCATGTACCAGTACTGGAATCGGCTGCCCATCAACATCAATTGCTATGGAAGAATTAGCAAGATGTGGCGCCGAAGTTTTTATTAGGGTTGGTACTTGCGGTACATTCCTTGACCATGTTAAAAATGGCGATATGGTCATATTTGATGGTGCAATGCGGTTAGATGGCGCTTCTGTGCTTTACGCACCAATTGAATATCCCGCTGTTGCAAGCCATGATGTTGTTGAAGCATGTATTAATGCTGTCGAAGGATTAGGTTTCCCCCATCACGTAGGTATCACCCGTTCCGCGGATACATTTTACGCTGGTCACGGGCGGCCTGGGTCATCATATAACAACTATTGGCAATCAAAATGGCAATATCATTTTGAAGATTTAAAACGCTTAAATATTCCTGGTGCGGAAATGGAAGCGAGTGTTATCTTTGTTTTGGCCCGAGTTTGGGGCTTAAGAGCAGGCGGAATTTCCGTTTGTTTAGACAACGTTATTGAAGCCTCTGGTGATTCTGGCAAATTTAAACCAGAAACAGCTTTAGATCATTCACCTGATCATATTAAGAGACTTGCGATGGCTGGAAACGAAGCTGTTCGCCTTCTCTATGAAAGAGACCAGTTAAAAGCTAAAAAGAAAAAATAAAAGGAGGGAATGAAAAGGTATAATTTTATTGTTAAAAACCTAAATACTTATTGAATGAAAGGAGAAATAAAATGAAAAAGTATTTATTAGGCATTGTTCTTGCTTTGTCATGCTTTGCATTAGCATCTTGTGGTACTGAAACCGAAAAAGTTGACATCGCCCATATAATTTTCGCAGGCGGAACATTAGAAGATGGTGGTTTTAACCAAGGTTCATGGGCTGGTATCAAAGATTTTGCAGATGATAACAAACTTAACGCTAAATATTATCATGCAGCAGAAGAAACAATTGACTCAACCTTAGACAGTATCACTTTAGCAATCGGAGATGGCGCTGAAGTCGTTGTTTTACCTGGTTATAACTTTGAAGTTGTCGTTCATCGCGCACAAAGCATGTATCCAGATGTTAAATTTATCCTTCTTGATGGAGCTCCCCATAGCGGAGACTATGTCTATGATATCAAGGATAATACTGCTCCAATCTTCTATCAAGAAGAAGAAGCCGGTTTCCTTGCTGGCTATGCACTTGTTAAAGACGGATTCCGTAAGTTAGGCTTTTTAGGCGGGAAGGCTTATCCTGCTGTTATCGGCTTTGGGTACGGCTTTATTAATGGTGCTGATATTGCGGCTCAAGAGTTAGAATTAACTCCTGGCGCTGTTGAACTCAAATTCAACTATGCTGGTAACTTTGAAGCTACCAATGAAAACCAAACCTTAGCCGGTTCGTGGTATAACAGTGGCACTGAAGTCATTTTCTCATGTGGTGGTGCCGTCGGCTTTTCCGTTATGGCAGCGGCTGAAGTATTACCAGAAAAATATGTTGTTGGTGTTGATATTGACCAATCTGGCGATCATGAACGTGTGATTACATCAGCCATCAAAAACTTAGCTGGTTCGGTTTATCAAACGCTCCAAAAATGGAAAGATGGCGAATTCCCAGGCGGTAAAGTTAGTCGCTTAACCGTTGTTGAAGATGGTGTTGGACTTCCTATTGAAAATTCTAGATTTAGAACATTTACTGTTGAAGATTACAACGCTATTTATCAAAGATTAGTGGATGACACTGATAATATTCGTTCAAATATTCCGCTTGATGAAGACTACGCTAAAGCATCAGAAGTCCCAACCGTTATTGTTGTAGTTGAAGACTTATACATCCCTCCAACAAACTAAGAAGAAGGGGAGCAATCCCCTTTTTCTTGCTTCATTTAGGGCTTAATTAGAAAAATATAAGGTTATTCGGATTCGTGGGGAACTGCTTTTTAGCAAGTGAAAAGCACCCTACATTTTTGCTAAGTTAAATATAATCCAAGCAATAAATTATAAATAGAAAGTCTAGAAATAGAATAGATATTAGGTGTATTAATATGGAACAATATGTTGTAGAAATGAGAAATATCCGGAAAGAGTTTCCGGGCATTGTAGCGCTTGATGATGTAACGCTTCAATTACGGAAGGGTGAGATTCATGCTCTTTTGGGCGAAAATGGCGCCGGCAAATCGACACTTATGTCAGTCCTTTTTGGATTATATAATCAAGAAAAAGGAGAAATTTTACTTAATGGCGAAAAAGTAACAATTAAAGATCCAAATGACGCTAATCGTTTAGGGATTGGGATGGTTCACCAACACTTTCAACTAATTAATAAATTTAGTGTTATTGAAAATATTGTATTAGGAGTTGAACCGACAAAACGCGGAGTAATTAATTTAAGTGACGCTGAAAAGAAAGTTTTAGAAATATCAAAGAATTATGGTTTAGCGGTTGAACCGCGCGCTAAAATTAAAGATATTACTGTGGGGATGCAACAACGGGTTGAAATTCTCAAAATGCTCTATCGTGATAACGATATATTAATTTTTGATGAACCAACCGCGATGTTAACTCCACAAGAAATTAAAGATTTACTTGTCATCATGCAAAAATTAGCTGAAGAAGGGAAGTCAATCTTATTTATTTCACATAAACTTGATGAAATTATGAGTATTTGTGATCGGGTTACGGTTTTACGGCGCGGGAAATATATTGGAACAGTTAATGTTAAAGATACAACTACTGAAGAGTTATCAGTGATGATGGTTGGTTATAAAATTGATGATACGCTCCAATTAGCCGCTAATGAATCACAAGAAAAAGTTTTAGAAGTTAAAAACTTATGCGTTGCCCAAAAGCGACACGGTAAAAATGTCGTTGATGATGTCAGTTTTGATGTCTTTAGAGGAGAAGTAGTTGGTATTGCGGGGATTGATGGTAATGGTCAATCAGAATTAGCGTATGCTTTAACAGGACTAGGTCCAATTACTGCTGGACACATTATCCTCAAAGGCGAAGATATTACGAAACATTCAGTTTTAAAACGGAATAATTTAGGTATTAGTCATATTCCCGAAGACCGGCAAAAAGATGGTTTAATCTTAGATTTTAATTTAGCGAGCAACTTAATTCTTAAGCGTTACCGTGAAAATCGTTTCTTTCGACGAGGCGTTATTCATCCTAAAGAAATTAATGCATTTAGTGAACGCTTAATTGATGAATTTGATATTCGGCAAAGTCAAGGGGTTAACACTATCGTGCGCAGCATGAGTGGCGGTAACCAACAAAAAGTTATCGTGGCTCGGGAAATTGACTTTGATCCCGATTTATTACTCGCTATGTCTCCGACTCGCGGAATGGACGTTGGAGCCATTGATTATATTCATCGGCAAATAATTAATCAACGCAATAATGATAAAGGGGTCTTACTCATATCATTAGACTTAGAAGAAATATTTAAATTAAGTGATCGAATCTTAGTTATATATAACGGCAAAATTGTCGCTAATCTCGATCCAAAGAAAACGACACGGCAAGAAGTCGGACTTTACATGTCGGGAGGAAACATCAATGGTAAATAATAAGAGTAAGGCATTTGCACTTAAGATGAAAGAAGTGTCACGTAAAGTATTTACGCCAAATGTAGTTGCTACCCTTATTTCAATTGCAATTGGGATTTTATTAGGATTTGTCATTTTATTTATTTCCAATCCGCGCCATAGTTTCCAAGGTCTTGGTGCTATTTTAATTGGTGGTTTCGCTAATAAGATGAAAGGGATTGGTCAAACTCTCTACTTAGCAACGCCGCTTATCTTAACGGGGCTAGCGGTTGGTTTTAGTTTTAAAGCGGGGCAATTTAACATTGGCGCTAGTGGTCAATTTCTTGTAGGTGGTTTTGTCGCTATTTATATTGGCGTGAAGTGGACGTTTTTACCGGGTGCTCTTCACTGGATTGTTGCCATTTTAGGTGCCGCTGTGGCGGGAGCACTTTGGGGTGCCTTGCCTGGACTCCTAAAAGCTTTTTATCGCGTGAGCGAAGTCATTTCAACGATTCTCTTTAATTTTGTCGCCATGTATGTTGTTAATATGTTAATTATGATGACAGTTTATCACTCCGCGCTTAATGAAACGAAGGATGTTGCTAAGAGTGCTGAGTTACCGACGTGGTTTTTACGCGATTTATTCTCTAACAAAATTGGCAGCTATGTTGATAAGTCAACAATTAGTATCGGTATATTTATTGCTATATTTATTGCCATTATTGTATATTTCATTATTTCGAAAACCCGCTTTGGTTTTGAAATTAAAGCGTGCGGTTATAATCCCGATGCCGCTAAAGCTTCGGGGATGAATGTGCGAAAAAACATTGTCTTAGCGATGGCTATTTCGGGCGCTTTAGCTGGTATAGGGGGTGCGCTTTTATTCTTATCAGGCCCCACTGGTCGGCACATTAAGGTTGTGGAAACAATTCCAGCAGAGGGCTTTACGGGATTATCGGTGGCTCTCCTTGGTTCATCGCATCCGATTGGTATTATTTTCACGGCGTTATTTATATCGCATATCACTATGAGCGGACAAAAGTTACAGTCCCTTAACTACATTTCCGAAATTATTAATATCATTATCGGGGTTATTATTTTCTTCTCGGGATTTAGCATGATTATTCAGCAAAACATTGGAAAAATTAAAACATTCTTTAAATTTAAGAAGAAAGGTAACACTGAAGAATTACCAGTTGAGGAGGCAACCGAGGAATCTGTTGTTGAGTCAACCGAGAAAGGAGAATTAAAATAATGGATATGCTATATTTTATCATTCAACAGATGATGTTATTTTCCATTCCGCTTTTAGTTGTAGCCCTTGCCGGATTAATTTCTGAAAGCAGCGGTGTTACAAATATTGCCCTTGAAGGTCAAATGATTGTTGGCGCCTTTACTGGCGTTATTGTAATTCAAAAACTACAAGATAAAATGAGCGGAAACCTCTTACTCCTTATTGGGATTTTAGCGGCTATGCTAGCGGGCGTTATCTTTACTTTGCCCCTTGCATTTGCCAGTGTTAAAATGAAGTCTAATCAAGTTATAAGTGGAACGGCTCTGAACATTATTGCCCCCGCGCTCACGATTTATATCGCCCGCAACGTGCAGGCAACAGGACTCCAAAGAGTAGCATTTAAAAATACATTCAGAATTATTCGAATACCGCTACTTACTGATATTCCTTTCCTTGGAAGAGTTTTATTTAGAAATGTTTATATTACGACATTTTTAGGGTTAATTGTCTTATTTTTAATGGTGTTTGTCCTCTATAAAACGGCGTTTGGTTTACGTTTGCGCGCGACTGGTGAGAACCCACACGCAGTTGACACTGTTGGTTTAAACGTTTATAAATATCGTTACATTGGCGCATTAGCATCAGGTGCTTTAGCTGGGCTTGGCGGTATCACTTATATTGTTCCAATTACCACAACCTTTGATCATACCGTTTCAGGATATGGGTTCTTAGCTTTAGCGGTCTTAATTTTTGGACAATGGAAACCGTGGCGTATTCTTGGCGCAGCATTCTTCTTTGGATTTTTAAAATCGCTAGCAAGTTCGTACACGGCAATTCCATTTTTAGTAAATCTTAGACTACCGCCGGAAATTTTTAAACTTATTCCCTTTATTGCCACCATTGTTGTGTTAATCTTTACTTCAAAGAGCTCAATGGCCCCTGAGGCGGTTGGGATTCCTTACGATAAGGGGAAGAGGTAGCGTCTCTTTTGTAAAGGTTTTAAGGTTAATAAAAGAAGGGGCTGTTTAAAAACCTAAAAGGCAATTGACAGTCCTTTTTAGATAATTTTAATGTTGGTGATGCACTTTTATAATTGCGGCGATAAAGATATGAAATTCATGACCAAAAATAAGTAGTTGATATAAAAAAGCTCTGATTGGCGTCAGAGCTTAGTTCTTATGTTGCGATTTTATATTCAATTAACTAAAACTAAAGTAAATGAGTTTATAGCTATTAATTGATATATCATATTCTGGTACATTAGCGGCTATTTCAATCCGCAATTCAATAAGAGCACCATCACGATTATAAACGTAGGTCATATATGTATAATTACTTGCGTCAGTCTTTTCGCGATGTTCAATCTTATATTGACGACTATTAGTTTTAAAGGTGAAATAAGCTTGTATGTCGGTTGGTAAGTTCCTAAAATCTTGTAAATCTGAATAAATAGAAGTACTAATACTGTTACCATGCGGCTTTTCATATTCAGCATCGGCGAGCCATTCTCCATCTGTGAAAGTGTATGATTCATTAATTGCTTCACCATCATCATTGCCCGTTAGTTTGACTTTGGTGTACTTAGAAGCATCCTTTTTTTCAGTCATCGCCATCATTTTATCGATGTCAAGAGAAACATAAGGAAGGACGCGGTCTAGTCTTCCTTGAAACCACAACACCGCCCCGACAGCGATAAGGGCCACTAGAAACAAAGTGCCAATAAAAGATTTGCGTAATTTTTTCATAATAAATACCTTCTTTCCTTAAAAATATTCTACCAACATAACATATTTTCGACAATTATTGGGGTTAAATTTGGGGAAACAATAACAAATATTTGAATTTTGAACTAATATCTTTTATAGTAGGGGTATGAAATTAATCGCTGCCCATGGAGTTTTTATTTCTAATAAATGCCCGACAGTAAGTCACTGTTCCCATCTTTCTATTGCTGAATATATCTTTGACCACTCGGAAGAAAAAGTAAACTCATTTCAGCATAAACATGACGAGTATGAGTTTATGATTCCAGTAAAAACGATTTCGCTTCTCCATTATGATAAGGCTTCTTACATTGGCGAGGTCGGTTTTATTTATCCGGTCAATCCCAATGTGTCACACGGCTTAGAGTTTGATATGGAGAACGGTCATTTTTATTCAGTAGTAATATCGCGCTTTTATGTCGAACAAATTAAAAAAGCGCTTGGCTTAGAAAATCATTATTTTTACGCTCGCTTTCTAATTAACCGTTATCTTATAAATCAATTAAAGCTTTTTCAAGTTCTTACACGGGAACACGATCCTAAAAAAGAAGAATTAGAAGAAGTCGCTCGTAAAATCACCGAATATTTTGTGGAAGAAGGGCTCTCTTCATCCAAAGACTTGCGTCGGCCAGAAAAACAGCATGCGACTATAATTAAAAATATGATTCTTTATATGCATGAACATTTCCACGAAGCCGATCTTACGATTAATAAAATCGCAAGTCTTTCGGGCTATTCTTTAACTCATTTTACCAAAGCGTTTAAATTGTATATGGGACATACACCAATTGCCCATCTTAATAAATTAAGGCTTTCAGAAGCAAAGTTTTTACTGCGCGGTTCTAAACATTCCTTTAAGGAAATAGCGATAAGATGCGGTTTTAAAAACACTTCTACTTTTACCGAAAGTTTTAAACGTAACGTAGGGATGTTACCTAAGGATTACCGAAAAAGACTTTCTTAACATCCAACTTTTAAATATGATACCGAAAAAGTATATTCGTTAATTATTTATTTACGGAGACCATTAAACTTCCCTAAACAAGGGAGTTTTTTGCTAGACTTTATGTTTTTATTATTATACTTACATTTATGGGCTTTATTATTTATAATAATAGAGTCATTAAAAATGGAGGTCAAAATATGGCTATTAAGAAAAAATTTGTCTCCCTTGATGGAAACGCCGCTGCCGCTGAGGTAAGTTATCTCTATACGGATATCGCGGCGATTTATCCGATTACCCCATCTTCACCGATGGCGGAACTCGTTGACTTATTTGCATCACAAGGGAAATTAAACTACTTTGGCAGTAAAGTTAAAGTAACCGAGCTGCAAAGTGAAGCTGGTGCCGCTGGTGCGGTTCACGGCGCACTGCAAGCGGGAACCTTAGCGACAACTTATACTGCGTCCCAAGGTTTACTTTTAATGGTGCCCAATATTTATAAATGGGTCGGTGAACTTTTACCTGCTGTACTTCATGTTAGTGCGCGCAGTCTTGCCGCCCGTTCTTTATCAATTTTCGGCGATCATCAAGATATTTACGCCGTTCGTCAAACGGGGGTAACTATGATTGCTAGTCATAGTGTTCAAGAAGTAGTGGACCTTGCGCATGTCGCCCATCTAACCGCGATTGGATCAAGCGCTCCTGTTTTACATTTCTTTGATGGTTTTAGAACATCACATGAAATTCAAAAAGTGGAAGTAATTGCTGAAGCCGAATGGAAAAAACTTTTACCAGAAGATAAAGTAGCGGACTTCCGCGCTCGTGCGCTTAACCCGCACGCAAATCCTGTTACCCGTGGTGGAGCGGAAAACGATGATATTTGTTTCCAAGGTCGCGAAGCCCAAAACGCGCATTACGCTCGCGTCTTAGGTGTTGCGGAAGATTACTTTGCTAAAGTAAGTAAATTAACAGGTCGTCATTACGCCCCCTTTGTTTATCGCGGCGCTAAAGATGCAACCAAAGTTATCGTTGCGATGGGTAGTGTTACCGAAGCAATTAGTGAAGTAGTAGATGACTTAACGCAAAAAGGTGAAAAGATTGGACTTGTTAAAGTTCACTTATATCGCCCGTTTAGTGCTAAACATTTAGTTAGTGTTTTACCAGAAACAGTTAAAAAAATTGCAGTTTTAGATCGCACTAAAGAATTAGGTGCTCTTGGTGAACCACTTTATGTTGATGTTTTAACGGCTCTTAAGCAAGAAGGTCGCAAAGTTGATGTCATCGTTGGTGGCCGTTACGGTATTAGTAGCCGAGACACGCAACCTAAACACATTAAAGGTGTTTATGACTTCTTAGATAAGAAACCGTGGCACTCCTTTACCGTTGGCATTAATGATGATGTGACTAAACTTAGTGTTCCTTATGATGATAACTATCATATCGATAATGGTCATACCGAATGCTTATTCTACGGTTTAGGGAGTGATGGCACTGTCAGCGCTAATAAATCAAGTGTTGCTATTATTGGTGAACATACTGATAAATATGCGCAAGCTTACTTTGCTTATGACTCGCGGAAAGCAGGCGGACCAACCCGTAGTCACTTACGGTTTGGGGCCAACACCATTCACTCAACATATTACGTTGAAAATGCCAGCTTTATTAGTTGTTCGCAAGATTCTTACCTTTATAAATTTGATATGATTCGCTTCTTAAAACCAGGTGGAACATTCTTACTTAACACAAGCTTAAAAGGTGAAGAATTAATTAATGCTCTTCCTAATCGCGTCAAATACGGTTTAGCAATGAAAAACGCGAAGATGTATGTGATTGATGCGAATAAGATTGCTCAAGAAATTGGGATGGGTCGTCACACTAACACCATCTTACAATCGTCATTCTTCTATCTAAATCAAGACATTATGCCTTACGCTAAAGCATTAGGTTTAATGAAGGAATACGCAGAAGCAGCTTATGGCCGTAAAGGAAAACGGATTGTGGAACTTAACTACGCGGCGATTGATGCTGGTTCACAAGGCATTACTGAAATTAAAGTTGACCCTGAATGGAAAAAACTTAAACCACTCCGAGTGGTTAAACTTATGGGCGACAAGTATTTTGATGAATACGTTAACCCGATTGATAACTTAGAAGGTTATGATTTACCAGTTTCAACCTTTACCAAGTGGCAATTACTTGATGGTACGATGAATAATGACATCACTTTCAAACAAAAACGTTCCATCGCTACGATGGTGCCACGCTGGATTAAAGAAAACTGTATCCAATGTAATACGTGTAGTCTAGTTTGCCCGCACGCGACGATTCGGCCATTCTTACTTGATGAAAAAGAAGTAGCGGGATTACCCGAAAATGTCCGTGACGAAGTTGTTCCGGCGATGGGACCAGCCGTTAAGGACTTAAAATTCCGGATTCAAGTAAGCCCGATGAACTGTGTTGGTTGTGCGCTTTGTGTCGTAACATGTCCTGGACGTGGTGGCAATAAAGCCCTTGAAATGGTTGAAGCCCGTAGTCAATTTGATATTGAACCAGCGGCCGACTATTTATATAAAGAAGTCACCTATAAAACCGACAAATTCCCCCTAACTACCCCAAAAGGTGTTGGATTCTTAATGCCTTACATGGAAATAAGTGGTGCTTGTGCAGGTTGTGGTGAAACACCCTATTACCGCTTAATTACCCAATTATTTGGTAATGATATGCTAGTGGCAAATGCGACTGGCTGTAGTTCAATTTATTGTGGTAGCGTCCCTGGGACTCCCTTTACCACGAATAAAGAGGGCGAAGGGGTGGCGTGGGCTAATAGTCTCTTTGAAGATAATGCTGAGTATGGTTTTGGCATGAGAGTCGCTAATGACTACAAACTAAAATTAATCGCTGATATCTTTAAAGAAGCTTTACCAAAAGTTGAACCTGAACTAAAAGGTTTACTTGAAAAATACCTAGCTAATCCCAAAGACCGCAAGGAAGTTCGCACTTACTTACCACGTCTCCTTGAATTACTTGAAAAGAGTAAAGATAAAGGGGTGAAGGAAGTTCTTAAATATAAGGATGATATCCTTGATAAATCAGTGTGGATTATTGGTGGGGACGGCTGGGCTTATGATATTGGCTACGGCGGTCTTGATCATGTGCTCGCTAGTGGCGCTAATGTGAATATCCTTGTCTTAGACACGGAAGTTTACAGTAATACTGGTGGCCAAATGAGTAAAGCGACGCAAACGGGCGCGATTGCCAAATTTGCCGCTAGTGGTAAAACCGGCGCAAAGAAAAACTTAGCAATGATGGCCATGGCTTATGGTGACGTATATGTTGCCCAAGTCGCACTTGGTGCTAACCCCGTAGCGACGATTCGTGCCCTTACCGAAGCAGAAAATTACGATGGTCCATCCTTAATCATCGCTTATAGTCCATGTGCCGAACACGGTATCAAAGGCGGGTTAAGTAATCATATCACCGTGGAAAAGAAAGCGGTCGCCAGTGGCTACTGGCCCATCTTCCGTTATGACCCGCGCTTAGAAGCAGAAGGTAAATCACCACTTAGTTGGGATATGAAAGAACCAGATTACACCTTGTTCCGTGAATTCGTTATGGGTGAAACACGGTTCAGTCAACTGCCAACGGTAAATCCTGAAAACGCTGAATTCTTACTGACTAAGAGTGAAGAAGAAGCGAAGAAACGCTACTTACGTCTTAAAAAGTTTGAATAAAGTTGTTTATTAACAAAAAAGAGACCTCGGATTTCATTCTGAGGTCTTTTCTGTTACCAATAATTTATTAATTAGCGGTTATCTAAGAAAGACTGAATATTAACTTCTAAATCAGTCCAAGGGACACAAGCGCGCATATTCTTAGCGATAGTAGAGACGTGGGTACCAGCTTCTTTACCGGCGACAGCGACATCGTAAGCATTCATAATCTTCTCAGTAGGCGCGCCACATGCTTCATAAATCCATAGGAGTAATTCCGGACATAAAAGTTTAGTGTACACTCGCACTTTAGCCGAATCAGTCCAACTCATTCCCCCTTCCTCAATCGTACGTATTAGCCACGAATCAAAGAAGTGCCATTTTTGATCAGGCTCACAAATTGATTTATCCACAACTTTTCCTAATTGTTTTGCATAATCAATATAACCACCACTTTTTTGTTGATGCACTTTAATAAATGCATCAGAGATTGGATAATGGGCTTCTTTAGTTTCTAAAAAATCGGCAATATCACGGATTGTAATGTAGTCATAGACTTCTACAGCACTAGTGCTTGCGCTACTTTCTTCACTAGTGGTAGGCTCAGAACTGCTGCTAGGCGTGCCTTCTTCCCCTAAACCAAAGAACCGAATATTATCAAAGCCGCAGTCCATAGTACTTGATATTAGAGTGTCGGTATAAAAAGTAAACACTAATTCTTCGATACTTTCCGTAATAATTTCAACATCGCGGATAATTTCCTCATTAACGCTACTTTTATATTCTTGTCCCGTATTTGTTTTAATCCGCGTATGCGTTCTTTCTTGTTTTAAATCTAAGACTATTTTTGTGTATCCTGTTACCTTAATTGTGCATATCCGCGGATCTTCAGTGGAAGAAGCCGGCATCCGCATCCCCAGTGATTTATTATCAATACTTGTTTTTTTAGTGGTAGTTACTCGTCCATCAGCGACAATTAAACCATCGTAATACGTGTTATGATGCGACGCACTCATATTACCGGCGTCAAGCTCCTCAAAATCAATCGTTTTTAACAAGGTTTCAACTAAAGCGGGAGCAGATGTTGAAGTTACGTCTTCACCTGAAGACACGCTTATACTTGTAGGTGTTGCGGAAGATTCGTCAGTCGTAACGATACTTGATTCGGTCACGACTAAATTTTCACTACTAAGTGAATTTTCATTACAAGCAGATACCACTAACATTAGGAGTGTTATTAATAAGAAGAACTTCGTACGATTTTTCTTCATGATTTAATCCTCATCTCTTTATATTATTTTTTAAGGCGTATCTAATCATTTGAAGATTATTTACTTAAATAATAGCATTTTATTTAGCGAACACTATTTATTTAAGGAATAATGAGTATAAAAAAATCTCTTGGAAGAGAGATTAGTTTAAAAAAATGGTCGGAACGATGAGATTTGAACTCACGACCTCTACCACCCCAAGGTAGCGCACTACCAAGCTGTGCTACGTCCCGACTATGCATATTATAAAATAAATTTCAAAAATTAGTAGTAATAACTACTTTTACCCTTGTTTCTATTAATTTTGCAATTTTTTATTATTGTTGTTGACATTTGGAATACTTCGCGTTACGATGTATTATGTCAAGGGAGGTATATGGTGTGGAAGTTCAATTAAAACGCGGACTATTAGAAATTTGTGTTCTTGCTGTCATTCGTGATGAACCAACATATGGTTATCAAATTATTAAAGACATGAAACCATATGTCGAAATTTCTGAGTCAACTCTGTATACCATTTTAAAACGTCTTGAAGAAGGAGAGATGTTGAACGTGAAAATGGTAGAACATAATTCACGCTTGCGGAAATATTATAAAATTACGAACCGCGGGTTAAGCCGAATTAAGGAGTTTAAAGAATACTGGAGGGACATGGAAAATATGTATAACTTTATTATTAAAAAGGAGGGAACCAATGACTAAGCAAGAATTTATTGATGCCTTACGCCACAAGATGGCGGGATTACCCAAAGACGATATTGAAGATCGGGTTGCTTTTTACACTGAAATGATTGATGATCGCGTTGAAGATGGACTAAGTGAAGAACAAGCAGTCGCCGAAATCGGGAGTGTGGATGATATCGTCGCTAAACAAATTGAAGACACTCCTATTACGAAAATTGTTAGAGAAAAAGTAAAACCAAAACGGAAATTAAAAACACGGGAAATTATACTCATTATCGCAAGTTCGCCGCTATGGCTTATCCTTTTAATCGCCCTAGGCGGTGTTATTTTTGCCGGAATAGTGACATTTTTCTCTGTGGTCATCGCGGCTTGGGCTGGAGAAATTTCCCTGATTATTGGTTCAATAAGTTCGCTTGTCGTGACAGCCGGCAATGCTTCGCTTGGTCAAGTGGGACATGCAATTGCGTACTTTGGCATCACCCTTATTTATATAGGTTTAGCGCTGTTTTTATTCATCGGAGCGGTGCGTCTAACCCAATTTATGTATGAGCTTGGCCGTAAAGTAGGGTTAAAAATTAAAACGAAAATGGTGAGTAGAGGGGGAACTGTATAATGAAAAAAGCTGAAAAAATAATTGCACTTATCGCTAGTATTTTTCTCGCCGTCGGCTTAGTCGTCTTTGTGGTGGCGATGGCGATTACTGGTTTTGATTTTAAAGCATTAAGTATGGCGCGCTATGAAATGAAAACCCATGAAGTGAGTGAAAACTACACTAACATTAATATTGATGTGCAAATTCCAAATATCACCTTCGTTCGAAAAGAAGGAACAAATACTAAAATTGAGACATATGAAAATAAACAAATTGAATATACAGTTCAAGTCGCAAATGACACCCTTTCCGTCAGTGTAAATCATCGCCGCAGTGCGTTCTTCTTTGGTTTCTATAATGTATGGAATACTGATCTTACACTTTACGTTCCCCTTGCAACGTATGATTCGCTCATTGTTAAAAACCAAATTGGAACCGTCACAATTCCCGATGCCGTTAGTTTTGAAACGATTCGCGTGGAACTTGCAACCGGTCACATTAATGTTGAAGGTACGACCAAAACCCTTGATTTAAAAGCGGAGACGGGGAACATTACACTTAATAATGTAGTGGCCGAGAGCGTTAATTTAAAAGGTGAAACGGGCCGTCATTCGCTGACGAATGTATTCGCTAGTGAAAACATTGATGTTGAATCTAATACAGGGAAAGTCAACTTTAAAAATGTTCGGGCTAGGAACGTTACAATCGATAGCGAAACGGGGCGCTTAACACTTGATGATACCGTTGCCACCACGAAGCTTAAAGTTGAAACAAATACCGGTAATATTGATTTTATTAAAAGCGATGCACAAGATATATATGCTAAAACTGAGGTTGGGAACATTGAAGGCTCACTTCTCACGGGTAAAATCTTTGTGGCGCGGAGCAACGTTGGGCGCATTAATGTTCCGCCTAATACTCCTGGCGCTGGTCTTTGTGAACTCACGACCGATGTTGGCAATATCAACATTACAATCGCCGCCAGTTAAAATGTAATCTTAAATTGCGTAATAATAGGGTTTAATTCAATAAAAGGACTAAACCCTTTTTATTATCATAGGTATTTTTACACGAAATACCTTACGAGTAAGGTAAAATAAGGGGTATGAATAAAAAAGACTACATTATTATTAAAGGCGCTAGGGACAACAATCTTAAGAACATCAATGTGAATATCCCGAAAAACAAATTAGTGGTGTTCACGGGTCTTTCAGGCAGCGGCAAATCAACGCTTGCTTTAAATACGCTTTATAATGAGGGTCAAAGACGTTATGTAGAAAGCTTAAGTGCCTACGCAAGACAATTTTTAGGTAATCTTGCTAAACCGGATGTTGATTCGATTGAAGGACTTAGTCCCGCCATTAGCATTGAGCAAAAGTCCACTAGTAATAACCCGCGTTCAACCGTGGGGACTATTACGGAGATTTATGATTATTTGCGTCTTTTGTATGCGCGGATTGGGATTCCTTATTGTCCGATACACCATATTCCCATTTCCAGTTCATCACCAGAACAGATTTTAAATAAAATATATGAATATCCGGAAAAAACAAGAATCCAAATTTTAGCGCCGATCGTTAAAGCCGAAAAAGGGACGCATAAAGATACCTTAAGTAAAATAGCGAAAGAAGGCTTTGTTCGTGTCCGTATCAACGGGGAAATTAAAACCTTAGAAGAAGTTGGTAATCTTGATAAAAACAAACGACATAACATTGATTTAGTGGTAAATCGAGTGGTACTTAAAGCGGAGAATAGATCGCGTCTTTTTGAAGGAATTAACACGGCGTTAGACTATGCGCATGGTTATGTAATTATTCTCTTTAACAATGAAGAGACCTTATTTTCCACGCATAATGCATGTCATATTTGTGGCTTCAGTGTCCCGCGTTTAGAACCACGGCTCTTTAGTTTTAACGCCCCTATGGGTTTTTGTCCCGAATGCCGCGGATTAGGCCTTAAACGCGAAGTTGACATAAATATTTTAGTGCCAGATAAAAATCTTAGTTTAGCAAAAGGAGCAATTGAATATTTTAAGAATATTGTTGGTTCGCCAAACATTGAATGGCAAGAATTTGTGAAGTTATGTGAATTTTATGACATTCCAATGTATGTTCCATTTAAAGAATTAAGTGAAAAACATCAAGCAATAGCGCTACTTGGTAGCCCGAATGAACATAATTTTAAAATTATTACAGGTAGTGGTAACACGATGTATCGGCGCGGGAAGATTGAAGGGGTTAAAAACAAAATTGAACGGCTTTATGAAGAAACCACTAGTGAATTTATGCGTCAATATTATGAAAAGTTTATGCGTGATGTTACTTGTTCAACGTGTCGTGGTCAAAGACTTAATGACTACGCACTAGCGGTTTACATTAATGGTAAAAACATTTATGACTTAACGATGTTGCAAATTGGTGAATTAAAGGAATTCTTAATTGAAACACGTCCTAAACTAAGCATTACCGATCAAACCATTAGCCAACTTGTGCTTGATGAAATTGATCATCGTTTAACTTTCTTAGTCAAGGTTGGTTTAGATTACTTAACTTTAGCCAGAAGTGCGCAGACGCTTTCAGGCGGAGAAGCGCAACGAATTAGACTTGCCACCCAGATTGGTAGTAAATTAACGGGCGTTTTATATGTTCTTGATGAACCGAGTATAGGTCTCCACCAAAAAGACAACTATAAACTAATCCAAGCATTAAAAGATATGGTTAATTTAGGTAATACGCTTATTGTTGTGGAACATGATGAAGAAACAATTAGGAGCGCAGATCACATAATTGACATCGGGCCAGGAGCGGGGATTCACGGTGGAGAAGTCGTTGTAACAGGGACAGTTAAAGACGTTATTAATTGTAAAGAATCAATTACTGGTGACTATTTAGCGGGCCGAAAGGTAATTCCGTTACCCCCCAGGCGGCTGCCAGGGAACGGCAATTATTTAAAGGTGTATGGCGCTGCTGCTAATAACTTACAAAAGATTGATGTAAGTATTCCCCTTAATACCTTTACAGTTGTAACAGGCGTAAGCGGCTCTGGGAAATCAAGTTTAGTCGAAGAAGTGCTCTTTAAAGCAGTGGACGGTTATTTACGGAGAGTAGAAACTTATCCAGGACCACATGAAAAAATTAAAGGCTTAGAACATATTGATAAAGTTATTAATATTGACCAAGACCCAATTGGTAGAACCCCGCGCAGTAACCCTGCGACTTACACGAAGGTATTTGATGATATTCGCGAACTCTTTGCCCAAACAGTGGACGCCCGCGCTCGTGGTTACAACAAAAGCCAATTTTCTTTTAATACCAAAGGGGGACGCTGTGAACATTGTGAAGGAGCTGGTGTTACCCGTATTGCTATGAACTTCTTGCCCGATGTCTATGTGCGGTGTGAGATGTGTGATGGCAAGCGCTATAATGCCGATACGCTTTCTATCCATTATCGCGGCAAAAACATTGTCGATGTCTTAAATATGACGGTTGAAGAAGCGTTAGAATTCTTTGAAAATAGACCACAAATTGTGCGCCGATTACAAACTTTATTTGATATCGGTTTAGGCTATATTAAACTTGGACAACCCGCCCCTGAACTTAGTGGCGGCGAAGCCCAGCGCCTAAAACTAGCGTTTGAATTACAGAAAAGACCAACAGGCAAAACCTTATATTTACTTGATGAACCAACAACAGGATTACACGCAGATGATGTTTCTCGTCTCATCTTAGCGCTACAATCAATTGTCGCTAATGGGGATACTGTTGTCGTTATTGAGCATAATTTAGACATTATTAAGGTCGCAGACTATATAATTGATTTAGGTCCGGGCGGCGGAAACTATGGGGGACGCCTAGTTGCAAGTGGGACTCCCGAAGAAGTAGCGAAAGTCAAAGAATCGTATACGGGCCAATATTTGCGACCTTATTTAAAGGAGGGAAAGAAGTAATATGGATATTGCAATGTATGTTATCTTTGGCTTAATTTTTATTGGATCAGTTGTGGTCCTTGGTTTAAGCTTAAATGATTATGTTAAAAAAGAAGAAGATCTTTCGCGACTCTTTAACAGCAAACATTTACTAATTGTTGCAAGTGTCGGTATTGGCGCTGGTTCCTTATTATTACTTTTTGTTCCGCTGATTCTTAAGTCAGCGACTTTACTAGGTAGTGTTCTTATTGCTTTAGGTAGTTTTCTTTTTGGTTTTAGTGTGTTAACTTTCATTGCTTCTTTTGTCCTTCATTATTATAAATTTAATGTTCTTAAAGAAAAGTGGGTAAAGGAAAGTAAAATTATAACGATTATAAGCGGGATTTTAAGTATCCTTTTTCTCTTTATGTTGCTTGAAGGATTAACTTATGGTGATATTCTTAAGTTTCCCTTACCACGAGGCGTTCCTTTTGAAAAACCAGTTGTGGCGTTTTACGCTATTTTTATTTTAAGTGGTGCGGTGTTAGTACTCTTTGTGTGTGATCATGAGTTTTATAAAAAATATGGGAAACATGGTGTTTTAGAAAATGGTTTTTACGTTGCTTTTCCCGCTGGAATTATTGGGGCTAGGATATGGTATGTTCTTGGTGAATGGAATAATCCAGAATCAGGATTCAGAGATAATCCTTTAACCATTTTCGCTATTAGAGATGGCGGTCTTGCTATTATGGGTGGCGCGCTCTTTGGTATTATTGCGGGGGTGTGGTTTTATGTTAAAAGACGCAAGGAATATGACATTGGGTTTGGCGCTGATGCTATTATTCCTACTATTTTAATCGCCCAAGCCATTGGCCGGTGGGGCAATTTCTTTAACCAAGAAGTTTATGGTGGTGTCATTGCTGATATTAGTAAATGGTGGTTTATCCCTGAATTTGTCAAACGACAAATGTTTATTATGGGGGAATATCGGCAACCCTTTTTCCTCATTGAATCAGCGCTTAACTTAACAGGTTATTTTGTGATACGGCACGCGATCGGTGAAGGCCTTAAAAAATATCGTAAACCTTTTGATATGGCATTAATGTACATTGTGTGGTATGGTTTAGTACGGTTTATTATGGAACCGCTTCGTGATCCGCTCTTCCGTATGGGTGAAGGGGGAAAGTGGTCACAGTATAACGCCCTTATTTTCTTTGTTGTGGGCGTCTTGCTCATAGTGCTTAATCATATCTTTGATTTCCATAAACTAATAACACGTAAGAAAGGAGCGACTGAAGTAATAGCGGAAGAGTCTTCAGTCACTAATAAACAAGATGAAGAGTAAATATGATTTAGTAGTGTTTGACCTTGATGGGACCATCGCCGATAGCGATTTAGGTTTGGTCAAGGTTGGAATTAAAATGAGTGAAACATTTTTGCCACGGAAAGATATCAATATGGACGATTATTTATTTTTAAATGGTCCTACCCTTGATGAAACAATGCCTTATTTATTCCCAGGTTATGATTTAGACGAATTAATTAAAAAGTATTACGAATACTTACCAGATAGTATTAAAGACATTACAATGTTTAAAGGGGCAAAAGAATTAATTAAGTTGTTAAAAAAACATGATGTTGATATGGCATTGCTCACTAATAGAGCAAGAGCAAGTACTGAACAAATTTTAAAAAGACACGGGGTTTTTAAGTGTTTTAAAACTTTGGTGTGTGTTGATGATGGCTTTAAAAAGAAACCAAGTGGGGAAGGCTTACGTCACATTTGCCAAACGTTAGGACACAGTCCCGAACGCACTATATTCGTTGGTGATAACTGGCGTGATATCTTAGCGGGGCAAGACGCTGGCGTTGATGTCGCCTTTATTCATCAACATCGTCGTCCGCATCGGTTAGATGTAAGTGCTAAGTATGTGTTAGATGACATTAGTGAAGTAGTGGAGGTGTTAAAAAATGGCAAATAAAGAAATAATTCCGATTTTAATCGTTGGTGCGGGTCCGGCGGGGATGACCGCGGCAATTTATTTAGCGCGCGCTAACGCTAAATTTAAAATTGTTGATAAATATGCCCCCGGAGGCAAGATGAATATTACGCAACATGTTGATAATTATCCTGGTGTTGACACGATTGGTGGTCCTGATTTAGCTTTTAAGATGTTTGAACAAGTGCGGGGCTTAGGTGTTAGTATTGATTACGCCGAAGTCACTAAAATTAGAAAAGAAACAGATTATTTTGTCGTTGAGAGTGATGAAGGGGAAATGTACGCGAAAGCGGTTATTGTCGCCACCGGGACCCAAGAACGTAAACTGAAGATTCCAGGTGAAGCGCGCTATACTGGCAAAGGTGTAAGTTACTGCGCTATTTGTGATGGTAATTTATATAAAAATGAGGCGATTATGATTATTGGCGCGGGTAATAGCGCGATTGATGAAGCCATCTTTGTAAGCAAGATTGTTAAACATGTCCATATCGTACACCGTAACGAACACTTTCGCGCCGATGAAGCATCCGTTAACGAACTAAAAGCCATGCCAAACGTTACTTTCCACTTAAATACAATTCCAGTTGAAGTTTTGGGTGATGGTAAAGGTGTGACGGGTGTCGTAGTGAAAAATATCGCAGATGGCACCGATAAAACAATAGAAGTTAAAGCCGTTTTCCCCTTTGTTGGAAGTGACGCAGTTACTGATTTCTTAGATGAATTTGATGTGCGGGATGAAAAAGGATTTGTGCTCGTTGATGAAGAAATGATGACAAGTGTCCCAGGATTATTTAGTATTGGTGACGTTAACAAAAAAGTATTACGGCAAATTGTGACCGCCACTAATGATGGCGCGATTGCCGCTCTTGCCGCAAATCGTTTCATTAAAAGAAAATAGGAAGATAGTAAATTAATGAAAAAGGGGAAAAAGGACCCTTTTTCCTTTATAATGTAAGTATGAAAAATGTATCTTTTACTATTAGAGCGAAGGAAGATATTACCTTTAATACAGTAGCGTATAGCTTACCGAGACGAAAAGCCACGCTGGCCGCCCTTATCAAGCACGGCGGTCATTTAATCATCCGCGAAAAGCAAGAAGTACTTAAGTTAAGTACGGAGAACGCTAAAGTAGCGAAGTATATTTACCAACTCTTCAAAGATATTTTTGAATTTGAACCAACCTTTTCCTATGTTACCAAGCGTAAATTTGGTAAAAAAATGAAGTTCAATGTCATTGTTGATCAAAAGATTGATGAAATAATGAAAACACTTGCGATTGATTTTTATGATAGCGCGGTTAGTCGCAAAATTGTTTATAGTGATGATACGTTAGGTGGTTATTTTACTGGTGCATTTCTCGCTAGTGGCTCAATGACTAGTCCCTTAAGTTCTAATTATCATTTAGAAATAGTAGTGCGACAGAAGAAATATGCGGAACATTTAGCGCGCATGCTCAATCGCTTTGAAAAAACAAAGTTTAACGCTAAAGTGAGTGCTAGACGTGATAAATATATCGTTTACCTTAAACGAAGTGATCAAATATCGGCTTTCTTAGTGTTTATCGGCGCAGCTAACGCTAGTTTAGAATTTGAAGGTATTAGGCTTGATCGTGATATGCAAAACGCGACAAACCGAATGTTTATTTGTGATGAAGCTAATTATAATAAAACACTTAAGAGTAGCGCCGAACAAATTGAAAATATCAAGATTGTCCAAAGAGTATATGGTTATACTCCTCATGACAACGAAAAATTAGGGGCATTAATGCGTTTACGATTAGAAAATGAAGACGCCACCATGAGTGAACTAGCGGATCTGCTAACGGAAGCACTCGGTAGTGAAAAGCCAATTAGTAAAAGTAATGTTAATCACCTGTTTATAAAACTAAAACAACTTGCCGAACCATTTAAGGAGTTAAGTCGTGGAAATAAATGAGGCTTTCGGCATTCGCTTACGGCAATTACGGAAAGCAAAAGGCTGGAGTCTTTTAGAGTTATCGGTACGTTCGAATGTGAATCACAATTACTTGTGTGACTTAGAAAACGGTCGTCGAAATCCCACTTTAGCCATTCTCTATCGCATTAGTAGTGCCTTTGATATTACCTTATCATCATTATTATTGGGGATTGAACTTATTCAATAAAACTAATTATCTAAAAGAAATAGAACATTTCGGTATATTTTTACCTATTTGCTGAAAATATTCCATTTTTAATATGGTTTTAATAGCGCATTAGTGAACCAATAGTGTATAATATAAACGCATAAATAAAGGAGGAAAATTATGTCAATTAAAATTGCAATTAATGGATTTGGCCGTATCGGTCGTTTAGCATTCCGTCGGATTGCGGAAGAAAAAGGAATGGAAGTTGTCGCAATCAACGACTTAACCGATGCTGAAAACTTAGCATATTTGCTAAAATATGACACCGCGCATGGTCGTTTCCACGTTGATGACATTAGCGTTACCGCTGATGGCACAGCTATCGTATTTAAAGGAAAAGAAATTCCAGTTTACGCTCAACCTGATCCAACCTTATTAAATTGGACTAAACATGGCGTTGACATCGTCTTAGAATGTACTGGTCGCTTCCGCGGTAAAGAAGATGCCGCTGTTCACTTACAAGAAGGTGTTAAAGCGGTTATTATTAGCGCACCCGCGGACAAAGAAACCCCAATGTTTGTTTATGGTGTTAACACCGATAAATTAACCAAAGAAATGACCGTCATCAGTGGCGCAAGCTGTACTACAAACGCGCTTGCTCCAGTCGTTAAAGTGCTTGATGACAACTTTGGTATCGTTCACGGTTTAATGACAACCGTTCACGCTTACACTAATGATCAAACAATCTTAGATTTACCTAAGAAAAAAGCCGCTCGTCGCGGACGGGCTGGGGCGATGAACATCGTTCCAACCTCAACTGGTGCTGCAAAAGCGATTGGTCAAGTTATCCCCCATCTTAATAAGAAACTTGATGGCGGAGCCTTACGTGTTCCCGTGTTAGATGGTTCAATGGTAGACTTAACAGTCATTTTAAAGAAAAAAGTTACCGCCGAAGAAATTAACGCGGCCATGAAGAAAGCCGCGGCTGGCAAAATGAAAGCCATCCTTGGTTATACTGAAGACGAAGTTGTCAGCAACGACATTATTGGTGACACCCACGGTGGTCTTTTCGATGCAACCCTCACCAAAGTTATGGAAGTTGATGGCGAACAACTTGTTAAAGTTATGTTCTGGTATGATAATGAATACGGTTATACCTGCCAATACATCCGTCTTGCGGCGGAAGTAGCAAAAGTTCACGGGCTTAAATAATTATTTAACCATTTGAAGAAAGCGCCTTCGGGCGCTTTTTATAAATAAAAGGAGGAAAATATGGCTAAAAAAATTAATCAACTCAAATTAGCAAACAAAAATGTCCTGATTCGTTGCGACTTTAATGTTCCCTTTAAAGGTGAAGTTATTAGTGATGATAACCGAATTCAAGCCGCGCTACCAACGATTAACTATGCTTTAAAAGCTGGCGCTAAAGTTATTCTTTTCAGTCACCTTGGTAAAGTTAAACATAAAGGGACCGAAGAAGAAGTCGCGGCGGATAAAGCCAAAAATAACATGGTCATCGTTTACCGTCGTCTTGCCGAAATTTTAGGGAAAGACGTAGTCTTCTTTAGTCCCGAAACAAGTGGTGAAGAAGTAAATAAGCGCGTCGCAGCCTTAAAACCAGGGCAAGTCTTACTCTTACAAAATACTCGTTATGAAAAAGGGGAAGAGAAAAATGATTCTGCTCTTGCCGAAAAATGGGCCAGTTTTGCGGACGTCTTCGTCATGGATGCCTTTGGTAGCGCCCATCGAGCGCACGCATCCACCTTTGGTGTTCCCGAAATCTTAAAAGCACGGGGTAAAGAAGTAGCAATTGGCTTCCTAGTGGAAAAAGAAGTGGAAGCTTTAGGTCGCGTGGTTCATGTAGCGAAAAAAGATCGTCCTTATATTGCCGTTATCGGTGGTTTTAAAGTAAGTGACAAAATTAAAGTTATTGAAACATTACTGGCCAAATGTGACAAAGTTTTAATTGGTGGGGCGATGGCATACACCTTCCAAGTTGCTCAAGGTCATAGTATTGGTATATCGCCATACGAACCAGACCAAGTTGACTTTGCTAAAAAATGTTTAGACGTTGCGGGTGATAAGATTTTATTACCACTTGACGCTGTTGTGACTGATGCCTTTAAAGATTGGACCAAGAAAGTTACGACTGAAGGTCCCGAAATTCCAGAAGGGTTTGAAGGAATGGACATTGGTCCTAAAACCCAAAAATTATTCGCTAAGGAATTAAGTAAAGCCAAAATGATTTTTTGGAATGGACCCATGGGCGTTTTCGAACAACCCGATTTTGAAGCGGGAACAAGAGCTATTTGTGAAGCCGTTAGTAAATTAAAGGATGCCTTTACTGTTATCGGTGGTGGTGATAGCGCAGCCGCAGTTGCCCAATTTGGCTATAAGGAATACTTTAGCCACGTTAGCACAGGGGGCGGGGCTTCCCTTGAAATGATCGAAAATGATGGTCATTTACCAGGCATTGATGTGATAGGCTAATGTTACGGAAAAAACTACTTGTCGGTAACTGGAAGATGAATAAAACCATGGCGGAAACGACCGCTTTTGGTCATGCTTCTTTTGAGTTACTGCGTCAAGCCAAAGAAAAACATATCGATATTGGTGTTACGCCGCCTTACTTATCCCTACAAACCTTACTTAATATTAATCCTAAGCTTATTATTGGTGCACAAAACGTTCACCATTTACCGAAAGGGGCCTACACTGGTGAAGTTAGTATTCCAATGCTAAAAGAACTTGGAGTTAGTTGGTCACTTGTTGGTCATAGCGAACGTCGGACTTATTTTAATGAAACTGATGAAAGTTGTAACCTAAAAGTACTTGCCTTACTTGAAGCCGGAATGACACCGCTTTATTGCGTTGGCGAAACGCTCACTGAATTTGAAAAAGGGGTCACTAAAAAAGTAATTAAAAAACAAATTGATGTTGGTTTAAAAGGAGTTAAAGACGTTAAAGAAGTCGTCATCGCTTATGAACCAGTGTGGTCAATTGGTACCGGTAAAAATGCGAGTAAAGAAATCGCCGAAGACATCTGCGGTTATATTCGCGGTCTTTTAGAAAAGAAATATGGCGCTGATGCGCATTTAGTGCGAATTCTCTATGGTGGCTCAGTCAAACCAAACAACATTAAAGAATATATGGATATGCCTAATATTGACGGCGCCCTTGTCGGCGGTGCCTCTCTTAGTGTTGAAAGCTACGCTGAATTAATTGAAAACATGTAGCAAGAAGTTACATAAAAGGATTTATAAGGGGACAAAAAACGTCCCCTTTTTTCATTGAAATTTGGGAGATTCCCTAAAAAATGCGATAATATGATAACAATCATGATAAAGGAGGCGAAAAATGAAGAAATTTAAAAAGTTTTGGTTTGTGTTTCCGTTAACACTGATTGCAGTCGGTCTTTTATTCGTGCGCTATCCGCATCCTTTATTAATGCCAGATGATCCATACCCTATTCTTCATTCACCGAAGAAACATATTAAAGAAGTAAAACGCCGTTTAGTGGCGAAAGACTATCCGCTATGTGAAGATTGTTACGATGTCGATATTACTCCGCTTTATAACTACAAAGATAAATTTAATTATCTGTTGCTTGATTTTTATCCTAAGGGGTTTACAATTTTAAAAATTGCACGAACAAGCCCAATTAGTGTACGGCGAAGCGAATATTTGCGACCAACAGTTTTTAAGTTATATTATGAAGAAGAAGGGAAAGATCCTATTTACACTAGTGCTTACAAGGAACAAGATGTAAGAGATGCGAAGCTCTACCTATTAAAAGTTACAAACGAACATGGTACAGGTCTCATTCCTGCCATTAAAGACGAAGATCACTATATTAACTTATTAACTTTAGAAGAAGTGCCGCTTAATTACTATGAAATTGATGAACCTTACGACATGTATAAATGGTGGTTTTTATACAAATCAATTTTTAAATTATAGAAACTAAAAATTAATTAATTAAAAATGTAGATTGGCGAATTTAGAATAATATCGGAAAAACACGATAACCAAAAAGAGCTGTTTACACTCTTTGGCGATAGCTAACTAGGCAAAGAAAATGAAGCAAAAATGTTTCGCCTTTTTTCTTTACGAATTTTGTTCATCAGTGACTATAATGTTACTTAATAAAGCATTAAGGTATGAGTATTGGTAGAAAAACCTTAAAAACCACTGGTTATTTCATTTTTATTCTTGCAAAAAAAGTTGCAAAAGGCCCATAAATTGAGACTTTATATTCTTAGATATATAAAAGCGCAAATTATATATCATATTATTTGAAACGCCGTTTAAGTTATGGTTAAATATGTCATGCGCCCACTTGAGGGCACCATAAAAGTAAGAGAAAATAACGTAAAAACTAACTTCTAGTTGACACGTTACTGAAATGATGGTAGTATATAAAAGCGCTACATTCGGAGAGAGTGTATTACGTAGTAATAACATGAATTTATGCGCTTTTGATCTTTGAAAACTGAACAGATGTACAAATAAACAACGTCAATTTTTTATTGGATCAATTTTTTTGAACTTTAATTTATGAACTAGGATAAAACAACATTAAATTTAATTTAATAACTATATTTATTGAGAGTTTGATCCTGGCTCAGGATGAACGCTGGCGGCGTGCCTAATACATGCAAGTCGAACGAGGTTAGATTCGTCTAACCTAGTGGCGAACGGGTGAGTAACACGTAGGTAACCTGCCCTTCAGTTGGGAATACCTAGAGGAAACTTTAGTTAATACCGAATAATTACGAGGAAGGCATCTTCCTTTTATAAAAGTAGCAATTGCTACGCTGATGGATGGACCTGCGGCGCATTAGCTAGTTGGTAGGGTAACGGCCTACCAAGGCTCGGATGCGTAGCCGACCTGAGAGGGTGATCGGCCACAATGGGACTGAGACACGGCCCATACTCCTACGGGAGGCAGCAGTAGGGAGTTTTCGGCAATGGGGGGAACCCTGACCGAGCAACGCCGCGTGAACGATGAAGGTCTTCGGATCGTAAAGTTCTGTTGTAGCTAGGGAAAGCACGGGAGAGTGGAAAGCTCTCGTTTTGACCCAACTACCAGAAAGCCACGGCTAACTACGTGCCAGCAGCCGCGGTAATACGTAGGTGGCAAGCGTTATCCGGAATTATTGGGCGTAAAGAGTGAGCAGGCGGCCGTTTAAGTCTGAAGTCAAATGCAGTGGCTTAACCACTGTCCGCTTTGGAAACTGGATGGCTAGAGTACGAGAGAAGTAAGCGGAATTCCATGTGTAGCGGTGAAATGCGTAGATATATGGAGGAACACCAGAGGCGAAGGCGGCTTACTAGATCGATACTGACGCTCAGTCACGAAAGCGTGGGTAGCAAATAGGATTAGATACCCTAGTAGTCCACGCCGTAAACGATGAGAACTAGGTGTAGGGCCAAACCCTGTGCCGAAGCTAACGCATTAAGTTCTCCGCCTGGGGAGTACGTTCGCAAGAATGAAACTTAAAGGAATTGACGGGGGCCCGCACAAGCAGTGGAGCATGTGGTTTAATTCGAAGCTACGCGAAGAACCTTACCAGGGCTTGACATAGTGTCTAAGACTCTAGAGATAGAGGGATAATAGGTACATACAGGTGGTGCATGGTTGTCGTCAGCTCGTGTCGTGAGATGTTAGGTTAAGTCCTCCAACGAGCGCAACCCTTGTCCTTAGTTGCCAGCATTTAGTTGGGGACTCTAGGGAGACCGCCGGCGTAAGCCGGAGGAAGGTGGGGATGACGTCAAATCATCATGCTCTTTATGTCCTGGGCGACACACGTGCTACAATGGTCGGTACAATGAGATGCAAAATCGCGAGGTAGAGCAAATCTATAAAGCCGATCTCAGTTCGGATTGGAGTCTGCAACTCGACTCCATGAAGTCGGAATTGCTAGTAATCGCAAATCAGCCATGTTGCGGTGAATACGTTCCCGGGCCTTGTACACACCGCCCGTCAAACCATGAGAGCTGGTAATACTCGAAGTCGGTGTCCTAACCCGTAAGGGAGGGAGCCGCCTAAGGTAGGACTAGTGATTGGGGTTAAGTCGTAACAAGGTATCCCTACGGGAACGTGGGGATGGATCACCTCCTTTCTAAGGAAAAATTAAAGTGTCGAAGAGACACTTACGATATTGTACAAAACAAACCTAATCCAAGTTCATAATGATGTGAATTTATGCGTATATCTGTTTAGTTTTGAGAGGTTAAGTCTCTCAATTGCTCTTTGAAAACTGAATATTATTAATAGATAACATGTTCTTTCTGTTATGGTCGTGATTTCACCAATTATGGTTAGATTACGAACAAAACGAAACAAAAGAAAAAACCAAGATTTAACAAACGCAACATTTATTAACAACAAATTTAGAAAAATTAAGTTACTAAGGGCGTACAGTGAATGCCTTGGCACTAGAAGGCGATGAAGGACGCGACTACCTGCGAAAAGCG
This sequence comes from Tenericutes bacterium ADurb.Bin239, assembly GCA_002069815.1. Lineage (GTDB taxonomy): Bacteria > Bacillota_I > Bacilli_A > RFN20 > CAG-826 > UBA1361. The sequence goes on along the minus strand of MWCB01000006.1, from coordinate 455 downwards.
ACGGCGAGCTGGATGTAAGCTGTGAACCGTCGATGTCCGAATGGGGAAACCTAATATGAGTTATGTCATATTGTTATGCAGTGAATACATAGCTGCATTGAACGCAACACCTAGGGAATTGAAACATCTTAGTACCTAGAGGAAAAGAAAGAGAATTCGATTCCGTCAGTAGCGGCGAGCGAAAGCGGAACAGCCCAAACCACTCTTAGGAGTGGGGTTACGGAGCGCAACATGTGAGCGTTATATTCCAGATGAATGGCATTGAAAGGCCAACCAAAGAAGGTGCAAGTCCTGTAATTATACGAATGTAACCCGCTAGCGATTTCCAGAGTACGGCGAGGCACGTGGAACCTTGTCGGAAGTTACGCAGACCACTGCGAAAGGCTAAATACTAACTAGTGACCGATAGTGAACCAGTACCGTGAGGGAAAGGTGAAAAGAACCCCGGGAGGGGA
>MWCB01000005.1 GCA_002069815.1 Tenericutes bacterium ADurb.Bin239 | reverse complement strand
ACAGCTATTACATTGTAGCCTAGAAAGGAGAGAAGTTATTCAGTCATCAAACTAGGCTTAACTGAATAATACGTAACTTAAATGAGTAATGAAAAACGACGCATCAGCAATGTGGCGCACCACACTAAAAAAGCAAGTGGCCCTTACATGGAAGGTCGAAAACTTATTTATCAAGGCCCGATTAAAGTCAGCGATTTAGCCCGTCTTTTAAAATTAAGCGAGGCCCAGATAATTAAAAATTTATTTATGAAAGGGCAAATGGTTACGATTAACAATGTCCTAAGCCCAGAAACGGTTGCCGAATTATGTCTTGATTTTAATTTTGACTATGATTTTGTGGAAGAAAGTGATGATGATTGCGACTTTGGTCTCGCCCATATCGTTGATAATCCCAAGGACTTAAAACCACGTCCGCCCGTCGTCACGATTATGGGACACGTTGACCATGGTAAAACAACCCTAATTGACGCCATTAGGAGTTCCTCAATTGTCAGTGGTGAAGCCGGTTCAATTACCCAAGCAATTGGGGCATACCAAAAAGAAATTAATGGAAAAAAGATTACCTTTATTGACACTCCTGGGCACGAAGCTTTTACCGCAATGCGGAGCCGGGGCACGAAAGTAACCGACATTGTTATTTTAGTGGTGGCCGCTGATGATGGGGTTATGCCACAAACAATTGAAGCGATTGACCACGCTCGTGCTGCCGAAGTGCCCATTATCGTAGCAGTTAATAAAATGGATAAACCAAGCGCTGATCTTCAAAAAGTTAAAAATGAACTTTTAGCGCAAAATGTCATTGCCGAAGAATATGGAGGCGATGTTATTTTTCAACCAATCTCCGCCAAAAAAGGAACAGGGATTGAACAATTACTGGACGCTATTCTCGTCACGGCCGAAATGCTTGAGTTGCACGCTAATCCGCGCCGTTATGCTTATGGTACCGTTTTAGAAGCGCGTCTTGAACGTGGTGAAGGACCCAAAGCCACGCTTTTAATTCAAAATGGAACTTTAACAAATCGCGATTTCGTGGTAGCAGGGGCGGCTTATGGGAAAGTGCGCCGGATGACAAATGAACATAATAAAGCGTTAAAAAGTGCAGGACCGGCGACGCCAGTTGCCATTATCGGTTTAGATGAAGTGCCCGAAGCTGGTGATAATTTCATCGCTTTTGAAACCGAAAAAGAAGCCAAAGAATTAGCGACCAAACGGAAGCAAATTCGCATTGAAGAAAGTCGGGGTAGTAGTGAAGGCTTAAAACTTAGCGACCTACATAAACAAATTGCCGAGGGCGAAACAGTGGTCGTTAACGTTATTATTAAAGCCGATAACAGTGGTAGTGCGGAAGCGGTCCGTGGGAGCCTTGAGAAAATTAATATTGACGGGGTACGTTTAAATATTATTCGGGCTAGTGCTGGTCAAATTACCGAAAGTGACGTTTTACTGGCGAGTGCGAGTAATGCCGTTATCTTTGGCTTTAATATTCGGCCTAATAACCAAGTTCGTGACTTAGCCGATCGTCTTAAAATTGAAATTCACTTACATCGTGTCATTTACGCGTTACTTGAACAAACAGAAAAAGCTTTGCGTGGTTTGCTTAAACCAGAGTTTGAAGAAAAAGTTACTGGTCAAGCCGAAGTACGCGCTATTTGGCATGCTTCGAAAGTAGGAACGATTGCCGGTTGTTATATGTTAAGCGGAATTATCCGTCGTGATCAAACCGTTCGGTTATTACGGGATGGGGTTATTATTTACGAAGGTGAAGTAGCAACGATGAAACACGTTAAAAATGATGTGAAAGAATCACGAGCAGGGTATGAATGTGGAATGACACTTTTAAACTATAACGATATTAAAGAAGGTGACATTATCGAAGGCTTTGCGATGGTGGAGGTTAAAAATGGCTAAACACAGTTTATCGCGTAATGAGTCATTAATGCTTCGTCATTTAAGTGAGATTATTAGTTATAAAGTAGGCGACCCTTCCTTAGGGCTTGCCACTGTCAGTGCGGTTGAACTTACGCGTGATTATAGTTATGCGAAAGTTTATATTACGTTTTTAGGTGATGGTGATATTAATGCGAAGATGGAAATCTTAAATAACGCTAGCGGGTATATTCGTCACGAATTATCAAAGCGAATGAATATTCGAAAGACACCAGAACTTCGCTTCATTTATGATGACACCTTTGAAAAAGCCGCGAAAATTGATGAGATATTAAAACGTACTAAAAAATAGAAATCAAACCAATAAATAAAAATAGACCCGGTTATAAGGGTCTATTTCTTTTACTTTGACAGGGAACGTCTATTATTAATTCACTTTTTTAGTGAAATGATAATGTAATATATCAGCGTCATAATAAGGTTCGCCAGTGCGGGTGTAGCCTAAGTTTTCATAGTATTTTTGTAAGTGACTTTGACCACCGATATGGAAGGTAAGGGGCCGATATTTTACGGTCAATAGTTGTTCCACATAAGTGATTAAACTCATTCCTAACTTTTGACCACGATACTCTTTTAAGACGGCGATGCGACCAAGATATGCAGTTCGCACTTGCGGGTCATATTTATAACGAATAGTAGCGGCTTTTTCCCCTTTTACATATAAGACTAAACTAGTGTAATCACCTTCGTGGGGATCATATTCATCTTCATATTTAATTTTTTGTTCGTCGATAAATACGTGATAACGAATATAGGCGACATCATTAAATTGACTCGGCGTTGTTACTTTCACAATAACATGATCATCCGCTAGTAACGTTGCGTATTCATGATACCATAAGCTAAATTCACGATCATTTAAGAGCATTAATTCAAAATTGTTTTTCGCTTCAGGATATGTTTTATAAATAGAATTTAACATTATTTTCATATCTTCACGTCTTGTTTTTTTCTCGTTTGGACAATTAGCGGGAAGAAGCGGTAAATTTAAATCTTTTTGGACTCTTGTTATAAGCTTTTCACTGGCGAGAATAAGCGGACGAATAAAAGTAATTTGGGCTCTTTCTAAATACATTTGCGGACTAAAAGTAGCGATACGGCCCCCGCTGATCATATTCATAAAAAGTGTTTCAAGAGCGTCATCAATATGATGCGCAAACGCAACTTTATTCGCCCCTATTTTTTTGGCAACTTCATTGATAGCCGCTTTTTTCATACGGGCGCAGATTGAACACGGAAGTTTTGGTAGATTTTGTTTTTCTTTTTGCATATGTAAGATTTTAGATACATCCTGAGCATCACTAATGATTAATTCATAATCTCTTTCTTTAAAGAAGGAAAGATAGGTGCTAGCATCAAAACCTACAAACCCCAAATCTAAAATGACAGGATAAAGGGTAAACTTTTTCTTACTATAGCGTTTATAAGTTCGGAGTGCTTCAAAAAGAGCGATTGAATCTTTTCCCCCGCTGATGCCGATAACGATTTTGTCATCATTTTGAATGAGATTAAACATTTCATCGGCTTTTTTAATTTTGGCAAGTAATTCGCGGAAATGTTTCATTATCTAAACCTACTGGTTTATATTATAATATAAAAGTATGATGAGCACCAAAAATAGTGGTATTTTATTAGTGAATAAAGAAGCCGGTTACACGAGTCGGAAGGTCGGTAATATGCTTTCGCGACAACTAGGAATTAAAAAAGTTGGACATTTAGGTACGCTTGATCCTTTTGCCACGGGGTTACTCATCTTCGCGGTTAATGAAGGCACTAAAGTCTTACCATTCCTTGAAGATGATGAAAAAACGTATGTGGCTACGCTTAAATTGGGACTTTTAACGTCAACGTTAGATCCTGATGGCGAAATAATTTTGGAAGAAGAAGTTAAACCATTTTGCAATGCGGCACTAATTAAGGCTCTCGAAAAGTTCAGTGGAACAATCAAGCAAACCCCACCCCCAACTAGCGCTATCCGTATTGATGGAAAGCGAGCTTATAAGTACGCTCATGCGGGCCAAGAAGTTTTAATGCCCGAACGTGAAGTCACCGTGCATAATTTACGCATTGTCGAATATATTCATCCGTTTTTAGTAATTGAGGCAGTTGTCAGTAAAGGAACATATATACGAACATTAGGACAAGATATTGCCAAAGTTTTAGGCACAAATGCCACAACTGTTAAGCTTGTGCGTACCAAGCAAGGTGATTATAGTGTTAATAACGCTAAGCTACTTAGTGAAGTGAAACTTGATGACTTAGTGCCACTAAGTAAAGCCTTGTATCGCTTCCCAATTTATCGAGTTAATGATCAAGACGTCGTAAAAGTTAAAAATGGGCGACCTTTAAAACTCGGGGGAAATGCTGAATTCATTCAAATTCACAATGAAAGGGGCATTTTGCAAGCAATATATCGAAAAAAAGGCGATAATTATATTCCTGTTCGAGGATTTAATTTATGATAGCAAAGCATCTCGATTTACAAAATATTGAAGCCCTAGGTAAAAATAGTGCGCTCGTCCTTGGGACTTTTGATGGTGTTCACATTGGCCATCGTCTCTTAATTGAAGAAGGCAAAAAGAGACAAAAAAACGTGGCGGTGCTCTTAATCTATACGAATAAAAAGATGACGAAAGACCATCAAAAAAGTGGGGTTCTCACTAGTTTAGAAGACCGTGTAAATATGTTTAAAGAACTAGGAGTTAAAACAATTTATTTGTTAAATCTCGGTGACGATTTATTAAAGCTTTCCCCACGTGAATTTGTTAATAACGTTTTAATCCCGTTAGCCCCCGCTGAAGTTATGGTGGGGAATGATTTTAGATTTGGGAAAGATGCGAAAGGGAGTAGTACCGATTTAGCGGCTTTTGGTAAAGATTACTTTATGACGACAGAGGTGGAACCCCTTTTATATAACGGTGACAAAGTTAGCACCTCATTAATTAAGGATTATTTATTAAATGGTGATCCTAAAACCGCAAAGTTTTTATTAGGAACTTATTATAAATTAACCGGACTTGTCACTAAAGGGTATGGCTTAGGCAATAAATTAGGATTTCCAACCGCTAATATGGCATTAGATCCAACCTATTTCTTACCCAAACATGGTGTGTATTTTGTCCGTGTTAAAATTAAAAACAAAGTTTATTTTGGAATGGCTAGTTTAGGTTTTCATCCAACTGTTAATGAAGTTAAAGTACCATTACTGGAAGTTAATATTTTTAATTTTAATGATCGTATTTATCACGAAGCTCTTTGTGTTGAGTTTATTGATTTCTTACGCCCCGAAATTAAGTTTCAAAATGTTAAAGATTTAGTAACTCAACTAAATAAAGATCATAGTGTTTGTATGGAGAAGATTGAAGAAGGAGACTATTAATATGAAAGTTTTTAATGTTAAAAATAATGTATATTCAGTCGGAGTTAGTGATCCTGGGTTACGTGTTTTTGACATTATGATGGAGACAAAACATGGTACGACTTATAACTCATATTTAATTAAAGAACAAGGTGGTATCACTATTATTGATGGTGTTAAGGAACAATTTACCGACCAGTGGTTAAATAATATTCGGTCCTTGGTTGATATCAGCGATATCAAATACTTAGTCGTTCAACATACGGAACCCGATCATAGTGGGGCGATTCCCCATTTATTAGCGCTTAACCCTAACATCCAAGTTTTTGGCTCCTTTATGGCAATGGCAAATTTAAAAGAAATTAATAATGGTGCATTTAACGCCAATGTAGTTAAACCAAAACAAGAATTAAAACTTAGTGACCGCCAAAGTTTATTTTTCCATCCCGTTCCTAATGTTCATTGGCCTGATACGATTATAATCCATGACCCATTTAACGACTTAGCGTTTACCTGTGACTTTTTGGGCATGCATATTGCGCCATTACAATTGTTTTTCAGTAAAGAACCTAATAAAGCCATAATTGAGGAAGAATTAACTTTATACTATGATGCAATTATGGCCCCTTTTAAAAGCGATGCGCTTAAAAGTGTTGCTACTTTAAAAAGCTTAGATGTAAGTATGGTTTTAAATAGTCATGGCTATATTTTAGATACGAAAGAAGCAGTGAGATGGGCGCTTGATAAGTACACTAAATGGTCAACTGTTCATAAAAGTGATCAATTAACAGTTACGGTTGTATTTGCGAGTGCTTATGGTTATACGCGGCGCTTAAAAGACGTAATTGTTGACGAACTTTTAAAAGGCGGGGCACTAGTCCATGTCTTTGAAGTTCCAAATGTAGAGATAGCCCGTATCGTGGGTAAAATTGAAGAAAGTGATGTTTTAATTGTTGCCTCACCAACATTTGTCGGAGACGGAATTAAACCTATTTATGATGTCTTAAATAGTCTTAATCCAGTGATTGGACACGGAAAATACGCAAGTGCGTTTGGTAGTTTTGGCTGGAGCGGGGAAGCGATTCGTAATTATTTAAATAGAGCAAAAGAACTGCGATTTAAAACTGTCGATGACGGCTTTAAAGTTCGCTTAAAACCGAGTGAAAAAGATGTAGAAGCAGCGCGAGTGTACGCTCGTAATTTTATCACTAAGGTCAGGGAAGAATTAAACAAATAGTTTTACTATTTTTTAACTTGGCAAAAAAGTCAATAATATGTTAACATTATAAAGCGACTTTAGCGCTGCTATGATTCACCCCTCGAATTAGAGCGATGCTAGAGTTAAGATAAAAAAGGAAGGGGAAAGATAAGATGGCATTAACCAAAGAACGCATCGCTGAAATCGTTAAAGAATTTGGTGAAAATGAAAAAGATACAGGATCTACACCTGTGCAAATTGCGCTTTTAACCGAACAAATTCGTGAATTAACCGAACATATGAAAGTCCACAAACATGACTATCATTCACAACGCGGATTACTTAAATTAGTCGGTCAACGCCGCGGTTTACTAGATTATTATAATCGCGTTAATCGTGAAGGCTACTTAGCCTTAATTGCTAAATTAGGCTTACGTCGATAAGCGCAAAGAATAAACTGTCCCAGACAGTTTTTTCATTAAATAATGTTGGAAAAGAGGATTTATGAAGAAAATTTATGAAATGATGTTCCATGGCCGTAAAATTGTCGTGGAAACTGGCGAACTCGCCAAACAAGCCGATGGTGCCGTGTTAGTGCGCTATGGCGATACTGCGGTTTTAAGTACCGCGGTTGCGGGAAATATTCCGACTAGTTTAGATTATTTTCCGCTCTCAGTAACGTATCAAGAAAAGTTATACGCGGCTGGTAAAATTCCTGGTTCATTTTTACGGCGCGAAGGACGGGAAACGGAACACGCGACTTTAATTGGTCGTTTGATTGATCGTCCAATTCGTCCATTATTCGCTGATGGATTCCGTAATGAAGTTCAAGTTATTAACACTGTTTTAAGTGCTGATTTTGATTGCACGCCAGAAATGACCGCCATGTTTGGCTCAAGTTTATCACTGACTATTAGTGATATTCCCTTTGAAGGACCAATCGCTGGCGTACAAGTGGGGCGGGTTGATGGTACGTTTATTATTAATCCGACGACTGAAGAAAATGCCAAGAGTGATTTACAACTTACGGTGGCGGGCACTAAAAACGCTATTAACATGGTAGAAGCTGGCGCTAACGAAGTTAGCGAAGAAGATATGCTTGAAGCGTTAATGCTTGGCCATGAAGCGATTAAAGAACTTTGTGCTTTTCAAGCAGAAATTCAAAAAGATATTGGGGTGGCAAAACGGGAATTTCCGCTTTTTGTACCTGATCAAGAGCTTGTCCAAGCCCTTAAAGAAAAATACACTGGTAAACTTCAAGAGGCAATCAGTGTCTTTGATAAATTAGAACGCAGTGCCGCAATTGAAGCTGTTAAAGCAGAAATGGTCGAAGATTATGAGGCCCAAGATTATGAAAGTGATAATGATAAGCGGCGCACGGTCAGTGATGTTAAAGCTTTACATGAAGTCATGGTTAGCGAAGAAATCAGACGGCTAATTACCCATGAAAAAGTGCGTCCTGATGGCCGTAAAGTCGATGAAATTCGTCCATTAGATAGTCAAGTTGATTTACTCCCGCGCACCCATGGTAGTGCCCTTTTTACCCGCGGTCAAACTCAAGTTTTATCCGTGGTCACCCTTGGCCCAAAGAGTGATGAACAAATTATTGATAACTTAACCGATGAAGAATCACGACGGTTTATGCATCATTATAATTTTCCACCCTTTAGTGTTGGTGAAATTAAAAAGTTAGGTAATCCGGCACGACGAGAAATTGGTCATGGTGCTTTAGGGGAAAGAGCCTTACTAGCGGTTATTCCTAGCGAAGAAGATTTCCCGTACACAATCCGGGTTGTTAGTGAAGTCTTAGAAAGTAATGGCTCAAGTTCACAAGCAAGTATTTGTGCTTCAAGTATGGCCCTGATGGCCGCTGGTGTGCCAATTAAAGATATGGTTTCGGGAATTGCGATGGGTCTTATTACAAGTGGACCACTTGATGGCAAACATCCTTATACCATTCTAACTGACATTCAAGGGTTAGAAGACCACTTTGGTGATATGGATTTCAAAGTAGCGGGCACGAGTAAAGGTATTACTGCTCTGCAAATGGACATTAAAGTTCGTGGTATCAGTAAAGAAGTCTTAGCTGAAAGTTTAGCGCAAGCGAAAAAAGCGCGTGAAGAAATTCGCGCCAATCAAATGACGGCGATTAGTGCCCCACGGGAAGATGTAGCTCAATATGCGCCCAAAATGGCGAAAATGTATGTTCCAGTCGATAAAATTCGCGAAGTTATCGGAAGTGGTGGTAAAGTCATTAATAAAATTATTGAAGAAAATGACAATGCCAAAATCGATATTGATGATAATGGTTTAGTCGTTGTCTATCATATGAATCGAGAAACAATCAATAACGTTATCGCCACGATTGAAGCGATTGTTAAAGAAGCAAAAGTCGGGGAAATTTACGAAGGTAAAGTTACCCGTGTTGAACCTTATGGTGTGTTTGTTAATCTTTTTGGTAACGTTGATGCCTTAGTTCATGTTAGTGATTTAGACTGGGCTTATGTTGATGACGCTACGAAGTTATATAAACTTGGCGAAGTCTTAAAAGTTAAAGTTACTGGCGTTGATGAAAAGGGTAAAGTTAAGGCCAGTGTTAAAGTTTTTAAACCAAAACCAGAAGGTTATATTGAACGCCGTGGGGGCGGTCGTCGTAACGATAAAAAGTAATATCCGCGCGCAAAACAAACGCAAAACCTCTTAACTTCATATTGTTAGGAGGTTTTTTATTATTTAATAAATATTTTAACTTTTTAGATGATATGCGCCTAATTATTTTTATAATTGGTGTATCATATCTTTATGTAGAAGAGCGCACATTGTGGCAACTAGGTAAATTTTATGCATGACATTATTATTATTGGCGCGGGTGTTATTGGTGCCCTCATTGGTCGCGAAGCTAGTAAATATGAATTAGATATTTTAATGCTGGAAAAAGATAATGATGTGGGCAATGGAACAACGGCGGCAAATAGCGCTATTGTTCATAGTGGTTATGACCCTAAACCTGGGACTTTAAAAGCGAAGTTTAATGTCTTAGCGGTACCAATGTTTAAAGATCTCTGTGCGGATTTAGATGTGGAGTTTAAGCGAATTGGTAGTTTAGTTGTGGCCCAAAGTGAAGATGAACTTCCCCGTTTAGACGAACTTAAAGCGCGCGCCGCTATTAATGGAGTTGACGTGAAAATTTTAAATAAAGCGGAAGTTCATGCCCTTGAACCAAACTTACATGACCATATCGTTGGGGGCTTATTTGCGCCCACGGCGGGTATCGTTAATCCTTTTGAACTCGCCGCCCATGCGATTGAAAACGCGGTCGATAACGGAATGACTTTAAAGTTAAACGAAAGAGTAACCGCTATTGAAAAGCTTAATGATGGCTTTAAAGTTATAACCCCAAACGGCGCATATTACGGTAAAGTCGTAATTAACGCTGCTGGTGTTTTCGCTGATAACATTATTAATATGGTGAGTAAAGCTGACTTTACAATTACCCCACGGAAAGGAAGTTATTTCGTTTTAGATAAATTGCCAATTCCGCTTGTAAATACAGTATTATTTCCCCTACCAAATATTCATAGTAAAGGTATTTTAGTGGTACCGACAACAGCGGGAAATACGCTGATTGGTCCAACCAGTGAACAGATTATGTCAAAAGTTGATGTTGGCACTGATTATGCCTCACTTGAGAATATTAGACAAAACGCGAATCGGCTCTTAAAAAATATTCCATTTCATAAAACAATCCGCACTTTCAGTGGATTACGGGCCACTCCGTCAACGGGTGACTTTGTCATTGAACACGATAAATATGTTCGTGGTTTAATTAATGTTGCGGGAATTGAAAGTCCTGGTCTTGCAAGCGCCCCCGCGATTGCCGTTCACGTTGTGAATGAATTAGTGAAAGATTTATTACCACTTAAACCGCGCAAGGATTTTAATCCGAAAATTCGACCATTACTACGTTTAAAGAACTTAACTACGAAAGAAATTCAAGCAAAGGTTAAGAATGATAAAAATTTTGCGACCTTAGTTTGTAATTGTGAACAAATAACAAAAGCGGATATTATCGATTTATTAAGTCGTTCCATTCCCGTTAACAGTGTCAAAGCAGTAAAGAAACGTTTAAGAGCGGGTTTTGGCTTGTGTCAAGGCGGGTTTTGTACAGCGAAAGTGATTGCCATCATGGCCGAATATTACGGGATTCCCGTGGATGAAATTGCTTATGATGATAAAGAAAGTTACGTGGTGAAACATGGCTAAACATTATGATTTAATTATTATTGGTGGTGGTAGCGCTGGGCTTGGTGCCGCAATTGCGGCTTATGACCAAGGGATTCGCAAGATTTTGCTGATTGAAAAAGAAAATGCATTTGGTGGTATATTAAACCAATGCATTCATGATGGCTTTGGTGTCCATTTATTTAAGAAAACATTGACTGGACCCGAGTATTCACATTATTTAGTGGAAATGCTTAAAGATCGTCCAATTGATATTTTACTTAATAGTAACGTTACTGATGTCAGCGCTAACAGAGAAGTAACCGTCTTTGTGGCTGGTAAAAATGTTGTTGTTTATACAACCAAAGCGATTATTTTAACAACCGGCTCTTATGAACGAAGTGCGGGTGCCATTAATTTACCAGGGGAACGAAGCGCGGGGATTATGAGTGCTGGTCAAGCTCAATATTTCCTTAATTTACGCGGCTATCAATTTGCCAAAGATGTGCTCATTGTTGGATCAGGGGATATTGGCTTAATTATGGCCCGAAGACTAAGCTTACTTGGGATGAAAGTACACGCTGTCACTGAAATTATGCCTTATTCAAGTGGCTTAAAACGGAATATTGTCCAATGTTTAGATGACTTTAATATTCCGCTTTATTTATCACATAAGGTCGTTGATGTCCGTGGGCGGCCACGAATCAACGAAGTTGATATTGCCGAAATTAATGATCAATTTGAAATAATACCAGGGACTACGAAGACTTTTAAAGTTGATACCCTCTTACTAGCGGTTGGTCTTATTCCCTATGTCGCACTCAGTGATAAATTAGGAATTCCGCTAAGTAAGTCACGGGGACCAGTTGTTAATAATAATTACCAAACGAAATTACCGTGGTTTTTTGTCGCTGGTAATGCTCTCCATATTCATGACTTAGCCGATGATGCTTACTTTGAAGGGGAAGAAGCTGGGCGTGCCGCTAGTTTATACGTTAAAGCAAAGATGAAAGAATGTCAAAAAACCTTAACTGTGGTACCAGGAAAAGGAATTAACTACGTGTTACCAAATTACGTTAATTTGCCGTTAAATAGTGAAGAACTGGTACTTAAATTTAGACCGCGGCAAGATTACATCAATAAACGTATTGTGGTAAAGATTGATGATACGGTGATATTTAAGAAATTCTTTCCGTTTTTATTTCCAAGTGAATTAGTCATCTTAAATGTTAAAAACGATTTATTAATTAATGGGGAAAGTTTAGTAGTTGAGGTAAGTGATGAGTAGTGATAAAAAAGTAACGTGTTTAGTATGTCCGCGTGGTTGTATTATGACTGTAACTAGTGACTTAAAAGTAAGTGGTAATTTTTGTGCGCGCGGCATTCCTTATGCACTCCAAGAAGTCAAAGAACCCAAACGTAATTTAACATATGTTGTAAAAGTGGAAGGACATGAAGTACCGCTTCCCGTTCGCACTGAGCAAATGATTGCGAAACACTTAATCCCCGCAGTAGTTAACGAGTTACGGAAAATAGTAGTAAAAGCCCCGATTGAATTTAATAGTATTATCGTTGAAAACATCTTAGATTCGGGGGTTAATATCATCAGTAGCGCCGAAGTTAAATAAGGGTCCAGACTTGATAGTAAATACGATCTTTTGTTATAATAACAAAGTTGAGATACATCGAATTATAATAACTAGAGGATAAATATGAATGATAAAGTAAAAATTTTCGCATTAGGCGGTCTTGATGAACATGGTAAAAACATGTACGTCATTGAATTAAATAATGATATTTTTGTATTTGAGGCAGGGCTTAAATATCCCGATAAATCTTCACCAGGAATTGATTTTATCATTCCTAATCATGATTACTTAATCAGCAATAAAAGTCGTATTAAGGCTTACTTTATTTCGCATGGTCACGATGACCAATTTGGGGCGCTCCCTTTTATTTACAAACAAGCACCCGCGCCGATTTATACAACTAAAGCCGCGGCTATGATGCTGGAGCGCTTTACGAAAAGAGTCGGGGTTAAGGACGTAAAATATGACATCGTAACGATTGAACCATCAAGTCAACATGAAATTGCGGGTCGCAAATTCACCTTTTTCCAAACGACCCATTCGGCGATGCATAGTTTCGGTATTGGTCTTGATACGAGTCAAGGAACAATCGTTTATTCAGGTGACTTTATTATTGAATACACAAATAGCGCTCGCTATAAACTTGATCTTAATAGCATTGCTAAAATTGCGGAGAAAAATGTCTTATGTTTACTTAGCGAATCAAGCGGAGCGGAAAAGGCGGGATATACATCCCCAACCCATCGTTTAACGACTCATATTGTTCCCGTTTTTCGCGAAGTTAAAGGGCGCATTTTTATTTCACTCTATGATCAAGGCACTTACAATATTGAAGAATTAGTGCAAGTTGTCATGGCCGCGAAACGGAAGATTGCCTTTTATGATCCACAGACCGAAGAATATTTTCGCGATTTTGAACGCGCGGGCTTAAGTCTTATTGATGAACGACTTATTATCAGCAATGATGATTTATTGCGCGTAAGAGACCAAGACATTGTTATTTTAATGCTAGGGGCGGGAGCGCGTCTTTTCCAAAAAATTATTGCGCTTTCGAACCGCGAAAATCCAGATAAGAAAATTGTTTTAGGGAAGGATGATACTTTTATTATGGCTCTTCCTGCCCCTCCGACTTTAGAAGTTATCGCTACGGAAGCGCTTGATAGTCTCTACACGACGGGCTGCAGTGTTGTCAATATTACCCGTAAGTTATTTACCAATATGCACGCCCAAGAAGAAGACTTACGGATGTTACTGTCCCTTTTAAAACCAAAATACTATATCCCCGTCAAAGGTTTATATCGTCAACAAATCGCGAATGCCCAGCTAGCACTCCATAGCGGATTACGCTTTAGTCACCATAATATTTTCTTATTAGATAATGGTGTCAGTGTTGAATTTAATGATGGGATTGGTCGTGTAAAAATGAGTCCATTAGATTTAATTCCTAGTGGTGACGTATTAGTGGATGGGACGGGGATTGGAGATATTAACCATGGGGTCATTGAAGACCGGCAACGGTTAAGTGAAGATGGCATCATTGTTATGGCGCTAGCCATAAATTATGACGACCGCATTATTACCGCTGGACCGGATGTCCAGATGCGGGGTTTTGTCTATGTTAAAGATAGTGAGCAACTCTTAAAACAAATTCGACAAATCTTTATTAATACGGTTAATGAAGCTCTTGAAGAGCGGGATCTTGATATTGACGCCATGGTTAAAGAAACAGAATCACGAGTTGAAAAATATATCTTCCGCGAAACACGACGACATCCAATGATTTTACCGCTTATCCGCGTTATCAATAAATAAGTAATTTATTAACTTTTTAATAAATTTTGGCCTAATTTTACTAACTTAGGCTAATATTATGTATAATATTAAGTATGAGTGAAACGAAATCAACGTTACTTGTTCAACAACAAAAAATTAGTCGCGGCTTAAAAGGAATAATTGTCGCGCTTTTAGCTTTAATTGGTATTTTAAAAATATCAATTGGGGGCGTCATTAATGTTCCAGTTGCTTTGTTGTTTGGCGACCTTTTTGTGGTCGTTTTTTCACTATTAGTTGTGTATGCATTTTATTTAATTTTCTTCCCCCGTCCGCAAAGTAAACGCCGGGCTTGCTTCGTTTTTCTTAGTATTTTTGGTCTTTTAACGATAAGTAGTGCCTTTTATGCGGGTTCACTCCGTGATTATGGCCGCGATGGGACCTTGTTTAGTGACAATTTAAAAACAATGGTTAATTTAGCGCGCGCTACTTTCTCCTTTACTCCGCCCTCCCCCGCTTATTTCTATGATTATGGTGGTATTTTAGGCGAAGGATTATTATATTTGTTAAGCGTATTTCCGCTTCCCTTAATCATCATTATTCTCGTGTTAGGAAATATTGGTTTTGCCACGCTACTACTGTGGCCGATTCTTGTCAAATTATACGCGGCGATTAAAGAAGAAATACGGGATTGGAAGAAACGAAAACGAGTGCTTCATGAAGCGGGACTCTTAGATGAACCCGAAAAAGAAGAAAGTGATCACGTCGCCGTTACTGATGTGCTGCGGGATAATGAAGTCCGTGGCAGTAATTTGCTCCACCGCGTTGGTTCAGCGGTCAGTGATGAAGCGGAAAAACCATTACCTCCGCCCCCATCGCTCCACGCCGTTAAAGGCGAAGGTAGCGCTATGCATCGGGCAATGCCTAGCGAAGAAGTTGCCGCTTTTGATGAGCATTTTGAGTTACCAACGCTCGATAGCGAAGAAGAATTTGAAGCGCTTGACCCAACACTTATTAGTACAATGGAAAAGGTTGAAAGTGAAGAAGAATTTGAGGCGCTTGAACGGGCAGTTGACCATAGCGGCACGTTCGAAGCTGTGGCTTTTACCGCTCCTAGTGACGCGGAAATAGAGGGAGCGCCCGCGTTGCCAGCGGAAGAAGAAGCAAGGGAAGAAGCACCCTTATCTCCCACCCCTGAACCCGTCTCTGAAATTGAACCTGTCGCAAGTACCCCTACTCGCCCCGAAGTTCCTAAAAAAGAACCCAAACCGCGCATTGCATCAAGTTACATAAACTTTCGATTACCAAATATTAATTTACTCGATGATTCAATTGATACAGGTAAAGAAGCGGAAAATAGAGCCTACGCTGCTGATTATGAACAACGGATTAACGCTTTCTTTACGGACTTTAACGTTGGGGCCCGCGTCTTTAGTTGGACGATTGGCTCGACCTTTACCCGTTTTGAAATTCAACTTGAACCAACCGAAAGTGTGAAAGCAATTACCCCCTTGCTTAATGATATTTCCTTACGTTTAAACGGTGCTGCTGTTCGTTTTGAAGAGATTCTGCCTGGTAAAGCTACGAGTGGCTTAGAAGTTGGTAACATGCACCGTACGATTGTTAATTTTAAGGATTGTATGCATAAAATTGTCGCTAATAAGCGAAAAAAATATTTAGTGCCGCTTGGTAAAGACGTAGCGGGTAATGTGATCATTGCCCCCTTTACTGACTTCCCTCATCTCCTAGTGGCGGGGGCGACGGGAAGCGGTAAGAGTGTCTTTATTCATACGGTCTTAACATCGCTTATCATGATGCATTCGCCGCTTGAATTACGGTTAATGCTCATTGACCCTAAGCGGGTTGAACTAGCCGCCTATAACAATATTCCCCATTTAATTACCCCTATTATTAAAGAGCCAAGCGAAGCTAAAGTTGCGCTTGATCGACTCATTGATGAAATGGAAAAACGGTATAAACTCTTTGAAAAAACGGGGGTTGGTAAATTAAATGATTATAACGATGTAATTAGTGATATGGGTGGGGAAACTTTACCTGTTATCGTGGCGATTGTTGATGAATTTGCTGATCTTTTTGAAAGTGAAAAGGAGATTTCAAACCTTGTTTTACGCTTAGTGCAAAAGTCACGGGCCGCGGGTATTCACCTTTTAATTGCCACCCAACGGCCCAGTGTTCAAGTTATCACTGGTAATATTAAAGCTAATATTCCAAGTCGGGTCGCCTTTATGACCGCAAGTGTGCAAGATAGTATGACAATTATTGGCTGTGGTGGAGCCGAGGACTTACTCGGATATGGGGATATGTTAGTCGATAGTATTACGACTAATCATCGCGGTTTATTACGGGTTCAAGCTCCCTTTGTCCAAGTTAAAGAAGTTTTACGCGTCACTAATTATTTGCGGACAAATTATATGACTGATTTTTATCCTGAATTCTTAGATTTAAAAGAAAAAGTAAATGTGTTTGGCGGCACTGGTGGGCCCGTGATAAGTGATGATCTCTATCAAGCTGTTTTAGATTTTACATTACAAAATGAAACGATTTCAATCAGCCGTTTACAACAAAATTTTGGATTAGGCTGGCCGCGCGCTCGTCAATTGTATGACCAATTAATGCAAAATGGTGTCATTGAACCACCCGATGAAGCTAATAGCGCTAAAGGAGCGGTTGTTATTGCTAATAAAGGGAGAAATGACTAATTATGGCAGTTGGTATTGATATCGTATATATTCCCCGTTTTGTCGGTAAAGATAAATTAGCAGCGCGGATTTTATCAAAGAACGAGTTAGAAATTTATAATTTACGACCAAATAAAGAAGAATTTCTCGCGGGACGCTTTGCCGCTAAAGAAGCGTTCTTAAAAGCGATAAAAGAAGGTATTGGTCGGATCGCTTTCCATAAAATTGATATTAAGTATCAAAGAGATGGAAGACCCGAAATTCATCATGATGGCAAAGTTTATCCCGTGTCAATTAGTCACGACGGTGATTATGCAGTAGCCATTGTCGAGATCAAGGAGTAATAGTATGGCGTTTGGACAATTTAGTGCGCATTTAATTGCCCCCCGCATTATTCGCGTCGTCCTTTATAGTGATAAATACCAATATGAACAATGTAAGGTCACCATTTATGATGATAACGATCGCCTTATTCCTTTTACTTCGAAAAGTAAAGTCGTGCAATATAAAGTTACGGCTTTTGAATTAACGCTGGAACAACCTTTTGTTCTCGGCCAAAACTATAAAGTATATTTACAAAATTTTGGGCAAGTTCCCCTTAACGTCAGTGAGGCGACGACTTTCCCTAATTTTGACACGGATTATTATTATAGTGGTCCGCTTGGTGCTGATTACACAGAAGAAAGAACAACATTTCGCTTATGGGCGCCGTTAGCGAGTCGTGTTATTTTAAAATATGAAGTGCCCGGTGAAAAACATTTCTTATACCGCAAACTAAAACGAGGTGAACGCGGAGTTTATGAATACACCCTTGCAGGTAATCAAGAAGGAATTCGTTATACATATTTAGTACTTAATAATGGTCTTGAAGAAGAAGTAACAGATCCTTATGCCATTAGCAGTGGCCCAAACGGTACTTTTAGTTATGTCGTGAATAAAGATAAATACGATTATTTTGTGATGCATGATGATAAATTACCCCCATTTGATAAACCGACGGAAGCGATAATTTACGAAACAAGTGTTCGTGATCAAACGATTGATGAACGAACCGATATTGAATATCGAGGGACCTTTTTTGGGATGATTGAAGGACAACGGAAAGTTAAAGGTGTTTACCCCGCTGGTTTTGATTACTTAAAAGATTTAGGATTCACCCATTTACAACTTATGCCTGTTTATGATTTTAAAACCGTTAATGAACAACAAAAATGGCAAACATATAACTGGGGTTATGATCCGCAACAATACTTCGTATTAGAGGGAAGTTATGCGCGTGATCCTTATGACCCTTATGGTCGTATTAGTGATTTTAAAAAGCTCGTGGCCCGTTATCATGAAGTGGGAATCCGCATTATTATGGATGTCGTTTTTAATCACGTTTTTGATCATGAAACGAGTGTTTTTGAAAAGATTGTTCCTAATTATTACTTCCGCAAGACAAGTGAAGGCGTAATTAGTAATGGAAGTGGTTGTGGTAACGATTTAGCAACGGAACGTCCGATGGTCCGCCGTTTAATTGTTGATGCATGTCGTTATTATGTTGAAAAGTTAGGAGTCGATGGGTTCCGTTTTGATCTCATGGGTTTAATTGATATTAAGACGATGCAAGAAATTTATAAAATGGTAAAAGAAATTAAAAGCGATTTCTTAATCTTAGGAGAAGGCTGGGAAATGATGACCCCGCATCCGAAAGAAAAATTAGCGCACCATGGGAACGCGAGTAAAACGCCAGAATTTGCCTTTTTTAACGATGCTTTCCGCGAAATAATGAAAGGGGGTAGTTTTGCCGAGAACCTCCATGAACGCGGTTATATGCTCGGCGCCACTAATTACCGCGCTGGCTTTTATTTTGCTTACGCTGGTAGTGTTTTAAATACGACTTTCTCACCACGTTACGTGTCGGCAGCTCAAAGTGTCAACTTCGTTGAATGTCATGATAACGGCGTGTTAGTCGATAAAATGATAATTAGTAATCCGCAGGAAAGTGCGGACACGCATTTAGAACGATTATTAAGTTTAAATACGATTGTCATGCTCGCGTTTGGTATTCCTTTTTTCCATCGCGGTCAAGAAATCGGGGTGTCAAAGTACGGAGATTTAAACTCCTATAAGAGCAGTGATAAAGTTAATCAATTCCCCTACACTCTAGCGTGGAAACGGAAAGAAATGGTGGAATATTTTAAAGCGTTGACGGCGTTACGGAAAGACTGTAAATTTTTACATGAAACTGATCCGAAAGTTATTAAAGAACGGGTTGAGTTTATTGATTTAAGTGGGGGAGCAAGTGCGATTATTTATAATCCAGAACATGATTTAAGCCCATATAGTCACTTTAATGTGTATGTTAACCCCACGAGTGAACCAATCTTTATTAACTTAGATATGCCGCTTAAAATTATTTTGAATCGCGCTGGTTATATCGCCGCGCGTTCGCAAGAATACGTCGAACGAACAATGGTTGCCCCCTATAGTGTAATTGTGCTAGGACTCCAGAAAGGAGATTTTGGCCCAAAATAAATTTAAGGAGGAAACCGTATGTTAACGGCCGTATTTATTGTTGGCAAACTTGGCAAAAACGAAAAGGATTATCGCTATTTATTAGTCG
Organism: Tenericutes bacterium ADurb.Bin239; assembly: GCA_002069815.1. Lineage (GTDB taxonomy): Bacteria > Bacillota_I > Bacilli_A > RFN20 > CAG-826 > UBA1361. Next base: position 39,194 of record MWCB01000005.1, on the reverse strand, counting down.
ATAAGGTTCCTGATGTTGATTATGGTGATGAAGAGGACGGGAAAGCAAAATATGACCACTTTAAAATCAAACACTGGTCAAATACAACTTCAGCGTTAAATCGGCTCGCCGAAGGTCGCAAAGTTGCGCTTAAAGGTCGACTTGAAGAAGTGGAAGGCGAAACATTCATTATTGCGGAGTTATATCGAGAGTTTTAAAGGAAGATTATGTTTAAGTATATTATTTGGGTCGTGAAGATTTGTATTCCCGTGTTGTGGGATCTTTTCACTTGGATGTGGCCCTATGGTCGTCGGCCTGATCGCTATTCGCAAGAAAAGCGACGCTTAAAAGGGCAAAAATTAGCGAAAAGAGTGCTTAAAAGTTTTAAAGTTGATGTTGAAGTGCGAAATATGCCTATCTTTAATCGTGACGAAGTTTATTATTTTGTCAGTAATCATACTTCCGTTATGGACCTCGTGGTGTTATTTTCCATTCTCCCGCTTCCAATTTCTTTTATTTCAAAAGATGAGAATCGGAAAATACCGTTCGTACGAACGCTGATGAAAGTTTATAAAGGTTTATATATTGAACGTAACAACTTGCATCAAGAAATTAAAGTTATGCAAGAGATGCGTGATTCACTCGCAAAAAAAGAAGTTAGTTGGCTGATTTTTCCCGAAGGGACCCGGAATAAGGATTATCATGGGTCACTCCTAGATTATAAGGCGGGCGCTTTTAAAGCCCCGCTTTCAACCCAAACGTCGATTGCCCCTATCGTTCAGTGGGGTAATCAAGTTATTATGCCCTTAAAGAATAGAGCACGCCGCTATAAAGTTATCGTTGAATTTTTACCGCTTGTAAAACTGGAAGGAACCACCCAGGAAATCGCTAATGAAATTTATAAAGTAAGTAATAAGACGATGATGAAATTACGTGAAGAATACTTCGCGCTCCAAAGTGCGTATAAGCCTAATAAGCATGTGCGTAAACTTATAGCACTCCCCACCGATGAAACAAATTAGTGATAGCTTATATTTGGCGAAAATAACGACTAAAACTTTACTAAAAGAGTAATTTTACTCATTATTCATAGAGTAAGCACTTTTTCCTATGTTAAAATAAGAGTACTAAAGGAGCGATAAGAAGATGCGGATGTATGACATTATTCTAAAAAAACGTGATGGTTTGGCCCTAACCGAAGAAGAAATTAAGTTTTTCGTTAAAGGCGTAACCGCGGGTACAATCCCTGATTATCAAACGAGTAGTTTATTAATGGCAATTGTGTGGCGGGGGATGAATAAAGAAGAAACCGCCGCCTTAACTCTTGCGATGATGCATAGTGGTGATGTTATTGATTTAAGCCCGATTAAAGGGATCAAAGTCGATAAACATAGCACCGGTGGGGTCGGCGATAAGACAAGTTTAGTGTTGGGTCCCCTAGTGGCGAGTTTTGGGGTTAAAGTTGCCAAAATGAGCGGGCGCGGTTTAGGTCATACGGGCGGCACCCTTGATAAATTAGAAAGTATTCCTGGGACCCGCATTGATATCCCAAATGAAGATTTTATTAAACAAGTTAATGAAGTTGGTTGTGCCATTATCGGCCAAACTGGTCACTTAGTGCCCGCTGATAAAAAGTTATATGCCTTGCGCGATGTCACGGCGACTGTCGAGGCAATTCCCCTTATTGCTAGTTCCATTATGTCGAAGAAGTTAGCTTCCGGAAGTGATACGATCCTTTTAGATGTTAAGTTTGGAAGTGGTGCTTTTATGAAAACCCTTGCAGATGCCCAAGACCTTGCCCGGGCGATGGTAAACATCGGCAAGAGTTTAAATCGCGATACACGGGCAATTTTAACGGATATGGATCAGCCATTAGGCTTAGCGGTTGGTAACGCTCTTGAAGTTAAAGAAGCAATTGCCACCCTTAAGGGTGAAGGACCCGCTGATTTAACTAAATTATGTATTGAAGCCGCTTGCATAATGCTAGAACAGGCGGGGGTTGTTCAAAACGCTAACGATGCTCGTAAAGCGGTTGAGGCCAAGATTAAATCTGGGGCCGCACTGCAAAAATTAGTGGATATGATTGCCGCGCAACACGGTGATGCAAGTTATATTACCAATCCCGAAAAATTTACGGTTAGTAAGCATGTCTTTGAAGTTCTCGCTACTAGGGGTGGATACGTTGAACATATTGATAGTATGGCAATTGGAATCGCAAGTATGAAACTAGGCGGCGGACGCGAGACTTATGATGATGTCATTGATATGTCAGCCGGGATTGTTTTAAATAAAAAAGTAGGAGATAAAGTGAAGGTAGGCGAACGGTTAGCGCTTGTATACACGAATAAAGCGGATGAAGTATCTAAGCCAATCTTAGTCGATGTTCATGATGCTTTTAAATTGAGCGCTAAGCAAATTAAAGTACCACCGATTATTCACGATTATATTAAGTAATGCGCGTCGTTGCTCAAATTGTTAAAAACGCGAAATTAGAAATAAATAACGAAGTATATGCAAGCGTTGATTACGGTTTACTTTTACTAGTGTCGTTTACGCTTAGTGACGATAAAGAAGTAGTAAAGAAAATGGCGGAAAAGATAGCACTTATGCGTATATTTCCTGATGAAAACGGTAAGACTAACTTAAATATTAACCAAGTAAATGGTGAAGTTTTAAGTGTAAGTCAATTTACGCTTTATGGTGAATTTAATAGCCGTCGTCCGTCCTTTACCAAAGTGTTAGGGGGGAAGGAAAGTAGTGAATTATACGATTACTTTAACGCCGAGCTAGGTAATTATGTTAAAGTATCCACTGGTGTGTTTGGGGCCGATATGAATATCACATTTACTAATGTCGGTCCCGTCACCTATTTATTAGATAGCGATGAAAAAAGATAAAGCAAACATTAAAGTAATGGTTGGCCTTAGTGGCGGTGTTGATAGTGCGGTTGCCCTTGCGCTTTTAAAAGAGCAAGGTTATAACGTTGAAGCGGCTTTTATGCGGAACTGGGATTCGCTTTTAAATAATGATGTAAGTGGTAATCCTACGTTACATGACCCCACTTGTCCGCAGGAAGTTGATTTTGCGGATGCCCAAAATGTGGCTTTTGCTTTAGGGATTAAACTTCATCGTGTCGACTTTGTTAAAGAGTACTGGGATAACGTTTTTACTTATTTTTTAGAAGAATATGCAGTGGGGCGAACCCCTAATCCCGATATATTTTGCAATAAATATATCAAATTTGATGCATTTTTAAAGTGGGCATTAGCCCGCGGTGCTGATTATGTTGCTACTGGACATTATGCAAAGCTTGCAAGAGAAGACGGTGTTCTTAAATTGAAGAAGAGTGCCGATAAAAACAAAGATCAAACGTATTTCTTAAGTCAACTATCAAAAAGTCAACTTGAAAAAAGTATGTTCCCACTTGGTGATATACCGAAGACCAAAGTCCGCGCTATAGCCGCATCTTTAAATCTTAGTCCTGCTAAGAAAAAGGATAGTACGGGAATTTGTTTTATTGGTGAACGCCACTTCCGTGATTTCTTAAAAAACTATATTCCCGCGCAACACGGAATAATTGTTGATATTAATACAAATAAAAAGATTGGAACACATTCTGGCGTCTATTATTATACGCTGGGGCAACGGCGCGGTTTAGGGATTGGCGGACTCAAAGATTATCCAGAAAACAAGCGATGGTATGTGTGTAAAAAGGATGTTGTTAACAATATTTTATATGTCGCTAACGATGATCAAGATGAGCACTTAAAAAGTGATAAAATTAGTCTCACCCACGTTAATTTTATCAATGAGGAATTACCAAGTGGTAGTAGGTTGAATGTTAAATTACGCTATCGTCAAAAAGATTTACCCGCTACCTATGTTAAAGATGAAAGTGGAAGCTATTTAGTCTTCCCTAGATCTTATTACGCCGTTACCCCCGGACAAGCCGCGGTTTTTTATGACGGAGATACTTGCTTAGGGGGTGCCATCATCCATGATGTGTTTTATAAGGGCAAAAAAGTTAATTAACTTTTAAGTATGCTATAATATTACCGAAATCAATAAGGAAACGAAGTTTTACGCCTTATTAGCGAGAGTCAATAGGTGCAAGGACTCAATTAGTAAAACATGCCACTTCCTTCGAGCGATTAATCCTCGCCGGCTAATTCCCGTTAAAGAATCAATTAAGAGCATCATAACGATGAAGATAGGATGGTACCGCGGCGCTTGTCGTTCCTATGTTAGTTTGAAAGGTTTTGTATGAAAAAATTAACAAGTAATGATATTCGCACCATGTGGCTATCCTTTTTTAAAAGTAAAAAGCACACGATTATTGATGGCGCTAGTTTGATTCCAGTTAATGACCACACACTCCTTTGGATTAATTCAGGAGTAGCGGCGCTTAAACAATATTTTGATGGTAGTAAAGTTAGTCATGATAAACGGCTAGCGAACGTGCAAAAAAGTATCCGCACTAATGATATTGAAAATGTTGGGAAGACGAATCGACACCATACCTTTTTTGAAATGTTAGGTAACTTTAGTATTGGTGATTATTTCCGTAAAGAAGCGATTACATGGGGTTTTGAATTTTTAACGAGTAAAGATTATTTAGGTTTACCAGTTGAAAAACTATATTTTACCTATCACCCCAGTGACACCGAAACACGCGATTTATGGATTAGCTTAGGGGTCGATAAGTATCATGTTATTCCTAATGACGATAACTATTGGGAAATTGGGGAAGGACCGTGTGGTCCTAATACGGAAATCTTCTTTGATTTAGGGGTCGAGTATGATCCGCAAAAATTAGGGGTAAAACTTTTAGAAAATGATAGTGATAATGACCGTTTCCTCGAAATTTGGAATATTGTGTTTAGTCAATATAACGCCAAAGCGGGAGTGAAACGAGCAAACTATGAAGAACTTCCTAGTAAAAATATTGACACGGGCGCGGGTTTAGAACGAATTGCCAGTGTCATGCAAGGCGTTCAAAGTAATTTTAAAACTGATTTATTTATGCCGATAATTAACGAATTAGAAAAATTATCAAAACAAAAATATGGTGAACATAAAGTTAGTTTTAGAGTGATTGCTGATCATATTAGGGCGGCGACATTTGCTATTGCCGATGGCGCAAGTTTTAGTAATGAAGGCCGCGGTTATGTTTTACGTCGACTCTTACGACGGGCGGTTCGCTATGGTCAAAAGATTGGAATGAAAGAACCTTTCCTCTATCAACTTGTCGCTAGTGTTATTAAAGCAATGAAAGATTTTTATCCTTATTTAGTCGCAAGAAAAGAACACATTGAACGGCTTATTAAAGCCGAAGAAATACGGTTTTTAAATACATTAAGTCACGGTGAAGAATTATTACGTGGCGCACTCGCTAATAGTAAAAAAATTAGTGGTGAAGTTGCCTTTAAACTTTACGATACCTTTGGTTTTCCAATTGATTTAACGCTTGAAATTGCTAACGAAAATGGCGCTAGTGTTGATGTTAAAGGTTTTGAAGTATTACTTGAAGCGCAACGAGAGCGCGCCCGAGCTGCCCGCAAGAATTTAAATAGTATGGCCACGCAAAGTGAGGATTTATTAAAATTTAGTAAGCCATCGCAATTTGTCGAGCATGAACATAAACTTAACGCGACTGTTATTGGCTTATTCAAAAATGGGATAGCGGTGAAGGAAAGTGGTGACGAAGTTAGTGCAATCTTTGATTTAACCCCCTTTTATAGTGAAAGTGGTGGCCAAGTTAGTGATACTGGTTTTGTGAGCAATCATGACTTAAGAGCCGTAGTTACGGCAATGACTAAAGCGCCGCACGGGCAACATTTACACCACTTAGCGTTAGATTACGGGACGATTAAAGTCGGTGATAAAGTCACGCTTGAAATTGATGAAATCGCTCGGCGCCAAACAATGCTTAATCATAGTGCCACTCACTTACTGCATCGCGCTCTTAACGATGTTTTAGGAAGTGAAGTAAGTCAAGCGGGCAGTTACGTTGGTCCTGATTACTTACGGTTTGATTTTAATTATAATAGTCGGGTTAAAGAAGAGGAACTTGCAAAGATTGAATTAATTGTTAATAAATACATTAGTGATGCCGTGCCCTTAACTGTTAAATATATGACGTTACCAGAAGCCCAAAAATTAGGAGCGAAAGCTTTATTTATGGAAAAATATGGGGATTTAGTCCGTGTCGTTATTTTTGCCGGAATCTCAATTGAGTTATGCGGGGGCACGCACATTAGTAACACAAGTAAAATCGGTCCGTTTGTGATCGTTAGTGAAAGTAGTATCGCTAGTGGGGTCAGACGGATTGTCGCTCTTACTGGTCTAGCGGCTTATGAACACTTAAAAACATATGCGGATACGGTTGCACGGTTAAGTACCGAATTAGGCTTAAAAGATAAAAAAGATGTGTTAACTCATGTCCGTTTATTAGGGGAAAGGAATAGTGCTTTAAGCAGTGAACTGCAGGCACTTAAAACTAAAGAATTGCATCGCACTGCTGAACGACTTGCACCAAAAAAACACGGAGATATAAATATTTATCTTGAATTCTTTAGTAGCGAAAGCCGCGAAGACTTAGGCATAATAGCCGATAAGATTAGAAGCGGTGATCATAGTGCGCTTCTTGTATTAATTAGTGATAACACTACGGATTTTCCGCTTCTTGTCAGTGTCAGTAAGGCACTATCACCAAAGCTTAATGCGAATAAAGTTATGAAAGCTTTAACTAATGCCTTTGGTGGCAGTGGCGGTGGTCGCCCTGATTTCGCTAATGGGGTTCTTAAAAATTTACCGGAGAAAGATAAAGTACTCGCAAGTGTACTAAAGGTGCTTAATGAGTAAAATATTAGGATTAGATTTAGGCACAAAAACACTGGGGATTGCAATCACTAACGCCGATAAAACGTTTGCCGTTGCGCTTGAAAACTATACCTTTGCGCCGCATTACTATCAAAAAGCTCGCGCTCATGTTTTAGCAATATGCCAAAAAGAGAACATTAGTGAAATAGCGCTTGGTTATCCGCTTAACACCGATGGGAGTGTTGGTGAAAGAGCTAGATCAGCGGAACGATTCCGTGATGACCTTCTGAAAGAAGGTTCGCCGCCAATTGTGCTTATAAACGAAACTTATACGACTTTAGAAGCCAATGAAGAACTTATGCGCCTAGGGTATAAAAAGGAGCAAATAAAGGCAAAGATTGATGCTGTTGCCGCCAAGTATATACTCGAGACATATTTAGAACAAAGGAGAAAAAACAATGCAAGAAAATGATTTAATTACCATCATTGAAGAAGATGGCACAGAACAAACATTTGTCATTCTCTTTACGTATGAAAATGAAGAAAGAGGGATGAAATACGTTTATTTCTACGATGAAAATAATGATGAAGAAGTAATGTATGCTCGCTATTATGATGATGGGACACTAGAATACGTTGAAGACGAAGAAGAAATTGCGGAAATTGAAGAAGTTTTTGCTGCTTACGAGAGTGAATTAGAAGAGTAAACGCTTACTTTTGTTATCACTTGAACGTTAGCCATATTATGGTATAATGGCAAAGCAATTTATATAGGAGAAAAGACTATGAATAATAAATATACTTTGACGCAAGAAGGCGTTGATGCCTTAGAAGAAGAATTAAGTGTGCTCGTTAACGTCGAAAGACCGTTAGTGCTTAAAGAAATTGAAGAAGCCCGCAGTTTTGGAGACTTAAGTGAAAACGCTGATTACGACGCGGCTCGTAATAAACAAGGTAATATTGAAAGCCGTATTTTAGAAATTGAACGCATCTTAGCGAATAAAGAAGTCGTTGAGTATTCAAAGACAAGTAAGACCGTTGCGGTTGGTAACTATGTTGAAGTTCACGACAATACGAATGATGAAACATTCTCATTTCGGATATTAGGGCAATTTGAAGGTCGGCCACTTAATGGCACGGTTTCAGTTGATGCCCCCATTGCCACCGCTATTTTAGGGAAAAAAGTTGGTGATCGCGTCTTAGTTCGAGCGCATGTCCCTTATGAGGTGCAAATCTTAAATATTTCGACGGAACCAATTGAATAATTAAGCGTTTTGTAGTAAAAAAATAAATTACTTCCTACTTATTAGTAGGAGGTTTTTATTTATGTTAAAGCTAATGATAGGAGTAGTGATTGCCACCGTTATCGTCATTTTTGCCTTTACGGTAATTAATCACAATATGAACGCTAATCGGCAAGGAAATACATCAGTGTATGTAGTGGATGATAACTTTTTGTCAATTACCGTTACGGGACAAGTAACGAAACCAGGAACGTATGTTGTTAAAAAAGATGAAACAGTGGGCGATTTAATAATGGCAGCTGGTGGGCCCACTAGTAACGCTGATGCTCGTGCTTATATTGAAGAGACTTTACTTGTGGCGGGGGTAAATTACTATATTGCCCCGATTAACGACTTAGATGATTACTGCGGAGAAATGCCGCTGAAGAAAGTGAATATTAACTTTGATCCGAAAGATAAGCTAATGGAAATAAACGGGATTGGTGATACCCTTGCAAGTGCGATTATTCAATATCGCGGAGAACATGGTGATTTTACTTATTTAGAAGAAGTAATGAAGGTAAAAGGGATTGCGAAGGCAACCTTTGAGAAAATTAAGAATCATATAATTTTGCGATGAATTTATTGTTCATCCTCCTTTCGTTTTGTTGCGGACTTTTAGCCATAAAACATCCGGTATTTTGTATTCCATTTGTGTTGCTTTTAGTCCGCGTTTTTCAAAAGAAAAAAATCTTTATTTTTATAGGTGGTGCTTTTTTATGCGGTCTAATTATGATGACTTTAAGTAACTTTAGGGCAACACTACCTTTTAGCGAAGAATTAGCGTTAGTTACTAAAACAGGACGGAATCATATTATTATTTGGACATTAAAAGGTAAGTTCTATGTAAAGGTTCAAGGTCACAGCCTAATAGTTGGTGATATCATTTTTATTAGAGGAAATACGATTCCCTATTTCTTTAAGAGTTTAGAAGGCGAGTTTAATTATGGAAAATACTTAGCAAACAAGGGGATAAAATGGGCGCTTGATGTACGTTTATTAGCACTTCGTTTTCCGTCAGTTATGAGATTATTTAAAGGATTTTTTAATAAGAGCGTTATTTATCCACGTCACTTAGAAAACATTAAAACTTTACTACTCACCCGCTCAATAAATTATGATGATCCTTTTTTAAAAGATATATTGCGTTTAGATTTACTTTTTCTTATTAGTTTAACCGGCGCTCACCTTAGTTTTTTGCGGCGCTTAGTCAAAAAAATCAGTGGGATATTTGTAAATGAAGTAGGACAAGAAATCATAAGTTATGTATGTCTTTTACCACTTTTTATTTTGAATATTACCAAGTTTGCTTTTTACCGAATCTATATTGGCGGATTATTACGTTTTCTTAATAAAAAGAAATTTAACGCGACCTTTAATCGTGTTGAACTAACAAGCATTGCCTGCTTTTTGTTTCTGTTTACTAATCCGTATTTTATTTATGACCCAGCCTTTTATTTAGCGTACATCTTAACCTTTTTGTTTATATTAATTAGACCATCAAACACAATAAAAGGACGATTACAAAGCACTTTAATTTTATTTAGTGTTATTGTCCCCTATAAAGTTTTTACGACAGGAACCTTTAATCTTTTATATGTTTTTATGCCCCTTTTATTAGTGCCGCTTTTGGGTTTATGGTATTTACTTTATTTTGTAACACTGTTTTTAGGACCACTAAAAAATATCCCGATTAATATCTTAAATTTTGTATATTACTTAATTGAGTTAATGAAGAAAAGTGATGTTATTTTATATTTTGGCGATATTAGTGTTATTTCAAAACTTATCATTATATTTTTAATTGGCACCTTACTTTATAGCTTAAATTCAAAAATAAAACCTTTACAAAAAAATGTGGGAATAATAATGGCTGGTTTGCTTTTATTAAGTTTATTGCCTGTGTCGCATTACTTTGAATACGCCGTTAGTTTTATTAATGTCGGGCAAGGGGATAGCACGCTTTTACGCATTAAAAATAAATATGTGTTAATTGATACGGGCGGACTAACTTATAAAGATGTTGGAAATGATATTCTCATCCCATACTTAAAACGCAATAAAGTTTTTCATTTAGATTATTTAATAATTACGCATGAAGACTTTGATCATAACGGAGCGATGGATACACTGGTGCGCAATTTCCCTGTTAAAAATGTAATAACGGAAAGAACATGTTTTCCGCTTGCTATTAATGGAATCACTCTTCAAAACTTAAATAATCGATATTATGATGATGTTAATTTAGAATCGCTTATTATCTACGTTCCTTTTCCTAAGCTTAATTTGCTTCTAATGGGTGATGCGGGGGTAGAAAACGAAGAAGAACTATTAAAAACTTATCCATCCTTAGCTGTTGATGTTTTAAAAGTTGGGCATCACGGTTCAAATACTAGCACTAGTGATGAATTTATTAAGGCACTGCGCCCCCAGATTGCGATTATTAGCTGTGGCTATCAAAATAACTATGGTCATCCGCACGCTAGTGTGCTTGCAACCTTAACTAAATACGAGGTAATTATCAAAAGAACAGACCTTGATGGCACGATTAGTTTAAAGTCTAGTATAATATAACTATGTTATATCTCTTCGCTGCCAATGAATATGCCTTAGTGGAAAAAGTAATTCGCAAAACAGTCGATAATCTTTTACCACAACGAAACGCTTTTAACTTTGTTCGTTATGATATGCGAGAGACCCCCTTTAATGAAATTATGGAAGATGCTCTTTCCTATTCCTTTAACACTGATGTGCGGGTTATTATTGTTGATCACGCTAGTGTGTTAACGACAAGTAATGAGAAATCAATTAATAAAGAGATACCAGATCAAGATATTGAACAACTTTCACTTTTAAGTGATGATGTTCATCTAATCTTTATTGCTCGATCATCACAAATTAATACTAAACACAAGTTATTTAAGTTTATTGAGAATAACGGAAAGATTACCGTGGAGAAAGATATTGATAAGAATGATTGGCAACGCTTTGTCTATGCTTATTTTGATCGTGAAAATTTACCAATTGATCGCGAGGCAGCCGAGGAACTTTTAAGTCGTGTTACTAATTTAAGTTCCTTCTTACAAGAGGCGGAAAAATTAGCAATTTATGGAGAAAGAGTTACTTTACCACTAGTGGAGGAATTAGTGACTCCGCTTTTAGAAGAAAATAGTTTTGCGCTCGTAAATGCCTTCATCAGCGGTGATAAAGAAAAAACGATAAAAATCTACCAAGACTTCAAGGTTCAAAACCAAGAACCAGTAGCCTTTATCGCTCAAGTTGGTAATCAGTTTAGAACGTATGCGCAGATTTATATATGCCACGAATTAGGGATGACTAATGACGCGATTGCTGAGACATTAAATATTCATAAATATCGGGTTAAGCTAGCGATGGATCAAAGACGTAAAACAAGTTTAGATCAAGTCTTTAACATCTTACGCGCCTTAAGTGATTTAGATTACAAAATAAAAAGCGGCCAGATTGACCGTTTTTATGGATTTGAAATGTTCTTACTTAATTATTAAGCTGAAAGTTCATTAATTTGCCGCGCTAAGTCGCTCTTATGACGGGCAACTTTATTGCGATGGAAAACACCACGTCCCGCTGCTTTATCTAATAACGCAACGGCTTTTTTATATTCATCTTTGGCTAAGATAGCATCTTTTGCTTCAATCGCTAAATAAACTTTTTTAAGTTGGGTACGAACCATTGATTTAAAATGAGCGTTGCGTTGACGAGCTTTTTCGTTGGTTTTGACACGTTTGATTTGTTGCTTAATATTTGGCATGCTCTTACCTCTTTCAATAATAATCTTAAATATTATATAAAATTTATCGATTTTTAGCAAATAAATAGAATGCCTATTTTTGAAATGATTAGCTACATTTTATATCTATTTAAGGCATTAATTACTTTTTTTGTCTATAATTAAAGCATGAGCATGATAAAAAATTTAAAAATTGTATATTTAGGTACTCCCGACTTTAGTGCGGAACTTTTAACGTATTTAATAAACGCGGGTTATAATATTATCGCGGTCGTTACGCAAGGTGATAGTTATATCGGGCGAAAAAAGGTATTGACCGCTAGTCCCGTAAAAAGGGTAGCGTTAGAACATAATATTCCAGTGTTTACTCCGTATCGGATTAGGAAGGAATACGATTTTGTTATTGATCTTAAGCCAGATTTAATTTTGACTTTTGCCTACGGTCAAATCGTGCCCCAAGAAGTACTAACTGCACCGCGCTTTGGTTGTTTAAATTTCCATGGTTCAATCTTACCAAAATATCGTGGTGCTTCCCCTATTCAAATGGCGCTTATCAATGGTGAAAAAGAAACCGGGGTTAGCCTTATGGAAATGGTGGAAGCAATGGATGCGGGACGCGTATTTGGGATTGAAAAGTTTAACATTGAAGCAACCGATAATTTTGCAACGATTGCAACGAAGATGGTAAAAGCAAGTGTGAAACTTATTGCGGAAGTACTACCTAGTGTAATCAGTGGTCAAAATAAAGGAATACCGCAAGATGAAAGTAAAGTTACTTTTGCTCCGCTTTTAAAACCTAAAGATGAGTGGATTAACCTTGAAAAGGATGATGTTAAGAATGTTTTAGGACGAATTCAAGCTTTTGCTCCCAGCGTGGGAGTAACCCTGAGTTATGAAAAAACACCACTTAAAATATATAAAGCACGTTTTGTTAATAGTGACACTAATCGGCCCCTTGGTGAACTTTTCATTAGTGAAAAACGACTTTTATTACAAGTAAAAGGTGGACAAATACAATTATTATCACTACAAAAGAGTGGTAAGAAAATAGTGGACGCACAAAGTTTTATTAATGGTGAACAAAATAGATTACCTTGTGTGCTAAAAGGATACACTGATGCGGACCTTAAACCTTAGTGTTCATACTTTAGTCGATTTTGTACTACATTCGGGGGATTTAGACACCCGTGTTTTTAATCTTGAAACGATGACACGGGGCACGCAGATGCATACCTTCTATCAAGCTAAACAAAATCAAAAGTATCTTGCTGAATATGCTTTAGAATATACGTTTGAATATGAAAATCATCTAATAACGCTTCAAGGAAGAGTTGATGGTGTAATTGTTAACGCTAATGAAGTTATTATTGAAGAAATTAAAACAACAAACAGTGATTTAGATGTGTTTTTTAATAATCATGAACGGTGGCACTTGGGCCAAGCAAAGTGTTATGCTTTGATGTATGCTTTACGCTTTAACTTAGAAACAATTGATATTCAATTAACGTATATCTCGCAAATTGATGAGCGGAAGATGTTAAAACGATATACGTTTAGCAAAGATGAGTTACAAAAAGATATAAATAGTTATTTTGGGGAATATTTATCTTTTTTCTATCAAGTTGAAAAATATGAAAAAAAGCGAACAAAAGCACTTAACGCTCTCGCTTTTCCCTATGATTCAATAAGAACTAGTCAAAAAATAATGATGGAGCAAGTCGAGCATGCTCTTGAACATGAACATAAGATTTATTTTAATGCTCCCACTGGTAGCGGGAAAACAATGGCGGTTTTATACCCTAGTCTTAAAGTTCTTGCGGATAAAAGCGATACCAAAATCTTTTATTTAACGGCCAAAGGAAGCGGGAAAGCCCAAGCTGAAAATGCGCTGCGGGTTACTAGAGCAAAAGCCTTAGTTAAAAGTACGACCGTTAACGCTAAAGAGAAGATGTGTCTTAATGATAAAATTGCGTGTAATCCAGATGAATGTCCTTACGCTGTTAATTATTATGGCAAAGTTAGAGCGGCATTAATTGATGCTTTTCGTAGTGAAGATGATTACAATAATGAAACAATTATGAAATATGCCACCAAACATAATTTATGTCCGTTTGAATATCAACTTGACTTAACTCTCCTTTCCGATGTTATCATTGCGGACTATAATTATTTATTTGATCCTTTCGTTTATTTGCGTCGTTTCTTTGATAAAAAGATTGGTAATTACATTGCGCTAATTGATGAAGCACATAACTTACCACGGCGTGTAATGGATAATTATTCACTGGTGTTAGACTTTACCCCTTTTTATGGGTTTAGAAAAGTATTAAAAGGTCCCGAACATAAAAAAATACGAAGAATTATTAATCGCATTGTTAAAGATATTAATGAATACACTGAAGGTATTGTTAGTGAATTTGAAACTATTCTTGAATTTCCAAATGAATTGCGCAATAGCTTAGAGCGCTTTTTAGTCGTCGGTAGTGAATATATGCAAGACCAAGGGGCCGATTTAGTTGAAGGGTTTAGTGATTTCTTTTTTGATGTTAATAAGTTTCTTAAAATTCTTGATTTAGTGGATGAAGATTTCGTTTTATATACCGAAATTGATGAGGAACGGACGTTTTTCCCTAAATTCTATGTTAAATGTCTTAATGGTGCTAAGTTCATTAATGAAGTCTTAGGCGGAATTGATCATGCCTTATTTTTTAGCGCCACATTAGCGCCTGCCCCCTATTTTAAGACAATGCTTGATATTGAAGATGATATCCATCAAGTCCCAAATCCCTTTAAAAAAGACCAGCTTTTAATTATGGTAGATGATGGAACGAGTCTTTATTACAAAGACCGAGCGGAAACACTAGGCGAAGTAGCCGCTAAAATAAAAGCCGCCATCAGTGTTAAAACGGGCAACTATATTGTTTACACTCCAAGTTTTGTTTATCTTGAACACTTAGAAAAAGAACTTGGGAATAATGAAGAATACGATATGATTGTCCAGCGCCAAGGAATGACTGATGTTGAAAAAGAAGCATATCTTGAGAGTTTTACACTTTCTCCTTCTAAAACAAGACTTGGTCTAGCCGTCCTTGGTGGTTCTTTTAGTGAAGGGGTTGATCTTGTCAGTGATCGCTTAAGTGGGGTGATTATTTTAGGAGTGGGTTATCCGCCGCCATCGTTTGAAAAAGAGTTAGAAAAAGAATATTTTGATAATAAACTAAATGATGGGATAAGTTATGCTTATGTTTATCCCGCTTTAAATAAAATATTACAAACAATGGGGCGTGTTATTCGTAGTGAAAATGATTATGGATTTATTTTACTAATGGATAAACGTTATAACTTTAATCCTTATCGCGCTCAGCTTAAAAGTTATGATGGTATTTTAGTACAGGTCAGAAACGCTAATAGAATAGGGGAAATTCTTTCGCGATTCTTTTTAAATTAAAAACCATTATCAAGGGATATATTTTCATTACTTGAAGGTTACTTCAAATTAGTTAATTTTATTAATAATTGGTATAATACTATTTCGAGAACAATGATTATGAATTACAACCCCGATTTAATTAGAAACTTCTCAATTATTGCCCATATTGATCATGGGAAATCAACCTTAGCCGATCGGCTGATTGAACGGACTGGCACTCTTGAAAAGCGTGAAATGAAATCACAAGTGCTTGATTCTTTAGAATTGGAACGAGAACGGGGGATTACGATAAAATTAAATGCAGTTGCGCTAAATTATACAGCGCGAGATGGGAATACTTATCGCTTAAATCTTATCGATACACCAGGTCACGTTGACTTTACTTACGAAGTAAGTCGGTCATTAGCCGCTTGTGAAGGTGCTATTTTAGTTGTGGACGCTACTCAAGGTGTAGAAGCCCAAACACTTGCTAATGTTTATCTTGCGGTTGATAACGATCTTGAAATAATTCCGGTTATTAATAAAATTGATTTACCCAGTGCTCGTTTTGAAGAAGTCAAAGAAGAAATTAAGAAGCGGATTGGATTAGGCACGGATAAAATTATGGGGGTAAGCGCGAAAACGGGGTTAAATATTGAAGAAGTGCTTGAAGCGATTGTAAAATATGTTCCTGCTCCCCGTGGTAATGTTAAAAATCCGTTACGTGCGCTTATTTTTGATAGTTATTATGATTCTTATCGCGGAGTTGTTATTATGGTCCGCGTTAAAGAAGGCGAAGTAAGAGTCGGTGATGAAATCTTAATGATGGCCACTAATAAAAAATATCAAATAACGGAACTTGGGATTAGAATTCCCCAAGAAGTAAAACGTGATGTATTACGGGCGGGCGAAGTTGGTTATCTTGCCGCCCAAATTAAAGATATTAAAGACATTAGCACAGGTGATACGGTTACTTTAGCAAATCGTAAAGCTAAAGAACCTTTGCCAGGTTACCGTGAAATAACACCGATGGTGTATTGTGGGTTATATCCAGTTGATTCAAAGGATTACGGGGACTTAAAAGATGCTTTAGAAAAGCTTTCCCTGAATGATGCCGCTTTAAAGTATGAACCAGAAACAAGCGTGGCCTTAGGCTTTGGTTTTCGTTGTGGTTTTCTAGGTTTATTACATATGGATGTTATCCAAGAACGGCTTGAACGGGAACATAATTTAAATTTAATTTTGACCGCCCCAAGTGTTATTTATAAAGTTTATTTAAATGATGGTACGCTCTTAAAAATTGATAACCCTAGTAAATTACCTGACGTTGCGCTTGTTGAAAGAATTGAAGAACCCTATGTTAAAGCCATTATTATGACACCCCAAGAATATGTCGGTCCAATTATGGAATTATGTCAAGATAAACGCGGCATTTATGTGGATTTAACTTACCTTGATGATACGCGGATGCAAGTAACTTATGAGATACCTTTATCGGAAGTAATCTATAATTTCTTCGATAAATTAAAAAGTTATTCTAAAGGGTATGCAACTCTTGATTATTCCTTTAGTGAATATAAGGCTAGTAACCTTGTAAAAATGGATATTTTACTTAATGGTCAACCAGTTGATGCTCTTAGTCTAATTGTTTACCGACCTACGGCATATAATCGGGGAGTAGCGATGTGTCGCGCGCTTAAAAACATCATTCCACGGCAACAATTTGAAGTTCCCATTCAAGCTGCAATCAATAATAAAATCATTGCCCGCACGGACATTAAAGCCGTACGTAAGGATGTTTTAGCCAAGTGCTATGGTGGGGATATTAGTCGAAAACGAAAGCTTCTAGAAAAGCAAAAAGAAGGGAAAAAACGAATGAAATTAGTGGGATCAGTGGAGATTCCCCAAGAAGCTTTTATGTCTGTTTTAAGTATTGAGGATGATAATTAGTAAAATATTAGTAGTTTTATAGTTTTAAGGCCCCAAATAATTGTTAACTATGCTAAACTTAATAATGAGGAAATATATATGAGTAGTAACCAAGGAGAACGCTTTAGTAATGAACGCTATCTAACGATGAATCAAGTTAGTAGGGCACTTGGCACAACCCTAATTGACGATATTTGGAAAGAAGTTTTACAATATCGCAGTATGTTTAGTACCACCCTTACTTTACGCACCGTGGAACGTAATCGCTTACGCGTTGTTTTAACCCCTAAAATTAATGATCGTTTAAATCAACTTGATCGCCGAATTTCACGAATTCAATCACGAATCCAAGAAGTAAGTGTTAATCCAAATCATCAAAAGGCTCTTAAAACCTTACTTTCTCGTGATATTTTAAAAACAATCGCTAATAGTTATGAAATTACTTTTAGTGAAGGGATTGTTAATCAACTTATTAATAATAGTATTAGTGTTTTAACTCCGCGTGAAATGTTTTTAAATGATTATTTTCGTGGATTAGAACTCGTGAGTCGGAGTGCCGATATTGATTTTACCGAAGAACTTTTAGCGGATGTTGGTCGTCTTTTTAATGCTCCGCCATTAAGTAACTACTTATATCGGACGACCGATGTTAAAACTGGTCGTCAAGTCTCCGTTATTAATCATGTCCATCCCCATGTTTTAGTTAATCAAATTACTGAAGCTATCGCTGATTTTTATGCTTTTATGGCCACAAGTACGTTACCGACTATCGTTCAAAGTGCGGTTATTATTTTCTATCTTGATTACATCAAGCCCTTTGAAGCTCATAGTGAAATTATCGCCATCTTAATGGCCAAAGCCTTCTTAGCGGAAAGGGAACTCGCTTTAATTGCCCCATATCTTAACTTTGAACTTATTTTAGAACGTTATCGCGAAAACAGAGATGAAGTGTTCGCCGAAGTTAAAAAGAGTGCTGATCTTACTTATTTCATTGATTTATTAATTAATGTTTTAAATGAATCACTGCAAACAATCGAAGAGCGGATTGTGTTTGTAGTTACCCATGAACTAGAAGCGGAAAAACATGCCTTTCCCGTTCCTGAAGAAGAAATTATTGAAGAAGAAGTTAGCGAAGAACCGCCTTCCGACTTATTTGAACACGCGCAAGCGGAAGCAATTGAAAAAGCTAAACCAGTGCCAGTCTATGTTCCAAAACCAGGAGCAATCACTTTACCGACTCCGCCAAGTGAAGAAGAAGGTCCCAAAGTTACCCCGCGCCAAGCTAATTTAGGGATTACCGAATTACCACCCGAACTTAGTGAAAATGATATTATGCGTTTAGAACGCCACTTACGGGAAAGTGATCCTAGTTTAACTAGAGCGCAGGCTTACTTCTATGCTCGTCATTGTACAATGGGTAAATATTACTCAATTAATGATTTTAAAGAAGTGACTGGTTGTGCTTATGAAACAGCGCGAACTTCAATGGACCATCTCGCTAACAGCGGATATTACCGCAAAGAAAAATTTAAGAATAAATTTATTTATACCCCGACAAAGAAAGAATAGGATGTTTATTATGATTTTTATACCAATACTTGCCATTGATTCCCCTGGGCTGATTTTATTATTCTTAATTCTCTTTTTTGGGTTAATTGCCCTTATTACTTTTATACTCCGACGTTTTATTCCTGGTTTAAAGGAAAAAAGTGGCCGTGTTAATGAACAAGTCGCCGTTCAACAAGAACTTGATCGCGTTTTAGAACCAATTACGGATGAAAAAGTTTTAGCCGAATTTGAAAAAGTCGAACAGCAAACTAAAGATGATAAATAGTGGACTTTACGTACACATTCCTTTTTGTGGCACAATTTGCCATTATTGTGATTTTGTGAAAGTAATCTATCAAAAGAAGTGGATTAAACCCTACTTAAAAGAGCTTAAGCGTGACTTAAGTTTTTTTAATGTTGAAAAAGATCTAAATACTATTTACATTGGTGGGGGAACCCCCTCATCTTTACATTATTATGATTTGCGGCAATTATTTGAATTATTAAAACCTTACGCAATGAAGGTTAAAGAATATACGATTGAAGCAAATATTGAAAGTTTAACTTTAAAAAAGTTAGAATTAATGCGAAGTTATGGCATTAATCGCTTAAGTGTTGGTATCCAGACCACCAGTGACGCAATGTTAGAAAAACTTAATCGCCGTCATACCTATAAGATGATTAAAGAGAAAATGCGACTCATTAAAAAGGCGGGATTCACTAACTTTAGCGTTGATTTAATATATGGATTACCTGGTCAAACATTAGCGGATTTAAAAATTGATTTAGCCAACATTTTAAAACTGAACGCTCCCTATATTTCTACCTATAGCTTAACGATTGAAGAAGGGACTATCGCAAGTATAAATAAATGGAAGGCTGCAACTGATGAAGAGATGCGGGCGATGTATGACTTAATCTTAGAAACATTACGGGAAAAGGGTTACATTCGTTATGAAGTTAGTAATTTTGCTTGGCCAGGTTATGAAAGCATGCACAATAAACTGTATTGGGAAAATAAAACCTACTTTGGCATTGGGTTGGGTGCCAGTGGATATATTAACGGCAAGCGCTATCTTATCGAAGGTGGTTTAACTCGTTACGTAAAAGGTGAAAGTATTATTAGTGTTGATGAAATCACCCCCGAACAATACATTGAAGAGTATTTGATGCTCCACTTAAGACTGGCGCAGGGCTTTTTACTTAGCGACTTTAAAAAGAAAGTGGGATTTAGCTTTTTAGAAAAGTATAAGGAGCAAATAAAAACACTCGTCGAAAGCGGACTTTTAGTGGTGACTCGTGAGCGAGTGTTTGCCACTGATGAAGGTATCATGCTATTAGACCACGTCGTTTTGACTTTAATAATGTAAATATCTTTACACAGTAACCTTCTTTTTTTATAATGTATATGAATATATGAACAAATATTCAAGTATAGGAGTTAGCGATGACAGACAAAGACAATATTGAACGGCTTAGTGCGTTCTTTAAAGTGCTCGGTGATGACACGCGGATGCGTATTATTTTATTATTAGAAGAAAGCCCGATGAATGTCACCGAAATTGCTAGTGCCTTACAAATGAAACAAAGCGCTATTAGTCATCAGCTGCGGACGCTTTATGATCATCGCGTTGTCACTTATAACAAAGCTGGACAAGAGCGCATTTATGAAATTCTTGATAAGCACATTTTCGAAATTATTAAGCAAGCTCGTGATCATATGATGGAGTAATATTATGACTAACACTACCCCCTCTAAATTGCAAATTATCTTCCATAAAATTGGAGTAATTACTTATTTTATTGGTTTAGGTCTCTTTTTATTCGCCCTTTTAGCCCACATTCCAAGTGTGACTTTTTTAAGTGATACGACGGTAATGATCTTAAATATAGCCGCGGTTATTCTTTCAGGATATGAAGTTATCAGTGAAGGATTAGTTGATACGGTTAAACAATCAATTCAAAGCAAACGATTTAGACCTAATATCCATATCTTAATGCTATTAGGCGCTATTGGGGCCATTATTATTGGTGATTATGGCGACGCGGCTTTACTTATCTTAATTTTTGCGGGCGCGCATTTTCTTGAAGAATATGCCGAGTCAAAAAGTAAAAAGGAGATTACTAATTTATTAAAGATTACACCACAGAACGCTCGTTTATTACGTGATGATGGTAGTCAAGAAATAGTGCCCGTTGCATCGCTTAAAATAGGTGACCAAGTTATGGTCTTAAACGGCGATCAAATCCCGACAGATGGGGTTATAAGTCAAGGAAGTGCGGCGATTAATGAATCGATGATTACTGGGGAAAGTATTCCCAAAGAAAAAGGTGAAGGGGACGAAGTCTTTGGCGGAAGTATTAATGGTAACAGTGTCTTTACGATGACGGTTACCAAAAATAGTGATGAAACTGTCTTAGCTAAAATCTTAAAAGTTGTTAGTGAAGCGCAAACTAATTTAACAAAGACGGCCACCTTTATTAAGAAATTTGAACCAATTTATGTCACTATTATCATGTTGCTTGCTCCTTTATTTTATTTATTTGGCTATTATGTTTTAGGGTGGACCAGAGTCATTTCCGCTAACGGAATGAATTTAGCGTTTAACCGCATGATTATTCTCTTTATTGGGGCCTCTCCGTGTGCTCTGGCTGTTAGCGATATTCCGGCCACGTTAAGTGCATTAAGCTTATTAGCAAGACGCGGGGTTCTTTTTAAAGGCGGTTCATCCTTAGCCTTATTTGCCGATGTAGAAGCGGTCGCTTTTGATAAAACGGGAACATTAACGGAAGGTAAGCCAACGGTTACCGATGTAATTACCCCACCCGGTGTAAGTGACGAAGAAGCGGCGGAAGGCAAAATTTTCCTCGTTAGTATGGAACAAAAATCAAATCACCCGTTGGCGACGGCGATTGTTAGCCATTTCTCTAATATTAAGACAATTGATCTCGAAGTTGAACACAAAATTGGCAGTGGCCTTAGGTCAATACATAATGGTAACGAATATTTATTAGGCAAACCAGCCTTATTTAATTTACCAGAGCGATGCGCAAATCGGGCAAAAGCAATGGCCGTGCAAGGTAAAACCGTTGTTTTTATTGCAAAAAACGGGAAACCAATCTTACTTGTCGCTCTTTTAGATCAAGCCAAATGTTGTGCTATTGATGGCTTGGAGTATTTCCGGGCGCAAAAAATTTGTACCGTTATGATTACAGGCGATAATGAACTTACCGCGCAAGCTATCGGTAAACAATTAGGAATTACTAGAATTTACGCTAATGTATTGCCGGAACAAAAATTAGATGTCGTTCAAGAATTAAAAAATGAATATGGTTCGGTCGCCATGGTAGGTGATGGGATTAACGATGCCCCCGCTTTAGTGGAAGCAACGATTGGGATTGCGATGGGCGATAGCACCGATGTCGCGATTGATGTCGCTGATGGAGTCCTAGTTAATAACGACTTTATTAAACTTGCGCTTATGCATGCGATATCGCGAAAACTGAAACGGATTGTTATGCAAAATATCGTATTTGCCCTCGGGGTTGTCTTGCTCTTGATTGCTCTTAATTTCTTTGTAACGCTGCCAATGGGACTCGCGGTTGCCATTCATGAAGGTAGTACTATTTTAGTTATTCTAAACGGATTAAGACTCCTTAATTTTAGTAAAAAACATGCAATTAAACGGCCGCGCAAAAATAGAAAAGTAAAGAAAATCGCATAATTTAACGCATTTTACGAAGTAATTGGTAAAAAAGTATAAAAATTAGCACTTAAAGGTTGACAGTGCTATTTTCTTTAGTATAATATATTTAGCAATCTAAAGTTGCGAGTGCTAAGGGGGAGTTATGAGATATCGAAGAAGAGAGTTAATCTTGAAGTATACAGTTGAGCTCTTTATTAAGACCGCTCAGCCGGTAGGTTCCAAAGCTTTAATCGAGAATTATAACTTAAATTATAGTTCAGCGACGATTCGCGCTGAGATGAATGCACTCGAAGGAATGGGGTTTCTGGAGAAGCCACACACTAGTGCCGGCCGTGTTCCTAGTAAAAAAGGATATGAGTTCTATGTGGCAAACTTGCGGGAAGATGTCGTGAGTGATAACTTCCGCCATCATATCCAAACTCTCGTTGAAGAAAAAACAAAGAGCGTCGAAGAAGTTATAAATCAAACTTGCGAAATCCTTGCCCAGATGACTAATCTAGTTAGCGTGGCGCTTGGTCCTGAAACTAAAGGTGACGCTTTGCAGAGTATTCATATTGTGGAGTTAGATAAAAACACAGGCACTGCTATCTTTGTTACTAATCGCGGCTATGTTGAACATAAGACCTTCTTAGTTCCAGCTAGTAGTAGCATTAAAGAAATTAGCAAGGTTGCGCAAATCTTCAATGAACGATTAGTGGGAACTAAAATTAGCGAAGTAGCGGCGAAGATGGAACTCTTACGTCCGCTTCTCACTGAGTATGTCGTTGAGCAAGAAGTACTGGCAAATGCCTTTACCGAAGCCTTTATCCGCTACGCTCGTGACCGCTTGAGTTTATACGGTAAAGAAAGTCTTCTTGAACAACCGGAATTCATTAATGATAGTGAGAAGTTACGAAAATTGATTGCTATCCTTGATGATCCGCTTAAACTCCGCGAACTTATTAGCGGAAATGGTGATGTAAGCATTAATATCGGTGAAAGTTATGAAGATCTAACCCTTATTAGCGCCAATGTCCATATTCCTGGCGACCAAGTCGGGCAAATTGTGCTCGTGGGACCTAAGCGGATGGATTACAGTAGTGTCCTTTGGGCCCTTGAATACGTGACTGATGAACTTGAAAAGTACTTCGAGATAGAAAGAGAGATTAATAATGAGTGATGAAAAGAAAAATGTCGAGAAGGACATAACTCCCAAAAAACGCCACGTTGCGCAAGTAAAGAAACTTGAAGCCGAAATTGAAACGTTAAAGATTGAAATCGATGAGTGGCATAACAAATACATGCGGGTGCTCGCCGACATGGATAATGCTAAGAAACAAAACGCAAAAGACCAGCAGTATTATATGAAATATCGCGCGGTTCCGTTTATTGAAAAATTATTACCAGCGCTTGATATCTTCAATCATGTCTTACGTGAAGAACCAGAAGACGAGGTCTTAAACAATTACTTAACAGGCTTCCGCTTCGTTCATCGACAAATTCTTGAGGCCTTAACAAGTGAGGGCTTAGAAGAGATTGTCGTTAAGGTCGGTGATAATTTCGACGCTAATACGATGTATGCCTTAGCGGCAGAATACCGTGAAGATGTAGCCCCAAACACAGTTCTAACTGTGCGAAATAATACCTTTAAATTCCTTGATCGGCTTATTCGCCCAGCGCAAGTAACCGTATCAACGAACATTAAAGAAGAACCAAAAGATGATGATAATGGTCCCGGTGTTAATCCTGCGGACTTAAATTAATAAAAAAGGAGAATTAAATAGATGGCAAAGAAAGAAATTATTATTGGAATTGACTTAGGAACAACGAACTCGGTCGTTAGCTATCGCCAAGCTGACGGACAAGTCAAAGTAATTCCAACCCCCGAAGGCAAACCGACGACCCCAAGTGTTGTTGCCTTTAAACCAGATGGCGAACAAGTTAATGGTGAAGCCGCCAAACGGCAAGCTGTTACTAACCCTGATACCGTGATGAGTGTTAAACGTCACATTGGTACCAATAAGAAATTTAAAATTAATGCTTTAAAGAAAGAGTTCACTCCCGAAGAAATCAGTGCGCGTATTCTTGGCTATATGAAAGACTATGCGGAGAAAAACTTAGGCCAAGCCATTCAAAAGGCGGTTATTACCGTTCCGGCTTACTTTAATGATGCCCAACGGCAAGCCACGAAGGTAGCAGGCGAAATTGCGGGGCTAGAAGTCGTACGAATTATTAACGAACCAACCGCGGCCGCTTTAGCGTATGGCTTAGATAAAGAACATAATGAAAAGATTTTAGTCTTTGACTTAGGTGGGGGAACTTTTGACGTTTCAATCCTTGAGATTGGTGACGGTACTTTTGAAGTTATCGCCACAGCCGGCGATAACCACTTAGGTGGCGATGACTGGGATAGTGAAATCGTCGAATGGATTAAGCAAGAAATCGAAAAAGAACATGGCTTAAAGTTAAATGACAAAATGGCGATGCAACGCTTCCGTGAAGCCGCTGAAAAAGCCAAAATTGACTTAAGTCAAATGCTTGAAACAACGATTAGCCTTCCCTTTATCGGGATGGGCGCTAGTGGTCCAATTAGTTACGAAGGTAAATTAAGTAGAGCAAAATTCCTTGATCTTACGAAACATTTACTTGCCCGGGTTGAAGAACCAATTCGCCGCGCACTTGCGGATGCGAAAATTAAATCAAGTAATCTTAATCAAGTGATCTTAATTGGTGGATCAACAAGGATGCCAGCCGTCCAAGATTTAGTAAAACGGATGACGGGTAAAGCGCCGAATCTGAGTGTTAACCCTGATGAAGCAGTCTCAATTGGGGCCGCTATCCAAGGCGCAGTTATTGCGGGCGATGTTAAAGACGTGGTCTTACTTGATGTTACCCCACTTACCTTAGGTATTGAAACAATGGGTGAAGTTATGACCCCCCTTATTACTCGCAATACAACGATTCCGACGACTAAGTCGCAAATCTTTAGTACTGCTGCCGACAATCAACCAAGCGTTGACATTGTTGTCTACCAAGGGGAACGGCCGATGGCGCGTGATAACAAATTATTAGGTCACTTCCGTCTTGACGGGATTAAACCGGCCAGAAGAGGTCAACCGCGTATTGAAGTTACTTTTGATATCGACGTAAACGGGATTGTTAAAGTTACCGCCAAAGACTTAGATACACAAAAAGAACAACATATTACGATTACGAACTCAAGTGGGTTAAGTAAAGAAGAAATTGATAAGATGATTAAAGACGCGGAAGCGCATAAAGAAGCAGATGAAAAACGTAAAGCGAATGTTGAACTTAAAAACCGCGCTGAACAATATATTAATGAAATTGAATATAGTATGAGCGAACAAGGGGATAAGCTTGACGCGAGCCAAAAAGAAGCAAGCGAAAAACTAGTAGCTGAACTTAAAGAAGCAATTGAAAAAGAAGACTACGAAACGCTTGAAAAACGCTTAAGTGAACTTGAGCAAATGGCGCAAATGATGCAAAATATGCAACAACAGCAAGGTGAAGCTGGGGAAGCAACAACTCCAAAGGATGATGACATCATTGACGCTGATTTCACTGATAAAAAAGATGAATAAAATTAATTAAATAACTATTTGGGAACCCCGTCACCTGGGGTTTCCGCTTGTAAAAGGAGATGCCGATGGCCAAACGTGATTATTATGAAGTTTTAGGAATAAAGAAAAGTGCTTCGAAAGATGAAATTAAAAGTGCTTACCGTAAACTTGCTAAAAAATATCACCCTGATGTCAATAAGACCGAAGGAGCGGAAGAGCAGTTTAAAGAAGTACAGGAAGCATATGACATCCTCTATGACGATCAAAAACGTGCCACTTATGACCAATTTGGTCATGCCGCCTTTGATCAAAACGGAGGTAATCCTTTTGGTGGCGGTTTCGCTGGCGGCGGTTTCCAAGGTTTTGACTTCGGTGATATATTTGAAGGTTTCTTCGGTGGACGAAGAAGCGCTAGTCGTCAAACCGGTCCCGCCCGTGGTAATGACTTATTAACCCGTGTTCGTATTAACTTTATGGATGCGATTAATGGCACCAAGATTGAATTTATGCATACTTATGACAAGATGTGTGAAACTTGTAGTGGTCGCGGTGCGGAAGATCCCAAAGACATCCATACATGTAGTAAGTGTCGTGGCAGCGGGGTTGAAACATTTGTTCAAGAAAGTATTTTTGGAAGGATGCAAAGTCAACGCGCTTGTACTGAGTGCGGGGGCAGTGGTAAAACGATTAGCAAGAAGTGTAAAACTTGTGGAGGACCTGGTTATACGCGAGTTAAAGAAAAACAAATTCTTAATATTCCCGCGGGGATTGGTGAAGGACAGAAACTTCGCATCCAAGGAAAAGGTGAACGTGGTATTAACGGCGGGCCTAATGGCGACTTACATGTTGAGATCGTCATCAAACCCCACAGTGACTTCAAACGTGTGGGTAACAACATCTACTTAAATATTCCAATTAGCTTTGTGGACGCTGCGCTTGGTGTAACACTTGAAGTGCCCACAGTTTATGGGGTCGTCGAAGTGAAGATTCCCGCTGGTACCCAACCAGGTGCCACATTGCGTTTAAGTGGTCAAGGAGTTAAAGATGTGCGCGGTAACGTTGGTGATCAATACTTAGAAGTAGAAGTTAAAACCCCAACTAATCTTAGTAAAGACCAAAAGAGTGCCCTTGAAGATTTTAAAAAAGCCGAACCAAAGAAAGAAACATTCTTTGAGAAATTTAAAGCAAAATTTAAACGCTAAAAATTATTAAATTGATGTACAAGAGGTTAGGAATCAATTCCTAGCCTTTTTTCATTGCGAAACATTTTCACAAAAATTTGAATTTTGATTTCGTTAATTTTGCTTAAAATTATTACGAATATATGGGACTAATTATATTTAATAATTTGCATAATGTTAATTAACACCGTTTTTAATCACCGCCATTTATCGTTTCTAATGATTTTATGGTGTTAAACTAAAATTATGAACGTGCGTTCACATTTTAGGAAAGAAAAACATGCAAAATAAAAAGTTGTTTGCTAAGGCAACAATTGCTTTTTTAGCGCTGTCTACATTACTTATTAGTATCATTAGTGTTGGGAGTGATTGCTCTTTTGGTGCGCGCGGTGAACCTACACCATACTCAATTGTTTTTAATGCGACCAAAAATAAGATTGTGACGACCCCAGTTGGGCAAAGTAATTCCGGATTTGGTGAGATGAAGACCGAACTTGGCAATGCAATCGGTATGGAGATTGCTTTTTTAGAAAATACGGCTTCAACTTGGCAGTCATTAAGAGCAAGCGGTTACATTACTAATACAGATCCAATTAATGGCATCACATATATGCGTTTTGAAAGGGTTGATGTAAATAAAGGTGCCGCTATTTTGTATTCATATGAAAAAGGTGTTTTTAGTGATAGTAAGCGCATTAATTTCCCCGCTGGAGGACCTGCAGTTTGTGAAACTGATTTTGGTGGGGCACTTCCGTGTTATTTTAAATTAATTGGCATAGGTGTAAATAATTTAGAAATCGCAAGTGGAAAAATCGAATTTAATTGTATTGATAATAATCATACTTTGTCGCTAATTAATGAAACACCTACGGCTGGAACGGTAAGTGGGGCGGGAATTTATCACGCTGGTACTAGTGTCACCATTAGTGCAACCCCAAGCGGTAGTGCGGAGTTCCAAGGGTGGTATGATGCTTTTGGCGCCTTAAAATCGATGGATAATCCTTATACATTTACGATGCCAGGCGCCGATTATGAGCTCCATACTTACTTTGGGCCGGCGAAAGGTTCGACGAGACAAGTTGGTAAATATCCGCAAACGAAAGTGACTGATACAGCGCTGATTTCGACTTTGAATACGAAGGCTGGAACATTACCAACCGCGGATAATGCTGAGGCATGGACTGATTACCAATACTATATTGAAGGAGTCGTTACTTCCTATATGTGGTATCAAGATGTTGACCATAATTCTATTCTCTATCGTGGTGTGTATTTTGAACAATACCGGCCGACACGTACAAGCAAGCCATCACTCGCTAGTGAAACATGGCAAGATGATAACGGTTATCAAATTGGTACAACTTACTGGTTTAAATGGGAGCCAATTACATGGAAAATACTTGACGTAAAAGATGGGAAAGCGATGTTGCTATCCAATCTAGTGATTGATGCACAACCATTTTATCGATCAGCCGCTTATCGTCCTGGTCCGCCGCGAATTTACGCAAATAACTATGAACATTCCGATGTAAGAACATGGTTAAATAATACTTTCATTAATAAAACATTTACCGAAGCTGAAAAAAATACGATTGCGACCACGCTAGTTGATAATAGTTTAGCCTCAACTGGTCACGAGGAAAAAGGCTATGGTGAACAAGCTGCCCCCTATATTTGTAATGACACAAATGATTGGGTGTTCCTTTTAAGTTATGTTGAAGCGACTAACGCTAATTACCCAGGGCAAGGCTCTTCATATTATCGTAAAAAAACGGCGACTGATTATGCCTACTCGCAAGGTGTATATCGTAATACACAATGGGGAACATCACCCTATTTACTTCGTTCGCCATTTTATAACGCTGGCGCTAATAGTTATTGTCTTGACTCTGATGGATTAGGTCGTGTCACCGATGCAAACTCGATGTACAGCGGCATTGCACCAGTGATGTGGGTTACACTCTAATAATTAAAAATATAAAGAAGATAAGGAGATAATTTATGAAAAGAAAGAAGTACTTAGTTAACGCTAGTTTGGGATTTCTAGCCTTTATCACACTCTTAGTGAGTGCGATTAGCGTTAATCGCAATTATTCAACAAGTACGCGCGGAGAATTTACCCCGTACTCAATTGTTCTTGGTGCTACGAAGAACAAAATAACGGAGGGACCAGAAAATCCTGATGGTTATACGGGAACAGGGGTGCTTACAACTGAACTTGGTAACAATATTTCGGTTTCTTACAAGCATTTAACGCACCCAAGTACCCACTGGCAAAGGATTAAAACGGGTGGTTATATTGTCACAAGTGATCCGATTAACGGGATTACTAGTCTTGAGTTAACAAAACGTGATGATAGTGTAAATGTTGAGATTCTTTATTCGAACACAACGACATTTGATGCTTCGCGTAAAATTGTATGTAACGCTAGTTCACCAACGAACTTTAGCACTGATTTTAATGGTTACAAGCCTAAATATATTGGGATTTATGCGCTTGCTGATTCGTCCTTTGACTTAGGGAAAATTGAATTTGACTGTGTTGATCACTATTATACCCTTGGTGTTCTTAGCAAAAATGATGCGCGCGGCACAGTCAGCGGAGAAGGTTTATTCCGCGCCGGGACGAGTGTTACAGTTACGGCGACCGCAGTTGCCCCTTACATCTTTGCGGGGTGGTTTGACGCTAGTAATAATTTAGTGTCAAGTTCGGCAAGTTATACATTCGTTATGCCAAGTAATAATCTAGTGTTATCCGCTGATTTTGTGGCCGAAGGTGAATCAATGCAATTTGGTAGTTACCCGCAAACAAGAGTAACGGATGAGACGCTTATTACTACGTTAAACGATTTAGCGGGCGGAAGTACTGGATTACCAACCGCGGAAAATGCTAAAGAATGGACCGATTACCTTTACTATTGTGATGGTGTGGTTACTTCGTTTATGTGGTATATCGATTTAGTAAATGAAGGTCAGGAGTATCGCGGTGTCTACTATACAGAGTACCGCTATAGTTATACGGATAACACTGCTGGATATTTTATGCAACAAAGCTATGGTTACACAAAAGGTAGTGTTTACTGGTTTAAATATGAATCAATTGCGTGGAAAGTACTTGATATTGATACGGGTAAAGCCTTCCTTTTAGCCGAGACTGTGCTTGATGCCCAAGACTATTATTATGCTAAAGATGAACGAATTATTGAAGGCCAAACAGTGTATGCTAATAACTATGAACATTCCCATATTAGATCGTGGTTGAATTCTTCCTTTTTAAATGATGCTTTTACTGCAACTGAACAAAATAAAATTGTTGTCACAAATGTCGATAATAGTAAAGCGACAACGATTAATAATGTACATAACTTTGACTGTCCAAATACCGATGATAAAGTGTTTCTGCTCAGTTATAAAGATGCAGACAATGAAAGTTATGGTTTTGTTAATGATGATTCACGAATACGTTATTCAAGTGATTATGCATTATCGCAGGCCGTTGCTAAAGATAATGGCACTGCTTATTGGTGGACACGTTCCCCTTACTTTAGTAATGCGAATAATGCTTCACGGGTAAATTATGACGGCTGTCTTGCCGCTACACATGTCACTTATGCGTCAATGGGTATTCTTCCTGCAATCTGGATTAATAGCTAATCATTAATACACTTAAGCGCTAAGGTTAGGATAAGCATGTCCTAACCTTTTTTAACATCTAAATAATGAAGAATAGGCTATAATTACAAAGTAATAAAGAGAAGTGAGTGAAGTTATGGAAATTCTTAAATATATTATTCTCGGGATTATTCAAGGGATTACCGAAATCTTCCCGATTAGTTCAAGTGGCCATCTTGTCATCTTTCAAGAATTACTAAATATTGAGCAACCTGGGCTTGTTTTTGAAATGTTTACGAATACCGCAAGTTTTTTAGCATTATTTGTCTTATTTGCGAAAGATATATGGGAATTAATTAAAGGATTTTTCCTTTATATTTTTAAAAAAGAAGCGCGGGAAAAATATAAAGAAACTTTCTTATATGTTATTAAACTAATAATTGCCGTTATTCCGATTGGAATTGTTGGTCTGATTTTTAAAGAAGAAATGGGAGCAATTAAAAACTTATTAACCGTGGGGATTGCTTTATTTATTACTGGTGCCTTACTTCTAATCATCTTTTTTACTCGTAATTTAATTATTGAACATGATGATATTAAGTGGAAGGACGCTATTGTAGTTGGTTTTACCCAAGCTTTTGCTATTTTCCCTGGTATTTCGCGTAGTGGTTCAACGATTATAGGGGGAAGAGTAAGCCGCGTTTCTCTTAAAAGTATTTTAAAGTTTTCATTCTTAGCCTATATCATCATCAGTGTACCAACGAGTGCATTAAGTATTGTTGATTTAGTCGGAGTAGCGGAAGAAATTAACTGGGTCGGATATAGCCTTGCTTTTGCATTTACGTTTGCGGCTACCTTCTTTACTGGCTGGTTAGTGATGAAGAAGTTAAAGGTTGAACATTTAATTTATTTTGGAATTTATTGTCTAGTCGTTGGCCTGTTAGCGTTTAGTGCCTTTTTCATTATTCGTTAACGCTATTAGCATTGATGCTAAAATAATAATGGTTTAAGATTATGAGTTATCGTTTTTTTGGAAAAGTCGAACAAAATAAGGTCGTCTTAAGTGATGATGATATTTTTCATTTAACGAAAGTATTGCGGATTAAACGTGATGAATATATTGAAATTGTTGCTGGTAATATTCTTTACACCTGCACACTTCAAAGTGTTAGTCCTTTTGCGCTTAATATAGTTGAAAGTAATCCATTACCAAGCGATAAATTACCGCGCTTAACACTTGGTTATGCCTTGCCCAAAGGTGATAAACTGGAACATGTCATCCAAAAGGCAGTTGAAATTGGAGTTCATGATATTATTCTTATTGATAGTGAACGAAGTATTGGTAAAATACCAAGTTCACGGCTAAAAAGTCGTTTAGATCGTTTTAATAAAATAATTAAAAGTGCGGCGATGCAATCAAAGCGTAACTATATACCTACTATCAGTGGACCCTTCCCTTTTAAAGAAGTAATTGAATTAAAGTATGATACTAAGATTATTGCTCATGAAAAGGGAAGTATTCCGTTTAATGAAGTTTTAAATAAAGGTTTCAAAGAAAATTTGTTAATCTTAGTCGGACCCGAAGGGGGCTTTAGTGCTGATGAAGTTCTTGGGGCACAAAGAAACGGATTTACGGTTATTACTTTTGGTGATAATGTGCTGCGGAGTGAAACCGCGGCCCTATATGCTGTAAGTGTCTTACATCATTATCAAAAAGGAGCAGTGCAATGAAAATATATGATTTATTACGCGAAAATAGACGACCGCATTTAATTACACCGAGTCGTGAATATTTATTTTTCCAAGAACATGAAGCGCTGTTGACTCAGGTACCCGAATTTCTCCCTTTTATTAATAGTAAAGATGATTTTGATTTAATATGTGCGAATATTTTGCAAAGCTCCCTTTTAAATGGAGAAGCTTTAAGTAAATATTGGGCTAGTAACCCTAATGGGAATAATGAATTACCAGTTAAGCCCCTTTTTACCTTTAATAACGTGCCCATATATTGTCCCCTTTTTAGTGTGAGTAATAATATTTTAATCGCTAATAATTTAGGGAACAAACTTACTTTAATACATGACACAATTGATATTTTTGAAACATATAATTTTGCGCTTTTTGAATCACAACTAACTAGTCTCATGCTTGTTGGTCAAGATGCGCACACGCGCGCGTATTATCATTATGATTTTCACGCTATCTATATTGTGAATGATCAAGGGCGATTAGATGTTAAGATTTGTCTTTTTGATAAGCATATTAAGCGTCCTGACTTCCGTAATGTGATTGAACGCGTTAAACCGGTGCTTGAGGCATATTACGCTGGTAATCGGATTGGTTTTATTAATGCGTTATTTGAAGGTAAATTAATTAGTCATAAAATGTACAATAAATACATTAATAATCTCAAAAGACGGAAGATTATTACATGAAAACGTTTATAAGTGTATCGTTAGGCTGTAAAGTTAATGCTTACGAAGTTTTTAGTATTAATGAAGCGTTACTTAAAAACGGTTATGTTCAGGCCCAAGATAATGATAATGTCAATGTAGCGCTTATTAATACATGTAGTGTTACGCGTAACGCTGATCAAAAAAGTAGGCAACAAATAAGAAAACTTGCGAAGAATTACCCTAATGCCATTTTAGTGGTGATGGGATGTTATGCGCAAATTAATAAGGACCTAATAAATACCATTCCGGAAATTGATATTTTAGTGGGCACAAGTAATCGCGCTAAAATCGTTGATTACATAGAAAAATTTAGTAAAACGGGAATTAAAATCATTGATATTGAAGAAGAACCACGCAATTTTAGTTATGAAGAACTACATGCAACCAGTGTGTCCCCGCAAGCTCGCGCTTATTTAAAGATTCAAGATGGTTGTGATGCTTTTTGTACGTATTGTATAATCCCCATTGCGCGCGGCAAGATGCGAAGTAGAGATGCGCGCGCTATTATTAATGAAGCTAAGGATTTAGTAAAAAGAGGTTATCAAGAAATTGTCTTAACTGGCATTCACACGGGAGCGTATGGTAAAGATTTAGGTAACATTAACTTTACCGATATTGTCGAAATGATCCTGGAAACATGTCCTTCTTTATATAAATTACGAATTTCAAGTATTGAAGAAAGTGAAATTGATGAGAGATTACTTCGTTTAATGCTTAAAGATAAGCGCCTTGCTCGTCATTTTCATATTCCATTACAATCTGGAAGTGGTGAAGTTCTTAAGCGAATGAATCGAAGATATACCGCTAGTGAATTTTTAAATAAAATCGCTAGTATTCGCGAAATTATACCCGATATTGCCATTACCACTGATATTATTGTTGGTTTTCCTGGTGAAACTAACGAACTATTTGAAGAAACGGTTGCTTTTATAAAAAAAGCTAACTTTGCACAATTACATGTCTTTCCTTATAGTGCTCGCACCAAAACCAGCGCCGCTTCTTTTAAAAATCAAGTTGATGGACCAACAAAAAAAGAGCGAGTTCGCAAACTTTTAGCCATTAGCGAGCAATTAAAAAAGAAGTACGCTACTAAGTTTATTCATAAAGAACAAGAAGTTTTAATTGAAACGTTTGACTCCGAGACTAATCTTTATTTTGGACATACCACTAATTATTTAGAAGTAAAAGTAAAAAGTGATGTTGATATAACTAGGCAAGTAATAAAGGTAATTTATAATCCCAAAATTAGCAAAATAATCTAGACACTGTCTAAAAATATTACATTAAATTCTTATCATATAATCGAAACAATAAAATAAATACTATAAAATGTCTAAATTTCTTGACACATATATTTCATTTGCTATAATAGGCCTAGTCACAAAAGGAGGATAAGTTTATGGCTGTTCAACAAAGACGTGGTAGTAAAACTCGCAAACGGTTACGCCGCACTCATTTTAAATTAAACGTGACTGGACTTACAACTTGCCCCAACTGTGGAACACTCATTCGGGCCCACCATGTTTGTCCAGAATGTCATCATTACGCTGGCAAAGACGTAATTACGAAAGAAGTGCCCAAAAAAGAAAAAGGGAAAGCAAAGAAATAAGGGTCTTAAACCTTAATAAATGAGGAAGTTAAACTTCCTTTTTTATTTTAGTCACAATAACAAATACCAAATTATCATATTGAATGATAAAATAAAGATTGGAGGTATTATGAAAAAGAATAAATTAATTGATCATACTTTACTTAAAGCGGATGCTTCGCCGGCGCAAATTGAAAAATTATGTAAAGAAGCACTTGCCTACGATTTTATGAGTGTCTGCGTTAATCCAGGTTACGTCCCCCTCGCAAGCATGCTCCTAGCAGAAAGCGATGTCTTAGTGTGCACTGTGGTTGGATTCCCACTGGGGGCGACGAGTACGGAAGCTAAAGTCGTTGAAGCGCAAATTGCGGTTGAGCAAGGGGCCGACGAAGTTGATATGGTTATTAACGTCGGTAAACTTAAAGCAGGCTTAGATCTCGAAGTATTTAGTGAAATTCGCGAAATTAAAGAAAGTTTGCCAGAATGGGTAACACTAAAAGTCATCATTGAAACGTGTCTTTTAACGGATGATGAAAAAATTAGAGCATGTCTTTTAAGCCGGAAGGCGGGGGCCGATTTTGTGAAAACAAGTACTGGTTTTAGTACTGGCGGCGCAACTGTTGCTGATGTCGCCCTTATGCGTAAGACGGTAGGACCAGACATGGGCGTGAAAGCTAGCGGCGGAGTCCGCACAATGGAAGATCTTGAGGCTATGGTCAAAGCTGGGGCTACTCGCATTGGCACGAGCAATGGGGTTGCTTTTTTCACTGGTAAAAAGGGAACTGGTTACTAAAAAACAGATCATATGATTACTTTTGAAAAATCAAAACGTTACTTATTTTACTATATTGGGGTTTTAGCGGCCACCATTGCATTATTTATATCATGGGTGGTCATGATTGTACAAAATCAAGGAAGTACAAGCGGTGATATCATTTTACTCGCCCTGCTCTTCCTTATTCTCTTTGGCGGTGAAGTTGTGTTTCTTATTTTATATTTAATCCGTCCTAAAATTGTCTTAAGTGTTGATGAAGAAGGCGCTTATCTCCATATGAGTAAAAAGAAAACGAAGCAAGTTCCTTTTTCAAATTTAGGATCAGTTGGGAACATGCGCCGTAACTTAGTGCTTGCGACCAAAGATAGTGAGCTCTATGTTGTGCGCTTTTTAAAAGAAACGGCGCGAGCCGAAGAAACACTTAAAGCGATGCTTAATCTGTTTATCACTAATCATCCCGAACGTTATTTTTCAAACGTTCAAGTCGCTACTGAACATGAAACAAACGAAAAGGAGTAAACAAGTTTATTAAATAACCGTTTTAAGGTATTAAAGATGCGATTTAACAGTGATTTTGATGTTATTAAGGGTGAAGACATCTATCTGCAAATAGCCGAGCATAATCCCGGTTTAATTGCGGGATTACCATATTATAAATATGGTATTTACCTTGATGATGGCACTTTAGTTGGTAATATTACCGTTCGTATTGGTCATAATTTTCATTCGCACTACAGCGGCAACTTCGTTTACCAGATTAGGGGTGATTATCGTGGTCGTAATCTAGCGGTTAAAGCCCTTAATGCCATCATGGTTGTGCCAAAGTATCATGCCATGGATTATGTGATATTAGCAGCGGAGTATGATCATTTAGGTTATCTCCGTACTTTTGAAAAAATAGGAGCCAAACTGCTTGAAGTCGTGACTCCACCACAAAATTATTTGTTTTATTTCAAAGATATTAAACCACACGCTATCTATCGATTAGATATATAAAATTAAGGAAAAGAGGTAAAAAAGTATGAGTGATACACCTGAATTTGTCGAAGTTGAAATTATCGAGGATGATGACAACAATAAAAAAGACACAATGAGTAGGCGGAAGAAGTTTGAAATTAAGAAATTAGTGATGTCCACATATTCAGTGCTAGTCGTCATTGCTTATGTCGCGATGGTTTTCTTCCTTGAAAAATGGCATCCACACTGGGTTGTTTTCTTAACTATCCCGGTTGTTGCTTCGGTTGTTGATGCTATTTTAGAACGTAAGTTCGCCCTATTTTCGGTTGATGCTTTAGTCGTTGCTACTTTTGTGATTGTGGGCGCCACTACGGGTAAATGGCATCCAGCGTGGATGATTTTATTACTGGTTCCGCTATGGCGTTATATTTTAAATACGATTAAACGGATTAAAAGAATTAAACAAATGGATTAAGTTTAATTTATTTTATAAATTACTGATTATAAATATTAATTTGCTATTTTTCCTTGCATAAATAAATTAATACACTATAATTATTAATGGCAACTAGCCAGGAAAGGATGTGAAATTAATGCCTAAAACAGTTGTTCGTGAAAACGAATCGTTAGATGAAGCATTACGGCGCTTTAAACGTCAGGTTAATAAAGCCGGTGTCCTTTCCGAAACAAGAAAACGTCAATACTATGTTAAACCAGGGCTTCGCCGCAAACTTAAAGCGGAACAAGCTCGGCGAAAAGCGCGACGTGGCTAATTAACTTACATAACATGAGGGGAACAATGATTCCTCTCTTTTTTTAATTGTTATGAAATAAAACCGTTGGTAGTTTTGTATTTTTAAATATGAAACTAATGGATGTACGATTAAAGCAAAACCAACCATATGAATGTGGTAAAACGGTGCTCCGCATGTTACTAGCGTTCACTCATCGTGATAGACGCTATTTAACCTTACCGCTAACTGGTAATTTTGATAACTTTTTAGCCATCACTAAGCAGGCGCAAGAATATGGTGTAAAACTTTTAGGATATAAGCTTTCAAGTATAGAAGAACTAAAAGAAATTAAGGGTCCAATAGTAATGCATTTAAGTAAAGAAGGCGTTAATCATTTTGTTCTAACGCAGGTTAGAAAGAACAAACTTCACGTTGCGGATCCGAGTGGTGAATATTACGTTTTAGCTCTAAAAGACATTAAAAAGTATTTTATTAGTAATATATTAGTAGTAAATTGTGTAGATAAAGTTAAAAAGCCGCCCTTATTTAAATTTAAGCAAAGGTATAATGCTTTAGTGTTTAATTTCTTATTTTTGGTCTTTCTATTAGTAGGTTTTGCTTTTTTAGGTCACGCTAAACTTGATTTAATTAGTTATGTGTCTTTTACTGTAGCGGCCATGTTTAAAATTGTGGAACAACAAGTAATAATGAGAAACTTACAGAAATTTGATGCCTTTTATATCGGTCCAAGGTTAGTTAGAATTGATAATAATTTCAAGGTTCACTTTGAGTCATTGCAAAGGGCCAAGCAAATCGTATTTAGTTATCCGTTACATTTATGGACGGCGACCGCTACTATTGTGTTGATAACCATAATTTTAGTACTTAACAATTATTACTTTGCAATTATATGTATTCTTTTAATACTTAGTGCTTTCATAGAAGTAAGGATGCAATCAAAAGGCAATAATAAAACATTTACTCTCGAAGCCAACTTGTCAAGCTTAGCGCAGGAAAAAGGTGAGAAACGCGTTCGTTTATACGCGGCGATTATTGCTGATTCGACGCGTATTGCTAAATGGCGGGTCTATCGTTCCATCATTATTCATTTTAGTCTTGGAGTATTAATCTTTGTGCTCATGTATTTTACGGATGTCTATAGCTTAAACTTTCTCATCTTTTATTTTTTCGGCTTTAGTTACTATTTATTTGAACTAAAAAGTCTTTTTAATCGCGCTCTCAATCAACACCATTATTACCACGCTGTAAATGCAATTAATGATTTTCCACTTACCGAATAATATTTATTAACGCGACGAAAGCCTTACGTTAATTTAAGCAATATATGGTAAAATTATGGTGATGTTAAAACTAACTATTGAGTTTTATGATGATTATTCACCAACCTATAAAAATTATCGGGCCATTTTTAAACGGATTTATGATAAAACAATGGAAATACTTGATTACACAACTGGTGAATTTCTCGTGGAAGCAAGTATCGTTAGTGAAGATACGATTAAATTACTTAATAAAGAATATCGAAATATCGATGCGGTGACCGATGTTTTATCGTTTGCGTTTAACGATATTAAAAGTGGGCATAAGTTTGTTAATGAACCTTTTGTGCACTTAGGATCAATCATTATCTGTGCTCCAGTAGCGGTACGTCAAGCGCGGGAATTAGGGCATGAAGAACGCCGCGAATTTACGTTTTTATTTACTCATGGGCTCTTACATTTATTAGGTTACGATCACCAAAATGAAGCAGAAGAGCAAGTGATGATTAATCTACAAGACCAAATAATTGGTAAAAGAGGAGGTTTTAACTATTAATAAATCAAGTTAAATGATAAGAGCATAGTAAAAAATATTCTAAACATAG
>MWCB01000004.1 GCA_002069815.1 Tenericutes bacterium ADurb.Bin239 | reverse complement strand
CTACATCAAAGAGAAGAGAGCGAGCTTGGTTGAACACACACCACTTTTAGAAGGAGATGTGACATTAGAAAGAAGCTTTAGAGATGAGCACCTACATTATAAAGTTGTCTTGGTATAGACATTAAAAACCCTACATTTTCAAGCAATTTAGCCAAGATTTGTAGGGTTTTTATTATATGACATATTTTGAAAATAACTTTGTTACGAAAAACAAAAAATCCCCACCATTGATGCTAGGAGAATACCTGATGGGGACTCCTCGTGAGGATAGAACAGAAAGGAGGTTCTTTTCTGACACTATTTATTTGAGTAATAAACTTCGTTAACTGCCT
Source organism: Tenericutes bacterium ADurb.Bin239 (assembly GCA_002069815.1). Taxonomy (GTDB): domain Bacteria; phylum Bacillota_I; class Bacilli_A; order RFN20; family CAG-826; genus UBA1361. Next base: position 60,144 of record MWCB01000004.1, on the reverse strand, counting down.
CTATATAAACATTAAATGATGGGTGGTTATGATCGCCTCTTTTTAAATACATGTTTTTCTTATTTAGATAAGCGTCTCTGACTTCATTCCAAAGGTCGTTCTTTTTAATCCATTCAACCCTTTTAGTTAAACCTTTTGAGTCAGGGCCTTCGTTCCAATAGTATCTATCGTTATTAACAAACCCGGTCTTTTCATGAATTAATCTATACCAAGACTCTCTATCTTCTGTAATGATTGCTAAATCTATACTGAATTCGGTTTTATTACCTTGTTTAAAATGACGTCTTTCGGTCGATAGAGCTGATGTCGAATCTTTGCAATCTCCCCAACCATTATTCTTTAAAACAATATTAAATAATTTACGAACATATTCTTTAATCTCTCTGCAATCATTTATGTCCAGACCGTTTGTATCCAAAATGACTAAGTTATAATCCAAATCGATTGGTTCATTGTTATTTTGCGTTTCAAGATGCTTTGCTCCGCTCCCAACGAGATTTGCTTCAACATAAAGCGTGTCCTCACTATTTATGAGCTGAACAAGCTGGTTGATTAAATCAGAGCACACGCTCCTCATGTTCATCAAAAAATCCTTATCTTTATTTCTTACATAATCGTACATAGAAGTACCTCCAAAAAGATATTTCCCATAACCGACCATCTAAAGTATAAATCTTTAAATCGTTATATGATAAAACAACATATTTTGCACTTCAATAAAAAGATAAAACACATGTTACCACTTACAACCCTAGATATAGGCTATCTCTTGGCATAATTACTTAATAGAAAATCTATTAAGTAAAAGTGGCATTCATGGGTCATGTCTTTGTCCAAAAATTCAGATTTTTTATTAAAAATAAATGGGTTTTATTTCTTTAAAATCAAGCCAACGATTGTTTCCACGTGAGCGGTACGCGGAAACATATCAACACATTCAATATGATTAATTTTATATTTCTTCGTAAGTTTTTGTAAATCTCTCGCTAAAGTAGCGGGATCACAAGATACATACATTATTTTCGGCGGCGAAGCTTTTAACAAAGCATTAACAAACTCGTCACTTAGTCCTTTACGAGGTGGATCAACAAACACTACATTAAAATTATAGTTATTCATTTCTCTTGTTAAAAACGCTCCTGCATCATCTTTATAAAATTTAACATTGGTAATGCCATTTTGTTTTGCATTTTTCTCAGCATCTTTTACGGCATCTTTCACTATTTCCACACCGACGACTTGGTTAGCTTTTTTTGCCGCTAGTAAAGCAATTGTTCCAGTACCAGAATAAGCATCTAATACTACATCATTATTAGTGATTTCAGCAAGTTCTAACACTCGCTTATAAAGAACTTCAGCTTGGAGCGTATTAACTTGGAAAAACGATTTACTAGATAAGGTAAATTTAAGACCATGAAGTTCTTCACTAATAACGCCTGGGCCATATAAAACTTTTTCTTTTTTGCCTAATATAACATTTGTTCTTTCGTCATTAATATTTTGAATAATAGTAGTCACTTCAGGACAAATTGCCACTAAATCGCGGCAAAATGCATCTAAATTAGGTGTTTCTTCATTTCTTGTAATGAGGACAACCATCACCTCTTTTAAATAATGACTCGTTCGAACCATTACTTTCCGCACTTCGCCGGTGTGACTCTTTTCGTCATAAACTTCATAGTTATATTTTTCTATTAAATTACGAATTTCAGCAACAACTTTACTAGCAAGTTCGTCATCAAGATGCGTCTTTTCCATTGCGATAATCTCATGGGTGTTATGGCGAAATAAACCAGTTATTACTTTTCCACTTTTACGCTTACCAAACGGTAATACAGTTTTATTACGATAAAAGTAAGGATTCGTCGCCGCATGAATCTTTTCAACCTTATAATTAATACCGCCTATAACCCGCAGCGCCCTTTCAACTTTGGAAAGTTTATATTCAACTTCTTTTGGATACGCAAGTTGGGTAAATTGACATCCTGCAAGATGGATAGTTTCAGGAATAAGCGGTGTAATGCGATCACTTGACATCTTGGTGAAGCGAATTATTTTACCAAGCGCAAACTTACGCATAACTTTCGTTATTTTAATTTCCGCTTCTTCACCAATTATTAAATTATTAATGAAAATAGGAAAATCGTTGACCTTAGCTAGGCCAATACCTTCACTTGTGTAATCACTACCCGTAACGATGAAAATATCGTTTTCTTTAATTGTCATTTCATTAAATTTTTAATGTGTTCGACTTCTTCATTAACTTTTAGACGCGGGAATAAAGGATCACCTTTACTAACCTTTTGTCCCCCTAACACACCATATTTATTTAATAACTTAAAATCTTGTAATTCAATGGGCACTCCTAGTTGTTTAAATAACTCTTGTGGCGCATTAACTAACACAGGCTGCAGTAAGATGGCGCTTATATAAAGGTTATTCGCTAAATGATTCATTGCGGCATCTAATTCTTCTTTTTTACCTTGAGCATTAAGTTCCCACGGTTTGGTATTGTCAATATATTTATTTGATGCGCTGATAAGTTTAAAAGCACTAATTATTGCTTCGGTTACTTTTAAGTCATCAAAGTTTGCTTTATATTCTTTTACAACATCAAGTGCGAGTTCTTCAATCTCACGGTCAAATGGTGTAATTTGCCCTTTATAGAATGGAATAACACTCTCACAATACTTTTCAATCATCGTAACTGTCCTATTTAATAAATTACCAAAGTCATTTACTAAATCAACATTAAAGCGTTCAACAAATTGTTCGGGGGTAAATTGACCATCACTTCCAAAAACAATTTCTCGTGCTAAATAATAACGCACCGCATCCACTCCATATTTTTCAATGAGTGGCAGCGGATCAATAACATTACCTTTCGATTTACTCATTTTGCCATCTTTCATCATCAATAAACCATGCACAAAATAACGGTCAGCTTGACGTAATCCTAAAGCTTTAAGAATCATTGGCCAGTAAATAGTGTGAAATCTCGTAATATCCGCACCTAAGATTTGAACAATTTCAACATCATCACTTTGCCAAAACTTGTGGAAAAGTTTATCATCTTCACTTAAATAACCTAATGCTGAAATATAATTAATTAAAGCATCAACCCAGACGTAGACTACGTGGCGCTCGTTTTCTTTTACACTAATACCCCAATCAATACTTGTGCGGGAAACCGCCAAGTCGCTAAGTCCTGGTTTAATAAATGTATTAATCATTTCATTTTTACGTGCTACTGGAGTAATAAAGTTAGGTATCTCTTCATATTTCTTAAGTAAACCATCAACATATTTATCTGTTTTAAAGAAATATGATTCTTCGCTGGCTAAATGAACACTTCTTCCACAATCAGGACAAAGTTTTTCTTCGCCTACTTGCGTACTAGTCCAAAATGATTCACAAGGAGTACAATACCATCCTTCGTAACTCCCTAAATAAATATCGCCTTGTTCTAATAGTTTAGAAAAGATTTTTTGGACAGCGGCAACATGTTTAGGATCCGTTGTTCTAATAAATTGATCATTAGTGATTTCTAACTTTTCCCATAGGTCTTTAAACGTTTTTACAATATCATCTGCAAACTGTTGTGGTGTCTTGCCTGCTTTCGCGGCGTTTTCTGCAATTTTTTGCCCGTGTTCATCACTACCCGTTAAAAAGTAAACTTCTTTTCCAATCATGCGATTATAACGCGCTAAAATATCACTTAAAACTGTACAATAGGCATGTCCTATATGTAATTTAGCGCTCGGATAATAAATGGGGGTTGTAATGTAAAAACGTTTTTTCATATCGCACCTCTTATATTTGAAAAAACTGCCTCGTTATTAGCAGTTTTTCATTCGTAATTTTACTTGATTCCGTATTTTTTATTAAATTTATCAACACGTCCATCCGCTTGGGTGAAACGTTGTTTCCCTGTATAAAATGGATGGCAGTTTGAACATGTGTCAACCCGGATTTCTTTTTTAGTTGATAATGCTTCAAATGTTGTATCACAACTAACACAAGTAATTGTGATTTTTTCCATTTTGGGGTGAATTCCTTTTTTCATAATATCTCCTTCCGCCTAGATTAACTCAATTTAACCTAAGTAAGCATAGGTAATAATAGCATTATTAAAGGAAATTGACAACTAAAAGTTAATCTTTTTTACTTATGTTTATTGTAAGGTGAACTATTTTTAATAGTTATCCTTTCATTCCTGACATTGTTAAACCATTCACAAAGTGTTTTTGGAGTAAGAAGTAAATAATAAGCATCGGTAACATCGCAATAATTGATCCCGCCATAACGGTATGGAGACTATTAGTGTTCCCTGACGCAAACATTGAGAGCGCAATTTGAAGGGTGTATTTCTCTTCATCAAGTAAATAAATTAAGGGATTTAGGTAATCGTTATATGTCGCGACAAGTCCTAATAAACCTTGGGCAATAAGGGCTGGTATCGAAAGTGGAAGCACAATTCGGAAGTAAATTCCAAAGTGTCCCAATCCGTCCATCTTCGCTGCTTCAAGTAATTCATCAGGAATACCTGTGTAATATTGTCTTAAGAAAAAGACCCCCAGAGCTGAACCAAACATCGGTGGCACAATCAGTGGGAAAAAAGTATTTGTTAACGCAAGATTATCGTAGACAAAGTAGGAGGGGATTAGTAAGATTATACCTGGCAGCATCATTGAAAACATTAGTGTAGTAAACATTGCTTTTTTGAGTCTAAACTTCATTTTGGCAAAAGCGTATGCCGCTAGACTACTACTAAACATCCCTCCCACAATGACAGGAACAATAATAATAAGTGTGTTTTTAAATCCAGTGGCAACCATTGATTTACCAGTGGAAAAAATCGTATATGTTTTAAAAACATCAATAAATCCTTGAACCCCTAATTGGTCACCAACTGGAAACCAAATAAAAGGGGTCGCGGTTGCAACTGCGTTATTAGCTTTAAAAGCAGTAATAAAGACAATATAAAAGGGAATAATATACGCTAGTGCGGTTAAGGAAAGCACAATATGGGTAACAATTTTAAGTACTTTACGCCTGGTCATAATAAATCGCCTTTCGGGAAATACGGAAGCTGAATATTGTCAAAATAATTGTAATAATCGCTAATATCCATGATGTTGCGGCCGCTAATCCTAGTCCACCGGCCTGTGAGAAAGCAAGGTTATACAAATAGAAAACTATTGTCAGTCCAGCATTATTTGGACCAGTTGGACTAATTAAACTACTATTAACAGCGTTCATCGACTGGAAACGGACAAATTCTTGAAGTGCGCCAATCATACCGACAATAAATAAATAAAACGTTGTCGGTGATAATAATGGCAGCGTTATACTAAAGAATTTGCGAACTGGACCAGCGCCATCAATGTCCGCCGCTTCATAAATTGTCGGACTAATGTTTGTTAATGCCGCTGAATATAAAATTAAGTTAAAACCAACACTACACCAGATCGACATTAAAATCATAGCGGGCATATAAAAACGATCATCTGTTAACCACGCAATTGGTTCAATCCCAAATAGTCCTAAAAATTGGTTAATAGCGCCATAGTTTCGATTTAGTAATGTCCGCCACATAAGGGTGACCGCTACAATTGAACATACATACGGAATAAAAAAGATGGTGCGGTAAAACTTTTTCCCTTTAATCTTTTGATTGAGTAATACCGCTAAAATAAGGGCAATGATAATTGAGAGTGGTAAAGCAAGAGCCGCGTAAAGTGTATTTCCAACACTCTTATAAAAAAGTGGATCAGTTAAAACGGTCCTATAATTATTAAAGAGTTTCCCCCATTCTAAAACCTTCATTGCTCTAATATCAAAGCTTGGCATATAAGAAAAGCTCATTATAAACGACAAGACGAGCGGCACTATACCAAAAACAAGGAACCCTATAACAGGGAGTGAAGCAAAAAAGGTTCCTAGTAACTCTTCTCGTCGTTTATAATTTTTACGCTTTGACTTCATTTACTTTTTCTCAGTATATTGTTTAAGATAGGCATTAACTTGATCTTTGTAAAGACTAAATAGTTGATCAACCGTTTTAACCCCATTCATAACGTCGCCATTTAAAGTGGGAGCCCAAATCTCAATCCAGCGGTCATCCGCAAGGAAAGTCCAGTCGCCCCCTCTTTGAATCGCCGCGGCTTCAAGATAAATTTCATTGTTTTGTGGTTTTTCCGTACTATTTAGGAAGTTCGCTGTTGGATCACTAGCGAGACTTATTTGGTTAGGAACGTTAAAGCCACTTTCGGCTAAAGCATCTTGACCATGTGGTCCGCATAAGTACTCAATAATTTTAAAAGCTTGTTCTTTAACGCTTGAACGAACAGACATTGATAGACACATCGAGCCACTATGTCCAGCTGAAACACCATCTTTATGACGCGGTAAGGGCGCCACGTTCCAATTAAATTGAGCGTCACTTCTAAATTGGGGGACAACATAGCGTCCCTCAACAAACATTGCTACATCTTGACTTGTAAAGAGCGCCAGTTCAGTTGAAATATCAGCCGGTTTTGGTGATAAGCCCCCGCTGAAGTAAGTTAACCAGTAATCAAACACTTCCCGCATTGACGGTAATTTAACAAGTTCGCCCGCATTTATATGTGCATCAGCGACACTCTTATTTGCCGCTAAATAAGCAAGGCTATAATAATCAATAAATTGACCTTTCACATAGTTTTTGCCGTGAACTGTGACATCTTTAAGGGCGCGATAGTTTGGATTTGTATCATCAAGAGTGAACTCCCAATAACCACCGTTATACGCTGGGTCATCAGTTTCTTTAAAGTGTAAAACATCACCGCCAACACTCCATCCTGCGTAAAACCACCAATTTGAATAAAAACCCCATTTAGTTTGGTGCGTTCGTGCGTTTGTACTACCACTTGAGAGCAATGCCGATAAAACATCACACTCTTCAAAGGTCATCGCGATTTTATTATTAAACACTTTTAATTCATCGTTATAGCCCACCGCGGGATAATTAGTGCCATTAACTTTAACAACCCCATCGTTATCATCATCTTTTGCACTTATAACACTGATTCCTTTAGCACTGAAGGCGTCCTCATTATAAAAAATAACGGTGGGACCAATATCTTTTGGCAATCCCCAAATGTGTTCCGTTGGTCCGTATTGATACGTTTGTGGATTAAATTGGTATCGCTTCATGAGCGTGCTCCAAATATCATCCATGTCAATAATTTCACTTGTTGCAATATATTGATCAAGTTCTTGGACATAACCTGCGGCTGTGAACCGCTTAATCATTGAGTCACCTAAATAGAATAAGTCTGGTGCTTGGCGGCCAGTTAAAGCCGTTTCTAAAACGCTATAGTAACTATTACTTGGTTTTTTAACAAAGTTAACATAGATATTATCTTCATTAGTTGAATTATAATTACGAAGTAAATTTTGGAATACTTCGACTTCCTTTTCATCTCCCCAACCCCACAGTGAAACGGTAGTCTTACCCGTAGGAGATCCTTGACCGCCACTACCCGAACCAGTAGTGGTGCACCCCACGAGGGCCACAAGGGCCCCCGTGAGTAATAATAATGAGGTTAATCTAAATTTATTTCTCATTGTTTTTGTGTCCTTAGACTATTTTGAAATTAGTAATAATTCCGTTCATGCTGTTGGATGAGAATTGCATAAAGTCTGTGGAGTTAATTTCATTGTGAGCAGCAGGTAAACGGTGGACTGCTTCTGGCATATCATCGATAAAGAATGAATATGTAACAGCGCCTTCGCTATCTGTACTACAAACAATTTTGTATGAGTGGGTGCCAGTGCCATATTGCGTATACGCACTAGCGGGACGTCCACATCCAACTGTTGGATCTTCGGGGTCTGGCATAAATTCGGTCGTCTTATCTTGCCAGTTGGAACGCCATTGATATGTTTGCCAGCCAACACCGACCGTACATGTTTCAAAGCCCCAGAGATCATCGTTAACATTACCGCCGACAGCGAGGTCTTCCCATCCGCCCCATCCACCATCAGCTTTACCAGCGCCAATTGTGATCATAAATTTACCTTGCGCTGCGTATTTTAAATCAGTAATTTCAAAACTTATGGTCCAGTTTGTTTTACGGGTGAAGTCATTACCAACTTTCCCAACTGTTTTCCCGCCGCCGACATTGCGGTAGATATAGGTTTCGCGACCCATAATGAAGTTTTCATAGGCGCTTTCCCAATATTTTTGACCATATACTTGTTCACAACTATCAGTGACATTAATTTGTTTAGTGCGGACTGTATCACCAACAGTAAGTTTGAGTAAATACATACCAGCTTCTTTGGGTGTAAACACTTCATACGCTAGCGATTTGTCGACGGATTCAACGATTTCGTAAGTTTCCGCTGTGACATCAACTGCTGTTTCTAAAGTATCACCTTTAAGGATTTGAACACTATCGACGGCAACTGGTTCGCCTTCTAAAGTAACGCCATAATATAAGATGACGCCTGAATTAGTACGAGCCACTGGCGTTGTATTATCTAAATCAAATACATATAGCGTGACTTCTGGTTCAGTAACGGTAATTGTGGTAGTCGCTGAAGCGGTGTTGCCCGCGATATCTTTAACGTTACAAGTAACCTCATAATCACCAACCATGGTTGGTTCAAATGAATTTTGGGTTACGACTACTTCTTCGCCTTCTGGATCAAGAACGGTGAAATAAGGAACGATGAGATGTCCGTAATCACCATTATCTGTAATCGTTGCCCCGCCACGTAAGTGAATAGTATCTTCGGTTGTATATTCTGGGTAAGAGAGGACTACTTCTGGGCTAATCGTGTCGCTCACGACGCCATATCCTGCCACCGAAAGCGTCGCGCTAGTATTATGCGCTTCAATCCAGACATTTGATAATAAGTCGGTGAAGTTTTTGCCGATTTCAAGGAAGTTGAACGCAACATTGTCATATTTGATCCCATATGTTGCTTTACCATCTTCACTAATGAATCGTTCAAAAGTAATATAGTGATCACCAGCAATTGGTTGATTATCACTCACTGACCCAGGGGCATTAAACCATACATTATGGAACCAGCCATGATCTAAGTTACTGCTAAGATCGGCTAACCCTGTTCCGCCCCAAATCCAGGTTGCAACGGTGCCATCGCCCGTACTTAATTTAAAACAGTCGTCTTGGGCATCAATTGTATTTCTGGTCCACCCTAAATAGAAGGCGGGATCGTGATAAGCTTCACTATGTCTAACATTTCCTAATTTATAAGTAATTGAATAGTTACCTTGGAAGGTTAGACCTGTAACCTTATATTGACCACTCGTAATCATTTTATTCCCTTCGAGGTAGGAATCACCAAAGGTGATCGTTGCTACTTCTCCAGATTCATCAATTGATACATCAGGTCCAGCGGAAGCTAGTGGTTCAAAACTTTGAATAACGACGTTAATCGTTACTTTAGCACTGAAACTTGTTCCGCCACTAACGACTAGGACTTCGCCCTCATCATTAAGAACAGTAAAGGTTACCTCGTAAACTCCAACTTCGGTTGGGGCAAATTTTTTCGTTGCCGCGGTATACACTGCAGCGGTAACATCGGTTGTTCCTTCTTGCAAAATTTCAACTTTGTAGTTTGGAGTTGCGGGTTCACCCAAATTGGTAAAGGTTGGGTTTAACACCATTTCCGTATCTACGAGCATTTCGGTTGCAATTGAAGAAACGTTAATTGTGTAGTAATCTTCAACAACGGTTGAAGTTTCTGACACAGGTTGACTGACATCTCGCGATGATGATTTAGTGCGACATGCTGATAAACTTATGACGAGCAAGGGCACTAATAATGTCGACAATCTTTTAAAGAATCTTTTCATAAATGCATTACCTCCTTTTATTTATGATTCATTAAATCTAATATTAAACAGTCAATATAAATGCTTGGGTCAGCGTTTATACTAATTGTGTTTAAACCTTCGCGTTTGATGTATAAATCGGTGAAAAAATAGGCAATAGTGAAGGAATCATCGTATTGGGTGCGCGGAGCGTAGACAAGCATCTCATTACCATTAACCGTGACGTTCATATTGAATAATGAAGAGTCGCGGTTTGAGAAACGAATACCGACAACATATGGGCCGTTTGCTGGTACTCCAATTTCAAAGGTAATACTTCCATTTTCTGAAATGGAAACAGCATTATCTCCAGCAGCGTATCCTTCTTTATCAATAACGAAACAGTCTTCGGTTAATACCGCATCTTCTGCTTCATAAAGCCGTTGACGTCCCCCTGCTTCACCAGATGGGAGCGGATTAGGATCAGCAATCTTCGTAATTTTTTCAACATGCGGTTTGCCGTTAACCCACTCCATTTTTTGTAAACGGGCCATTCGGTCCCAACCCGCACCTGAATATTTTGCCGAGTGATACATAATCCACCATTCGGTTTGATCGGGCGACTTAACAATTGAACAATGACCTGGCGCAATAATTTCCGAGTAAGCCATATCAGTTGCCATCAATGGTTCGGGATTTTTGGTCCAATGATCAAAATTCGTTAAGTCTGTCCCAGTTAAAGTAATATAGCCGACACAGTAACTATCATCACCAGAGAAGTTCCCAGCATAGAAAATAATCGGGGTTCCATCTGGTGAAATAATGGCACTTGGTCCTTCATTTTGGAAAATGCTTGAATTTTCCCATTCGTAATGAGGAACACTAATAATGTGCCGTTCAGTATCAGCGGTACTTTTAGCAAGAAGTGGATTGCCAGTTACAAGTTCAGTAATATAAAGATTTTGTCGCCAATTGAGATTTTCAGCGTTGGGCCATCCTGACCAAATAATGTATTGACGACCATCATAATCTAAAAATGTTGCGTCAATTGAGCGATAATCCATTGGTAATTTAATTTCAACCGGGGTTTCCCATTCGCCAAAGGCATCGTCAGTAACGCTTTTCATCCCATAAGTGCGGCGACCAGTATCTTTTTCAATTTCAGTTTTAGCGTCTTTAGTTGCCGTGAAGTAAATATACCAATGTCCTTCAAAGAAGAAAATTTCAGGAGCCCAAATTTCAACGACATCAATACTTTTTTGACGGAATAAAATTTTAGTCCGTGTTTCATCATTCGGATTGGATGTTAATTGTGTCATATATGGCGATTTGGTAACGCGGACTCGTGTCCCTTCAGATTGCGTATAGTAATAATAACCGTCATGGTAGTAAAGCCACGGATCACCCATGCGGAAATCAATAACCATAGGATTGTAGAAATAATCCTCCATTACCTTGTACTTTGTGCCTAGTTCCACAATATCTTCGCTTTGCTTTATACTTTCTTGTGGATTAACTTTACAGCCTGATAATGTGCTCATAAGCAAAAGTACTCCGGTAATAAATAAGGTTTTGCGTTTATGCATAACATAATCCCTCCTTTTTATTGTAAGAATTCAAGTCTTTGAATAACGTGATTTTGATACACTGGGTCTAATTCATTAAAATACCCGCTCCAGCCCCACACTCGAACGATTAAGTTCTTATGTTTTTCGGGATGTTTTTGGGCATCTAGTAATGTTTCGCGATTAACTGCATTTAGTTGTAATTGATGTCCGCGAAGTTTCACAAATGTTTGAACGAGCGCAGCAACTTTGCTAACGCCTTCTTCATTGCGGAAGACGGTGTCATGGAATTCTAAAGTGAGTGGTCCACCATTACACACTCTTTCAAGATTTGGTTTGGAAAATGACTGAATAACGGAAAGAACCCCGTTAAAGCGCGAATTAATGGATGGCGAATAGTTAGCGCCAAACGGTTCGCCAGCTTTACGACCATCAGGTGTTGCACCTAGTCTCTCTGAGTGCCAAATATAATACATGGCCGTTCCTGTTCCTGGACGGATAATTCCGCCGCGCGCATTTCTATATTTACTACATGCATCAGCGTACACATCTAGCATTCTGACCGCTATATCATCAATATCATCATCGTTATTACCCATTTTTGGACCGTTTTGTAAGATGTGACGCAACTCTTCATACCCTTCATAATTTGACTTTAAGGCATCAATGAGACCTTGTTTACTTATTTTCTCTTCTTTGAATATTTTGCTTTTAATAACTGCTAAAGAATCAACAGCAGTAGCAATACCAGCGCCATGGAAACCAAAGTTTTGATAAAGAGCTTCTTCACTAATGTCTTTCCGCCGTTCAACACATCCATCCATTAGCAAAGATTGGAAGGGAGACGGAATAATATAATAATTACCGTAAGCTTTTACCATTCTTTCCACTTCACCATGAATGTTTTGATTGAAATATTTTTCAAACTCATCGTATGTTTTGGAAACAAGTAGTTTTTCTTTAATCGTTTTGTTAACAAGTTCGGGAAAATTAACAGCGTCAACATTAGGAATATCCATTGCATATTTTGGAATGATAAATTCCCAACAAGCCGCCACTACATAGTCGCGCGCATGCTCAAGTTTGTAGCCCCACTTTACTAATGCGGGAATAACTACATCATCATTTGAATATTGAGGGAATCCTAAACCCTTTTTCGTTAACTTTGTGCCAAGTAGGAACCATTTATCGGCAGTGTTTGCACTAACACGCATATTAATTTTTGGATCAATGAGATTTAACTCCAAAGAAGCTTCTAAACATAATTTTGATAATTCATTAAAGGCTTCCTTACCTTTTAAATCAACGCCCCCTAACACTAAACTTTGACCATTATCCCCTTGTTGCACACCAGGATATAAATCACTATCAAAGTTAAGTGAGAGGAAAAATTCTTGAATTAATACGAACGCTTCTTCTTTGGTTAAACGTCCGCTTTCAATATCTTTTTTGAAATAAGGATACATGTATTGATCAAAGCGCCCTAAGGTATTATGTTTATTAGCGTTTAACCAAAGGGTGAAATTTAATAAGCGTAAAAACACAAGTGCTTCATGAAAACTTGTGGCTCCTTTACGCGGTATTCTTGTAAGAATCTCGCGCATTTCCTTATTGTTTTTATACGCAGCGCGATATTTGTCAGCAATTGTATAAATGGCCAAAATTGATTCTTTCATTGCTTTTAATTCATTTAATTCAGCGTTCGTGTTTGCCTTTTTTATCTGAGTTTCAACTTCTTCTAACCGTTTATCAAAACCAACTTTTAAAGTATATTCATAATCACTGCTGATATTACCAACTTGGGCACCATCGAATAAGAAATACTTTTTACCAAGATCATCAAACTCTTTATCGGTTAATATTTTCGGAATGTTGCGAATCGTACGATAAAAACCAATTCTGTCACCTGGGTATACGATTGCTTTTTCGGCCTCGGCTAGTTTTTGGAGTCGATCGCTCGCGCGTAAAGGAAACGGTACTTTCTTTTTAGCGTACTCGCTTGCTAGATTAACTTCATAATTAACCCGAAGTTCACGATACTTTCGGTCATGGAGTCTCTCAAGAATTACTTTAACTCTTTCATTCATCTTAATTCACCTTCACTTTAAATCCTTTGCGCGTAAGGATTTCTATATTTAAGTTTAATTCTTTGTTTTCATCAAAGTGTGGTTCATATTTTTTCCCAAGCATGCGATGTTTGGCTCCGGCCATTTTGTTATAAGGAAGAATTTCAACCATCATTAAGTTTTTAGCATCCGCTAGTAGTTCCGCTATTTGGGAAAGGTTCGCGTCTGTGTCCGTAAGTTCAGGAATAAGCGGGACTCTTGCAATAAATGGTACTTTTGTTTTCTTTAATACTTCAAGATTATTGAAGATAACCCTGTTATCTGCTTTTTGGAATTTTTGGGCAAGCTCGTTATCCATAATCTTTAAGTCAAAGAGCACTAAATCGACATTTTTAAGTGTTTCCTCAAACACTTCTTGCGTCGCATATCCTGAGGTTTGAATTGCAATATGAACTTTCCCTTTTAGTCTTATTAACACTTTATTTAGAAATTCAGGTTGGTAGAGTGGTTCGCCTCCTGAAAAGGTGACACCTCCCCCGTTCATATTAAGAACTTTTGCGTTCTTGAGTAATTTAGTCACTAATTCATCAACAGTGTAATCAGTACCACTTATTCTTAATAGTTTTCCCGTGCGGGGATCATGAACTTCTTGTTTTTCATAAATCCGGCCTTCAGGGTTATGACACCACTCACATTGGAGCGGGCACCCTTTGAGAAAGACAGTAGTTCTAATTCCCGGTCCGTCATAGACACTAAATTCTTCGATTGAAAAAACACGACCAATATTTTTATCCATTTAAAATATCCTTAATTTTTTTAAGATTTATTTTGGGATTATGATTCGCGTCTAATAACCCATTTGTTTCTTGCATAACATCAGTTAATTGCGTATAACAATATCCCTGAATATCAGAAGCTTTTATATTATCCATAAGGATTTTAAACCGTTTATAAAAACCTTCTAAGTCTTCATTTCCAGCATAGCCCCAATCATTATCTTTTTTCATGAATTCACGAATAGAAATACCGCCGAATTCAGTGATTAAGACTGGCTTAGTGGGATTATATTCTGTTCCAATAATCGTTTTGCGGCCCATTGGATAAGCTTTAACTACTCCCTCTTTTGAACTTTCTTTAGCAAAATCTTCGCCATAACGCGAATAATCATGAATTGAAATAAAGTCCGTTAACAACGGATTTTCCCAGCCGTCATTAATATTAACAAGGCGCGTGGGATCAATTGCTTTGGCTAAATAATATAAACTTTTACCTAGGGCTTGCTGTTCTTTATTAACGAGTATTTTACGAACGCCCCAGCTCTCATTTAGGGGAACCCAAGTGATAATGCTAGGGAAGTTATAGAGTTGAATAATTAAATCATAAAATTGGCTGCTAACTTTACTAACTTCTTTATAGTCATATTGATATCCGCTTGGCATTTCTGCCCAGACGAGGAATCCTAATTTATCAGCGTAATAATAGAAATACGAATCTTCTATTTTTTGATGTTTACGCGCTCCATTGAAGCCCATTTCTTTTGCTAATCTAATATCATGCGCTAATGCTTCGTGTGATGGCGGTGTTAGTCCAGTTTTAGCCCAATAGCCTTGATCAAGGATAAGTTTTTGATAAAGGGGGCGATTGTTTAATAAAATATTCCCCAGTCCATCAAGTGAAATTTTTCGAAACCCAAAGTAAGTATCAACTTCATCTACTACTTTGTTTTTCATGTAGAGTGTTAATTTCACTTGATATAGATTGGGATGATTAGGAGACCAATAATGAATTTCATCAATTGCGTCATATGGCAACAATTCCGCTGTTAGTTTAGTAATCTTGCCATCAAGTGTACTTTTAATTTTCTTAACTACTTCACCTTTGAATGATATTTCAACATCAATATCGCTTGCACATCCATTTGTTTCAAAAGTAAATAAAACATTATTTTTATCGATGTTTGGGACAATTAGTGTTTTTACTAGATGATCTTCCCCGACTGCTTCAAGCCATACACTTTGCCATATTCCACTTGTTGCATAATACCAACAGCGATGTGTTTCGCCAATCCACGATTGTTTGCCGCGCGGCTGATTCGCATCAACATCATCCACTACGCGAACGGTAATGACATTTTCACCTTTTTGTTTTAGTAGTTTCGTGATGTTAAACGAAAATCGTGAATAACCATTATGATGTTCACCCACATATATGCCATTAACCCACACCGTGGCACTATAATCAACTGCATTAAACGTAAGAAGAATATTCTTGCCTTTTAGTCCTTCCTCTAATGTAAATGTTTTTTTATACCACATAACGGGGTGATCTTCTGTTTCATTAATACCACTTGCTTCCGTTTGATAGGCAAAAGGTACAACTATTTTACGAGATAATAAATGGCTTACTTTGTAAAAGCCTTTTGCTATCCCACTATTTGTGTCATCAAATTCAAAATCCCACAATCCGTTTAACGTTTGCCAAACTGCGCGTTTAAACTCTGGACGCGGATATTCGTTTCTAATTATCATGCACTTTCCCTTTCGTCAGTTTCATTTTATTATCACATATAAATTAACTCAATAGTTATTCAAAAAGAAATACTATTCCGTTTTTACTACTTCAGTTTTTTTGTAGTAGTATTTTTATTATTAAGGTTTTATAATAGAGTAAAGAATGAATTAAGGAGCCACTATTATGATTAATAATTTAAAACTATCGCTTGCCCAAGACAAAAAGAAATTAACAAAGGTGGCACGTGCATTATCTTCGCCTGAACGTCTTGATATTTTAAAACTTCTAAATACTGCGAGCTTAAGTGTAAAAGAACTATCAGACAAGCTTGAATTACCACTTTCTTCAACTTCGGTTCACGTTAATGTTCTTGCTGATTGTGAACTTATCGAAGTTAAAGAAATTTACACAAGAAACGGAAAATCAAAGATTTGTAGTCGTAACTGTGATGAGGTAACTATTGATATTTTCCATGAATATGATAACGTTCAACACTCCATGAAATATAAAGTTCCAATCGGTAGTTATGTTAATTTTGATGTTGAACCAAACTGTGGTATTGCTACTTCAACCCACAAATTAGGAAATGACGATAATGACAACACTAGTTTCTTTGATCCCGATCGAAATAAGGCTGGATTAATTTGGTTTCACAGTGGTTACTTGGAGTATTGGATTAGTAATAAAATGCTGCCGCGCAAACTTGAAAAATTAACGGTTTCATTTGAAGTTTGTTCCGAAGCTCCTTTCTATCGTAATGACTGGAAATCCGATATTTCAGTATGGATTAACAATGTTTTAATTGGGGAATGGACTAGTCCCGGCGACTTCGGGGGCCGCGCCGGAAAACAAAACCCAAGTTGGTGGCCACAAGAATTAACACAATATGGCATCTTGACAACTTGGGAAGTAACTAAAAATGGTTGTTTTATCAATAACATAAAAGTGAGTGACGTCACTATTGATGAATTAAACATTAAAGAAAATCATTACTTCTCGCTTAAAATCGGGGTCCAAGATGATGCCCGATATAAGGGGGGCATCAATCTTTTTGGATCAAATTTTGGTGATTATAAACAAGACATTAACATAACAGTAAATTGGTAGTTAAATTAATTTCAATCACCGAAGTTATTTACGTGTTTTAATTTTTAAGTTTTTAAATTTAGCGACTCCATTTTTAGCGATTAGTCCTAAATTAAAGGTTGGTGTCGCTAGCGGATACATTCTAGTGGAGAGTGCATATTTATCGTCGAGATACGCAACCGCAATGTTTTTCTCAACAAGTAATTGCAATTTATATTTGCGTTTAAGTTCAAGGGGACGATGTACGTTAATAAAGTTTGTTAAGTTCCATGGCTGATTTGGATAAACATCAAATGCGAATAAATTATTAAATAAATTAAGTGTATAACCGTATCCGCGATCCGCTACTTCATCAAAATTAAGTAAGAGTCCGACACCGGTTAAATTTTCATCAAACTCAATTTCACATTCTAAGTAATATTCATCAATTTCACGATTAATAATTGTCTTAACTTCATCAGTGGTCGCCGTACCCAGTACTATTTCTTTAACATCTAAATATGTTTTGGTAAACGATTCTTTAATGCTGCGTGGCATCTTAGTATAAAGTGTTCCATCTTTCCCTTGGATTATTTCATGGATTGCTAAATCACCACCCCAATCCCAGTGAGCATGATCACTATCTTTTTTAGTGGGAATCCAACCAAATAGATAACGATTCTTACCATTACAGGCGCTTTTTGCGGCGTAATAGGCGCGACCATCAAAATTATCAACTTTTGGTGTTAACCATGTAACACCATCTTTACTCGTTATAAAATGAGTAAAGATGGTGTTACATGGTTATCAACTTTTGGTGTTAACCATGTAACACCATCTTTACTCATTTTATAACGAGTAATACACCGATCACTGAATTCGGAATAAATAATATACTTCCATTCCCCAATTTCAAAGTAATCAGGGCATTCGTGAGTGAAGAAAGCGCGTGGTTCTAAAATGTTGCCCGTGACTTTCCATTTCTTTAAGTCTTTCGAGACACAAACCGCAGTACACCCTTTCCGGATTGCTGGTCCTTCTTTGGTTCTGGCGGCTAAGAGCATAACATAGTGTCCCTTATCTTTGTCAAAAAAGATGAAGGGATCACGCCAGTCATGCATTTCATATTTATCACCAGGAGCGAAGAATGTGTCAGCGGGGATTTTAGTAAAATTTACCCCGTCTTTACTAACAGCGTGCATTACTGCTTGCTCGGGTTTACCTTGTCTTCTTAAGTGTGGGTTATGGCCCGTGTAAAAGATGTGATACTTACCATCAATCTTATTGACACAACCAGTAAACACATATAAGTCTTGCTCTTCTTTGGTTCCCCGGGAAATAACTTCAACTTCATCGGTAAAACTAATTAAATCCTTGGTAACTGTTAGTTGCCATGGTGTTCCTTCACCATGTTTATCAAAGTCCCGATAATCTCGTAGAAAGTATAGTTTGAATTCGCCTTCGTCGTAAAACGGAATAAAGTCCGCGCAGACGCCCGTTTGGGGTCGATAAAATATTTTTTTAAACATATCTTCGCTCCTTAAGTGATTTTTTGTCTAGTTTTTTTGCTAGAAATTACGGCCCTTAGTAAGCAATAGGCTTGCTTAGATGAATGGATCTAACGACTTTGAAAGTAATTCTTCATCGTTACAAACTGCATATGCGTGTGCACCCGTCACAGCAGCCCATGATAAAGTAGTGCCGTTTAAAATAAATCTTTAAATCCTAATGTTTAGGCGCTATAGTGGTCAATACCATCTGGACACACAAGTGGGAAATCGGTGACTTTAATTGAATTGTATTCAACTGCGGATTGCCAGCCACGGAGTCCAAATCCACCGGTCCAGTAAGCGATGTCGGCTTTTTCAATAACTAGAAGATCATCAACGAAAACATAGATGGTGAAGTATTCATCACCTTCGGCGGTCATTCCTTGATATTTTCCCGCGACGGTAAAGGTATAAACGACATCTTGTTCAAGGGTTAATGATTCAACCTTGCTACCACGATCTCCCCACGCTTCATTGTGTTGGGTTGTGGCAACTGGGCCACCATCGGTATTACCAGCATGCCAAAGGTTAACTGATGAGTTTTCACCGTTAAATGCCACAGCGGCATCATACCGTCCAACTGCTCCCACTAAAAGCGGGAACCCGCCGTCATTTGATGAGCCGTCGGCCGCAGTAGCACTTGGTAGCAATGCTTCACTAATGACCGCAAAGTCTTTAAGGAAGATTTCGCCACCTTCAACTGGGTCGGGAGTTCCAAAATATACTGCCGCCCAATCTTGTGGGTTTTTCGAACGAACCCAAACTTCATTATTGTCATCTTTGCGGAAAGCCGCAAAACCAGCACCTTCAGTCGCGGTATTTGGAATATCATCACCAACCGCTAATTCATCAAAGTCCCAATCAATATATGTTTGAACAACGCGTTCTTCCTCTGAACTAGAAACGGGTGTTGATACTGGGCTTTCGCTTTGTGGTGCTTCTGATGATGGTTTGTCTTTACAACCAGTAATGGTTAAAAGCGATAAAATTAATAGTAATCCAATTTTCTTTTTCATAATAACTCCTTTCATTAATTATCTTGAAAATTATTTTTGGTTGCCAATTGGCTAACTTTAAATTCGTCAAGCTGAATTTCGTTTTTTGTCGTATAAACACTAACGTCAAAATTAGTTAATGTTTCATCAATTCGTGCACTTAGCGCATAGCGCCCATTGATGAACGCCTCAAGAATACTTCCTTCAGCTATAACGACAAAATCTAATTCATTATGACTTTCTGTGTCTGTCTCATACTTGCTAAAAGCTGTTCCCACCCCCTTTTTTATAACTTGAATATTATTTGATTTAGAACTATATCGGACTTGATATATGTTTCCGTTGTTATTTATCTCAATACCAGTGACGGCATCGTTTCCTAAGTTAGAAAGTTTAGCTCTAATTAGCGCCCGTTTATGTTTACTTGTGAGCGCTAAAGATGCAAATGTGTTATTTTTATTGGCTTTTTGCAGTGTTTTTGTATCTTTATCGAATAAATCATTCGTAGCATAAGAATCAAGGAATACATCAGATATCGTACCTTTTGATAGTTTTTCCGTAAGGTACTCATCAAGCCGAACGCCAAGGGTCCCGTCTTCCTGCTGATACACTTCTTGGGGAATATTAATCGTTCCACCCCAGCGCGAATTAATGTGGTCTTGGGCAATCCAGCCATAAAGATAATAGCGCCCTCTAACTTTGGCAATTTGCGCAGCGCACAAATCTTCTCCCGTTAAGATGTGTTCTTTTTTACTATTCCAATCAACTTTTTCAATCTTTTTATTTTCGTCCCCTATCCAATAAGATAATGGGCCTACGCCGTTATGCGTGCGCCCACTGAGGCAAGCAAATAAATACCAGCGCTTATTTATTTTCATCATCATTGGTACTTCTGGTTCATTATTTGTTACTCCTAAATTAAGAAGGGGTATCGCATTACTTGAAAATAAATGTGGCTCGTTATTAATACTTGTATAAAGAGCAAGATCTATTTCGGGATATGATGTTGAAGTTCGGTCTTTAATATAATTTAGTGATACGATACGATATTTATTAATATCAGGATCAAAGAACGTATAGGGGTCACGACCCCAAATGTATCTTTCATCAATATTAAAATGACCGAGAACATTAACTTTTTCATCTATCTCTACGCCGTTTTCAAAGAGAAAGCCGTTAATGCTTTTGGTGCGTTCATAACGATTATAAGCGCCGTAGTAACTATAATATACATCTTTGTATTTAAAGACGTGTGTAGCAAAGCCTTCGGTCATCGGTGGATTTGTCGTTGATGCCTTCGTATGTGTATCACGGAACACCACTAAGTCATCACTAATCACCATATCCGCGGTAAAATAACCATTAGTCGATAAATAATAATTGCGTAATTGTCCGTCTACGTATAGAGGATGAACATCACCAACATGGGGATAACTTGTATCAACCGCTGAATCATAATGAAGCGGTGTATCATCTTTTGTCCCAAAATGAATCGTTGGATTAAATAAGGCACTTCCATTTACAATGAAATATAGTTCTTCTTTAAAATCAATTGTGAGCGAAATTTCAATGTATTTGGTGGCATTTTTCGGTATTTCGTATTCGGCCATAATGACGTTACGAAGCATAATAAGTAATACTGATTTTTCTTTAGCGATAAACTTTCCATCAACGACTATTCTTCCGCTATATTTAGCAATCCAACATCTTGTCGCCCCGCCCCCTTCCATAAAGGCGCCGTTAAGTCGTACTTCACTATTGGTAAATTCTTGTTTTTTCTCATTATAAGGCACTTCAACAAAGCCTTGTTTCGTGTATTGCCCGTAATACCATGAATGATGACCTTGTCTATCATTTTCCGTATAACCATAATGAGCTTTCGTATGGTTTGCGGGCATTTTAAATATTCTTCGCGTCGGAAAACGATCATACAGTTCATGGTATGCGGCAACTTTTTCTTTTCCGCCAAAACCAAGACTGCACGCACTCATAAGAATGGTGCTAAACGCTAACATTATAGGGAAGACTTTATTGGACATATTTCCTCCGATACATAATGACGCTACTAACAACTAACACTAAAAGACCTACGCCTAAAGAGATAAACGATATTAACCGTTCCTTGGTGTGTGCCTCGCTATAAAGTAAAGTCACAATCGAAAACACAACTATAATAATGGAGAAACTAAAGAAATATCTCATTTTTTAACATCCTTTACGCATTTATATTTCGTGTTTCCTACACTCTTATAAGGAATATCTCCTTTCGTGCATTCTTCTTTACCGTATGGACAGCGCGGATAAAAACTACAGCCATCCGCTCTATTTGTTAAATCCATATGTTCAGCTTGTTTAATCGGCACAACACGGTCGCGTTTAGCTAAGACTGGATCAGGAATTGGCACAGCGGCAAGCAGAGCTTGGGTATAAGGATGGCGCGGATTAGCAAGTAAATCTTCAACTGGTGCTAATTCTACAATTTCTCCCAAATACATAACGGCGATTCGCCCTTTATTAGCGATATACCGTGCTGTCGCTAAGTCATGAGTAATATAGACAAACGAAATATTTAATTGTTTATTCAAATCCATCATTAAGTTTAAAATCGAAAGTCGTAAGGAAACGTCAATCATACTAACTGGTTCGTCCGCAACAATAAGTTTTGGTTTTAACGAAATGGCTCGTGCCATTAATACTCTCTGCCGCTGTCCCCCACTTAATTGATG
The DNA here is from genome assembly GCA_002069815.1 of Tenericutes bacterium ADurb.Bin239. GTDB lineage: Bacteria > Bacillota_I > Bacilli_A > RFN20 > CAG-826 > UBA1361. The sequence goes on along the minus strand of MWCB01000004.1, from coordinate 37,834 downwards.
TGGATATTTCATTAAGATTTCTTCGGGAGGAGTCAGCCCGACCTTTACTAAGTTTTGATACACTTCATCATAAACTTCATCATGAGTCATCTTGCGATTTTTAGTCTTAATTGGTGCGGAAAGCGATTGGAAAATCGTTCTTACGGGATTAAGGGCCGCATAACTATCTTGTTGGATAAATTGAACTGCGTCTTTGTATGCTTTACTTTTCATATTAAGGATATTAATGGCACTTTCACCTTCATAAAGAAGATTTCCGCGTGTTGGTTTTAATAGTCCAGTAATAATTCGCCCAACGGTTGTCTTACCACAGCCTGATTCACCTACAACTGCTAAAATTTCGCCCTCATAAATATTAAGGTTCAATTTCTTTAAGACGTGTACTCTTCGTTCCTTATGCAACAAACTTTTACTGCGGGTAAAATACATGTCAATATCTACTAATTCAATTAGTGGCTTTTTCATGCCTTTTCCCCCTTTCGTTTGTATTCTTTATCAAATAAGTAACACTTAACATAGTGATCTTTGCCGATTTTGGTAAGGTTTGGTTTCCCTTCTTTACACGGTTCAAATCGTTTTTCACAACGAGCGGCGAACACACAGTGATGACATGGTTCCACTAGGCTAATGGGATTACCTTCAATTGGACGCATTTCATCAAGGGTACCAATTAAAGATGGGGTTGCACGAATTAATCCTTCAGTATAAGGGTGGTGTTTTTTGGCAAAGACATCATACACACTGCCAAATTCCATAATTTCACCACCATACATCACCGCAATATAATCAGCGTACGTCGCTACTACTGCAATATCGTGAGTTAATAACACCATCGTAATTCCCATCTCTTCATTAATTCGTTTTAAGATGCGGAAGATTGTTTCTTGCGTAATAACATCAAGTGCGGTTGTTGGCTCATCTAAAATAATTAATTCAGGATCAAGGAGCAGCGCAAAAGCAATCATTACTCTTTGTTTCATCCCACCACTTAATTCATGGGGATACATGCGCATAATGTGAAGGGCATCTAAGTTAACAATATTTAAAACTTCAATTGTTTTCGCTCTAATAATGTCATCTTTAGTTTGAGGACGATGCGCTAAATACGTTTCTTTAAATTGACTATAAATGGTCATAACTGGATTTAACGAGCTTTGCGCCCCTTGGAAAACCATCGAAATTTTTTCCCACCGGAATTTGCGTTTAAAATCAGCGCTTTCATCTGATAAATTAACTGATGTTCCATCTTTTGAATGGAAAACTATTTCGCCACCAGTGACTTCGCCTGGTTCGACTAGGGCATCAATAAAGGAAACCGCCAGCGTTGTTTTCCCGCTTCCTGACTCGCCTACAAACGCGGTGAAAGAATTACGGCGAATCTTTAAATTAATGTTATTGTTCGCACGGAGCGTGATTTTTTTCATTTTGTAATCAATTAATAAATTATTGATTTCTAAAATGTAATCTTCACTATACGGATATAACCTTGTTTCTTGATTAATCATTAGTTCCTCCGTAATCGCGGATTTAGTGTTTCATCGAGTCCGCTTGCAAGTAAGATTGAGCCCGTTTGAAATAAAGCAATAGCAATAATTGGCGTTAACCAAAATAGTGTTGCTTCGGGAATTAAAAGCGCTCCAATGTCTTTAGCGCGTAAAAGAATGGCGCCCCAGTTTGATGGTTCAAACGCTGCTAAGCCAAGCATCATAATTCCAACACTTGCGGTAATTGCGTTCCGCATAATTAGAATAAAATTAATGAAAATATACGAGGATATATTCGGCATTAATTCTTTAAATATGATATGACTTTTACGCATACCCATAACATTACATATTTGAATAAAGTCACGTTCTTTCAAGGAAATGACTTGGGCACGGATTGCCCGCGATAATCCGGCCCAGTTCCAAATACTTAAAACGAGCGCAAAAGATACCGGCTCTTCAATCGTAAAGAATGAGGCCATTATAATCATAATTGGAAAGCTTGGAATGGTTAAAAAGAGGTTAGTTATCGTTTGAATAATTCGGTCATATATTCCACCGATGAATCCGCTAGAAATACCGATGGTGACCGCAATAATAATTGTGAAAACTGATGTTAATAAGGCAATAACTAATACATCACGACTACCGTATAACATCTGTCTAAATAAGTCACGACCTAAGTTATCAGTACCTAACCAATGCTCAGCGGATGGCGGGGCAAATTTATTCACTTCGTTGGTAAGTGGACTATACGGAAAAATAACAGGACCAATAAAAGCGCCAATGACAAAGAGAAGTAAAATAGCAAGTCCTACTTTTGTTTTCGTGTTATAAGTTAATGTTTTATATAGTCTCACTACACCACTTTTAAAACTTTTCCAAAAGCGGATCATACTTTTCTTAAAACGTATTCTAACGTCTTTCATTAGGTGTTATCCCTCCGAATCCGTGGATCAATAATTGAATAAAGTGAATCAGCAATTAAGTTTGCCAGAATCATGACAAAACTCATAAATACCATTAAGCCTTGAATTAAGAAATAATCACGCGTTCCAATCGCTTTCGAGAATTCGCTACCAAAGCCTGGATAGTTAAAGATTGTTTCCATCAGCGGCGAACCACCAAAGAGAACGGCAAATGACATCGCTAGTGAAGTAATAAGGGGTAAAAGTGAGTTTTTACGCAAGTAGCGTGATACAATCGTGCGTTCACTAAGTCCGCGCGCTTTTGCCGCATAAATATAGTCTTCACCAAGAACCCCGAGAGCAGAGCCGCGCATCGCTAACGCCCAACCGCCAATTTGCACAATTGAAAAAGCAATAATGGGGAGAAAGGCGTGATATAAAACATTAGTGATAAAAGGCCAGCCTTTGAGTTCAAGGAGAATATCATAATTTCCTTGAATGGGGAACCAGCGTAATGTTACACCGAAGATAAAGATTAATATCATTCCCCACAAATAATCAGGAACAGCACCGGAAACGACGATGAAACTATTAGCACCAGCGTTGAAAAAACCTTTGCGTTTATAAGCCATGCGTCCGCCCATTAAAATACCAACTAGAAAACTAAGAAGAAGGGCAAGACTTGAAATAAATAACGTCCAGGGGAGAAAGTTCTTGATGATAACAGTAACCGTAACGTCGTTCCGGTACATTGATGTGCCAAAATCACCCTTAACTAAACCGCTGACATAACGACCAAATTGTTGCCAAACAGTAGCGTTAGGGTCATAGTTTAAAAGCATTGTGGCCAGGCGATATGCTTCATCCATTGGAATCCGCCGTTCGTCACTTAATCGTTTAGCAAACATTGTGACAGGGTCGCCTGGCATCATTTTAATAAGGAAAAAACCAAAGATAGTCGCTAATAAAAGCGTAATAAGGGCAAAGCCGATTCGTCGCCATAAGAATCGTGTTTTAAAGAGAAAATCTCTAATGAATGTACCAATGGCAATCAGTGCTTGTTTTACTCTCTTTGGTTTTTTGTTTTCCATTTATGCTCCTTTATTTAGGGACGAGGTTCGTAATATCCTTTGGAGAAGACAATACCTTGGGAGAACCATAGGTTCGTCCGCGCGACAGCGTAGAAATCATCGCTGCCAACTTCAGGAACATACGTAACATTGCGATTTTGGGCAATGTGTTCTTGTAACGGCAACGTTGCAATTAGATCTTTATTTAAGAATGATCCAGTAACGTTTTGATAGAATGATAACCCAAAGTTTTGGGACGCTAAACCAAGGACCATATCCGCAAGTCGCGCGTGAAGTTCTTCTTCAGTTAACGAATACATTGTTGGTAAGTACTCACTAATGCGGAAAGTTTCACCACTTCCGTCAGCCTTTGGTAAGGTGAGTTTTGGTTTACCAATTAATCTTTCGTCATCAATAATTCCATTTTCGTAATCTTCTTGGGTGAAATATTGGAGATGCATAATTGGACCATTGATGTCATTTAAAACGTAATTAAATGATCCGGTTGGATAAGAGAACGACATATTTAAATCCGTCCAATTAACAACAAAGTCATACACACTTTCTTGGGTTTTAGCGGTATCAAACCATGTTCCAAAATCAGCGGCGCGTTTTAACACTAATTCAATACCGAAAGTATTAAGTGTACTTGAAACGCCTTCTGCCACTCCGCTCATGCCAGGGTGACTGCCATCATATCCCAGTGATAATTTAACAGGTACACCACCAACCATCCATTTACCACCCGATTTAGTCCAGCCCGCTTCGTTTAAAAGCTGCGCGGCTCTGTTTTGATCGAAAGTATACGTTGGTATACGATTATAATCACTTTCTTTCATCCACGCTTTTGCTTCACTTGGAGCCATACCCACAAGTGGGAAATTTGAAGTAATGCCATATTTATTACCGGCGTTTTTCATTTCTTCGCGATTGAAAAGATATTGGAAAGCTTCACGTACTTTAGGGGCCCAAATTTCCTTTTCTAAATTAAACACTAATCCAATCGCGCCTGGATCAAACATCTTGAGGTGCGTTAATTTTGGATTTTGCGTTAAGATTGAATTAAGCGTTGCTTCGGGAGCAAGTCCGTCTTGATAGTCAATTTTATCCGTGGATAACAGGTTATAAATACCGTTAATATCTGGGGTATTGTAGCCTAACACTGTTCCAAACTTAATGTTATCAGCGAAATAATAATCTTTATTGCGCACTAAAACCATTTGATTTTGAGTAACACGTTCAACTTTAAACGGACCAGTGGCCACGAATGTTTTTGGGTTCATTGCTCTAAAGGTGTTGTAATTTTCCATATATAATGTTTCGCTTGCTTTAGAGTTAATGTAGCCAAATGGAGCCCAGTCGTTATAACCTTCTGGCGCTCGTTCTTGGGAACGTAATATTTCTTGACATCGGTCCACAACCGATTTAAACGTACTATATTGGACTGAACCAACTTTGGTTTCGGCAAGAAGAAGGTTTTTCACGTTCGCATTTGGTTCCATCCACGTTTTCCATGTAATCTTCACTGTTTTGTTGTCAACTTCTTCCAGTGGTTTAGCAATATAGTTAGTAACACTAACAAAGTTAATGTGGAAGAAAGCAATTACGTCTTCAGCGGTAAAATCTTCACCTGTATGCCATTTAGCATTTTGCCGTACTTTAATTAATGAAGTATGGTCATCGTTATGAATAATTTCTTCCGCGAGTAAGTAATGAAGTTCATCCGTACTACGGACATATTGCACTAATGGTTCGACTGAGAGCCATTCAATGGGGCCAATATTCGATCCACCATGATAATGATTACGGATACCAGTGCGGTCCCATGTTTTGTTAACTCGGAAAACATAATCATCAGGATTTATTTCTCCGGGAATGCTGCTTGTTCGACATGCAGTAAGCATTAAGAACGCTGCTAGCGCTAACACAATTTTTGGTGTTCTTCTCATAAATTCCTCCTTTTTATAATTCTGAGAGTTTTTTTAGTTTGTTGGCACTTACTAAACTTAAATTAATCGTGCCTTGTTTAGCTACGACAATATTTGTATCTGTTTCTCCGTCTAAAGTTAGACTACGCTCAATCCGACTTGTTAACACATACGTGTCATTAAGTGCTATTTCTAAGTTTCGACCTTCACCAAGAACACGTAGCACGTTATCACCCGCTAGCGCACCTGGTCTTAAATCATAAGTAAAGCAATTGTATGTCGCGGTAAACACTTGTACCTTGGGTGCTGTTATCGAATTAGTAACAACAATACGATAATTATTAATCTCTTGTTTAATTTCAAGGACAGCGTCATCTGACATTGTAAAATGATATTCGTTATCAAGACGATTGAAAGTGTTAACTTCTACCTTTTCGCCAATATTTAATGTTATGTCTTCTTCAATTTTATCGACGTTTGCACCCCGAACCTTCGCGGCAAATTCACTATCAAAGCGTGTCGCAAGTGTTCCATCTTCTAACGCATATACTTCTGTGGGGAGATTAATAAATCCACCCCAGAATCCGCGATTATGTTCTTTTGGAATCCAACCATAAATATAAAACTTGTCATCTTTTTTAGCAATTTGCGCTGCACACAAGTCTTCCGTTGTTAAATGGTGTAACGTTTTTGTTTGCCAATTAATTTCAAACGGATTTTTATCAAGGTCACCAATTAAATAACTAGTGCGACCAACACCGTGAATACTATTGCCGTATTGAGAAGCGACAACATACCATCTTCTACCAATCTTAAGTAATTGTGGACATTCAAAGTCTTTGTTCATTAGGTTAGTAGCGAAAACCTTATTATGATGCGGTTCCCATGCTTTTTGATTATCACCAATACTTTTTGTAATTGCTAGATTAGATTCATATATTCCTTCACTGAAAATGCGCCGTGGATAATTTAATCCGATCGCGTAATATGTGTTTGTTTCTTCGTCATACGTAACCGAGGGATCACGCATTCCGCCCGGGAATTGCGCGGAATCATGCGGGATTTGATATTCGCCGCCTGCGTAATACCAATTAATTAAATCAGTGCTCCGACTTGCATGATATTCAGCGTAGTATGACCAATATACGCCATCGCGTTCAAAAACATTAAGTACTGCATAATTTTGGAGTCCACTATAAATCCAAAAGTCCTTGTTTTCAACCCACGAAACACCATCTTTACTTGTCAGTAATTTGGAGTGAAATTGACCAGATGTGTCTAAATAAAACATATACCACGTTTCGCTTGCTTGGTCGTAAAAAGGGTGAACATCTCCGATGTAGGGATAGGGATAGTTTTCAGGATCATTGAACGGAAAGGTAAAGTGTAACATTGTTGCCTCCTCGGTTGTTGTATCTGGTTCAGAAGTGTCGCTGCTTTGCGGAGTAGGTTTACACCCCACTAAAGCAATCGTTAAGAGTAATAATGGAACTATTTTACGAATTGATATTTTTTTGAACATTCAACGCCTCCTTTATTGATAAATTCTCTTTAAATCAAATACATTAATATTTTCAAATTTAGCGGAGCCATATTCTGAAAAAAGCCCAATAGCATTTCTTGTCGCGGGAATATGAGCGCGGCCCGAGAAAGCAAATTCATTATTAAGATAAGCTTCAAAGATTGGACCATCCACTATTAATTTAAAGGGCATCGTGGTATACGGTTTAATATTAATTGGCATCGTTACTAAACTTACTCTTCGTTCAAAGTGATATCGAAGATGCATGGTATTTGTTACGGGATCAATAAAGATTTCGTAACCATTAAAACCGTGATTGCCGGTCCTAAAACTTACACCAAAGCCCCGATTATCTTTGCCAAAGGTAACATCCATATTCATTTCAAAATAATTGTGATTTCCGCCAAGCCACACTTCACCGTAAGAAGCGTGTTCTTCATACGCAAATCCTTTATTTGACATATACCAGCCACTGCCTTTAACATAATCATATTTATCGCGTGCAAAATCATATGTTTGATCAGCGCGAATCTTGTTAACATCAATCGCAAGTTCCGCACGAAGCGAATGGTCTTTGCGCGGAATAAGTTTTAAGGGGAACGCTAAATCACCGCCCCACTGCCACGTATTTCCGTCTTCATTATTTTTATAAGTAGGAATCCAGCCAAAAGTAATATGCTCTTTCCCGTTACTTCGACTATTAGGAGCCATAAATTCTGTTGTTTGGATTGTATCAATAAGTGGCGCACTCCACGGGCCAGTAATACTATCAGAAACACGATAACGTGCTGTTCCGACTCGGTCCGTTCCCCAAGTCATTACTAGATAGTACTTCTTTCCAATCTTAAATAGTTCGGGACATTCGGTTACACTTGCGTTATCGGGATTGTATAGTACCTTCGGTTCACTAAATGATTGAAAATCTCTTGTCGTGGAATAATATAATTTGCCTTGAGTGTTATCGTAAACCTTTGAATTATTTTTCACACCATAAATGAAGTAATAAAGATCTTCTTTTTCATCGTAAAAGAGTGTAGGATCGCGCGCTTCATCACCTAAGACATATGAATAAGGATAAACTGCGCCATAATCAACGAAGTTTACAAAATCATCACTTTTAGCTAATCCGTAACCTATATTAGTAACTACATCATTAAACATTGAATATATTTGATTATCCTTCTTAACATTAGCGATAGCCCACCACGCTCTTTTTGTATTATCAATTGTTGGATTTAGCTCTTCCCAATGCACTAAATCGGTGGAAATAGCTAAACCTTGACGAACGCCTGATAGGGCAATACGATTTGGAGTATTAAATGGTAAATCAAGATAATATAAATACCACACCCCATCTTTATACATTGGGTGAGCATCTCCTAACCATCCAGCGGAAGGTCGATAATGAATACGTGATTTTCCAATTGGTAAAAGCGAACGGGCGCCAAGTTCTTTATTATAAGTTTCCGTGTTATCGTGAATCTTAATCATTTTTCTTGTAATCATACTTCCTCCCGCCCTTTGACAACCAGATAGTACTAACATTGATAAAATAATCACGTTACCGATTATTTTTCTTAATTTTCCCATCTTGCCTCCTTTTGTGTAAACGTTTACACATACTACGCACCTTTATACCAATCTAGTTTTCACCAAATTGGAATCAGAACAAAGGCTCAATAGCGCGATATAGTTCAACGTAACGGCTAAACCGTTTATCGTATAAAGCTTTTAATGTTTTATCAGGATAATAAACTTTAGTCTTAGGATGATTAACACGAGCAATAGCATCTTCCACTGAAGTATAATGGCCGACACTAATTCCGGCCATAAGTGCTGCTCCAAAGCAACCTGTTTCTTCTACACAAGGAACAATTAGTGGTATTTGTAGTACATTAGCGAGAATTTGAACTAACACTAAATTCTTACTCATTCCTCCGCCAACTTTAATGTTCTTGGGAACAACTCCTAGTTTAACAATTGCTTCTAAACTGTGACGGAGCGAAAAAGCTACTCCTTCAAAGACAGCATACGCTATCTCACTTCGTTTTGTGTTCGCGGTGATACCAAAAATGACTCCTTCTGCATTTGGATTCAAGATTGGTGTTCTTTCGCCTTGTAAATATGGCAAGAAAAGCGGCGTCCTTTCTTTGGGTTGGACATAAGACACTTCTCTTTCAATTTTCTCAAAATTAGTAGCGCGACCATAAATGTTTGCTTTTAACCATTGAACTGATAGTGCACACCCTTGTGTGACACCCATAATATGATATTTATTAGGCGCATAATACGCAAAGGTTTGAATCGCGCCCGTTTCATCTATAACTAAGGGGCTTGGCGCAAATACAACACCACTTGATCCTAAACTAATACTAAATTGCCCTTCTTCAAATGTCATTGTACCGAAAGCACTTGCCGCCTGATCACCAGCGCCACCTGCCACAACTAAATCGCGCGACAAACCAATTTGATCAGCAATTTTAGGACTAAGTTTTCCGCTGCGATCAACACTTGAGACGAGTTTAGGCAGTTTATCTTCACTAATTCCAACATAATCAAGAATTTCTTTATCATATTCATATGTCTTAATATTCATTAATTGTGTTCCCGATGTATCGGAATATTCGCTAACAAAACAACCAGTTAAACGATAACGAACATAATCTTTTGGCAATAAGATTTTATTAATTTTATTAAAAATGGCCGGCTCATTATTTTTAACCCATAATAACTTCGCGAGAGTGAAGGCTGGGGTGGGAACCGTGCCAGTAATTTGACTCATTTTCTTTCCAAAGCGTTTTTCTAATTCTTTGACTTCAGCATCAGTGCGATTATCGCACCAAATAATAGCGGGCCGTAATAATTGATCGTTATCATCTAATAAAACAAGCCCATGCATTTGACCAGTCAAACCAAGGGCAATAATTTGGTCTTTATTAACTTTGGTTGTTTCCACTAAGTTTTTAAGACATGTAACGGTTGCATTAAAATAATCATCCGGATTTTGTTCCGCCCACTTAACCTGTGGTCTATGCAGCGGATACCGAACTTTATAGTCACCAATTTGTGTTCCTTTTTCATCAAAAAGGACTGCTTTAGTGCCACTTGTTCCGATGTCAACTCCGATAAAGTGTTTCATGTTTCCTCTAATTATCATGTGTAAACGTTTACATATTTAATTTTAATGCTATAATGAAGATAAGTCAAGAGTTATTTACAATACAAGGATAATTCATTATGGTGGTAAAAAGAAAATCGACCAGCATTAAAGACATTGCAAAGGCTTGCAATGTTTCAGTAGCAACCGTTTCGCGCGCCCTTTCAAAGCGTGGTTATGTTTCAGAAGAAAAACGTATTGAAATTAGAAACATGGCTAAAAAATTAGGTTATATCTATAACTACAATGCACAAATTTTACAACGTGGGAAAAGTAATACCATCGGTATTATTATTGCTGATATTGAAAACTACTTCTATCACTTGGTGCTCAAAAATTTAATTATTGACTTTGAAAAACAAGGCTATAAAGTATTAATTGCTTACTCTTTTGAAAATTCAGACATTGAAAGAGAAAACATTACTTCCTTCCTTTCTAGTAAAGTGGATGCGCTTATTTTTACACCTATTTCCAATAAAAATGAAGATTTAATTACCTTGATTAACAAACAAAATATCCCTTTGTTGCAACTATTCCGCCAAGCTTATCCTTATGTTGATGCGGTATGTGTTGATGATGGTCACGGTGCATATTTAGCGACAAAACATTTATTAGATCAAGGTCTTAGAAACGTTCTTCTTTTAACTGTCAAATTAGATTTTACTCCAAGCCGTTCTAAAGGCTACATCCAAGCGCATGAAGAATTAGATTTACCTATTAACAAAGAATTAATTTGTCGTTATCCACTCGGCGTTAGTATTAAAAATGAATGTCGGACTTTTATTAAAACCCATAATGTGGACGCTATTATCGCTGGGACAAACACCTTTGGCTCTGAAGTAATGGAAGTCATGCGTGAAGAAAAAATAAATCTACCACTTATTGTTTTTGACGAATTAAATTGGTTAAAAATGTTAAATGTCACAACTATCGCCCAACCAATCGATCTTATTCATAAAGATATTGTGGAAAACATCATGACCAAATTAAACGATAAAACTTACGTCACGCCTACTATTGGTCAAAACATTAGAGTTAAGCCTAAACTTATTGTTCGTAAATCATCGAATAAGAAACGAAAAAATTCATATTCAATTAATAAAGCAAATAACTAAATAATCAGCATATCTCGTTAAAATCAATCTTTTTACTATTTAAAGGGTGCTTCAAAGCGCTTTTTTACTATTTATCTTTCTTCTTTGTTATCATTTTTAATTAGGAGGAAGGTATTATGATTTCAAAAAAACTTGCCCTTGAAGTGCTAAACGCGGCCCTTAGTACTGGCGGTGATTTCGCTGAAATCTTCTTAGAAGAAACTTATAGCGGTAATTACACTGTCGAAAACGGTAAAACGCAGCCGCCCGCTACTTCGTTAACATATGGGGCAGGCATCCGTATTTTAAAAGGATTACAAAGTGTTTATGGTCACACGAGCGACTTAACTAAAAAAGGATTATTAAAACTTGCCACTTCTTTAAGTGCTGGTTTTGAAGGAAATCGCGCTCTTACTGTTGAAAAACTAAAAACAGTACGAGTCCGTAAAAACCACGAAATAGAAAAGAGTCTTGAATTCGTAGAAGTTAAAGATATCATTGAAAAACTAAAAACCGCTAATAAAGTTATTAAGGATTATAGCCCCAGCATTGTTCGTGCGGTTACTATACTAGTAACTGAAGTGCGAAACATTACTATTTTTAATAGTGAGGGTAATGCCTTTAGTGATAGACAAGAACGTTTACGCGTGGTTTTCCAAGCGATTGCTATGGCCCCTGGTGCTTTTGAATATAGCTATACAGGTCCAGGAGCACATCGCGGATTTGAATATGTTGAAGGTTTAGATCTTGAAAAAATAGCGCGTGAAGTCGCTGATGTTGCGGTTAAAAAGTTAACAGCTGTTGAATGTCCAAGCGGGAAAATGCCAGTTGTTATTGGAAATGGTTTTGGTGGCGTTATTTTCCATGAAGCTTGTGGTCATCCGCTTGAAGCAAGTTCAGTAAGTAAGGGTTTGTCGCCTTTTGCTGGCAAGATTGGTAAACAAGTTGCCCATCCCGCTGTTACGGCCGTGGACGATGGCACGATTGTCAACGCGTGGGGATCAAATAATATTGATGATGAAGGCATGAAAACAAAGAAAAATGTTTTAATTAAAAACGGCATTTTACAAAATTATCTCATTGATCGTTTCAATGGTCGGCGCATGAACGAACAAAGCAATGGCACCGGCCGTCGTCAAAACTATACCTTTGAACCGACTAGTCGGATGTCAAATACATACATTGCAGCTGGAAAATATACACCTGAAGAAATTATTGGGAGCGTTAAACTCGGGCTATATGCAAAGTCTTTAGGTGGAGGGTCTGTTGATCCTTCAACTGGCGACTTTAACTTTGCGTGTGAAGAAGCTTATATTATTCGTGATGGTAAAATTGCTGAATTAGTGAAAGGCGCTTCTTTAATTGGTAATGGCGCTGAAATTTTAATGAAAATTGATATGGTCGCTAACGATTTATTACGCGCCCAAGGAAATTGTGGCGCAGAAAGTGGAACGATTCCGGTTGATGTTGGTCAACCCACTATTCGTGTCAGCGAAATTGTTGTCGGGGGAAGAGGAGGTAAATTACAATGAATGTCAAGAAATTTTTTGCGTTAGCGCAAGAAAAGGGTCTCGAAGCTGCTGAACTCGTTATTCAAGCAAACAAAACAACCGAAATGAGTGTTTATGACGCTAGTGTTGAACGTTATAACTTATCCTCCTCAATTAAAATTATGGCTCGTGGTATCTATAAAGGAAAAATGGGCTTTGCCATGAGTGAAAAAGATGACAAAACAACCGCTCAATATTTAGTGGCACAAATTAAAATGAGTGCTGGCGTCTCTGAAAGTGAAGACTTAAGTATTATTTTTGAAGGTAGCCCGCGTTATCGGAAAAAGAGTTTCTTCAATAAAAAACTCGCCACAATTAGTGAAAGTGAAAAACTTGAATCTTTATTTGCGATTGAAAAAGCACTTAAAGCGGGGCATCCGCTTATTAATGCTGTTTCTATGGTTGGTTATAGTGAACAAGAAAGTGATTATAAACTATATAATTCACACAGTTTAAAACTTGGTAACAAACAAAATTATTATTACTACTATACCCAGGTGGTGGCTAAAGACGGTGATGATGTTAAGTCAAACTTTGAAGTTTTCTTCGATAATGATTACGCTAAATTTAGCGCTGATGGTTTTGTTAATAAAGTTGTCGATGATGTTATTAAAAAGCTTGGGGGTAGTCCTTGTGCGACAAAAGATTATCCTGTTGTTTTTAATCCAAAGATGACCGCTAGTCTTTTGGCGGCCTATCTTACCAATGCAAGCGCTGAACGCGTTGAAAAGAAAACATCTCTTTTTGCCAATAAATTAAACGAGCGAATTGCAAGTTCAAAAGTAACCGTTTTTGATGCGCCGCTAACTAATAACCTCTTCTATCGTTATTTTGATGACGAAGGTGTCGCTAAAACAAATAAACCGATTATTAAAAATGGAGTTTTGCAAACTTTTTTCCATAACTTAAGCACCGCTACTAAAATGGGGGTTGCCCCGACAGGGCATGGCCGTAACACTGGCGGTAAGATTAGTATTGGAATTACTAACATCGCTTTAAAACCAGGACGTAATGACTTTAACACATTGATTAAAGATATTAAAGAAGGCGTTTTTATCAATGAACTAATGGGGCTACACTCTGGGCTTAACGCCATTAGTGGTGACTTTAGTTTACAAGCCGCTGGCTTTATGATTCGTGATGGCAAATTAGCCGAGCCCGTAAACTTAATTACCGTTGCTGGTAATTTAGTCAAAATGTTTATGGACGTGAAAGCGGTTGGCAATGAAAACGAATTACAACTTAGCAGTTACATAACCTCTAGCATTCTAGTTAAATCATTAAAGATTGCTGGCTAACAAATTAATACGCAAAAGAGTGAGGCGCTAATCACGGCGCCTTTTCTTTTTACAGTTTAAGGTTGCATGTTATAATTTATTTGCGAATCATTCGCAAATTAGAATATTATGAAACACAAAACATTATTACTTCTATCACTCTTAGTGCTATCGGGTTGTAACAATGCTCGAAACCCTAATATTGTTGTAACATCTTTTGTTGGTTACGATGCTGTTTTAAATATTGTTGGCGATAAAATAGATGTTAAAAATATATTGCCGTGGGGTAGTGAACTCCATGACTTTGAACCAACGCCGCGTGATGTTGCCGCAATTAATAACGCTAAGTTATTTGTTTACACTAGTCCTGAACTAGATACATGGGTCAAGTCGCTTGTTACAAACGAGAATTCTTTCAACATGAGTGAGTGGGCCATAATTGAAGAGTTGATAGAAGATTCTGATAATCACAGTCACAATCACAATCATGACAGTTTACATTTCTGGACTGATCCTCTTATACATGTTCGTGTTATGAGTAATCTCTTAAACGTAATTAGCGACATTTTCCCCGCAAATAGCGCTTATTTTACGGATAATTATGATGCTTATACTGAAGAGTTACTAACACTTGAAAATGAATTACAAACATTTTTAAATCAAATTGAAGATCCTACTATTTTCTTCGCTGGACATAACGCGCTTAGTTATTTTGCTGATCATTTTAACATGACGATTAAAACAATTAATGAGAGTTATAAACCAGATGTCGATTTTGTTTCTCAAGAAATTATTGATTTTATTAATGAGATTAAAACCGCTAATGTTCATTACTTATTTATTGAAGAATTAGTGGAACCTCGCGTTGCTAATTTAATCAAAAACGAATTAGCAAAAGAAAACTATGATATTACTCTTTTAGAACTTCATGGGTACCACAATATCACCGCACAACAAGCAAAGGAGAATGTAACATATGCCGATCTCTTCGCCCAAAACATCGCAAACATTAAACAAGCCTTTAGCGATTAAACTTACGGATGTAAGCGTCAATTTTGGTGATGTTTTAGCATTAAAAAACATTAATTTTACAGTTAGCCAAGGCATGCTTCTTTATGTAATTGGTCCTAATGGTTCTGGTAAAACTACTTTTATTCGTTTGCTCGCTAATTTATTAGAACCTACCGCGGGAACAATAGAGCGTGGTCATAACCGCTTAGGATACTTACCCCAAAAACTTAATCAAAACTTAAACTTTCCTATTACTGTTGAAGAAGCTATATATAGTGGTTTTTCTAAACAATCATTATTCATAAGTAAAAGCGAGCGAGAATTAATCAAGTCTTGGCTTAAAAAAATGCAAATCCCGCACTTATTAAAAAAACCAATGGCGCATCTCTCAGGGGGTCAACAACAAAGAGTATATATTATACGGGCCCTTATTAGTAATCCTGATTTTATTATTTTAGATGAACCAACTTCTGCGCTTGATCCTTCGTTCCGTAGTTATTTTAACGATATTATCACTGATTTACATAAGGAAGGTAAAACTATAATTTTTGTTACCCATGAACTTCATGGTGCTTTATGTGACTGCGCTAATGTTTTATATATTGATCGAGAAATTAAGTTTTTTGGCCACTTGCATGACTATTTAGAAAAGGAGAAAAGTATTCATGTTTAGTTTTTTACAGTATGGGTTTATGGTTTATGCTCTTTTACTAGCTCTTCTTATTTCATTAGCGGCTGCCCTTTTAAGTCCGTTTCTTGTTTTATCTAAACAATCTCTTATTGCTGATGGGATGGCGCATATTGCTTTTACTGGTGTAGTCATTGGCCTTCTTTTTAGTAATGAACCACTTTATATTGCGCTTCCTTTTGCACTCGTAGCGTCTTTTGCTATTACTTTCTTAACTGAACGCGCTGATCTTGATAATGATGCGGCGATTGGGGTTGTGAGCGTCTTTGCTTTAGCGCTTGGCCTTATAATTATTAGTAAAAGTGAAGGTTTTAATCGGTCGATAGAGTCATTATTAGTGGGTAGTCTCTTAACCGTCACTATTCCCGAACTTATCGGAGCTAGTGTATTAGCGGCACTCGTCATTGCTTTTGTCTTGGTCTTCTATCGAAAACTCTTAATAACGACTTTTGATGTAACTTATGCCCGTTTTGCGGGGGTTAACACTAAGTTTCTAAAATACGCACTCTCCGCTTTAACTTCAATTTTTGTGGTAGTAGGAGTGCGCGCCATCGGTGCACTTCTTATTTCCGCATTCATATTATTCCCTGTTTTAATTTCAAGACAACTTACAAAAAGTTTCAATATGACTCTTTGGCTCGGTGTTCTTTTTTCAATTATCACTACATTTTTAGGAATAACTTTTTCCTATCATTTAACATTGCCAACTGGACCAGCAATTATTATGATTTTTAGTGCTTTCCTAATAGTGACCTTTATTATCCGCATCATTCTTGCTAAAAGGAGGATTAAAAATGCGCCTAACACCCGCTCGAAAACTAGTTCTTAATTTATTTAAAGGTAATTCTTCTCTGTTATGTGCTGAAGATATTGAAAAATTATTAAAAAATGAATCAATTTATCTTTCAACCATATATCGCGCTTTAGAATATTTTGAAAAAGAAAATGTTTTAGGAAAAAGCACGATTAATAAAACCGCTTATTATTATTTAATTAATGGCGAACATCATCACTTTATGATATGCACTAATTGTTTGGCAAGATTTCCGATTGATTGCGAAATTGAAAATATGATTAACAAAAACACGAAACGCCATAAGTTTACTGCTACAAGTCATGATTTAACAATTTATGGATATTGTAATAATTGTGTTAATTTACAAAATAACTAAAAAATGCCGCATTTAAGCGGCATTTTAGTAACGATTTACTAACTATTATTTCCGAATGTATAAAATACCAATTGTACCGTGGCCACAATGACTTGAAATAACGGCGCCAGCTTCCGAAATGTAAATGTTTTTAGGGTCTACGAATTCTTTAAGTTGTTCATAAATATAGTCAATACGTGATCCACCCTGGGAGTGTGTAATGAAAACACGTGGTGATTCAAGTCCAGCAGTGATTTCTTCTCGCGCGACATTAATCATTAAGTCAAGCGCTTTTTCACTCTTCCCTTTTGGCGTTGCAACAACTTCTAATTTATCATTGTTAACTTGAAGGAATGGGTGAGCACGTAAAATGCGGCCAAAAAATAATTTGATGCCACTGACACGTCCGCCAGCAGCAAGCATGTCTAAATTATCAACGATAAACTGTGCTCTTGACTTGGGCGCGATTTTTTCTAAGTAATCAGCGACCTCATCAAGTGTTTTTCCTTCTTCGCGTAAATCGTAGGCACGTAAAGCAAGTAGGCCGCTACCAGTAGATAATGAATGCGAATCAACGAGACGAATTTTTAATCCCTTTACTTCTTCAGCGCCTAACCGCGCACTTTGCAAAGTAGCGCTTAAGAAATTGCCAATACCAACAAATAAAGCTCCTGTGTAACCTTCTGCTTTGATTTTTCCAAATATTTCTTTAAATAATCCAGGGGCAACGGCGCTTGTTTTTGGTCCAATTTTTAGCGCATTTACTCTTTCATATAATTTTTCAGCACTCAATTCATAATAGTCTCTATATGTTTCTTCACCAATATGAATATTAAGCGGCACTAAAACAGGATCGATTAATTTGTACAATTCAGGGCTTAAGTCAACCGTTGAATCAACAATGATTTTAAATTTTGGCATATTTTTCTCCTTTATTAGTGAATAATTGCTGTTTCCCTTGTCACTTTTTTTCAAAGTAACATTATCAATATATCTTATTTTAAAAAGTTTTGCATTTTTTAGAACTTATTGCGGTGTTAGTTTTAGTGCATATGAATATGTTTATGCTAAAATTGTAAACAGAAAGGAATAGAATATGAGAAAGTTTTTTAAAGAATTTAAAGAATTCATTGCTCGCGGTAATGTCTTAAATCTCGCTGTTGGTATTATCATCGGTGGAGCATTTAACGCTATTATTACTAGTTTAGTAAATCACATTATTATGCCGCCACTCTCTTTGCTTCTTGGTAATGAAGTTTCATTATTAAAATGGGTTATTAGGCCTGAGGTTCTTGCGGAAGATGGTGTTACCGTCGCTGTTGCTGAAATTGCTATTAAGTGGGGATTATTCGTTCAAGCTATTATTAACTTTTTGTTAATTGCACTTGTTTTGTTCGTTATTGTTAAAGTTGCCACCATTCTTAATGAAAGAGCAGAAAAATTACGGGCTAAACTTCTACATCAAGAAGTCGAAGCTGCTCCTGAACCAGAACCCGAACCCGAACCGAGCGAAGAAATTTTATTACTTCGAGAAATTCGCGACTCGTTAGTGGCTAAAAAGCCCGCCGAGAAAAAAGAAGCATCGAAAAAATAACAAAAGAAAAACACCAGTCATTCTTAATAAAGACATTAAACACTGGTGTTTTTTAATTTATTTAAGGACTGGAAGTTTTAAATTTTCGTTACCAGGAAGCGCAACAATTGTATTGTATGCTTCAGTAAAAAGAGCAATTTCTTCCTCTTTGCGGAAATCATTTAATCTAGCACGCAGTGCTTTGGGAGCACGATTTAGCACGAAAGCACATTCACTTTGGCTTTTGGTAACTAAACCACTATAAAGCAGATACGCACGCATGGTTTCAATCGTTAAGTCATTACTAATAAACTTACGATCCGCGGCCCCTAGTTCGTTAAACCAGTAGCCAGATGCTGCTTCGCTCGCTTTTGTTAAAAGATAAATATAAAGTTTTTGAGCTTTGATACGCGCAATAAATTCATGTTCAACTTTGTTTGTATGCTTTTCCAAACTTTCAATAAGGGTTAAAGCTTCATTCCATGCCTTTTTATCAATCATTTGATATAACCGATATAAACTTAATCGTGCTGTCATCGTTGTCACTTCTTTAAATTCTTTAATGTCTGTAACTGGTTCATTATTGTACACAAGTGATTCAATACGAATAAGTTCATTATATGCTTCAACATTTACTTTTTTGCCTAAAAGTAAAATGTAATAACCATCGGTAAAATTATCAAGTTTAAACGGCATAATGTTATAAACAAGAAGCATCGCTCCAATACCTGCAACAATTAAAACTTGATGATGAATAGCTTGATTTTTCCGGGTTGCTAAGAAAATAACAATGGCAACTACGAATTCTAAAAGAACCATAACAGTGGGACCAAATAAGTATAAACGAGGTTTAGTTTTATCACTTTTAGCAATAATCTTAGTTTCTCCTGTTAATCCTTCATAACGTCTAAATCCAAATTTCCATCCATTTTTCGTTTTGTAGTACGCTAACCCTAATATATTTACACTTATGACACTATATCCTCCTAAAAGAGCGCCAAATACATGACCTAACTCAAATAAGACAACATTAATAATAATACCAACTAGAATTGTTAAAATTGCAAAGCCATATCTTTCTAGGTCGGTCACTAAGTCAAGCGCATCAAGCGCGGGAGTAATAATTCGTAACCCAATAAAAAGGGCAATAATAAGCATTAAGACGTACACAAGTATGCTTATGAGATCTTCTTTTTTCATATTTATCCTCCAATAATTTTAAAAACAGCTTTCATAAAGTTTGATTATATCATCTTTAGTGAGACTTTTTTGATCATGATACAACGTACTTGTACCACCATCTGTTACTATGTCCGCTAAAGTTTCAATGTCTTCGTGTTTTACACCAAGACTTGATAATGTTGTTGTTAATCCTAACCGTATAAATAAATCTTTAAGCGCTAAAATACCATTTTTTGCGTTTGTATCTATATCTTTATCGTGAAGATGGAAGACAACTTTGGCGAAACGATCAAGTTTTTCTTTTAATTCATCAAAATAATAGAAAAGCCACGCTGGGTAAATGACCGCTAACCCATGACCATGAGCAACTTTAGGATAAAGAGCACTAATAGCGTGTTCTAAAGTATGAGCGGTTAAATTAGCTTTTTTTCCTAAGCTGGTAATATCATTATGACTAAATGTGCTCGCCAACATTAAATTAGCGCGCGCTACTTCATCATATGGATCAACAATTAAAGCCTCAGCACAATCACGTAACGTAATAAATATACCTTCCGCAAAGCGATCAGCGAGTTCAATTCGGTCGCTTTTATTAAAATAGCGTTCTAGTGAGTGCATAAAAGTATCAACAATTCCAACTGCAGTTTGATACATTGAAACACTATATGTCAATTCAGGATTAGTGATAGCAAAGATTGGTCGAATTAAATCCGTTCGAAAGCCTTGCTTAAAGTTAGAACTAGAATCACTAATCACACAGCTCGCCGACATTTCACTACCCGCTGATGCGTGGGTTAAAATAACGCCGAGTGGTAAGGCTTTCTTCGGTTTAATAATTCTTTTACTAAAATCTAATTCATCCCCATCATAATAAAAGTTAACAGAAAGTGATTTAGCAACATCAATAACACTACCTCCACCAATTGCTAGAATAAGATCAACGTTATATTCCTTGGCAATCGCTTTGGCTTCACGTACATGCTTTACTTCGGGATTGGGAGTAATACCTCCATAGAGAACGTACTCAATTTCGCTTTCATCAAGTAAATTTGTAACTGTCTCTAAAAGCCCGCTTCTTACTGCAAAACTTTCACCATAAAGAATAATCACATTCTTTTTGTTATAACGCTTGATAACTTTTGCAATTTCTAAATGACGGCCCTTGCCAAAAATTAATTCCGTTTGAATGTTTAAATTGAAACTATGCATAGCCTCTTCCTTTGTATCTAATGGCATCAAGCGGGAAATCATTAAAGAAGGTTACTAAATTCATCACAAATTCGTGTTCTGGGAATGAATATTCGCCTTCAAACCACGAGATGACACTGCTCGCTAACCCCGCACCATACACTCGCGCCAATAATTTTCTTTCATTAATTGTCAATTTGTCTTCTGGATCTTTCTTTGCTAAATAACTAAGGGAAACGTTATATAAGTAGTTAAAGAGAAATTCTCTTACTAAGTCTTTAGCGGCACTCGCTAATGTATTTGCAATTAAGGCTTCATTATATTTAACATAACGCAAAACAATGAAGATTGCTTCTTCTAATTCATCGTTTGATGGTTTTTCAATTTCTTCATTTAAGAACACCCATGTTAATAAATCGTATATGTTACGAAAGTGATAATAAAACGTTTGGCGATTTACTTTACAATCTTTTGTAATATTAATAACGCTGATTGTATCCAGCGGCATCGTCGCCATAAACTTTTTTAATGAATTTCCTAAGCGTGCCTTAGTCTTCATATAACTCCCTACTAATATTTTTAGCAATCATTGCTCCTAATTTAGCGTTATTAACAATAAGTGCCTCATTAGCTATTTGACTCTTGCCTTTGGTTAATTCATTAATTTTAGTAAGAAGATAAGGTGTTTGCTCTTTGCCTCTAATACCTTCTTTTTCCATTTCTGTAATTGCTTCTTCAATTACTTTCTCAACGTCTTTATACGGTAAGGCATCTTTTTCTGGAATGGGATTAACAACGAGAATTCCACTTTGCAAATCAAGAGCATGGCTAGCATTAACAATTTGAGCGAGTTCCGCAGCACTATCAACGCGATATAATACTTTTAAGGATGGGCTTGAAGTATAAAATATAGGCATTTTGTCGGTTTTATATCCTAAAACCGGCACTCCTTTTGTTTCTAAATACTCTAAGGTTTTTTCAACATCAAGAATAGCCTTAGGACCTGCACATACGACCGCAATATTTGTTCTTGCAAGTTCTTCAAGATCACTCGAAATGTCAAATGTGTCTTCAGCGCCACGGTGAACTCCGCCGACGCCACCAGTAACAAACACTTTAATACCAACCTTAGCGGCAATAACCATTGTAGCGGCAACAGTTGTAGCGCCCCACTGTTTAGTGGCCATCGCATAAGCTAAATCGCGGCGCGAAACTTTAAGTACACCTTCTCTTTGACCGAGTTCTTCAATTTCGTCTTCATCTAAGCCAACGACAATATCGCCTCCAATGATAGCAATCGTTGCTGGAAGCGCTCCGTTTGTTCTAATTATTTCTTCTACCTTAAGGGCAATTTCCACATTTTGTGGATAAGGCATCCCGTGTGCAATGATCGTAGATTCAAGAGCAACCACTGGTAAATTATTAGCTAAAGCATACGCCACTTCTTGGCTAATTCGTATTTTCATATATTATTCCCTCCCTAATTTCTTTACAATTTTATTATCGGCTAATACGTACAGAATTGTAAGCATTAAATTAATTATTATTAATATTCCGTAGTGAATCGGTTGTAATACTGATAAATTAAGATCTAAGAAATAAGGACCTGTAAACGTAATACCTAACGTATTATCTAAAACAATAACACCAACCGCTAAAATACTAAGTGTTAAGAAAAGGATGAGCCGATAACGATTAAAAGGTAATGAGTTTCTAAACAAGATTACGAACGATAAGAAAGAAATTGTAAGAATTGACATTGTAATCATTTCTTCCGAGGTGTTACCAATACCCATTCCAAACATTTCGCCAAAGTTTTTAGTAGTGTAGAGCATAAACGCCCCAACGACCATTAATATACCTGCCGGAACACTTCGACGGATGACGTTATCCATAAATGTACCTTTGACTCTTTCTTTATTCGGCTGCATTGATAAAAAGAAAGCGGGAATACCTAGTGACAATAACTCCCATATATATAGATGTTTAGGTTCAAACGGATATCTAATGCCTGATCCTTTAGGACCTAAAAGACCCGCGGTCACAAACATAAACGAGAATATAATCGCAAAGATAGTTTTAACTAAAAATAGTGACCATGTTTTTTGTAAGTTGTTAATTGCTCTTCGTCCTTCATCCACAATTGATGGTAATACATCAAAGTTATTATCAAGAAGTACTAAGTGACTGACCCCGCGTGCGGCGGGGCTGCCTGCTCCCATTGCAATTGAACATTGCGCCGCCTTCAAAGCTAAGACATCATTCACCCCATCCCCTATCATCGCTACAACTTTACCATCACTTTGTAACTTTGTTACAATTCCTTCTTTTTGTTCAGGACGAACTCGTCCATATATTGTAAAATCTTCAAGTGAATGATGACTAGGATCGTCAATACTTGAAAAGTCTAATAAGCTTTCAGCGTTATTAATGCCGACCTGACGCGCTATTTCACTAACACTGACAGGATCATCTCCTGAAATAATCTTTACTTCTACACCATTGTCTTGAAACAATTTAATAACTTCGTAAGCTTCGGCACGAATATTATCTTGAATAATAATTAACGCTAGCGGTTCTAAGTCAATTGGTAATTTATTAGCAATAAATGGTTTTGTTGATATTGCTAGGACAAGCACTCGTAAACCACGTTCTAAATATATCCGTTCAACTTTTTCAACTTGCTTTTGGGCTTTAGGGCCGAGGACCATACTTGATGCGCCCATAATATACGTCTTTCCTTCCATAATGGCCCCGCTGCACTTTGATTCACTATTAAATGGTAAAACTTTAGTAAACTGCATGTATTTACGTGTGGTGAAATGTTTTTTAAGCGCTAAAGCTGTTGGATTTTCATCTTTAGTAGCGCGTAAAATGGTGGCAACGACAACATCGAGATCAATTCCTTTAGCGCCTTTTAATGGCACTACTTCATTTACTTTCATCGTACCGTCTGTTATTGTTCCAGTTTTGTCTAAACACAAAACATTAACTCGCGCTAACATTTCAATTGAATACATTTCATTAACAAGGGTATTTTTGGACCCAAGGCGAATAACCCCTACCGCTAGAGTCATGCTTGTTAATAAATACATTCCTGAAGGAATCATAGCCACAAGTGAACCAGCAATAGAACGAACACTATCTTCAAATGTTGATCCTTGATAAAAACCATTAAATATCATTAGTAAGGCCATACCAATAACAATAAAGCCGATGACTTTAAATAATGAATTGATTGAATTCAAAAGTTCAGAAGTAGGACGTTTAAATACTTTCGCCCGTAATTGTAATTTTTGCGCATATCCTAGTTTTCCAATTGTATCAACAAGATAGTAACATGTGCCTGTTGTGACAAAAGAACCTGACAAAACGCGGTCATCTTTACCTTTATGAACAATATTTGGTTCTCCAGTTAATAGTGATTCATTAACACCGACCGCGCCATGAACAACAAGCCCATCTGCCGCAATTTGATCACCTAATTTTAATTTAATAATATCGTCAAGGACAACATCATCAGTAGCCACTTCAATTTCAATACCGTCACGCACTACTATTACCCGTTGTTCATTCAAAATTAAAAGTTTTTTTAACGTGTGGCGAGCACGTAAGTCTTGGATTAACCCAATCATGATATTAAAGAATAAGATTACAAGAAATAGTAAACTCTGCCATTCCTTAATATAAATAAGAGCGGCGCCTATAACATAAAGTAAAATGTTAAAGAACGAAAAAAGATTACGCATCAAAATCGAAAAGATAGACTTGACCCCTTTATTTGGCTTTTCATTAGTCATCCTTGCTGCTTTTCGGGCATTAACTTGTTGTGTGCTTAGACCTTCATTATATTTTGGACTATAACGAATTACCTCATCGACCTTAATTTCGCTTTTCTTAATTATGGTCGTTGCCGTACCTGGTCTTTTCTTTTTCGTTTCAAGATGATCCATGACTAATCCTTTCTACTTGATAATAACTATTCCGTGCGAAGTGCCACAACCGGGTCTTTGTTCGCTGCAATCTTACTTGGAATTAATCCCGCTGTAACGGTCAATAAAACATTGAATACAATTAGCGCTATTGCTGCTAGTGGCGCCAAAAACGCAATTCGTCCAATGTGTTGATCAGGGAAAATGTTGTTAAGAATAATATTTATCGGTATTGATAATAGATACGTCATCACTACCCCAATCACTCCCGCTAGTAAACCAATAATAAATGTTTCAGCGTTAAATAATCGCGATATATCTTTTTTACGAGCACCGATAGCGCGCAATATCCCAATCTCTTTTATCCGTTCAATAACACTTACATATGTAATAATGCCAATTAAGAAACCAGAAACAACAAGCGATATACTTGTAAATACAATTAATACGATTGAAATAATATCAACCATTGTCGCTAGTGAATTACTAAAAAATTCTACTGCATCAAAAATAATAATCTTGTCTTTTTCATCTTCACGCGTTGCGTTGTATTCATCAATCCGTGCTTTGATTTCTTTTTTAGCGTCAGCATCTTTAGCAAAAATGGCAATTGATTCCACTGGTGAATAAGTAGCGTTTAAAAGTTCAGTTAGCATTGTTTCATAGATAGTGTTTTCCGAACTTATATCTTCAATATTAACCCCATAAATTTTTAAATTAGTTAAAAACCTATCAATTCGTATTGTTGTCGGGGTGACTGGTTTAGCGCCACTCCAATCTGTTTGTGCTTGATAAAATTCGATCGCAGTATTAATGTTTTCCTCGGTAATGTTTGGATTACGAATAACAACATTGTTTACTTGCGCTTTAGCAATATCGTTATGTTTGTTAGTTTCATGCATATATTGATTTAACTCTTGAGTGTATACGAGTCCAGGCGCAAGCATTTCAAACTGAATTCCTTCTTTCGCCCGCAAAATGCCGGTAATTGTTAACATTTCACCAACTAGCGGGTCGTCAAATAACTGTTGTGGATTTTGAAAACGATATTTTTCAATAGTGCGTGGTTGACCCATAAAATCAAGTACCACATAGTCATCAATATTGCCGAGTGCCTTCTTATATATTTCGTTGTTTGACACCATTTTAAATTGCCGCCCAATGATGTCATTAAAGTCTAGTTTTTGAATACTTGATGAATTATCAACAATACCCATTCGTTCTAAAGCTTGCACTGAAATGCGATTATAAGTATCAACCACAAACATAATTTCATTACGTTCGGTTGCAAACTTTGAATTCTCTCCGATTAAGTCATAAAACTCACTGATATAGGCTTCATCGCCTGGTAATTGTGTAAACACCCCAAATGGTAATGGGGTAACGCTAACGTAATAAGGCCATACGACCGTGCGCGCACTGTCGGTAGGTGGTTTTGCTAATATTTGCATTTGAGTCGGATAATTAACCATCGTGCTTGCGGCCAATCCGTCTTTCTTCAAATCTTCCACTAATTCTAAAAATTCTGGAGTGATTCTATTATTAGTTATAGTAATTGGGGTTTGTTGATAATCATTTTCGTTATACACTATAATTTCTTCGCCCTCTGGAAACTCCGTCGTTCTGTCGGGACGTTTAATTCCCGCTTTCATATCCATTGTTTGAGCAAAGACTGCAATTGGATAATGAGCCATTGTGTCGCGCTCAAGACGATTGATGTATCCCTGAAATCCGTTGCTTACCGCGGCTACTAAACCAATTCCAATAATACCAAGTGATCCAGCGAGTGCAGTTAATACGGTTCTCCCTTTTTTTGTTAAGATATTTTTATAACTATTTTTAAGAGCAGTAAGAAACGACATCGCCGTTCCTTTATTTTTTTCCATCTCCGTTGGTTCTTTTGCTTTATGTTTATCTTTATTTATTTTTTCGTCAGTGTCACTTGTAATTTTGCCATCTAACATCCGAATAATACGATCGCTGAAACGTTTAGCGATATTTTCGTTATGTGTAACCATAATAACTAACCGTGTTTTACTAATTTCTTTAAGAATCCCTATAACTTGGTCGCTTGTTTTACTATCTAAAGCACCCGTTGGTTCATCAGCAAGAACAATAGAAGGATCGTTAACAAGGGCGCGCGCAATCGCAACACGTTGAAGTTGACCGCCTGAAAGTTGGTTTGGCCTCTTATATAATTCGCTTTCTAAACCAACATTAATAAGTTCTTGTTTTGCTTTTTCGCGACGCTCGCTACTTGCCATACCAGAAAGAGTGAGAGATATTTCAACGTTTTCAAGTACATTTAGATGTGGAATCAAGTTATAACTTTGGAAAACAAAACCAACCCGATGGTTGCGATAGGCGTCCCAATCTTTATCTTTAAATTCTTTGGTTGATTTACCTTCAATAATTAAATCACCTGATGTATATTTATCAAGTCCACCGATTAAGTTTAAAAGTGTTGTTTTACCACAACCAGACGGACCGAGAATTGTTATAAATTGTTGTTTAGGAAAGGTAAGGTTCAAACCTTTTAAAACATGAAGCGGCTTTTTGGCCACATAATAGTCTTTATAAATATCTTTTAGAACAAGCATAAAGCATCCTCCTTGAGGCTTTGCTTTATACATTGTCTAACTTTTTATTTATCTTTTCAAGATAAAAGTATTATCTTTTTATATTCGCTCTATAATTGTCTTTTATTACGGAAAAATGATTGAATTAAGTCTTTACATTCACTGGCGAGGACTCCGCTTTTAATTTCGGGGATATGATTTACTATTTTTTCATCAAATAAATTAAAGATTTCACCCATTGCCCCACCTTTAGGATCATTAGCGCCATACACTACACGTTTAAAGCGACTCCACATAATAGCGCCCGCACACATAGCGCAAGGTTCTACCGTTACATAAAGATCACAATCCACTAATCGCCAATTATTCCGTTTTTTACTAGCTTTACGAATAGCAATTAGTTCAGCGTGACCCAACGGGTCATTATTAATTTCGCGCTTATTAAAACCTCTAGCAATAACTTTATCATTGCATACAATAACAGCGCCCACCGGTACTTCGTTGAGGGCCGCTGCTTTGTGCGCTTCTTTAAGCGCTACTCTCATATATTTTTCATCAGTTTTGTTCATCTAAATTAAAACCACCGCACATGATTAAGTAATCTTAAGGCTGCTACGTTCCCGTCCTGACCTGGTTCGAAGAATAACCATCGCGATGGCACCTTCATTATAACAACTACGCGTCAGGATGTAAAACACTTAATCCAACGAAGGGTTGGAGAACTTTAGGAACAACAACACTGCCATCTTTCTGTTGGAATTGCTCAACGATAGCTGGAATTAAGCGCGATGTAGCAAGTCCTGATCCATTTAATGTGTGTAAATATTTAATAGCGTTTGTTTCTTTATCACGGTAGCGCGCCATCCCGCGTCGAGCTTGGTAATCACGCGCGTTACTCACGCTGCTTACTTCTTTATACAGGCCCATTGATGGGATATATACTTCAATATCATAAGTTCTTGCCATTGAATGAGAACAATCACCTGCCGCAAGTTTGCTTACCTGAAAATGTAATCCGAGTTTTTCCACTAACCCTGAAGCGTGTTTTACCATACTTTCAAAGGCTTTGGGTGAATCTTCAGCTCTTGTGTATTGGAATATCTCAACTTTATTAAATTGATAACCGCGAATCATACCGCGCTCTTCAGTACGATAACTCCCAGCTTCACTGCGATAACAAGGAGTGTACGAAAAATATTTTTTGGGTAAATCTTCTTCTTTTAAAATTTCATCACGATGGAAATTAACAAGCGCTGTTTCTGAAGTTGGAAGTAAAAACTTATGGGGTTCTGTTCCTTCTAACCAAAAGACATCTTCTTTAAATTTAGGAAATTGACCTGCAGTATAGCCGCTTTCATAATTTAATAGGTGCGGAGGTAAAATCATATCATATCCCGCTCTTAAGTGTTCTTGAACGAAGAAGTTTAAAAGAGCCCATTCAAGTAAAGCGCCTGCTTTTGTATATATCCATGTTCCGCTTCCAGAAATCTTTGCCGCCCTTTTATAATCAACAAGCCCTAGAGTTTCACAAAGTTCGACATGATCTTTAATCGGAAAATCAAAAGTTGGTTTTTGCCCAAACGTATAAACAACTTTATTATTTTCTTTGCCGCCCGCAACGAGATCTTCGTCAGGTAAATTAGGAAGTTCAATTAGTAAATTAAAGACTTCTTCATCAAGTTTCTTTAATTCGTTTTCTTTGGCCTCGTTTTCGGCTTTTAGTGCTTTTACCTCAGCAAAAACAGCCTGAATATCACCGCCCGCCTTTTTAACAACAGGTACACTTGCGCTTAATTTATTGAGTTTAGCTTTTGTTTCTTCAACTTCAACACGGAGTTTACGTCTTTTTTCGTCAAGTGACAAAATAATGTTAGGATTAAAGTCCCATCCTTTTTTCGCAAGTAGCGCTTTTACTTTTGCTCCTTCATTTCTAATTAAATTAATGTCTAACATTGCCGTGGTCTCCTTTCTCTAAAAATAAAACGCCCTAATTTAGGACGTCATTAACGTGGTGCCACCTAAGTTTATACATAACTGTATTTCTCATTATTGTCTTAACGCGACAAACGAAGCGATTAAGCTTTGTTCTCCAAGGTGGAATTCATAATCTTTAGTTGCTCGCCTTCACACTATCAGCGAGTCACTGGTCAACCGCGAATTACTACTAGTCTTTTCATCGAACACTTTTATTTTATCAAAGGTAAACCTTTAATTTCAATTTAGCGAGTATATATCTTATAAAATAAGTTATAAATCGCGTCCGTAAAGGTCGCAGCGTTATTTATTTTTGTGTATTCAAAGGCTTTTTCGGTATTTTTGTCTGTATCGGCCCCGGTTCTAATTAAATAAGCCGCACCATTATAATCGTTAACAATATATGCTTTCGTGTTATCAATTATTTCTTTAAAGATGACATTTTTCCGCAGAATAAGCGGGATTTTTAAATAAATTGCTTCATATAACGTCATTACGTTCATCTTGTCATATCCTAAATCAATAAAGTAACTTGCACCAATTAATCCAGTGCGGTATACGTCTTCAGGAACAAGTTTGGTAACGATTAGATTTGGCGATGTTAATTTATCCATTGCCTTTAAGCGAACTTTATCAAGAAAAGACGTTCCCCCGCTCACAAAAGCATAGAAATTATAATCAGGTACTGCTGCCGCTAAATCATTAAGCTGTTCAATGTTTTCGCTAGCTTTAATATTTGTAACTGTCACCGCATATTTTTGATCATCACTTAGGCGGAAATAACGACGAAATACATCGGTTTTGCTGGATGTAAGTTCATCCATTCGCCTTGTATCAACGGCGCCGTAGAGGACAAAGATTGGAATTTTAACTCCTAATTTTCGTAATATGACCCGCGCCTCTTGCGCAGGGACAACTACTCCGTCCATCATATTTATCAATTCAAGACGCGAAAGAGGAATGTAAAGTTCTCCATCTTTTCTTGTTTCAATAATGCGTGCGTAATTATCGTTGTTGGCAAAGAACATCCATAAGATCGTGGGTATACTCTCCACGACTGATTGTCTTATTATCTTTGAGGACTTGCTGTTTAAATTGATAAAATTAGCGATATCAATATCAGGACTAAACTTAGTAACAACCGTTACATCATCTTTTTGGCATGCTTTATTTATTTGATACTCAAGCATTGCCCCTTCAAAGAAGACATCAATTTTTTTACGCGGAAAGCAAATTAATATTTTCATAATTATTCTTCGTGGTGTTCGACCCTTTCTTCATTCTCGTGTTCTTCTTCCTCGTAAGCAATGCCTTTTTCAACAACAGCAAAAGAAGAGACAACATCGTCTGGACGTAAGCGAATCACACGTACTCCCATCGTATTGCGACTTGTCATACTAATTTCTTTAAAGTTAGTGCGAATCACCATCCCACTTTCAGTAGTAACAAATAAGTCTTCATCGCCTTTAATAGCACGAATGCCCGCAAGGGTACCAGTACGTTCGCTTTCTTTAATCGTAATAACACCTTTAGATCCGCGTTTTGTCAACCGATATTCATCGGCTAGTGTAAGTTTGCCATAACCTTTAGTAGTTAAAGCAAAGATCAGGTTCCCTTCTAAACTAGTAGTAACACCGACAACATAAGCGCCTTCATCAAGTCTAATGCCGCGGACCCCCGCAGCGGTTCGTCCCATAGCACGAACGTCAGTTTCATAGAAGCTGGCCATTTTACCATTACTTGAACCGATACCGATTATGGCTGTACCATCAGTGATTTTTACATCCATTAATTCATCATCTTCTCGAAGATCAATCGCAATTTTACCACTGACATTAATGCGCGCAAATTCAGCTAAAGTTGTTCGTTTAGTAACACCGTTGCGTGTTACATATAAAAGATAGTGATCTTCATCATATATATCAGTTGATACAATAGCGCGAACTGCTTCTTCTTTTTCAATATTTAAAAGATTAATGACCGGTAACCCTTTTCCTTCACGACGATATTGGGGGATTTGGTATCCTCGCTTACGATATACTTTTCCTTTGCTTGTGAAAAATAAAATATCGGTGTGTGTGCTTGTGTGAAGAATAATATCAACGATTTCTTCTTCTTTCGTGCGCATCCCTTTAACCCCAACACCTCCACGTTTAATCATTCTAAATTCTTCAGGATCAACGCGTTTAATATAGCCCTGGTTCGTAAGCATAACAACAACATCTTCCACTGGAATTAGGTCTTCATTGTCAATGTCCGCAACATCGTCACTAATTTCGGTCATGCGTTTGTCACCATATTTAGCTTTAATTTCTTCT
This sequence comes from Tenericutes bacterium ADurb.Bin239, assembly GCA_002069815.1. Classification (GTDB taxonomy): domain Bacteria; phylum Bacillota_I; class Bacilli_A; order RFN20; family CAG-826; genus UBA1361. The sequence continues at coordinate 6,248 of MWCB01000004.1, read as the reverse complement.
AGTTCTTCAAGAACAACATCCACCATATGTTCGCGAGCGGATAAGATAAAGCGATAGTTTTCAATGTTTGCAAGCAACATTTCGCGTTCATTATGCAATTTATCTTTTTCTAAGCCCGTTAAACGCCGTAAAGTCATGCCAAGAACTTCGCGGGTTTGAATTTCGCTAAAGTTAAACCGTTCTATAAGTTTTTGACTTGCGTCTTCACCCGAATCACTATTTTTAATAATTGTTACAATTTCGTCAATGTTATCAATCGCTTTCAATAAGCCTTCCACAACATGATCACGGGCTTCGGCTTGTGCGAGTTGATGCTCAGTTCGACGTCGAATAATTTCAACTTGGAAGTTTAAGTATTCCACAAGTAATTCTTTCATATTTAAAATGCGTGGAACCTTGTTAACTAAACATAAGTTTGTGATTTTAAAAGATGTCTGTAACCGTGTTTGTTTGAGTAAGTTGTTTAGCACTACTTCCGGAACAACGTCACGACGCAATTCTATAACTACTCTTATTCCTTCTTTATTTGATTCATCACGAATATCAACAATACCATCAATTTCTTTGTTACGAACTAAAATTGCAATTTGTTCAATGGTTGTCGCTTTATTTAATTTGTACGGTAATTCATCAATTACAATCCAAGTACGATCACCTTTAGTTTCAAAATGAGTTTTAGTGCGAACAATGATGCTGCCTTCGCCTGTTTCAAAATAATCTAAGATGCCTTTTCGTCCTAAAATACTAGCGCCTGTTGGAAAATCGGGGCCATGCATCGCTTTTTCCATAATTTCGCGCGGAGTAACGTCTGGATTTTTAGCCACGAGATTAATCGCATTAATTGTTTCCGTTAAGTTATGCGGAACCATATAGGTGGCCATCCCGACGGCAATGCCGTCGCTTCCATTAACAATTAGGTTTGGGAAACGAGACGGTAATACGTCTGGTTCTTTTTCACTACCGTCATAGTTACCACCGAAGTCAACCGTATTTAAATTAATATCACGCACCATTTCAGTAGCAAGTTTTTCCATTCTTGCTTCGGTATAACGCATTGCGGCTGCTTCGTCCCCATCAACGCTACCAAAGTTACCGTGTCCGTCCACTAATGGATAGCGTAAGCTAAACGGTTGTGCCATTCTCACTAATGTTGAATAAATCGCTTGGTCGCCGTGGGGGTGATACTTACCCATAACATCCCCAACAATCCGCGCACACTTTTTATAAGGTTTATCGGGAGTCATTCCTGCTTCGTGCATACCATAAACAATCCGGCGGTGAACAGGTTTAAATCCGTCGCGAACATCAGGAATTGCCCGACTTACAATAACTGACATTGCATAGTCTAAAAATGATTTGCGAACTTCATCAACAACATCAACAGGATGTGTTCCACTGTCAATGCCTTCTAATTCGTGCTTTTCTTCTTCAAGCATATCTTTTTTGTTTGTATCTTCTGCCATAATGTTCTCCTTATACGTCGAGGTTCTTCACAAAGAGAGCATTTTCATTAATGAAGTCTTTGCGAGGTTCGACCTTTTCTCCCATTAAATCTTCAAACACTTGATCAGCCTCAATAGCATCTTCAATGTGCACTTGTAATAATTTGCGGTTTTTGGGATCCATGGTTGTTTCCCAAAGCTGTTGGGCGTCCATTTCCCCTAACCCTTTATAGCGTTGGAAAGGATAGCCTGGACGAAGATCTAAATCAACCTTTAGTTGCTCTAATTGATCGTCGTTGTAACAATAATATTGCTTGCCACGATAATCAACTTTATAAAGGGGTGGTTGCGCAATATATACGTACCCGTTTTGAATAAGTGGACGCATAAACCGATTAAAGAAAGTCAAAAGTAAAACACGAATATGACTACCATCTACGTCCGCGTCTGTCATGATAATAATTTTATGATAACGAGCCTTGGTTATATCAAATTCTTCGGCAATTCCCGCGCCGATTGCTTGAATCATGTTTCCAATTTCGGCGTTTTCATAGATTCGTCGCTCTTGGGCTTTTTGTACATTTAAGATTTTTCCGCGTAAAGGTAGGATTGCTTGCGTATGACGGTTTCGACCGTTTTTTGCGCTACCGCCCGCACTATTACCTTCAACAATGAAGAGTTCACTTTCTTCGGGGTTGCGACTGCTGCAATCGGCAAGTTTGCCGGGTAGTGTGGTAAATTCAATTCCATCCTTGCGACGAATTCCTTCGCGGGCTAGAGCAGCCGCTCTTCTTGCTTTTGATGAGAGACTAATTTTATCTAAGATAAGTTTCGCTTGATCAGGATTTTCTAATAAGTATTCTTCAAGTTTTTCGCCTAAAACTTGACTGACGACCGCACGGACGTCGGTGTTCCCTAGTTTTCCTTTGGTTTGTCCTTCAAACTGTGGGTTTGGATGCTTAATTGAGATAATTGCGGTCATTCCTTCAACAACGTCTTCATAAGTAAATTTGTCTTCTTCGGTTTTATGAACTTTTGCATCTTTCGCGTAGTTATTAAAAATACGACCAACCGCAAGACGGAAACCTTGCTCATGCGTCCCCCCGTCTCCCGTTTGAATGTTATTAGCAAACGAGAATATTGTTTCTTTATATTCAGTGGTGTATTGAATTGCCACTTCCACTAAAATGTGACTCTTGTTACCAGCAACCTCAACATCACCTTTCCCTTCAATAAAGATAACGTCTTCCGTAATTGGTGTGCGGTTTTTATTAATATGACGAACGTATTCCGCGATTCCGCCTTCATAATAAAATTCTTCGCGTTTTACTTCTTCGCCGCGTTTGTCTTCAACAATGATTTTAATGCCGCGGTTTAAATATGCCATCTGGCGAAGTCTAGTGCTAATTATTTTATAATCAAATTCCACTGACTCCACGAAGATAATTGGATCAGGCTTAAAAGTTACTCTTGTTCCACGTCGCTTAGTGGGACCAACATCTTTTAACTCGCCTTCCGTGTGGCCACCATTATTAAACGCTAAGTAATATTCGCGACCATCCTTAAAAACATTAACTTCAACTCTTTCACTAAGGGCATTAACAACTGCGGCTCCAACACCGTGGAGTCCGCCAGCAACTTGATAAGCGCCTTTACCGAATTTACCACCAGCGTGTAACACAGTAAAGATCGTTTCTACGGCCGTTTTTCCGGTTTGTGAAACAATTCCAACTGGCATTCCGCGGCCATTATCATTAACCGTTATTGATCCATCATTATTTATTGTTACTTCAATTGTGTCACAAAAGCCAGCAAGTGCTTCATCAACAGCGTTGTCGACGATTTCCCACACTAAGTGGTGAAGACCAGGAATACCAGTAGTTCCAATATACATTCCTGGCCGTTGCCGGACAGCGACAAGACCCTCTAATACTTGAATGTCTTCCGCCGTATAGCTTTCGCGTGCTTTCATTTCTTGTTTAGCTTGTTCTAGTTCGATGTCTACAACTTTTGGTTTCTTTTCTTCACTCATCAGGTAATCCTCCTTAGTTCTCTCGCTGGTGTAACCTCATAAATGGCATGAGCGTGATTTTCATAAGATGTTGCGGTAATAAATGCTTGATTGCAGGTGAGTAATAACTCTATTAATCGTTCTTGGTGATAAGCGTCTAACTCACTTAAGACATCATCAAGAATAATAATCGGTTTTTTGTGTAAGTCTTTTTCTAGGAAGTAAGGCGCTAAGGCAAGCGCAATCATAATTAATCGTTTTTGCCCTTGTGATGCGTGTTCTTTAACTCCGTGTCCGTTGATTTTAGCTAGCAAGTCATCGCGATGTGGACCAAAAGAAGTGCTTTCTAGAACTCGTTCGCGTGCTCTGTTTTCTTTTAAAAGTCGTAATCCACTTTTTTCAATATTAGCGGCGCTACCAAATGAACATTCGTACACTAGTTTTACATTAAACGCTTCATCACTTAGTTTTAGGAGCACTTCATTGACGTATTTGTTTAACTCCCTGACAAACTTCAGGCGTTTTTCAACAAGGATCGCTGCGGTTTCAATAAAAGGCTTATCAATTAGATCAAGTGCTTCATCGTTATCGTCGTCCTTTAGTAATGCGTTTCGTTCTTTAAGCAGTTTTTCATAGCGAACGAGTGTGGCAAGGTAGATTTCATCCTGACTGCTTAGATTTGAATCAATGAATCGTCTTCTTTTCGCTGGACTTGCGTCAAAGAAGAGAACATCTTCGGGTTCGAAGGTTGTCGTTCTTACATATCGACTTAGTTGTGATATTTTTGACAACGTCTTCCCATTTACAAGTACCTTTTTACTGCGCGGATTTAGTTCAATGCTAATGTCGGTTCTACTTGGGGTATGAACGGTCGCACTAACAATAGCTTTTGGTGTTTCGTGTTTAATAAGTGCTTTTGTTTCGTTGGTACGAAAACTTTTGGCAAAAGCAAAGAGATGAATCGCTTCCACAACATTTGTTTTACCTGTCCCGTTATCACCAACAATGACGTTTAAGCCGCTAGTGAAGATAACGTTAAGCTTTGTGTAGTTACGATAGTTTAATAATTCAAGATTACTAATTAACATCTTTCACCACTACTTCTTGGTTTAAGTAAGATATTGTCTCACCACCGTAAAGTTTTCGACCGCGTCTAGTTTCGACAACACCATCGACTTTTACTTCACCGTTTTGGATTATAAACTTTGCGTGACCACCAGTGTGGACTAGGTTATATTTCTTTAAAACTTGCTGCAAAGTAAGATAAGGTTTGTCACTCACTACTTTCGTCTCCTTGTCGCTATGATGGTATTATACCATAAAAAAGAAAAGGGAATATAAATATTCCCTTAAATTTACTCATTTTTATGCATTTAGAGCAACTTTTATCTATTTTGCATGGTTTTACTCATTAAATGGTTATTTTTCGCCCTAAATGGCTCTAATTTAGTTACGTGCGAACTGGTGTAACAATTAACACAAGGGAGTCATCTGTGGCAACTCTGATGCTAAACGGCTTGTGTCCGCCGTTGAATCCAATCGTCACTTCTTCGGCTTGTGTAGCTTTGATTGCGCTTGAAACTAAGGTGTAATTAAATGAAATCTCAAGTGGTTCACCGACATACTTGCAAAGCGCAACTTCTTCCCGAGCACTTTCGGCACTGAAAGTTGAACGAGCGGAGACAACTACACTTTCGGGACTTAGTGAAAGTTTAACAATGTTGTCTTTTTCCGCGGCATATAAAATTGAAACGCGATCCATTGCTTTTAAGAGTTCATTAGCGTTAGCTTCTAAGAAACTAGCGTGTGTCTTTGGGATAATGCTTCTCGTTGGCGGATATTCGCCCGCTACTAAACGAGAAACAACGAGCGTGTCATCAAACATAAAATTAATTTTGTTCGCGGACGCACTAACTTCAATCGTTTCAATACCGACCATTGATTCCAATAGTTTGGCAACGTCGTTCATAATCCTAGCGGGAACATTAGCGACAAAAGAAACGTTGTCTTTTAGGGTAACAACTTTATTAGCGAGGCGAGCGCTGTCCGTGGCGACCGCTGTTAAAGTACCATTAACCGCGTTCAAGTTTAAGGCCGTTAAGATTGGACGTTGTTCTCTTACGCTCGCAGCAAAAGAAGTTTGATCAACAAGCTTAACAAAGTCTTTTGCACCAATTTCAAAAGTAGTGCCATCTTGACTTAAATCAATATCAGGGTAGTCTTTAGAATCAATCGCGCCGAGTCGGTATTCAGTGCGTCCATCACTAATTTGGGCGATGGTACGATCGATAATTTCAACATCAATTTCGTTGCCTTCCATTTTTCTAATTGATTCATTGAGTGTTTTACTCGAAATCAATGTTTCGCCAGGTAAGAACATTCGAATAACTTCAAGGTCATTAACTCGCATTGGAATGTGGGTGCGGATCGCTAACTCGTTACTCGATCCAAGGAGTGTTAATCCGGTTTCATCTAACGATAATAAGAGGTTTCCTAATATAGGAATAGGAGACTTAGCGAGAGTGGGGCGCGAGGCTATGTTTAAGCCTTTAAGAAATTGTTCGCGATTGATCTTAAATTTCATACTACTATTTAATTCCTTTCATATAGTAATGATAATAATAAGGGCTGTGGAGACCGTGGATAACTCCATCAAAAAGTTTAATTACTCTATATGATTTTAGCACAGAAGTAATTACTTTATTATATAAAATTATTGTATAATAGAAGAAAAGGTTAAATTGACAAGATAAAAAACTGAAAGAATCATTTTTTGCAAAAAATGGTTTTTTTAG
>MWCB01000003.1 GCA_002069815.1 Tenericutes bacterium ADurb.Bin239 | reverse complement strand
AATAATTCTATGTTTAGAATATTTTTTACTATGCTCTTATCATTTAACTTGATTTATTAATAGTTAAAACCTCCTTCCCTTTAATTTGTGATTGAGGCTTCAATAATCCCACAAGGACATTTTTTAATTTATATTCGTGACCTCGACAACATTATTAAGCTTACTTTCCGCCGTTGTTTTCTTAGGTTATTGATAGCAATTTTGATGCTTATCGACCAGGAAATGTAATTTTGATCGATGGTCCCATCGTAGTATGGACCACAGCGTTTTTGATGAATGTTCCTTTAACAGCCGCGGGCCGAACTCTAACAATTCGTTCGGTTAAAGCTGTAAGGTTATCCACTAGTTTTTGGTCTTCAAAGCTCACGCGCCCGATTGACACGTGCATATTCGCTTCTCGGTCAACCCGATATTCGACTTTACCGGCCTTAATTTCGTGGACGGCTTTGGCGACATCGGTCGTGACGGTTCCGGTTTTGGGATTAGGCATAAGTCCTTTGGGACCAAGTAAACGGCCTAATTTACCAAGTTCGCCCATCATATCCGGAGTGGCAACAATAACGTCGTAGCCAAACCAGTTTTCGGTACGAATTTTTTCAATCATGTCTTTACCTCCGACAAAGTCAGCGCCGGCTTCTTTTGCCGCTTCAGGACTATTGGTAATAACAAGAACTTTCTTTTCCTTACCATTGCCATGTGGTAACACGAGTGTTCCTCTGATTTGTTGGTCGGCATGACGTGGATCAACATTAAGTCTAAATGAGACGTCTACGGTTGCGTCAAATTTAGTTGTTGACGTTTGTTTGACGAGTGCAACAGCTTCTTCAATCGTATAAAGTTTTTCTTTATCGACTAAAGCTGCCGCCGCTTTGTACTTTTTCCCTCTTTTCATAATTCCTCCTTTGTGGTGTTAACGAGTGGGTTCTCTTCCACTAATCTTCGACCGTAATGCCCATGTTACGTGCGGTACCAGCAACAATTTTCATTGCCGCTTCGACATCATTAGCGTTAAGGTCGGGTAATTTGTATTCAGCAATTTCGCGTAATTGAGCTTGGGTAATTTTCCCCACTTTGTTCAATTTGGGATTGTCTGAACCTTTTTGGATGTTACCTGCCGCTCTCCGTAAAAGAATGCTGGTTGGTGTCGTTCTTAAAATGAAAGAATGCGACTTGTCTTCATAGGCCGTAATAATAACAGGAACTACTTCACCGCGACGGTCACCAGTTTGGGCATTAAAGTCAGTACAAAATTTGGGCATGATAACCCCAACTGACGCCAATTTTGGACCAGGTTTAGCTTCGCCACCGATAAGTTCGAGTTTTACGACTTTTGCGATTTTTTTACTCACGTGACTTTCCTCCTTTATATCTTAGATTTGTCCGTGCTGTGGTAAGGGGAAGATCGCCTCTTCCTCCCACGGTCTGTACACGTCCGCATTGTGCGAGCAATATACGCATATGATTATACCAAAAATATATTTTTGGACAAGGTTTAATTGTAATTTTGTGGATTTTATTTTAAAAAAGGCATTTTAAGGCTATCATTTTATGATAAATTTATAAAAAAATACCCCAGTTTATAACTAGGGTAATTTGATTTTAGTTACGTTTTCTTTAAAAATCAACCTTTTCGATAAGGGCAAAATTAATATCAGCGGTCGTCACCCGACCAAAGAAAACAGCTTCAATTTTAACATTTCCTGTTTCTCGATCAAGTTCGATAATCCGACCTTCAGTACCCACAAGTGGTCCGTCAATTACGCGCACATAATCATCCACTGCGTAACGATCATACATTGTTTTATCAACGTGACCTAAGCGTTTTAAAATTGGTTCAAGTTCTTCATATTCCACGGGGAAGGGTTTTGCGCCCCGACCTGATGAACCAATGAAGCCAGTAACTCCTGGTGTGTTTCTAATGAGAAACCACATTTCATCACTCATTTCCATTTCTAAGAAAATATAACCAGGATAAAGGTTGCGTTTTTTAATAACAACTTTATTATCTTTGTTTAACACTTCTTCTTCAATTTCGGCAACGATAATACGAGCGACCGTATCAGCCTTGTCACTTGATTCAAGACGACGACGGATATTATGAACCACCGTGTTTTCTTGACCTGATTGAGTCGAAGCAACGTACCATTTCATTTCTATGTTTTCGCTCATGACAGCACCTACTTTTTAAATCCTTGGAAGACACGTTCAATTTCACCAAGCAATTTTCCAACCGCTAAGTCTTCCACAAATAACATAAATGCAGCAAAAAAGACAATAACTAAAACTACGACAATTGTAGGGAAAAGCACGTCTGGTTTGGGCCAGCGGACCCGCTTTGCTTCTTTAACAACTTCGCTTGAATATTTTCTTAATCCCATAATTTCTCTCCTACCGACTTTCCTTGTGTAATGTCATTTTATTACACTTTGGACAATATTTTCTAATTTGGAATCGTTCTGTTTGGGTTGCCTTGTTTACGGAGGTGTTATAATTCCGCGACAAGCAAACTTCGCATATTAAAAGAATCTTTTTCCGCATATATTATACTCCTTTTCGACGTATAGTAAAGGAATAATAGCATGGCCATTAGTTCCTGTCAAAGAGTATACCACTTTTAGAAAGTGTTTGTCTCATATGTTAGAAACATATTTGCCCTTACCATATCCTTGTATAGGGACAATTATGTTAAAGTCTAACAATTGTTTTAAAAGTTCGGATGATCGAGATGGAGATAACCCTAATATTTTGATAACTTCCTTGCGACCAAATCTTTGTGTTTTTACACTATTGAATAATCTAATTATATTCCCTTTCGTTTTAGTAGTTAAAGGCATTTTTTCTAGTCCAATGTCCGGCTTTTTTGCTCCAATGTCCGGTTTTCCTTTATAATTCACGTGTAAATATCGATTAGAAAGAACGTTGTTTTCGTTATACAATAAATTTTTTAAAAATAGTTCTAGATATTCTGTGGTTTGGAATACTTGTTTAGAAGCATTGTTGTAGTTTGCACGCACAAGGGCGTTTCGAAAGTACCATGCGTTTTCTGCAAATAAATCATTAGTTACGTTAAAGCCTAATAATCGTAAATATTTAATTAAAAATACAGCGGTAGTTCGCGTATTTCCTTCGCTAAATGGATGAATTTGCCACAAATTGGCGACGAATGTTGATATATGTTTTATTATTTGTTCTTTGGTGAGCCTAGCGTAACTAACTTTCTTTTCTTGATTAATATCATATTCTAAAATTTCTTTTAATGTAGTTGCGTTTCCATAAACAACAATATCTGCATCAAGGATCCATTCTTTTTTTGTAATATTGTGCTCTCTAAATTTGCCTGCATGACTGCAAACATCCTCAAATAAAAATTTATGAATGTTAACATATTCAACCACAGAAAAAGTAAAAGCTTTTTTCGATAAAATTTTAGCTATTTTCACAGACACTTTGTCAGCTTCTTCGGTATCTTTTTTTATGTCAGGCGCTTCTTTATAATAAGAATCAATCAGTCTTTTAGAGTCATCGAGAGTAATCTCTCCTTCAATGTTTCTTTTAGCAACTTCTTTCAAATAATCAGATGTTTTTAAACCATCTACTTTTTGTAAACCAATAGCGGTATACCAAGAATATTTCTTTTGTTTTGTTGAAGGATCTTTTTCTTTTAAATATTCTACGAATGGGTCTTTTTTCATGTCTGGTTAATCTCTTTATTTATTGTATCATGAAACATAACTTTTTCAGCATCTCCCAATATAAAATATTGGGATACTATTATTGACAATAATTATTTAACACGTCTTAAAAGAGCAACGCTCGCCACTTTTCTTTAATTGAAGCAATAGTGGCATCTAGTTTTCGTTTAGGAATTTTGAATATTCTTTGCATTTCTTGATAAGTGTACCCCGCTATTTTTCCTTTGATAAGCGAAATTTCTAAGGGTGTTAAAGAGATAGGTAAAAGATCTTCAAAAAATCCGATTTTAGCGGGAGTATAGATGCCTAAATCGTTATCTGCTCTCGTTTTCGCCACCGAATCAGAAATAAGAAATGTATCGTTATCTTCATATAAATTCGAGTCAAGACTAAGACCAAACCGCGAGAGACTATTTGTGGAATTATTTTGTTGTTTGATGTAATTAGACATTGCGTTATTAATAACAACCGTAGCGTAAGGGGCAAAAGGCGTTGCATCACCCCGGAACGTCCGCACGGCCGTAATAAGTGCACTTTGACCGACTAATTCTAAATCAAAATAATCAACTCCACTTTTATCGTTAATGGACGCTAGTAAGCCAGCGCGACTTCTTATGAAAAATTGAAAATTAGCAATAATTAAATTAATTGCTTCTTTATTCCCAGATATATAAGCGCGGAATGCTCGCTCATTTGATGTAAAACTTTTAGTATACATGGCAGGAACCTTTCTGTTTGTTTTAATCTTATAATAATTAACTACAATTGAATTTGACGAATTAGTGCAAGAATAATGCCTGTTGCGACACTTACATTAAGAGAATTTGTCTTTCCAAGCATCGGAATTTTAACGACAAAATCACTATTTTTAGTTAGTAAAGGCGAAACACCTTTATGTTCATTCCCCATAATAACCACGGTTTTAAAGTCATATTTTAAATCGCTGACCTTTTGTTCAGCTTTTAAATCAGTGCTAACAACCCAGAACCCTGCCTTCTTAAGTTTTTCGAGTGCTTGCGATAAATTTGTAACTTGCGCAATAAGAATATTGTTTTGTGCGCCAGTTGCAACTTTCATTACGGTTGGTGTTATTGATACTTGGCGGTCTTTCTTCATAACAATACCCGTTACTCCAAAAGCTTCCGCGCTTCTAATAATGGCGCCGAGATTATGCGGATCTTTGATTTCATCTATCACCAAAATAATAGGTTTTGACACATTGTTAGCGGCAATGATAAGTTCTTCTAGAAGGTTAAACTTAAACATCTTCACAATTGCGGCCACACCTTGATGGTTACCTGCAACCATATTATTTAGTTCTTTTTTCTTCACAAATGCTATTTCTAAATTTTGTTTATTAGCGAGTTTAACGATTTTTTCATCACTAAAACCTTCTTGAAAAAGAAGTTTAATGACAATGCCCGAATCAAGACATGCTAAAACATTATTGCGACCATACGCTAGTTGAGTACGTTCGTTGTTATTGTTCATTAAAAAATACCCTTCTTTTGCAACACTTCACGTAAAGCGTCACTTCGTGCAAAATCCTTGTTTTTCCGTGCATTTTCGTACTCTTTTAGTAATTCCGCGTCTTTTTTATCGAGTTTTTTAATGCCTAAATCAAGGCCTAAAATATTTAACATTTCATCAAAAGCATCCGCTAATTTTGCTAATTTTTGTGGCTCTTTTAGCGGCGCTCTTAACAAGATATTTATGTCCTTAACTAACGCATATAACTCACTTAATGCATTAGGAGTATTTAAGTCATCGGCTAGTTCTTCATTAAATTTTGTTAATAGTGAATCATCTTTTAACACTAGCGGATATAAAGCAAAATGACGGACTAAGGCTTGTTTGGTTCGTTTAAGTCGTTCAACTTCGTTGTTTGTGTTTTCAATAATATCCGCACTTAAATTTACTGGACTACGATAGTGCGTTGATAAGAGCAACAAGCGTAATAATGTTCCCCCATATTGTTCGATAAAGTCACGGGCAGTAACAATGTTACCCGTGGACTTTGCCATTTTCTGATTATTTAAATTAATAAAACCGTTGTGTAACCAATAGTTAGCTAATCCTTTATCAGCGTAGGCTCTAGCTTGTGCTATCTCGTTTTCGTGATGTGGAAATTTAAGATCAAAACCTCCACCATGAATATCGATAAGTGGTTCACCAAATATATCATTGATCATAACCACACACTCTGTGTGCCATCCTGGTCTTCCTTCGCCCCAAGGTGAATCCCACCGAATACCGACATCCGTCTTTTTCCAAAGTAAGAAGTCATGCGGATGCTCTTTCTTGGGATTAGCATCAATGCGGGCGCCGATTTGAAGTTCATCCTGCGTTACATTCGATAATTCCCCATAAGTTGGGACTTTTCCGACACGAAAGAATACTTCGCCATCATTTGCATAAGCTGCATCTTTATTAATTAAAACCTTAATAAATTCAATCATACTCGCAACATGTTCGGTGGCCTTAGGCGTAAAGGAAGGTTTGAGAGCATTTATTTTAGTGGCTGATTCTTCAAACGCTTTAATATAAAATTCACTGATTTCTTTTTCACTTTTATTAGTGTTAACTGCTTTTTCAATAATGCGATCGTCAACATCCGTGTAGTTAGAAACATACGTAACTTTGTAGCCGACATGTTCAAAAAAACGCCGCAGCGTGTCAAAAACAACGACTGGACGCATATTACCAACATGAACATAATCATAAACTGTTGGACCACAAACATACATGGAAACATGGCCCTTTTTAAGTGGTATAAAATTTTCCTTCTGTTTGGTAAGTGAATTGTATAGTACGATTTTCATAGTAATATTTTATCATGCGTACGCATAATTAGCGTATTCCTTAATTGTTAACGGCGATTAAATCGTGGATGTCACTAACTTTTTTTAAGAATATGATTCCTTTTTCTTTAATAGTAAGCACTTTATGGTCATACCCGTGCGGAACAATTGCACACATCACGCCCGCATTTTTCGCTGATAAGTAGTCAACGTTACTATCGCCCACAAAAAGAATGGTGTCAAGCGGATCACTAATATTCTTCGTAATAGCATTTAAAAACTTTGGATTTGGTTTAATAATACCGTCCCCTTTATCACCGCGCACTCTCGCAAAAATGTCGTCGCCAAAAAAATGTTTAACTACTTCTTTAGCGACATGATCAGGTTTATTCGTGGCAACATAAAGCTCAATCCCTCTTTTTTTAAGATAATCTAAAGTTTCAGGAATACCTTTAAAAATCTGGGTGTGATTATGGTTATTTTGTACGTAATACACGGACAAAAGGGCATTAACTTTAGCAAAGTACTTATCATGATTTAAGTGTCTCGCTGTGAGTGCTCTTCTTATTTGTTCATCTTTTCCACTCCCTAAAAAAGTCGCCATTTCCGCTTCTGAAAATTTACCAGGCAGCCCTAGTTCACTAAATGTTCTATTTAAGTTATAGAGCAAATCAGGAATCGTATCTAAAAGCGTTCCATCTAAATCGAAAATAACATGTTTATAACTCATAACTATTCGGTAACTTGGAATGTATCAAGAACAAGGAAGGTGACCCCTAACACAATGGAGAAATAACCAATGGCTAACCATAGTCGTTGCGAGAATTCATCGCCTGCAAGTAAAACTTCACTAAACCCAGAAACGATAAAGGCCGTGCCAATAACAAGTCGTAAAATGCCTACAACTAGCGTTATCGTCGCTTTCGTGCGAATGTAAAGGACAATATCATATATACCAAGCATTACAAAGAGAATCCCAATAACAAGTAAACCATAAGCTTGAATATTGCGGCTAAAGACCGCGACAACAATCCCAAGGATCATTAAGAAAATACTAAATATGTATTCGGCGACCGTAACCTTTTTCGTTCGACCAGACACATAATTTAGCAAATTAATGAAACCGACTAAAGCTAAAACAATGCCAATTAGGTAGAATAAACTCTCGGCTAAATTGTCAACGCTATACTTAACAATCATAGCGCCAATAATAATAAGAGCAACGCTGGTAAAGACGGTTACTCCAAAGCTAACTTTCGTGTTAATTGAGATACGCATATTTTTCTCCTTTATTCAATTTAATATTATATTAAATACATGCTTTTTGCAAAGTATTATCACTTTTTGAGCGCTAAAATTAAAAAGCCTAACCGCGAGGCTAGGCTTCTTTTAAATTTAATAAACGCGCCTTAATCGACAAATTCTAAGATGACCATCGGAGCATTGTCACCACGACGTGGACCTAACTTAAGAATCCGAGTGTAACCACCTTGGCGATTTTTAAAACGCGGTCCGAGTTCATCAAAGAGAACATCGAGAGCTTTAACACCATCATTTCGTTTAATGCCATCCCGTAAACGAGCCGCGGCTAAACGACGTGAATGTAAGTCCCCACGTTTAGCAAGGGTAATAAGTTTTTCAACTTCACGTTGGACTTGACTACCAACTTTAGCAATTAAGGTAACTTTTCCGTAAACGATAAGTTCACTTGAAACGTTACGAATCATTGCTTTGTCTTTGCTTTTTGTATATCCCGCCTTAAAGCGGACTCCGGCTTTACCCCGGACGTTTTTTCTACCTTGTGCTGGCATATTGTACCTCTATTCTACACTGCCTCGGAAGTTAAGGCCGAGTTCTTTAAGTTTGTCTTTAATTTCCTTAAATGATTTTTTGCCTAATGCTCGAACTTTAAGAATTTCTTCTTCCGTTTTACTTGCAAGTTCAAGGACCGTTTGAATTCCAGCGCGTTTTAAGCAGTTATAAGAACGGACACTGATGTCAAGTTCTTCAATCTTCTTATCTTCCATCGCCGCTGGTGCTTGGGCTTCTTGTTCGGCGAAGACTTCAACGTCGATCGTTGATTCTTCTAAATCAAGGAACGGTTTATAGTGCTCAATTAAGATTTTGGCACTAAGGGCGACCGCAGTTTGGGGAGTAACGGAACCGTCTGTCCACACTTCAAGGGTTAAGCGATCATAATTTTCATCGTGTCCGACACGGGTGTTTGACACGGTATAGTTAACTTTTGTAACTGGCGAATAGTTTGAATCAGTGGCGATAACACCAATGGCTCCACCTACTTTTTGACATTCGGCTTTGTTAGCTTCACTCGTGACATAGCCGCGCCCATTACGCGCAAAGATAGTCATCTTTAAGTGACCACCTTCGGCGACATTAGCGATAACTAAGTCTTGGTTAATAACTTCGACACCGTAAGGAAGAGTAATATCCGCTCCAGTGACCACTGCTGGTCCTTGTACATCAACTTCCAGACGTTTAATCGTCGTATCTTTGTCTTCAATCTTGAGAATTAATTGTTTAAGATTTAAAGTAATCATAGTCACATCTTCAACAACTCCAGGCAGAGTTGCAAATTCGTGACGTGCCCCTTCAATTGTAATAGCAAAGACACTTGCGCCAGGAAGAGCGCTTAAAAGCAAACGACGGAATGAGTTTCCAAGGGTTTGACCAAAGCCTCTTTCAAGTGGTTCAAGTTCAAATTTGTCATAGTTATCAGTGGCGTAATAATTCTTTTCCTTAAAAACGGTAGGATTGAATGGGATGATAATATTACTCATGTTGCCTCCTTATCCGCGTGGCCGTTTCGGTGGCCGACACCCGTTATGTGGAATTGGGGTTGTATCTTCAATTCCGGTAATAGTAAGTCCTGCTAGGGCAAGCGCACGAATAGCGGCTTCCCGACCTTGTCCTGGACCTTTAACTTTAACATCGACCGTTTTAAGACCTTGTTCCACTGCTACTTTCGCCGCAGCTTCGCCAGCTAATTGGGCGGCCCATGCTGTACTTTTCTTACTACCCTTGAAACCTAAGGCACCCGCACTACTCCAACTGATGGCGTTGCCGTCTTCATCAGTAATAGTAACGATTGTGTTATTGAAGGTTGAGTGAATATGGGCGATACAAGCGGTATAAGAACGACGTATTCGGCGTCGTCTTGTCGTAGTTCTGCGTGCTTTTTTTGACATAATTTACGTTCACTCCTTCCTTAACCTTGGGACGCTTGCTTCTTATTAGCAATCGTTTTCTTTGGTCCTTTGCGCGTTCTTGCGTTTGTTTTCGTGCGTTGCCCGCGAACGGGTAACCCACGACGATGACGCATCCCACGGTATGAACCAATTTCATTTAATCGTTTAATATTTAAGGCTACTTGACGCCGCGCATCGCCTTCAACGCGATATTTCGTAATTTCTTGACGAATAGCGCCTAACTCTTCTTCGGTTAAGTCTTTAACGCGAATATTTTCATCAATTTTAACCGCGGCTAAAATCTTCTTAGCGGTCGTCGGACCAATACCATAAATATATTGTAAACTAACGACAACGCGCTTATCATTTGGAATATCTACACCAACAATACGTGCCATATTCTTTCCTCCTTATCCTTGTCTTTGCTTATGCTTCGGATTTTCGCAAATGACCATAACGGTCCCTTTCCGACGGATAACCCGGCATTTATCGCAAATTGGTTTGACTGAGGCTCTTACTTTCATAATAATTTCCTCCTTTTATTCGGTTATCTATACCGATATGTAATGCGGCCCCGTGTTAAATCATAGGGCGAAATTTCAACAGCGACACGATCACCTGGTAGAATGCGAATGTTATACATCCTGATTTTACCAGAAACGTGGGCCAAAATAATGTGTCCGTTGTCTAATTGAACGCGGAAGTTAACTCCCGGTAAACATTCAATTACTTTCGCCTCGACGGTAATTACGTTCGACTTGCTCATTACTTTTCCTCCATAGTTAATACTTCGTAGCCTGTTTCGGTAATAACGATGGTGTTTTCATAGTGGCTCGCTAATTTACCATCTTTTGTTTTGACGGTCCACCCGTCTTTTAAGACGATAAGGTCGACTAACCCTTCGTTTAACATTGGTTCTATTGCTAATGTCATCCCGACTTTAAGCATGACACCAGTTTTTGGTTTACCAACATTAGGTACAGCAGGCGGTTCATGGAGCTTACGCCCCACACCGTGACCCGTGTACTCTTGCGTGAGTGTATACCCACGACTTGACGCGTATTCATAAATCGCGTGACTGATATCTCCGACATAGTTTCCGGGTTTGGCCGCCTTATCAACAGCATACCAGAAGCTCTCTTCGGTAACTTCAACGAGTTTGCGCGCGGCCTCACTTACATTTCCAACAGGGAATGTACGCGCCGCATCAGCCACATACCCATCTTTCGTAACCCCAACGTCGACACTGACAATGTCGCCGTCTTTAATAATTTCGCGAGTGCTTGGAATCCCGTGAATCAATGTATCATTTACTGACACACAGACATTCCCACTAAAGCCGCCATAACCCTTGAAGGTCGGAATTCCACCTTCACGTATGATTACGTCAAGCGCTAGTTTATCAACATCCGCCGTGGACATACCAGGTCTTAACTTAGTTTCCACTTCTTTGAACACTAAGTTAACAATTCGACCTGCTTCCTTTATTAAGCGAATTTCGCGGGGTGATTTGAGACTAATCACATTTAGCTCCTTCAATAATTTTTTGCGCAATTTTAAGTGATTTCTTCGGCCCCACAGTACTGTCTACTTCGTAGAGAACACCATGTTTTGCGTAATAGTCTTCAAGCGGCTTTGTGTCGGCGTAGTAGTGGTTTAAACGCACTAACAGACTTTCTTTGGTGTCGTCTTTCCGTTGGTAGATTTCACCACCACAAGCATCGCACACACCTTCTTCCTTGGGACGCATCGTATCGATGTGGTAAGGGGTACCGCATTTACGGCAAACCCGCCGTCCGCTGATACGCCGGACTAATTCTTCTTCATCCGCTGTAATATTAATGACAACGCGAATTGGCCGCTTTAAGTCTTTCCCAATCGTGTCAAGCGCTTCAGCTTGGGGGAGGGTTCTAGGAAACCCATCTAATAAGTAACCATGTTCACAATCTTTTTGACTAAGACGTTCCCGCACTAGGCTAATAGTTACTTCATCAGGCACTAAATGTCCTTCATTTATATAACTTGCCGCTAGTCGTCCTAGTGGAGTTCCATCTTTAATCGCTTCACGGAACATATCGCCAGTGGATATATGCGGAATGTTATATACACTAATTAGTTGTTTGGCGAGTGTGCCTTTACCCGCTCCCGGGGGTCCAAGTAAAATAATATTACACATACACCTAACCTCCTAAAATGCTTCCTTCATCGTATGATTTACCAGCAAGAAGCCCATCAATTTGGTTATTAATTTCAATTGCTACCCCAACGACAATGATAAGTCCCGTTCCCCCTAAGGCTAAACTTTGGTCAGGAACAACTTTAAGTAAGACTAAAATAATCGGTAAGGCGGCAATAAGTGCGAGACTAAAGGCCCCAAGAACGGTAATGCGGTTAAGAACTTTTGAGACATAGCGTTCAGTTTCAGCACCGGGCCGAACGCCTGGTATATAACTACCATTCTTTTGGAAGTTTTCCGCGAGTTTTTCCGGATTGATTTGTAGTTTAGCGTAGAAGAAAGCAAATACTACAATCAGGAACAAGTAAATTAATAATCCCCACGGCATTTGCCACGTCTTTTCGTTAAACCAAGGCATCTTCACCGTCGCACTTGAGTTAAAAATCTTCAACCATTCTGCATCTAAATTAGACCCACTAATAAAGGAAGCGATGATTGATGGCGCCATCATAATACTAGACGCAAAGATGACAGGAATAACCCCAGCACTATTGATCTTAATTGGCAAGAAACTTGCTTGCGCCATCTTGCGGGTTTGCCCGCTTTTACCCGCATGTTGCACGGGAATTTTACGTTTACTCGATTCAATAAAGGTAATAAAACCAATAATAGCGAGAAAACTAAGAACATAAACTCCGAACTGGAGTAAACCAAGGAATAATTGTTGACTCCCTTGCCCCACTTTATCACTTAACCAGTTTTGGTAAGCTCGGATAATTTGTTGCGGTAAACTACTAACGATACCAGCGAAGATAATCATCGAGATACCGTTACCAATTCCTTTACTACTAATTTGGTCGCCCAGCCACATTACAAGCATCGTGCCCGCGAGCATAACTGTAATAATATAAGCATAGGTCCAAAAATTAGATTCTTTGAGCGTAATATAACTTTGATTTTCCATCGTAACGATAACGCCATAAGCTTGCACCGCTCCTAACATCAGCGTTAAGTAACGATTTGTCATTTCCATTTTCTTTCGACCATAATCTCCTTGATTAGCAAGGTCAGTAAGGGCGGGAAGGACGTCCATTGATAAAAGTTGGACAATAATCGAGGCGGTAATATAAGGACTAACCCCTAAGGCAAAAACACTAAATTGTTGAAGTGTTCCGCCGCCTAAAAGGTTCATCAATCCAAATGCATCGTTATTTTGGAATGAAAAGTCGCTAAGCGTGACACCGGGAACCGTAATCGCGGCGCCAATTCGGAAGACAAACATAATCATGATCGTAAAGAAGATACGATCGACAATTTCTTTATTCTTGAAAATCGCGGCGATCTTTTTCATATTAAATTACCTCTGCGGTTCCGCCTAATTTAACAATAGCGTCACTGGCTTGTTTGGAGAATCTGTGGGCTTTAACTATTAATTTCTTCGTTAATTCACCGCGGGCTAATACTTTCACACCACCGAGTTCTTTTTTAACGATCCCTTTTTCCACTAGAAGTGTGGGGGTAACGGTGGTGCCATCAGCGAAGACATTAAGTTCTTCTAAATTAACGACGGCAAATTTCTTGGTATTCATATTCGTAAAGCCACGTTTAGGAATGCGGCGGTATAAGGGCATTTGGCCCCCTTCAAAGCCTAGGCGAGTGCCGCCGCTTGAACGAGATTTTTGTCCTTTTTCACCTTTTCCACTTGTTTTGCCTGTGCCAGAGCCAATCCCCCGGCCAAGACGTTTACGAGCTCTTTTTGCTCCTTCAGTGTAAGTAAGTTCGTGTAATTTCATACTCTACCTCCTATTAAAGAGTTCCTCGGAGACGTTTAATTTCCGAAGCTCGTTTTAAATTACGTAATCCGTTATCCGTCGCTTTTAAAACGTTAAGGGCGGTTCGTGAACCGTAAACTTTAGAGTAAACATTACGCACACCCGCAAGTTCTAAAATGGCGCGAACAGGACCACCAGCGATAACTCCAGTCCCTTCTGGTGCTGGTTTTAAGAAGACGCGACAGGCACCAAATGTACCAACGATTTCGTGGGCAATGGTATCACCTTTCGCAAGTTCAACAGTAAAGGTGTTTTTCTTGGCGACTTCAATTGCTTTGCGAATTGCATCAGGTACTTCAGCGGCTTTAGCGTTCCCGTAGCCATATTTGCCTTTGCCATAGCCAATAACAACTAAGGCTGTAAAGCGTAAGCGACGACCACCTTTGGTTGTTTTACTAACTCGGTTAATGGCAACGACACGTTCTTCAAATTCTTTAGGACGACGCGGGGCCCCACGACGGGGACCACGACGGGGACCGCCTTCGCGGCGACCACGTTGATTCCGGCGTACTCCTTCTTGCGGAGCTTGTTCGGTATCAGTATCAGTTGTTTCAACTTCTTCAGTTTCGACTTCTTCAGTATCTTCTACTACGTTTTTCTTTTCTTTATCCATAACTTCACTCCTTTTAGAATACTAATCCGGCTTCACGGGCAGCATCGGCTAAGGCTTTGATCCGACCGTGATACAAATAACCACCGCGGTCAAAGACAACTTTTTCAATGCCTAATTTTTTAGCAACACTGGCGATTTCTTGACCAACTTTAATTGCTGATTCAATGTTATCACCATGATCAAGTTTAAGTTGTAATGAACTCGCACTCCCTAAAGTGACTCCTTTTGTATCATCAATTAATTGAACGGCAATGTGCTTATTGGAACGAAAGACGACAAGACGGGGAATATCAGCAGTTCCGCTGATTTTGCGCCGAATACGGGCATGGCGACGTTTTCTAATTTCATTACGTTTAATTTGTTTAACCATAATTCTTCACCTATTTCTTGGCGCCTGCGCGCTTTCCTTCCTTGCGAATAATTTTTTCATCGCTATATTTAATACCTTTACCTTTGTAAGGTTCAGGGCGACGAACCGCGCGAATTAAGGCTGCGGTTTGTCCAACCGCTTGTTTATTGTAGCCAGTCACGACAACAGTCGTGGGGTTTTCTAAACTAATTTTAGCCCCTGGTTCAGGAGCAATTATTGTTGGATGGCTATAACCAACTTCTAATAACACTTTTTCACCTTGCATACTAGCGCGGTAGCCAATACCGACGATTTGAAGTCTGATAGTATAACCTTCGTGCGCCCCCACAATAGCGTTGTGGAGTAAAGCGCGGGTCGTACCATGACTTTGTTTTGTTTGTTTAATTTCGTTTTCACGTTTAACAACAATTTTTCCTGCTTCACTTTGATCTAAAAGTATATGCTTTGGAAGGGTTACATAATTTGTCCCTTTTGGTCCCTTAACGGTAATTAAATCACCTTCAAGTTTTACTTCAATACCTTCTGGTACTGTAATTACTTTATCACCAATTCTTGACATATGTTCCCTCCTTACCACACATAAGCGACAACTTCGCCACCGATGCCTAAGGCTCGAGCTTTACTGTCGGTCATGATTCCTTGTGAAGTAGAGATAATGGCGATACCTAAACCACGTAAAACGCGGGGCAATTTATCGCTAGTGGTGGTGACACGTAAGCCTGGTTTAGAAATACGTTTTAAACCAGAGATAACTTTCTCACCTTTTGGTCCATATTTTAACACCAAGGTTAAATTTTTTTTCACGTCGCCACTTACGACGTAATCAACAATATAGCCTTCTTCTTTTAAGATTTTGGCAATTTGGACTTTGTTTTTGCTGCTCGGCATCGCAACTGCTTCATGACTTAAAGCGTTTGCGTTCCGAATGCGCGTCAGCATATCTGCAATTGGATCTGTCATACTCATACTAGTTGCTCCTCCTTACCAGCTGGCCTTTTTCATGCCAGGAATTTCGCCGTTGTAGGCGAGTTCGCGTAAACAAATACGGCACACACCAAATTTACGATAAACGCTATGAGGTCTGCCACATCGTGAACAGCGACTATAAGCGCGAACTTTAAACTTAGGTTTACGTTGTTGCGCTACTCTTTTACTTGTTTTTGCCATATTCCCTCCTTTAGCGTCTAAACGGCATGCCGAGTAATCGTAAGAGCTCATAAGCTTCAGCATCCGTTTTCGCGGTCGTAACGATAACAATGTCCATCCCGCGTACTTTATTTACTAAATCAAAGTCAATTTCCGAGAAAATTAGTTGTTCACGCACACCGAGTGTGTAGTTTCCGTGTCCGTCAAATGAATTTTTATTAACACCACGGAAGTCGCGAACGCGCGGGAGCGCGATACTAATTAACTTCTCGTAGAAGTCATACATTCTTTCGCCGCGTAAATCAACTTTGGCCCCAATTGCCGTACCCGCCCGAAGTTTGAAACTCGCTTCACTCTTCTTAGCGATAGTGACAACTGGTTTTTGTCCCGCAATAACGGTTAGTTCCCGCACTGCATCTTCTAATAATTTTGGATTTTGGGTAGCATCACCAACCCCCATGTTAATTACAATCTTATGTAATTTTGGGACTTGCATGACGGAAGTATATTTAAACTTTTCCATTAAGGCTTTGATCGCAACATCTTCATATTGGCGAACAACACGATTTGTGCTCACTTTTACTTTCGGTGTATAGCGTTCTTTTTTTGCTTTTGGTTCAGCCTTCGCTTTTACTTCTTTTTTCACTTCTTCCTTTTTCGGTTCAGTTTTAGGAGCGGCGGCCTTGGTCGTTTTCTTTTCGTCCACTTTTGCTTCAGCTTTTTTGGGTGCATCAGCTTTCGTTTCTTTTTTTACTTCGACCTTTTTGTCTTCTGCTTTTTTAGCAGGTGCTTTTTTTACTTCTTTAGTTGCAGCTTTAGCCGGTGCTTTTTTGGTAGCATCTTCGTGGGCAACAGTTTTCTTTGCTTTATCTTCTGCCATAATGCACCTCCTATTTGATTACTTCGCCCGACTTTTTAGCGTAGCGAACTTTTTTGCCTTTCACTTCTTTGAAGCCAACGCGCGTCGGTTTCTTTGTTTTGGGATCAATAAGAGCGACATTACTTACATGAATGGGCGCATACACTTCTAAGATTGATCCTTCGGGGTTAGTTTGCGTTGGTTTTTTATGTTTCTTTTTAATATTAATCCCTTCCACGACAACTTTTTCTAATTTCGGATAAGCCCGTTGGACAATTCCGGTTTTTCCTTTGTCAGCGCCAGTGATGACGATGACTTTATCACCTTTTCTAATTAACATAATGGGCCTCCTTATAATACTTCGGGAGCAAGGCTTACAATTTTCATAGCCCCTTCTCCTTTTTCCCGTAATTCACGAGCCACGGGACCAAAGACCCGCGTCCCAATCATATTGCCTTCGTTATTTAAGATAACAACCGCGTTATCATCGAATTTAATAGTTGAACCATCAGGGCGTAACACTCCTTTTTTGGTGCGAACGACAATGGCTTTCACCATGTCGCCTTTTTTAACTTTGGAGTTTGGGGTCGCTTGTCTAACGGTAATTAAGACGATGTCCCCAATGTTACTATGACGACGAACACTACCACCGTAGAGTCTAATAACTTTACCAACTCGGGCGCCAGAGTTATCAGCAATGTTTACTTTCGTTTCAACGTGAATCATCACTTGCCTCCTTTATCTCTTCGATGATTTCGCCTGCTTCGTCGATAATGTCTTCTAATTGTACTTCCGCTAATTCTAAGACCTTAACGAGCCGCCATCTTTTAGTGGCGCTTAAGGGACGAGTGGCGGCGATGCGAACGAAGTCGCCTTCTTTCGCCACATTTTCTTCATCGTGAGCGTAATATTTTTTGCGGTATTTAACGCGCTTCCCATAAATCTTATGCCGTTTGTAAGTTTCGACTAAGACCGTAATAGTTTTATCCATTTTGTCGCTAATGACGACTCCATCAAACGTAGCGCGTGTTTTTCTAACTGTTTGTTCCATATTCACACTGCTCCTTATTTAATCCCGAGTTCGCATTCGCGTAATACGGTATAAATCCGCGCGATGTCTTTGCGGACGCGACTAATTTGATTTCCGTTTTCTAATTGACCAACAGCTTGCTTCCGGCGGAGATGAAAGAGTTCTTCTTTTAAAAGATAAACTTTTTCGTTTAATTCGCTAACACTGAGCGTACGAATTTCTTTAATTTTCATCTTTAGTCCTCCTTACTTTCTTCGCGGGAAACGACCCGTGTTTTAATTGGTAATTTGTAGGCTGCTAAGCGCAAGGCTTCGCGCGCTATTTCTTCTTTGACGCCGCCGATTTCAAACAAAATTCTATTTTTCTTCACGACCGCGACCCAAGAGTCAGGGGCACCTTTCCCTGAACCCATCCGCACTTCAAGTGGTTTTTTCGTTTTAGCGAGGTGGGGGAAAATTCGAATCCAAATTTTTCCAACTCGGCGCGTATAACTTGCTAACACAATCCGTGCGCTTTCAATTTGACGATTGGTGATGTAAGCTCCTTCAAGAGCTTGTAGACCATATTCACCAAATTCGACATTAGCGCCGCCTTTGGTTAAACCTTCATAACTCAAGCGTTGAGGGCGACGATATTTAGTACGTTTTGGTTGTAACATAATTATTCTCCCTTCCCTTTACTTAAGTCGTATTCTCCACGACAAATCCACACTTTGACACCAAGGCGGCCGTAGGTTGTATGTGCTTCCGCGAGCGCATAGTCAATATCAGCGCGTAAGGTATGCAGGGGAATGATTCCATCTTTATACCCTTCACTCCGCGCAATTTCCGCGCCGTTTAAACGGCCACTCACCAACGTTTTAATTCCTTTAGCGCCAGCGCGGCGAACGCGTTGGATAGTTCTTTTTTGCACAATGCGGAATGAACCACGAGCTTCAAGTTGACGCGCGATATCTTGGGCGACTAAACTGGCGTTTAAATCGGGGTTTTTAATGTCAACGACGTTAATTTTAACTTCACCAGTTTTAATAATCTTTGCTAATTTGGTCGTTAATTCTTTAACGCGTTCCCCTTGTTGACCAATGACGACACCAACACGCGCAACATGGACACTGACAATAACACTATAACCACTTTCGAAAGTATTTATGCGGTCAATTTCAATGTGTGAAAGGAGCGCTTCCTTTAATTCTTTGCCTAAGAATTCACGGACTTCCATGTCTTCTTTGAGGAAAGTAGCAAAATCTTTGTTTTTGGCAAACCAACGACTATTCCAGTTTCGGTAAATTCCGTATCTTAGACCGTTTGGATTAACTTTTTGTCCCATTACTTTTCCTCCTTTACACGCTTTCTTTTACTTTCACAATAATTGTGCTTGTTCTTTTAGTGACACCAGCCGCTCCGCCTTTAGCGCGCGGGCGATATCTTTTTAATTTAATCGAATCATTAATTTGTAATTCACTAATGTAGAGCCCTTCTTCTTTAAAGCCATGATTGTTGATGGCATTAGCAGCGGCACTTTCGATTGTTTTCCGTAGTGGTACACTCGCGGCTTTATTAATATTATGTAATAGCGCGATAGCATCACTTACCTTTTTCCCGCGAACTAAGTCAGCAACAAGACGCATTTTTCGGGGAGTAACTCCGACGCTACGGCTGATAGCGCGTGCTTCGGTAACAACTGGTTTTTCTTTTTTAACTTCTTTAGTTTCAACTTTTTCGGTTGTTTTTGGTTTTTTAACTCTTGCCATAATTCACCTACCGTTTCCGTTGTGCGGCCGCGGCTTTGTCTTCAGCAGTATGCCCAGTATGACCCTTATATGAACGGGTCGGGGCAAATTCGCCTAATTTATGGCCGACCATATCTTCCGTCACATACACTGTAATGTGTTCACGTCCGTTATACACAGCGAATGTATGACCGACGAAGGAAGGGAAGATGGTTGATCGACGCGACCATGTTTTAATAATTTGTTTTTTATTCGCCTGATTTAATTCATCAACCTTTTTTAAGAGAGACTTATCAGCGAATGGACCTTTTTTTAAACTTCTAGCCATATTTCCTCACTCCTTATTTTTGTTTGCGACGTCTGATAATTAATTGCGTCGATTTCTTGTTTTGTTTGCGCGTTTTGACCCCAAGGGCTCGTTTACCCCATGGTGTTCTTGGTGCGTCTTTACCAATTGGTGATTTACCTTCACCACCACCGTGTGGGTGATCAACTGGATTCATCGCTGATCCGCGGACGGTTGGGCGAATGCCTTTCCAGCGACTCTTACCAGCTTTACCTAAGTTGACTAAGTTATAATCTTCATTGCCCACCGCTCCAATGGTTGCACGACAAGCTTGTAGTACTTTACGAACTTCGCCACTTTGGAGACGGAGGATTGCGTATTTTCCTTCACGTCCTAAGATTTGTACACTTGTACCGGCAGCCCGTGCGATTTGACCACCTTTCCCAGGAGTTAGTTCAACATTGTGAACGATTGTACCTTCTGGAATGCTCGCTAGCGGCATTGCATTACCAACTTTAATGTCGACTGCTTCACCGGAGACAATGCGATCACCGACCGCGAGTCCTTGGGGATGTAAGATGTAACGCTTTTCCCCGTCAACATAGTTGACGAGCGCAATGTTGGCGTTGCGATTTGGATCATATTCAATCGCCGCGATAACTCCTTCTACTCCATCTTTTTCCCGACGGAAGTCAATAATACGATATCGACGTTTGTGACCACCACCGATATGACGGGTAGTAATTTTTCCCATATTATTACGACCACCAGTTTTCTTAAGTTCAACCGTTAAGTTGCGTTCTAGTTTCTTTTTCGTAAGCTTTGCAAACGATAAGTTTGTCATGCCCCGACGCGAGGGAGTTGTCGGTTTATATTTTTTAATTGCCATAATGTTTCTCCTTCCCGTCGTTATTCTTTGAAGAGGTCAATCGCTTGTCCTTCAGCAACGGTAACCACGGCTTTTTTGACGCCGGGGATTGTGCCGTAGTAACGACCACCCCTTCTTGTTTTCTTGGCTTTGGTGTTAATAATTTTGACATCAGTTACGGTGACACCGAAGATGGCTTCAAATGCATCCTTGACACTTTCTTTATTAGCCGTCTTTGCGACTTCAATTGTAACTTTGTTTTGATCTTGCATAAGAGCCATTGATTTTTCAGTAATGACTGGACGATGCAAGAGATCGAACTGTTCAACTGTCGGCTTTTTAACTTGCACGACTTGTTCGGCTTTTTTGCGTGGACGTTTACTCATTATTCAAGTCCTCCTACATACGCAACTAAAGTTGCTTTTTCAACGACGATTTGGTCAGCGTTTAGTAAGTCATAAACAGCGACGTTATCTTGACCAACATTTAAGACGTTGGGTAAGTTGCGGGTGGCAAGTAATAAGTTCTTATTGTTATCGTTAATTAATAAGACTCTGCCAGTAGCCCCAACGTTTGTTAATAATTCACTAGCGGCTTTTGTTTTCGCTTCAATTTCAATTGAATCATCAATGATAATGAAGGCTTTTTCTGCTGCTTTGATGGAAAGCGCGCTTCTAATTGCAAGTGCGTGCGCTTTCTTATTCATTGATACTTTAAAATTTTGTTCTCCGGTTGGACCAAAGGTGACCCCACCACCAACCCAAATAGGTGAGCGCCGACTACCGACGCGGGCACGGCCAGTACCTTTTTGCCGCCATGGTTTTTTACCGCCACCACGTGCTTCCGCGCGTGTTTTAGTTTTGGCGGTTGCTTGGCGACGGTTTGCTAAGTAAGTCACGACTGCTTGATGGACGACGTCTTGATTAGGCTCGACGGCGAAGATTTCACCAGCGAGCTTCATTGTGCCAACTTTTTCTCCTTTAGTGTTAACGACCGGATATGAGATAGGTTTAATCTTTTCTGTTGCCATAACTATATCCTCCGTTCTTATTCTGTAGCGGTGCGATTAATTAAATCTTTGACTTTGCGTTTGCGTAGTTGCTTTTTGATCGCACTTCTAACTTTCACAACTCCGTATTTGGGACCTGGAATCGCACCTTTAATTAAGAGAGCATTCTTTTCTGGTAACACATCAACAACGAGTAAGTTTAAGACTGTTGTTTTTTGGGCTCCGTGATGTCCAGGCATTTTCGTTCCGGGAATAACGCGTTGAATCCGACCAACGCTGGCCATTGAGCCAATTCCGCGGTGATAACCAGAACCGTGAGCGGCATTACCTAATTTGAAGTTATACCGTTTGATAACACCCGTGTAACCTTTACCCTTGCTCGTTCCAGTTACGTCGACAACATCTCCTTTTTGGAAGATGTCGACTTTAATTTCGCTGCCAACAGCGTAGTTAAGCATTGCTTCACCCTTTAATTCATATAATCCGTATTTGGGAGTGACTCCTGCTTTTTCGTATATGCCTTTTAATGGTTTGTTTACCCGACTTGGTTTTTTGTCTTGATATCCAACTTGGATAGCGGCATAGCCATCTTTTTCCACTGTTTTCACTTGTGTGACAACATTAGGTAAGACTTCCACTACAGTAACGGGGTAGATTGAGCCATCTTCAGCGAATACTTGGGTCATCCCCATTTTGCGGCCAATAATTGCTTTCATGTTCTACCTCCTATAGTTTAATATCGATGTCAACACCACTTGGGAGTTCGAACTTCCGTAAGAATTCGACGGTTCGTTTAGTTGGGTCGACGATATCGATTAGCCGTTTGTGTGTTCTAATTTCGAATTGCTCGCGCGCATCTTTGTACTTATGGACCGCTCGTAAGACTGTGTACACCTCACGTTGTGTCGGGAGCGGAATGGGGCCAACTACGGTAGCACCACTTTCGACTGCTTGTTCAACAATCTTCGCCACTGACTCATCAAGTAGTGTGTGATCGTAACTTTGAAGTCGAACCCTAATCTTATGTTTTCCTGCCATGAATTATTTACCTCCTTGCATCTACAGGCGCTAATGGTCCCTCACTACGAATTCCCCGATTCCACTTCATGACAACGCCTGTAGGTGTATCGGCAACCTCGCATTTCAACGCGACCATTAACTTGCTAAATAATACTAAATGCATAATCTAATGTCAACCATAAATGCATAAAAATATATAATTTTATATATAAAGACTTAAAACTGGGCTAAAAACCTATTTTTACAAACTTAAATTTTTTTCACTAAATCATGAAAAAAACCACTTTTGCAAGCGGTTCCATTTTTTGCTTAAAATAGTGTTTTTTATCCAAAAATCGTGAAAAATTAGAGATTTTCAGTATCCTTTTTGTCTTTTCTGCGTAAAACTGTGTCGCGATAAGAATACTCACAACCACAATATTGTTGCTGATATAAGTTATATTCTTCTTTCATTTCACGAACGCGCATTAATCCTGCCTTTTTCTTGAAATCACTATAAAAATATTTGATGTTTGGGAAACGCGGCGCTATTTCTTTAGCGATTTCATTAATAACTTGCGAGTTCTTTTGACGTGAGATAGTAAGGGTGGTGGACGCATAATCAAAACCATTTTCACTGCCATATTTTAAGATTTCTTCAATATGACGAGCGTAACAAAGATGACATCTTTTGCCGCCTTCAGGTTCAGCAGCGTACTTTCTTAACTCTTTCATGTAGCCTTCATGATCATACGGGAAAAAGACAATTTTTACATCTTTATTATTCCGTCGATTAAATTCACTGACAAACCATTTTATTTCATCTCGTCGTTTATTAAATTCTGCTTCTGGGTAAATATTACTATTCTCATAAGCAATGGTTACATCAAAAAACGGCGTTAAAAATTCTAAAGCATGACTAGAGCAAGGCGCGCAACAAGTATGGAGCGCTAAAGTTGGTCTTCGTCCTAAATCTTTGAACTTATTGATCTCTTCAATCGCTACGTTGTAATAATTAATTTTCTCCATATATATACATTACATCGCCAAATGAGAAAAAGCGATATCTTTCTTTAATCGCGTGATAATACGCTGATAATATTTTTTCGCGCCCTGCAAAAGCACTAACTAACATAATTAAAGTTGATTTTGGTAAATGAAAGTTAGTAATCAAGGCATTAATAACCCGAAATTTATAACCTGGAGTGATAAAAAGATTCGTCGTTTCGTTAGTTGCTACAATTTTTTGATATTTACCAAAGTTAGCTTCTAAAGTTCTAGTGGCTGTTGTACCAACACTTATGATACGTCGCTTTTCAGCGATTGCTTTATTTAAAGTGTCCGCTGCTTCTTCACTAATTTCATAAGTTTCGTAATGCATTTTATGATTTTTGGTGTCAGCAGCGCTGACTGGTTTAAAAGTTCCTAACCCAATATGAAGGGTGATCTCTACAATTATGACACCTTTTTCTTTTAATGTTTGTAGTATTTCGGAGGTAAAGTGAAAACCAGCGGTAGGAGCCGCGGCACTTCCGGGTTCTTTGGCATACACTGTTTGATAGCGGGCATATTTCTCGGCTTTATCTTCAATGTAAGGCGGCAGTGGGGTTGTCCCGATTTTTTCTAAAATTTCAAGAAAAACTCCTTCATATTTAAACCTTACTATATGAATTCCTTCTTTATATTTAGTAAGGCATTCCATTAAAAGTTTACCGCCGCCAAAAGAAACAATGGTACCGACTTTAATTGCTTTAGCATTTCCAATTAGTACCTCATACTCATCATTTTTAAGAGCTTTTAACAGTATAGCTTCAATCTTTGCACCTGTAGGAACTTTAATACCGCGCAGTCTTGCGGGTATAACTTTTGTATTGTTTAAAACTAAAACATCACCAGCATTAAAATACTTAATAATATCGTAAAAATGTTCATCTTTTAATTCGTTTTTGTCTTTATTAAATACTAAAAGACGCGCATTTTGCCGCGAAATAGTGGGATATTGCGCAATTAGTTCTTTGGGTAAATTAAAGTCAAATAAGTTAACATCCATTAGAACCCCCGCTTATCGCCGAACGTTTTAATAACCTCGTTTTTAAAATCTAAAAACCGATTTTCTTTAATAGCAACTCGGGCGTCTTCCATTAATTTAATTAAAAATCGTAAGTTATGAATTGAGAGTAGGCGTTGTGCGAGTGCTTCTTCACTAATATAGAGGTGCCGTAAATAAGCGCGTGTAAAATTTTGACAAGTATAGCAGTCGCATCCTCCTTCAATAGGAGCAAAATCTTCTTTAAATTCAGCACGGCGGATATTAAGGCGGCCTGTTCTCGTAAATAGCGATCCGTGACGGGCAATCCTTGTTGGTAAGACACAATCAAACATATCAACACCGCGCGCGATTCCTTGGAGAATCATATCAATCGAACCAATACCCA
Organism: Tenericutes bacterium ADurb.Bin239; assembly: GCA_002069815.1. Classification (GTDB taxonomy): domain Bacteria; phylum Bacillota_I; class Bacilli_A; order RFN20; family CAG-826; genus UBA1361. The sequence continues at coordinate 42,191 of MWCB01000003.1, read as the reverse complement.
TCAAATAACGCGGTTTATCTTTTGGTAAATAGGGAACGGCACTCTCAATCATTTTAATAAAAATGTCTTTGGGTTCACCAATACTTGTGCCGCCAATAGCATACCCATGAAAACCGATTTTAACTGTTTCTTCGGCGCTATATTTGCGTAAATCAGGATATTCTCCCCCTTGGACAATCCCAAACAACGCTTGATCTTCACGTTTGTGTGCTTCTTTTCCCCGCTTTGCCCAACGTAAAGTTCTTTCCGTGCTTTCTTTTACATAATCATAATCAGCGGGATAATGAATACATTCATCAAAACTCATAATAATGTCCGCACCAATTTCTTCTTGAAGTCTAATTGCTTCTTCAGGCGAAAAGAAAAGTTCTTTACCATCTAAATGCGATCTAAAAGTAACACCTTCTTCAGTGATTTTGCGATTATCCGCTAACGAGAAGACTTGAAAACCGCCCGAATCAGTCAATATAGGACCATGGTAATTCATAAAAGAGTGGATGCCACCAGCCTTTTTAATTACATCAGTACCTGGTCTTAAAGAAAGGTGATACGTGTTTGCTAAAATAACACCGCTACCTAAAGCGACTATTTCTTCGGGGGTTATTGTTTTTACATTAGCGAGCGTTCCCACTGGCATAAACATCGGAATTTCAACTTTACCATGTGGTGTATGTAAAAAACCAAATCGTGCCCCACTTTGGGTACATTCATGCAGTATTTCAATATAGACAGATGGCTTATTCATCCTTTTCCTCATTTCTATTATCAGCCATAATAAGATTTAAGAAGGCGGGTTGTTTGGCAAGCATGGCAAATATTAAGTATCCAAGTAGTAAGACCGCAAATTCACCAATAGCTACCAGACCAATGGTAGCAAAAAGCGGTAATTCCTCTATAAAGTGTAACATAAGACCAACTACAACCGCGTTAACAATAGTGGGATATATCATTCCCCAAAACATTTTTCGGCTATAAGCAATCAAAAGCCCGCTTACGAGCGTGGCAAGCGTTCCAAAAATAAGGTCCCAAGGCAAAAGTGGACTATGAAGATTAACTAAAAAACAACCAAGTGTTACTCCAATAATAAAATCTTTACGGAAAAAGATAAGAAATAAAAAGATTTCGGCAATACGAAACTGAACATCATTAAAAGCATATCCTGCTAAAAGAATTGTTATTACGTAATATATAGCCGCTATAAGCGCATTATCGGTAATGCGTCGAATAATTCTTTTTTTCATTCATTCTCCTTGTTTTGATGATGGTGGTTAGGCAAGGAACACCTCGTCATCCTTTATTTATTTTTTATCTATTTCTTGTTTCATAAGCTTGCTAGCAAGCGCTGGATTTACTTTACCTTTTGTTTTCTTCATTACTTGTCCCACTAAGAAGCCCATAGCGCGATCTTTGCCGGCCTTAATGTCATCAATAACGTGTAAATTTTCATTAATAACTTCATTAATAACACTAAGAATAAAATCGGTGTCACTTACTTGTACTAAGTTAAGAGCTTTCGCTTTTGTTTCTGGATCGTCATTAGTTTCTACAATATGCATAAATAATTCACGAGCCTGACTATTAGAAATAGTATCGTTATCAATTAAATTTATCAATTTAGCTGTATTTTGCGGAGATAATGCAACATTTTGTGCATTTTTACCCTCTTTGTTTAAGTACGAACTAAATTCACCAATAATCCAATTAATAAGTGTTTTATAGTTCTTGACATCTTGTGCCGCTCTGTCAAAATAATTTGTTAAATCTTTATCTTGTAACAAGATATTCACTTCGTGAGCGTTAAGTTTAAAGGTGTTAAAATAACGATCTCGCTTAGCGCTTGGTAATTCCTTCATTTCCGCGATTGTTTCATCAATAAACTCTTTACTTAACGAGATTGGTAGGATGTTTCCTTCGGGGATATATTTGTAATCAACACTTTTATCTTTCATCCGCATGGCGACTGTATCTTTCAGTACATCATCATAGCGACGCGTTTGACTTATAACTGTCTCTCCTGAATCATAAACAGCGATTTGTCGCTTGATTTCTGTTTCAATAACTTTGCCAACATTTGAAATAGAATTTAGATTTTTAATTTCCACTTTATTACCAAATATTGTTGTACCACGCGGAAGTAAGGAAATATTAACATCACAACGGAGTGATCCTTCTTCCATTTTGCCATCACTTATATCAAGAAAAGTAACAATTTCTCGAACTGCTTCAATAAACGCCATTGCTTCTTCAGCGTTTCTTAGGTCTGGTCTCGTCACTAACTCCACCAGCGGATTCCCCGCGCGGTTATAGTCAATTAAAGTGATGTCTGCAAGATGGATTTGTTTCGCTGTATCTTCTTCCATGTGTACACGCTCAATCCGCACTCGTTTTTTCGTGTCGCCTACGAAAATATCTAAATAACCATCTTTGCCGATGGGTCGCCGTTGTTGAGTAATTTGATAACCTTTTGGTAAATCGCTATAAAAATAGTTTTTACGATCAAAATGAAGTTCATCATCAATTTTCATATTTAAGGCATGCGCTAACATAATAGCGTTTTTAACGGCTTGTTTATTTACGGTGGGCATAGTGCCAGGGAAAGCCATATCCACGACTCCTACGTTCGTATTTGCGGGCGCATCAAAAAGACTTGATGAACTTGAGAACATCTTTGTTTTTGTCTTTGTTTCAATATGAATTTCTAAACCAATAATTACTTGATATCTCATAAGTGTAGCCCTGCATGTAAATTGTATAGTTTTGTAATTTCTTCGATTCTAAGTGCGAGATTTAAAACGTTAATGTCATCAAACACTTTCCCTGTTAAGTTAACACCGATGGGAAGTCCTTCATCTAAACATAAAGGAATGGTGATAGATGGGTTGCCGCCAAAATTGCCAATCGCCATGAAGTTATTTTCAATCTCGCTATTTGGTTCTGCGGGTTTAGTTAACGTTGGCGCGTGACTAGGCGCTGCGGGTAGCATAATAACATCATACTTCGCTAATACTTTATCTATTGCTTCAACAATTAAGCGCCGTGCTTTTTGGGCGCGGTCATAGTATTCATATCGATTTTCTTTCTTTAGAGCATATTGTCCTAACATCAAACGATGCTTAATACGTGAAGAAAAACCTTGACCGCGAGTGTTCGCTACAATTTCTTCGTAACTCTTTCCATCTTGCTTATTACCAAAACCAATGCCAGTCAAATTAGCGTTACTAATGTTAGCTTCCGCACAACTTAAGATAAAGTAAGTTGGGAAAATAGCCGCTAAGATATCTTTATCAAAAGGAACAAAGTCAACAATTGTTCCTTCTTTTCTTAATTTATCGACTAACTTATTAAATTCTTTAATTAGTAATTGGTTTTTCATTAAAGCAAAGAGTGGTTCTAATACCGCAACACGTTTTCCTTTTAGGGAGGCGTCTTTTACTTCTCTTTTAGGTTTATTAACAATCGAAGTTGCATCTTTAGGATCATGACCTCTTGTTTTTTCAAAAAGGACACGAGCCTCAAGCACACTACGTGTGAAAAAGCCAATATGATCAAAAGTTGGCATAAAGGCAAATAAACCAAAACGCGAAATTTCACCCCAAGTTGGTTTAAAGCCAACAAGTCCAGCAAAACTTGCGGGTTTACGGATTGAATCACCAGTGTCACTGCCAACCGCAAAAGAAACATAACCACTAGCAACGCCACTTGCGCTACCGCTACTTGAACCACCGACAATTCTTGTTCTTTCTTTCCCGTATGGGTTATAGGTAGTCCCTTTATGCCCTGTTTCCCCGCGGCCACCCATACCAAATTCGTCAAGGGTTGTTTTAGCAATTGGAATTGCTTTCGCCGCTAAAAGTTTTTCAATAACTACCGCGTTACATAGTGGAATAAAACCGTTTAAGATATTACTACTTCCTGTTGTTTCTACACCTCTAGTCACAATATTATCTTTTATTAAAAACGGAATTCCCCAAAGTATATTATCCTTTTCCACTTTAGTAAGACTAGCGGCTATAGCGCGCGCTTCCTCATACATTGTTTTTTCTAAGATATTGTTCCGATCTTTTTTTAAGGCTTCAATAACTTCATTTACAACATCTAAAGGAGTGGCTTTACCTGCAACATAGAGTTCATGAAGCTCAGTCATTGTTAAATTTAAGTAGCCCATCTTATTTCACCACCTTAGGAACAATAACAAACCCATCTTTTGCATTTTTACTGTTTTTCAATATTTCTTTAGCGCCAGGAGTGGGTTCCACTACGTCTTCGCGTAAATATGTTTGTTTTACTTCAAACGGAAACATCAATGGTTCTACTTTATCGACGTTCGGCAACTTTTCTAACAGACTTGCTAATTTCTTAAAATAAGCGAATTCCGCGACAAAAGCGGCCTCTTCTTCAGGAGTAAGCGTTATTAATATATCTTCGGCTAGTTTCTTAATTTCGGTTTTATTCATATTTATCCTCGTTTGTAATATATCATGCTTCATTAATTAATTTTAACAGTTGTTCTTCGTTTAATATCGCAATATTAAATTCTTGCGCTTTAATTAATTTGCTTCCAGCATCTTCACCCGCCACCACAAGTGATGTTTTACGACTCACGCTACCTGAAACTTTGGCACCTAAGCTCTCTAACAAAGCTGTTAATTCTTCACGCGTATATTTTTCAAATTTACCAGTGATAACAACCGTTTTTCCAAAGAAGTAAGTATCATCTTTTACCACTGGTCCTAAGTATTCAGTATTAAGTCCAAACGCTTTAAGTTTCTCGATAAGCGCTACGTTTTGTTCGTTAGCGAAAAATGACACAATGGAAGAAGCGGCAACAGGGCCGATATCTCTAATGGTCAAAAGTTCTTCTTCAGTTGCGTTGCTTAAAGCATCGAGTGTCAAAAACTTTTCGGCCAGAATCTTACTTGTTTTCGCACCTAATTCTTTAATACCTAATCCAAAGATAAGTTTTTCTAATGACTTTTCTTTACTTTTCTCAATCGCATTTAACAAATTGTCAATCGACTTTTCGCCAAAGCCTTCAATTTGCATCAATTCATCTCGCTTTATGTGAAGAGTATAAATATCCGCTATATTTTTAATTAGGTTTTGCGAAAAAAGAATTTCAACGATTCGCTCACCCAATCCTTCAATATCCATCGCACCACGACTAGCAAAGTGAATCAAGCCCTCTTCGTAACGTGCTGGACAATTAGCGTTCAAACAAAAATGAAGCGGGTCTTTAAAGGTCAATGGCTCTAAACAAACTGGACAGTTATCAATCATTACAAAATCCTTTTCAGTACCTTTGCGTTTTTCGGGCACGGGCCTTAAAACTTCAGGAATAATATCACCAGCTTTACGGATAAAGACGTGATCACCAATCTTGAGATTGCGATCAATAATAAAGGCGGCATTATGTAACGTGGCATTTTGAATTTTAGAACCCGCCACGAATACTGGTGTAAGCTTTGCGTTTGGTGTAATTTTTCCGGTCCTTCCAACAGTAAAAAAGATATCTTCAAGTACTGTTTCAACTTCTTCGGGTGGGAATTTATACGCTGTAGCCCATCGTGGGGTCTTTGCCGTGTAACCTAATTCATTATATGTTGTGACATCATTTACTTTAATGACAATTCCATCTATTTCATAAGGAAAATCATGTCGTTTTTCACTAATTAATTCAATGTAAGTGATAACTTCTTCCATTCCCTTACATAACTTAATACGATTATTAACTTTGAAACCTAAATAACGCAAGTAATTTAAAGCAGCAAAATGTGTCTTAATATTTAGGGCGAGCGGATCAACTAAAAAATACCAAAAAGCATCAAGTTTACGGTTTGCGGCTATTTTAGAATCTAATTGACGAATTGAGCCAGCCGCCGCGTTACGTGGATTAGCAAAAAGGGCTTCCCCTGTTTCTTCACGAAGCGCGTTGAGCTCTTCCCATGATTTTTTCGGCATAAATACTTCCCCGCGCACTTCAAAACTTACATTTTCTTTTAAATTTAGGGGAATACTCTTAATAGTAATGATATTAGAGGTAACATCTTCACCAATTTCACCATCGCCCCTTGTCGCGGCATAACTTAAAGTACCATCTTCATACTGGAGGCTAATCGCTAAGCCGTCAATCTTTAATTCAACGACATAATCAATCACATCTTTTTTAATAACACTCCGTACCCGACGATCAAAATCACGCAAGTCGTCATTATTAAAAGCATTAGCGAGTGATAACATCATCGACTGATGAGTAATTTTATTAAATTCACTAGCGACAAAGCCCCCGACACGTTGGCTAGGACTAGTTTTATCAAAAAGTTCAGGATGGTCTTTTTCAAGGGCAATTAACTCTTGCATTAAACTATCATATTCAGCATCAGAAATACTTGAACTATTAAGAACATAATACTCGTAGTTATATTGATCTAAGACTTTTCGTAAATAAAGAATACGTGCTTTATAATCCATAATTTTATTTCTCCTTAAAGTATTTAGGGCTCGCAATAAGTCGTTTTACTTCTCCAGTATCAAATCTAACTTCAATTGTCGTTTGCGACGGAAAAATAGCGGTAACAACTCCAGGTCCAAGTGTTTTATGTTCGACAATATCATTTACGGCATAAGGGAAATCACCCGCGTAATCGTATTCTGCATAATTTGCCCTAAAACGCGGTGCTTCTTGTTCACCTCTTTTTGGTCTACCTTTAATAAGTGGCGTTCCATATTTTGGGTGATATTCCTTAATTTTAGGCGGACCAACCCCAGCTTCAGCGATAAAGCGGGATGCTCTTCCGCCTGACGCAATCGCAAAGTTATATTGCGAACTCATTGTTAAGTAAAGCCGTTTACGAGCGCGCGTAAACGCTACATAACATAATCTTCTTTCTTCTTCTTCACCAGCGCGACCAGCGTCCATAATTGCACGGTTATTAGGGAAAACGCCCTCGACAAGCGCTGCGACAAAAACATAATCATATTCTAACCCTTTAGCCATGTGGACTGTCATAAGGGTGATATAATCACCTTCTTCAACTTCATCTTGCGCACTATGTAAACTGGCGTTTTCTAAGTAATCATTAAACGATGCTTCAGGATAATCTCTCATGAATTGTTTAATATCTTCAATTAAGACCTGGACATTAGTGCGCATTACACTTTGTTTTTCTTCATCTTTTTCTGTCTTAATAAAGTCGTAGTAACCAACTTTTTGCACATAATCATTGATGATTGTGCTCATTTCTAATTTGTTGTTAAGCAATTTTGCGCGCGCATCATCAATTGCATCTATAAGGCTTTTTAATTGTTCTTTTGATGTCTTTGATAAACCTATATCTTCGACATAGCGCACTGTTTGGAAAAGTGAATATTCGTTCTTTAAAGCCGCGATTTTAAGATTTTCCATGGCGACTTCACCCATTCCGCGGCGCGGAACATTAATAATTCGTTCAAAGGAGACATTATCTTTTTCATTAACTAAAAGACGAAGATACGCCAACACGTCTTTAACTTCGCGTCTTTGATAAAAACGTAATCCGCCATAAATTCTATATGGTACATTCTTATGAAGAAAGTGCCGTTCAAACGGTAATGTTAAGTAATTAGCGCGTAATAAAATTGCTACATCTCTAAGTGAGAAACCTTTAATATTTAGTTTCATTGAAATTATTTGTTCGTAAATCCAGTTAACTTCCCGCGAATCACTATCAGCAAAATGTACTAGGACGGGCTCCCCTTTTTCTTCAGCGGTAAATAGATTTTTTTCGATTCTATTTTTATTATGTTGAATTAATTTATTAGCAGCTTCAAGAATATATTTAGTCGAACGATAGTTTTGTTCAAGAATAATTGTTTCTACTTTTTTAAAGTCACGATCAAAATTCATAATAATACCTTCATTAGCACCCCGCCACGTATAAATGGTTTGGTCGGGATCACCCACCACATAAAGTGCGGTATTTTCATTCATTAACAACTTAATTAAAGTATATTGCAAATCATTTGTATCTTGAAATTCATCAACAAGAATATAATCAATTCGCTTTTGCCATTTTTCTCTTTTTCGCGGATAATTTTCGAGAATTTTAATTGATTTGCTAATGAGGTCTGCGAAGTCAAGGCAATTCGCCGCCTTAAGTCGTCTTTCGTATTCTTTCCAAATTTCCACGAATTCTTTTTCATGAACATAGCCGTGAGGACGCACGACATATTCAAACGCATCTAACCCTTTTTCTTTACACGCCCCAATAAAGGCAATCGCCTCGCGTGTTAAGTCGCCACGTCTTTCATGCCCTCTTTCGACACTGATGTTACGAATTAATGCGCTAGAATCTTCTTCGTCATAAATAATAAAACTTTGTGTGTAACCAAGAACATCAATATCTTCGCGGAGTAATCTTGCTCCAAAGGAGTGAAAAGTAGAAAGACGGACACGAACATCATCATAATCTAACATTTTCTCAACTCGCGACCGCATTTCTTCGGCAGCTTTATTAGTAAAAGTAAAACCAACAATTCGCTCTTCGGGTACACCATACTCATAAAGGAGATAAGCAATCCGCGTTGTGAGTACTCGTGTCTTGCCGCTTCCCGCACCAGCAATTACCCGAACATATTGCGCTTTTGTCGTTATTGCTTTTAGTTGTTCTGGATTAAGGTTTTTATATAAATTCATATCTAAGATATTATAGCATAATATAGGTAGAAAAACTGCCTTATAGAAGCCGATTTTTATGCTAAAATAGTACTATGAAAATGAACTCATTATCACGCACCCATCAACTCGTTTTAGGCGCCCTCATGGGATCAATAAATGTAATCTTTGCGCTTATAAGCAGTTATTTATTTGCTTTTAGTTTGCTTATAATGCTTTTCTTGCCATTGGCTAGTATTATTGTGGCCATTAATATTAACTTAAAATATTATCCTATTTATTTTTTGGGCACCCTTTTATTAGCGCTGGTGTTAAACCTTGGAAATATCGATAATACCCTTTTCTTCTTGCTACCAATCTTAACAAGCGGATTGGCGTTTGGATTTTTAATTAGATACCACATCCCTGATATTTTAATGCTTCTAATTGTCAGTGGTGTTAATCTTTTAACCCTTTTAATTACTGTTCCAATTATTAATTTGATTTATGATGTTAAGTTTTTAGAAGTATTTGCGACTTTCCTTGGTTTTAATAATCCTGAATTTGGCAAGTTAGTAGTACCCGCTATTTTAACGCTTCTTGCGTTTATGCAAACACTTATTACACTAGTAATAGTAACGCAAGATGCAGCCTATTTTCGATTAACGATAAATAACAAAGAGTGGCCCTTTACTACCCTAGTAAATTTAGGGTTTATCACTGCTGTTATTATTTTAATGTTCTTTAACCATTCTATTGCACTAGCGCTCTTATTTGTGGTTATCTTACTTTCCTTGTATAAAGTTGTCCATCTCTTCCAAAAACATATTGTTCTAGCGTGGTCCACCTTATTATTGATTCTTGTTTTTGTAATTGGGGGCTTAGCGCTATTTGAAAACTACACTCCGCTACCATACTATTTTGGTATAATTGTCGCAATAATTCCAGTTGTGATAAGCGATATTTTGTGGTTATATATTAGTAAGAAGAAAAACGAGGAGAAAAATGAAGGGATTATTTAAAAGGTTAGGACAAGGCTTCTTATTTATTTTAGCGCTACCACTAGGGGTAATTATTTTTGCTGGGTTTTCAGTTTATGCAGTAATTATGTTTTTCTATACCTTCTTTAGTGCTATTCCCGCTTTCTTTAAGGGGGAAAATGTGTTTGGTCCCACTGAATTAGATATTGCCGCAAGTACACGTCTCGCCGAACAAAAACTTGCCGCACAACAACCGCCGCCCGCTCCAGTTGTTCAACCTTCAACGACCATTATTTTAAATACCATCCAACAACCAGGAACGCAACCAACTCCTCCACAGGTGACTTATATCCAACAAGACGGCGTTGTATACAAACAAGTTAGCGAACAAGAACTTGCCCAGATTCCAGAGGAAGCTATTATTGATGCGGAGGACTTAAAATGATTTTAAATCCGACCATTCTTATTAAACTTAGTGAAAGCGAAAAAAGATTCTTAATTGTTCTCTTTTTTGTTATTGTTGTTTTACTATTTGTATTTGGACTCTTCTATGAGGGTGTTTCTAAATATATGGCTAAACAAGGAGAAGATATTGGTCGTCTTATGGCCACCCAAGTAGAATCGGGCTATATCTCATCACTTAAACAATTTCAAAGAAACTCGTTTCGAAAATCACGGTTAGAGTTTTATCGGCAATTTAGCAAAACGTTTATTATGATGCTCGTATGGTTTGCCCTTTATGGCACTATTAGTATCTTTTATCAACACTGGCTCGATTTATTTGATTACACAAGTGAAGGTTTTACTACTATCTTATGGAAGTTTGATTACGCAAACACTCCGCGCGCCGAATTCTTTGGCATGAGTATCATTAGTGATTGGCCGCCACTTCTTCACACCCCCTTCTTCAGTGCAAAAGCTATTCCTAGCTACATTTTAGCGCTCTTTGGAATTGTTATTCTAATTTTGTTTGTAGGCCAAGTATTATCTTATATGGCTCGTACTTTATTTATCTTGCAACATAGTAAAAAAATGTTTACCCGTGATTTAAGAGATTATAAATTAAGTGACTTAAGCGCTGCACCAGCGGAATTACAAGAAAGCGGTGTTAACGTTCCAGAAGTTGCTAGTAAGCAACCACAACCGCCAATTAACGGGTAAGCATTACCCCAATTTGAATACCAATTATTGCAATTAAAATAATAATGATAATAACTAAAACGAGATTCCGTCTTTTATAACCACGAATTTCAATTTGTTCTTTCGTTAAAGGGATGTCTTGTCCGTATTTATTCATTTTCGCACCTCTAATATTTTAAGGATCCAAATACTCGGGCATAAGGTTGAACATCACGAATATTTTGAACTCCAGTTACATACATTAATAAACGATCAAAACCAATGCCAAAACCAGAATGAGGGACTCCGCCATATTTACGTAAATCTAAATACCATTCTAAGTCTTTAAGATTACCACCCGCAATCATCTTTTCTTTTAAGACATCATAACGATCTTCGCGCTGTGAACCGCCGACGAGTTCACCAACTCCTGGCACCAAAAGGTCACACGCAGCTACTGTTTTCCCATCATCATTTAATCGCATATAAAAAGCTTTAATTTCTTTAGGATAGTCGGTTACAAATACTGGTCCATTTGTGTAAACTTCACAAATATAGCGTTCGTGCTCACTTGCCAAATCCATGCCCCAGAAAATATTGTCAAATTGGAATTTAACGCCTTTTTGCTGGGCATCTAGTAAGATTTCAACTGCTTTTGTATATGTAATACGTAAGACTTTGCTTTTCACCAATGCTTCTAAACGAGTCCGTAACGTTTTATCATAAAAGTTCGTAAAGAAATCAATTTCATCGGGACATTTTTCTAAAACATAAGATACTGAATACTTAATAATATCTTCAATAACATCCATGTTCCCATTTAAATCGGTGAACGCTAGTTCGGGCTCAAGCATCCAAAACTCCGCCGCGTGGCGGGTCGTGTTACTTTCTTCAGCACGGAAAGTTGGTCCAAAGGTATAAACTTTGCCAAATGTTAACGCAAATGATTCAACGTGAAGTTGACCTGAAACAGTAAGTGAGGCTTCTTTACCAAAGAAAAAGTTTGGATCTTTATGGTCAGTTATAACATTAAAGACATTGCCCGCTCCTTCCGCGTCGTTTCCAGTAATAATTGGGGTATGAACATATACATACTCGTTATCGTAGAGATACTTTTGTAAGGCATATGTTAATTCACTTCGCAAACGGAAAAGGGCACTATGGGTATTAGTGCGTGGACGAAGATGAGCAATTTCACGTAAGAATTCAGGAGTATGGCGTTTCTTTTGCAGTGGATAATCTTCGGCAACATCACCAATAACGATAATTTCTTGGGCGTGTACTTCAAAAGGTTGTTTCATTTCTGGGGTTAAAATAATTGTTCCGTGTACTTCAATTGCCGCACCAGTTCTTAATTTATCAACCGCCATAAAGTTATTAATCTTTGTTTTTTCATATACTATTTGCACACCCTTAAAGGCGCTACCATCATTAAATTCAATAAAACCAATCGTTCCATTATTACGATTTGTTTTAACCCATCCTTGTAATTTTATTAACTTGGATTTTAATTGACCCTTCTCTAAGGCCACATATAGTGCTTTTACATTTAACATAAGTTCTCCTCGACTTCACTTTTAATTATATATTAAAACTTACGAAAATCTTCGATTTCCCAATTGGGATCCACGCCCAAATTATAATTTGCGAATATATTAGCATCATAAAGATAGGTGGCAAGCTTAGCAATCATCGCCGCCTGATCCGTACAACACCAAAGCGGCGGGATAGCAGAATCAATTTTAATTTTGGAAAATTTTTCTAGTACTTCACTGCGTAAATATGAATTAGCGCTAACGCCACCAGCGATTACAACTTGTTTAACTTTATATTCTTTGGCTGCTTTTAACCCTTTTTTAATAATGGCATCAATTGCTACTTTTTGAAATGACGCACAAAGATTAGGCACATTAATTTCTTCGCCGCTTTGTTTCATATTATTAATCAAGTTAATAACATGTGTTTTTAGTCCCGAAAAAGAAAAATCATAACCTTCGAGAGCGGGACTTGGTAATTTATAGGTTGCCTCTCCCTTTTTAGCTAAACGGTCAATTGGAATACCACCTGGATAACCAAGATTTAGAACTCTTGCAATTTTGTCATAACACTCACCAATCGCGTCATCACGCGTTTCACCAATTGTTTTAAAATCTAAATGTTTTTCCATAATGACAAATTCCGTATTCCCACCACTTACGACAATTGCAAGCAGCGGAAATTCCAAAGGTTTAACAAATTCAGTGGCGTAAATATGAGCCGCTAAGTGATGTACAGGAATAAGCGGCTTATTATAAATAAGCGCTAACGTTTTAGCGGCTTGCAATCCAACATGAAGGGCACCAATTAGTCCAGGACCACGTGTCACCGCAAAAGCGTCAACCTCTTCAAGAGTTATGTTTGCTTCTTTTAAGGCGGCGTCTAATGTATAAACAATATTTTCAGTATGAAGCCGCGAAGCAAGTTCAGGCATTACTCCGCCATACTTTTGATGCATAGCAATTTGACTACTAACAGCGTTACTTAAAAGTTTGTCGCCACGAATAATGGCTACCGCTGTTTCATCACAGCTAGATTCAATTGCTAAAATAACCCGCTCTTTCATTCTTTAAGTACCTTTACCATATAATAAGCATCTTCGCCATCTTCATAATATTTGCGTTTCTTTGTCATAACATTAAATCCATGTTTAAGATATAGATGCATTGCTTTATCATTACTTGTTCGCACTTCAAGGGTAATAGCTTTAACTTCTTCAAGAAGCGAGACTCTTTCAATAAGATGAGCCATAAGTAAACTGCCTAATCCTTTGCCTTGTGCAGCAGGATGAATAGCAAATTTAACAATCGTCGCGCTGTCGAATGTTATCCAAAAATGAGAAAAGCCAAGAATCACATCGGCATATGTTAGAACAAATAAGAATGCAAACTCATTTTTCAATTCTTGAACGTAAGTATATTTAGGCCATGGATCTGGGAGAGCACGACAAGCTAAATCATCAACAGCATCAATGTCTGCTTCGGTCATGGGCCGGATAATTAGTTTCTTCTCTTTCGTTTCCACGTTTTTATCCTTTTAAGTAAACGGGCTTAAATGCCGCTATGTCCTTTACTCTATTTTCTATTGTTGCGCTCTTAAGCATATTTTCAAAACGGTTATATTTAGAAGGCTCAATCCCCAAGTGTTTAGTTTCACCTGAAATTAAATAACCTTCCCTTTCTGCTAACTCTAATAATTCACTGTTTTGTAGTATTTTATCCGGCAAAATGATGTTATTTTGTTCATATACTCCCACAAAAGAGCGGTCTCTCCGTGCGTCAAGCACACAGATAGTTGGTTTTGTCTCATGACGATAAACACTTAAACTTGATACCGCGTAAAGTTCAATATCTTCTGCATATGCCCACACCTTTGCGATTGTCACTGCAATTCGTACACCAGTGAAAGAACCTGGTCCATAAGCAACAATGAGGCGTTTAACATCAGCGGGTGTAACTTTTTCTCTGACAAGTAATTCATAAATTCTTTGAACCATAAGCTCGCTTTGTGTTTGAAAAGCTTTTTCATCAATGAATGATAAAATTTTGTCCCCTTTAACAAGAGCAACACTTAAATGATGACTTGAACTATCAAGTAATAATGTAATCATTTAAACTCCTTCGCTATAACACTTACTACTTTAGTGTAGTGGCCGCTTCCACTTATAACAATATTACGACTTGTTAAATCGCAATGCGTGATTTTTATTTCTAATGCTTCGCTAGGCACGAGATGTTTAATATACATTGGCCACTCAATAACCGTAATTCCAGCTTCGCCAATATATTCATCTAAACCAATATCTCTTTTATCATCTTCTAAGCGATAGGCATCAATATGAAAAAGAGGTTTATCTCCTTTTAAGTAGATTTTAAGAATATTAAAAGTTGGGCTATTTACTTTCTCAGTAATATTTAACCCTTTTGCTATTCCTTTGGTAATTGTTGTTTTACCTGCTCCTAAGTCACCAGTAAGAAGAACAATATCACCCAACTTTAGTAGTGCCGCTAATCTTTTACCAAACTCAATTGTTTGATCGGCACTAATACTTTTAAATTCGTGTTTCATAGACGCCAAAATTATACCATGTTTAGTTGAATTTTTGATTAATGCTTAATCAAGCCAATACAAGAAAATAAATAAGTTAAATTAACAAGTAAAGAATAGATATTGCGCTAGGCAATGGGAGTCTTCTAAAGATATTGTTTCTAAAAATACAATTATTTAGTAATAATTTATGTTTTCTAACATTAAACACTTTAACAAGAAATAATTACTAAAACTATTGTTTAACCTTTGTTTCTTCAATGAAGCGGTTATAAAGTTTTTTTACTTCTTCATCACAAAATGGAAACATCTTATTATTCATCATATCCACGACTTGTGTTTGTTTATATTCTACAATCGTCGATAATTCATTTGAATATTGATAGTTTTCAATGTTGCGAAGAAATTCGTTTTTATCGAGATTTTTAATCGTACCATCAGCGAACTTCTTTACATCTAGATCGTAATCAATGTATTTTGCCATACCATAATCTATAAGTGTTGGCGATGCAATGTTTGTGTAATAAACAATTCCTTCTTTTTTTAACATGGCAATAACATTAAACCAGTCTTTTTTATTAAAAAAAGTAACCGCTGGTTCTTTGGTGAACCATTTACGACCGTTACCTTCAATAACTTGAGTGCGACGTGATGCCACTACTAACCAATTTTCATTATCGTCTAAAACATATGACTTACGCCAAAAACGGTGTAAACGACCATCGTGTTTATAGCTTTGGATCTTAATCCACTTTCCGTTAATACTCATAAAAAACTCAACTCTCGATTGTTAGTTAGATTTTAACATAAAAAAGCGAGTTTTTACTAAAGTAAAGCGATAAATTTATTAAGGTTTGTTAAATGTTCTTGATATTTCTTGATAGCGTGTACTGGAACTTCTTCTTTATAAGGAACAACCATTAGGGCATCACTGTAAGTAAGTGCCACTGCAAATTTGTTTTGATATAAGGAAACGCTGACATCCGCGAGTTCTTTATCAGGGCGCACTTTTAAGAGCGCGTTAAGTGCTTTTGTTGATACAGCTTTCTTAAGTTCTTTATTTGATGCATATAATTTGTATTCAGCAGTATCGACTAATAATTCTAAATCTTCAACATCATCTGGTCCACTGCTACCTTGATAACTCTCTTCGCGTGGTTTAATGTAGATTACAACACGACCATCAATTGCTTCAGTGGTGGTTCCTGCTACTAGTTTTCCTAAGAAAACAGCCTTAGCTTGTTTACCATCACGACGATAGGCAACATAATCAGCAATTTCAACATGCCAGCGACCTAAATCATACGTAACTAAGTTACGAGAATTCGTGTTAATAATATCTTTTAACAAACGAGCATCCGTAAATACTTCTTTTTCCATGCTGGCAGCAAAATCAAAGACATAATTAGTAACTTCAGTCTCGCTGAGCGCAAAATTACTTACATAGCTGTTATAATCTGCCATATATTTACGGACGTTTTCCGTGAGTTTATTACGAGTAAAACGCGAATACACTAACGAAGCAATTAAGATTAAAATGATTGGAACAAGACCCGCCCACTGATTAATAGGAAATAACCACAGATAAGAAACAATAATGACAATAATAACAACTGCAGTTGAAATATAACTAATAGTTCGAAATTTGCGATACATTTTAGAAAATGTTGTCCGCATTGCTTCTAATTCTGGTAATTCTTTTTTTTCTTTTTCGGTGTCTTCACTAATTTCTTCGTTAACAAATGGTTGTGGAGTTTGAGTTTCTTCGGGAGTCTCTTCGACTAACTCCACTTGTTTCTCTTTTTTGTTCATATAAACCTCTATTCTATATCACGTAATAAGCGTGTCGCAACACGATTTCCTTTCGCGGCGGCCCGCTCTAAATATTCCCGAGCTTTGGACAAGTCGCGCAATAGACCGCGACCCGATAAATGTGCCTTTCCGACTTCGACTTCTGCCTTAACATAGCCAAGATTTGCCGACTTTTCATAAAAAGTGAAGGCTTTGGTCACATCTTTAGTTACCCCCATTCCGTGTTCATGGAAATAGCCCAATTTGTAGAAGGCTTTTGCAAACTTTTGATCAGCAGCTCTTTGATACCACTCAAGCGCTAATTCATAATCCTGTGGAATAACCGTTCCTCTTTCATAAGCAATACCCATATTATATTGGGCTGCATCATGACCTTTAACTGCTCCGCTATGGAAGTAAGCGAATCCTTTTTGTTTATCTTCTTCAACGCCTTTACCATAGAAATAGCAATAACCTATAACTGTGTCCGCTGGTGGATAGCCTAAGGCTTCCGAACGACGAGCTAGTTCAATTCCGCGTTTATTATCTTCAGCAATTCCTTCGCCTTGCACTAAACGACGGGCAAGCTCATGCATTGCTGCGGGATCGTTTGCTTTTATTAATCGTTCAAGTTCTTGATTTGTCTTATTTGTATAATTTAAAATCATCATAACTTTCTTCCCCCTTTTAGTATAACATACTAAAGGTTATTGTTCGATGATTTCTTCTTTGTCTATTTGTATAAATGTTTGTGGTTTAAATCTTAGAAGTGTTGGGAAAAGCATTATTGAAAGAATACCGCACATTAAACCTGAAACTGAAATTGGTACTCCGTTATATATAAAAGAACCAATAAATGTCGTCTCCCACACTAATACTCCATTAATAGTCGAGAATAAAATGCGCCCACTTACTCCCGCAACAATCGCTAAGGCTAAATACAAATAATTAATGATTTCATGTTTATATTTTCTATACACTAATGTTTGGAATAAAGATATGATTGCGAGAAATCCATATCCTAATAAATAATCTAATGGGTAGTTAATTGGTCCGTATCCATCCCAAAACATCGTTATAACACCGTAAACTCCGCCAATACCTAAAAATGCATCTACCAACGGAAAGCGTAACGCAATAATTATTAATGGTAACATCGTTATACTAAATGATTGTGCTTCCCCAATTCTAAATTTTAAAAATTCTAAGTCAAAAATAAGGGCTAATGAAATAAAAATAGCCATCTCGGTTATTCCCCGAACTGTTAAAATACGGCCGAAAAAGCGATTTGGTTTTATCTTTCTTTTTTTCTTTATTTCTTTTTCCATGTTCTTTCTCCTTAAATAAAAAAGTCTCCACGCTGACGTGAAGACTCTTATATTACATCCCTACGCCAGCATTATCTGTATCAGGTGCGGTCGAACGTTCATTGTTCCTCTCAGCCAGGCACACCTAGCTCCCGTGAGTTCATTATATCAAATAACAAAGTTTTAACTATTTATTTTACGTTTTCTTGCCAATTAATTATATTTGAGCCGTGTTTTGCAAGAAAATTGTTCGCTTTTGAGAAAGGGCGCGTCCCAAAGAAACCACCTCTATTTGCGGCTAATGGTGAAGGATGATTTGATTCAATAATATATTTATTGGGACCATTAATATATTTTTTAAATGACCTAGCATAACTTCCTCATAATATGAAAACAATCGGTTGCGGTTGATTATTTAGGGTTTCAATTACCTTGTAAATTAGTGTTTTATATTCATCAATGTTATGGGAGAGAGGTCGCCCTCTTTCAACAGTAAGGATGGTATTAATTAGGAAAACGCCTTGTTTAGCAAGATAAGTTAAATCTCCGTCGGTGCGTACTGGACCACCAATATCACTTGCCATTTCAATAAAGATATTTCGTAAACTTGGCGGTAATGTCATAGTGGAGGGAACACTAAACGCTAATCCCATCGCTTGTCCTGGTTGATGATAAGGATCTTGACCGATGATAACTACTTTTACTTCTTCAAGCGGGGTTAATTTAAATGCATTAAAAATTTTGTCCCGCGGCGGATATGTTTTTCTAGGATCTTGTGCATTAATAAAGGTCTTTAAACTCTGTAAATAAAGAGAATCTTTCTCTTTTTCCCAAAATTCTGCCCAAGTACGTATTTCATTCATAAATAAATTATAGCATCATTGCTTTGCAATGCTTCTTTCCTCAACTTATTGTATAATTTATACATATGAAAATTCTTATTGTATTTAATCATCCCGCTCCATATAAAGTTGCGCTATTTAATGGTTTAGCGGAAAAACATGATGTTCATGTCATTTTTGAACGCATTTCAGCCAGTAATAGAAATCAAAACTTTTACAATGAATCAAATTATAAGTTTACTCTTCATAAGATTAAAGGTATTTCGCTTGGTAATGAAAATCATCTTTCTTGGGGTGTAGTACGTAACTTACAAAAACATAAATACGATTTAATTATTATAAACGGTTACTCAACCTTCACTGAAATGCTTGCGCTTCGTTATTTAAAACGTAAGAAAATCCCATATGTCTTCTATATTAATGGTGGCTTTCCAAAAGCGAAAGAATGTAAACTCATCAAACGTATTAAAACTTATTTCATAAGTGGTGCTATGGCATATTTTAGTCCTGCTAAAAAAGCTAATGAATATTTGATTCATTATGGAGCTCCCAAAGATAAAATATATAACTATCCTTATTCCACTGTTTATGAAAAAGATGTGTTAGAAGTTAAAACGCCGGCAGCAACAAAAGTTTTGTATTGGAAAGAAAAAGGAATTGAAGCTACTAACTTTACAATTTGTATAACTAGTTATATTAAACGCAAAAATAACGCATCATTAATTAAAGCTTGGACTAAGATACCAAAAGATTATGCGCTTATTTTAGTGGGTGAAGGTTATGAAGAACCGATGTATCGCGCGATGATTGAAAAAGAAAAAATAACAAACGTACACCTTCTTCCATTCGCCACTAAACACAGAGTGTTTGAATATTTAACTCACGCTGATAACGCGGTCTATATTAGTAATTATGATATCTACGGACATGTTATTAATGAAGCGCTTGCGCACGGCCTTAACGTTTTAACTAATACCAATATGGTTGCGGCCCATAGTCTAATTCGTGATGGTCAAAATGGCCTCATTGCTTTTCCAGGAGATGACCTTGTAAGCAGAATCTTACTTCTTCTTGCTACCGATTATTTTAATGAAGCCATAAAAACTGCTCATGAAAATACAATTGAAGAGTCAGTGCGCGTGCATCTAAGGATATTGAAAAAATTATGCGAATAATGTATTTAACTACTGCTCGGCATCCGCACGATTACGAAGCGTTACTAAAAAAATATAAAAAAGCACCTAATCCAAGCAATCAAAATTTTCACAATAAATTAATTAATATTTTGAGAAAGACATATCCCCTTGGTGCTTTTAGTACTCGTTCTATGGAGAAAAACTTTTTTATAATGCAGAGCAAGACTGATTATTACTATTATCCAGGGTATATCAATACCCCAATCCTTAAGCGTCTTGGGATAATTGCAGGCGGTTTACAATATTATCAAGAGCGTACACCAACGGTAATATTTGTTGATACCTTGAATGTGACACTTCTTGATTTAGCAAGAAAGTTAAAAAAACGATTTGCCGTTAAAGTTATCGGAATTGTAACTGATAACCCTATTAACATTACTGGCGCAAGTAAACACTATAGCCAAGACGTCTTTAAAAAAAGCACTGTATGCGATGCTTTTATTGGTTTAACAACCGGACTATTAAGACTTTTCAATCCTAGCCAAAAGCCAGCCATTATTGTACCTGGATTTATTGATTCAATTGATAAATATACAGGCGAAAAGGAAAAATATGCCTTTTTTGCCGGAGCATTGTACCCAAAATACGGTGTTGACAATTTGATTAAAACATTTCGGGAGTTTGCTGTTCCTTTCAAATTAGTAATAGCGGGACACGGACCTCTCACAGAAGACTTACTTAATAATCCTCACCCTAATATTGAGTTTCTTGGACAAATATGTCCGCCAGTTGCTTTCCGCTTAGCGCAAAGAGCATATGTTAATATTAATCCCCGTCCTATTGATGAGCAAATTGACCTATATTCAGTTCCTAGTAAAGTAATTGATTATGTTAATAGTGGGACCATCACTATTTCTACTGAGAACAAAGAAATACGTAATCTTGTCGGCGATAACGTTTATTGGATTAAAGATGCTGAACCTAAAACAATTGCGGAAGCTCTTAGGGCAATCGATAAGAATTATAACTATTGGAAACAACGCGCAACCGAGGCGAAAAATGATTTAATAAAAGCACTTGATAATAAATCGCTTATTAATAAAATTCAGAATTTAATTAATAAAATCTAGTAAATCTGCCCTTAATCATTAAAAATATCATATAATTTACTTATGCAACGACAAGAGATGAAAGCCCCCGTTGTTTTTACCCTAATTCGTAATGTCACGATTGCGCTTCTTTCTTTTATCTCCTTTCCTTTTGCGTCGCAAGCTCTCGGGACTGCCGCAATGGGTGTTTATAATTGGGCCAATACGTTCGTTTATTATTTTTTAATAATCTCTAGACTCGGGATTCCTGTTATTGCCATTAGAGAGTGCGCCAAGGTGAAAGATGATAAAGAAAAACTTAGTGAAAAAGTTCAATCTTTCTTTGTTCTTCAATTAATTACCACTGCTCTATCTTTTGTTCTCCTATTTATCATAATGTTTGTGGGCAAAGACACAATGTTTAAAGGTGATACGTGGCAATTAATTTTCCTTTTATCACTTAATTTCCTAATTGGGGTTTTTTCGTTTGAATGGGTGTATATTGCTCTTGATCGCGTTTTTTATATGTCGGTTCGCGCGCTTGCAACTACTATATTAGGCACCCTTCTCATTATCATTTTTGTACAAAATGACCATGACTTATTCATTTATGCTTTTATTAATTTAATTGCTACATTTGTAACAGTTACATTAAATACTTTGCTTCTAAAACGCGAAGGTATAAATCTTTCTTTTAGGCGGAAGGTTGATTTGCGGCATCTAACTAAATCACTTCTCTTTGTGTTTGGTATTACTTTCTTAATTACTGCCTATAATCAAAATGATTCACTCTTACTTGGTTACTTGGATGATTCGTTCCGTACATCAGGAGCTTACTCTGTTGGTATCCGCGGTATTGAAATTGTTATTACAATCATCACATCGTTAAGTGGCATTTTTGTTATTCGCACTACTGAGGCACTTAAAAATAATGATATGCCTTCTTTCCACCGCGTTATAAGTTATAGCAATAATATTACTTTCTTTATTGGGGCACCCGCTGTTTTATTTATGATTGGGCTGTCTCCTGAAATAGTTGGTTTTATTGTTAAAGATAGTCCATATTGGGATCAAGTGGCCATTGATAATGCAATTTTAGCGGTTGTTCTTTTATCATCTCTCATGCTGACTTACTGTATTCACGAAGGAATATATCAGCAAATTCTTGTGCCACTTAAAAGAGAAAAAATTTATTTTTTCACTATGTTGTTTGTGCTTATCTTTAATATTTCGTTAAGTGTTATTCTCGCTTTATTTGTATTCAAGGATAATCCGCTTCTCGCGGTCGCGCTTGTTACACTTCTTTCTGAAGTCGTTGTATTATTAATTTTACTAATTAAAGTAAAAGAGTATGTGGTGCGCCATATCTTTAATTTAAATAACTTAAAAATTATTGTATCCGCTGGTGTTAGTCTTGGAATTGTGTTGCTTATTAAACACTTTTTACCCCCGATGGCGCATCTTGCCACCATTGGACTTTCTCTTTTAGTGGGCGGTATCATATATGTGGGGCTCTTATTCCTATTTAAAGAAGATTTAGTGTATGCACAAATTAAAGGAGTAAATAATGGCGAATCCTAATTTTAAAGAAAATAAATTTAAACGCTTTATCGCTAAAAGCATTCAACCAGTTTTACGTATGCTTTCAAAGAAAGCGTATATTTCTTGGCAATATCGTTACATCACTGGTCACCGTTTAGATTGGAAAAATTTAAGACGTTACACTGAAAAACTCCAATACTTGCGTCTTTATTACTATCCGTATAATAAAACTGTGATTAAAGCCGCTTCGCGCGACGGCGCGCGCGAGAGAGTAAAGGAACACAAGTTAGATTCTCTTCTTATTCCAATCGTCGGAATCTATGACAAAGTCGAAGATGTCCCGTTTGATAAATTACCGAAGCGATTTGTAATTAAAGCGACGCATGCCTGTGCCTTAAATCATATTTGTCTTGATAAAGATAAATTAGATCTTGGAGAACTCCAAAAAAAGTTACACAAATGGCTTAAGACGGATTATGGTAAAAAAACAGTGGAGCCACATTATTCTAAAATTAAACCCCGTTTAATAATTGAAGAATATGTAGGGGAAACGGAAAGTTTACCCATTGAATATAAGATTCATGTCTTTAACGGTAAAGCTCGATATTTATATGTTGTGTCTGGTCGCGGTAAAGATATTCGTTATGATAATTTATATATTGATTTTACTCCTTTTCCTGAAGCTCAATTTAATCATTGGTCAAGCAGTGATATATTGCCAAAGAAACCTAAAATCTATGAATCGCTCGTAAAATGCGCGGAAATTCTTGCACAAGATTTATTATTTTGTCGTGTTGATTTCTTTGTAGTGGACGATAAAATTTATTTTAACGAATTTACTTTTACTCCCGCAAAAGGGACCTTAATTTTTGATGACGATAAGGCTGATTTTATTATTAGTGAATGGTTTGATATTTCTAGTGCCACGAAGAATAAGGCAGCATAACTTCATAAACCATTAGGGCAAATTCTTCATCAAGTGATTCATCAAGTACCCCGCCTGGCTTAAGAAAGGCGTGTTCTAATAATTCGTAATTAATTGTGATTCCGTTAACTCTTTTTAGTGTTTCTGCTCCTAAAATTTCGCTAAGATCAAAACTAATAATTGTGGAAAATAAGATAGCTTCATTATCACTATGCATCTCTGGTACCACAAATGTGACAGTATGTTTACTAGCGGCATTCGTGGTGCTTTTTTCAATAAAGAAACTAACGTTGACTCTTACTTTTGCTTTTGTAACTCGCGCAACACCATAGTTTCCGTAGTTTACAGTACTACCTCCGCGAGCAGATATAATAAAGCGTTGATAATTAATTAGTTCATGATCAAAAGTATGACCCATCCCTCTTTCATCAATTTGAATTCTAGCTTTGGGCCCATTACCATCACATTTAATATTCCCGTCAGTTAACTTTGAAAAGATACCGCGTTTAAAAGATTCTCTAATTGATTTACTATAATTTCCTTTAGAAAGATTATTGTTATTTGCATAATTGATCCAATTTGCCTTAGCGTTTTCCGCACTACCAAGACTACCAAAGACAGCTTCCATATATTCAATTTCATTAGTGTAATCACTTGCTTTAATGGCTTTCGTTGCGTCACTTCCATAAAGTTCAATTACTTTTTCTAGCGATATATTTTTACTAATTAAATCGTGTTTAATGGCATTTTCAAAAGCATTATCTAATGGTTGATTGATATTTATTTGGTCGTCTATTGCATATACTGTTTCAGCGTAATCGTCGCTTAAATAACGCTGTGGTATTTCGCGATAATAATTTTCACTAAATACACTGGTGTAAAATGAACCCTTTTCAAAAATTTCGGTAACTGCCTTACAACCTGTAATTGTGAGGACTCCAACTAGGAGTGCAATCCTTTTAATTTTCTTCATGAGGCACTACCTCCTCTTCTGTTTTATCTTCTTTTAAAACAAAGATATATCCCGCTGTAAAGATGGTTACTAAGAATATGGGTGAATTAATAAGCGGAAAATTATTAATGGCATTGAATTCTTTGTAAATAAAGATGTTGAACGGATAATGGAGCATGAAACGGAAAAAGGCTGTAAGTAAAACACTAATGAGAACGACCTTTAAGATCATTTCGTCTTTATCTTTCATAAAGTGCTTCACTAATCGAACAACAAACATAACGAGGAAGGCAAATAAAGCGATAAAGCCAATTAAACCATCCATCCACATAACATCAAACAAGAAGTTGCCGGTGGGGAAAATCTTATCACCTAAAATAATTGTAATAAAGTATCCATATAAATTACGGAATCCCACCGCTTCTTTAAATACAATGTAGAAGCGTTGCATATAGCCGTTGAATAATAGTTTACGCGTAACACGATTGCTTTGCCATACTGTTTGTAAATTGAAAACATTATACGCTGTTAAAACGAAAACAATTACACCAACCACTACTAAACCAACTACAATCCATAACGTGATTTTATTCTTAAGCTTTTTAAGAAGATTAAACTTAGTAAGTAAAGCAAAAATAAATGCAGGTAATAAATATAAAAGAGCAACAAATGAACCTGTTAGAATTAAAGTAATAACACCAATAGCACTTACGATAGCCAAGCTAATCAGCGTAAACTTATCTTTGTCTTTTCCTATAAACAATAAACCAAAACCGGCACTAGCAATAATTACCGCCATTGTTGCAAGCACATCTAAATCACCAGTCATCATTTTAAATCCATATAACATTGATGCTTGCTGTATGACTTCATATTCTTCCCCACCATAATATGTCACCATATTTTTATATAATAAGCTGTGGAAAAAACCATAATTAATTAAAGTTGCTAAAAGTGAAATTAAAACCGGCGCTGCTAACCCAGCAAGAATTACAATATATATGTGTTTGGTGGCAAACACCCCGCTTTTGCCAATAAAATAACCTAACAATAAAAGTGCTAGCACTCCTAATAAATTCACTAGTCTAGCAATAAACGATAGTCGCATAAACACTTCATTTGAATACATTTCAGGATAAGAGCCGTAGGCTGGAGCCACCATTGTGACAAGCGCATAAAATAAAATTGGCATTAATAAAACATACAACCCTCGTCCTAAATCTAATTTCATTTCTTCAAAGAAATAAGGAGCAAGTATAGCGGCTAAGATAAATGCTAAACCTTTAAAGACACTTCCTACATTTCCAAAGTCAAGCGCGATAAATAACACTACTTCTAAAGCTAAAAATAACGAAATCAGCGCTAGACGACTTTCCTTAAATTTTGCTTTCATTACCAATAACAGCCTCCTTCAATGTTTTTGTGACCGTATGGTTTAGTTGTCGGTCTTGTCCAGTGTGGATTAACGTGTCTTGCTACATATTCTCTTTTTTCCCATCTTTTACCCATAAGACCGAAGAGTAATTGAGTAGCACCACCACTTTGAATAGCCATTTTACCTAAACTTTTGATGTATAAACAAAGCGGAGTACCATAAGCTCCCGCTCCGACTAAGGCAATATCAAATTCTTTTTTTAGTATTTCAAGTTTTAAATGATCAAGTGCTTCAAAAAAGTTATCAAAATCTTTGCTGTTGGCTCTTCCAGAAGTTAATACTGCGGGAATTGTCAGTAATTTAAATTCTGGTAGTATTTCTGGCTCGGTTGGGAAGAGTAATTGTCTTTTTTTATATTGTTCTTCAATTTGTTCAGCAAACGGAGAGATAACTAGAACGCGTTTGTCTGCTAATAGATGCGACCATTTTCCTAAAAGTGGATCAAGCGACCAGTTTTGAACTGGAACAGCATGAGGTGTTAAGTGTTTAAAGAAATAATTTTCCATATGCACACCACTTACACCTAGATAATCAGTATCAGACAAAATATATTCAAGATGTTTAGCATAAAATTCAATCATTTCTTGAGTAGCAGGAAATACTCCAGCGTTATTTTTAATACTATAAACTACTGATTTCTTATATTTACGGCTAAACCCTAATCTAATTTTTTCGTAATTGTTAAGTGCGCTCAGTTCGACCGCGCCAAACCGAATCGCCGCGAAAGGTTCGCCTTTAAGAATTGCTTCTTCAATGGCGTTATTACTTTTTTGCATTGTGATTCGTTTGTATTTACCAATACGATTAGTAGGGGGTTTAATCCGTAAAATCTTATAGCGAAAAACGTATCGTGCGCTTTTTAAGAATTCCCATACATATGAGCGACGCGTTCTTTTCATACATTAATCATACACTATTTAGATATTACATTTCTAAAAATGTAACTTGCCATCGCTAACCCAAAAGCCGGTGGCACAAAGGAACTACTTCCAAGTTTATTACCAATACTAGTGACTGGTAATTCTAGAGAAGTAACAACCATTAATCCTTTTAGTTTCTCTTGTCGCAAGTGATAACGAACTTTTTTCGCTAACGGGCAGCCTTCTGTTTTTTCAATTTTAGTAACAATCACTTTAGTAGGATCAAACCTATTACCAGCACCCATTGCACTTATGATTGGTAATTTGTTTTTAACAGCATACACGATAAGCGCCATCTTATCTTCAAAACTATCAATAGCGTCCACTATATAATCAAATGATTCAAGATTGAAATCTTCAATATTTTCAGAATGAACCCGCGCAAAAACGACGTTTATTTTGCAATTTGGGTTTATTTCAAGCATTCGCTCTTTAGCAACTTTTATCTTGGGGACACCAATTGTTTTAGTTGTAGCTAAGAGTTGTCTATTTAAATTAGTAATCTCTATCACGTCATTATCAACTATCGTAAAATGTTTAAAACCAGCGCGCACTAATGCTTCAAGAGCACTGCCGCCAACGCCGCCTAAACCAAAAATGATAATTCTTTTACTCTCAACTTTAGCTAGATCTTCTACGCTCACTATTTGTAATAATCTATCGAATCTTTCTTTTTCCATATAAAAACTTTCTCATTTCTTCAGTGTACTTTTCGCTGTCGGTTAAATATGATTCGCAATGTCCTGCTTTGGGGAACGCTACTAATTTTTTGGGACCACCAGTTGCTTTAAAATTTTTAACTGACATATTATAAGGTACAAATAGATCGGCAGTGCCATGTATAAATAAAATTGGTATTGTTGTATTTTTGTGTAATTCTTTGCTTACGTTCACGTCTTTAAGATTAAAACCGCCTGCCGTTTTGGCGAGTATATTTAATCCCCAAAACATCAATTTTGGCTTAATCTTAAGCATCTTTTTTCCAGCAAAAAAGATAACGCCATCCGTGCGCGAAAATCCGCAATCAGCAACAACTCCCTTAAAACTTGGTGGCAATGCTGCTAAAGCAGTCACAAGTAAACTAGTGGCAGCGCCCATTGAGATACCGTGTAAATATATTTCTTTTTCACCATTATAGCGACCATTTAAATAAAAAATCCATTCCCTGATGTCGAAGCGTTCCAGCGCTCCAAACGAAGTATAAACTCCTTCGCTTTCGCCCGCTGCGCGTTGATCGATTACAAGTAATGACACATTCAAATCGTCATACAGAGTATCAAAAAAGCCAATATCACGCATTCCCCACGAATAATATCCATGAACAAAGATAACAATTTTATTACTATTTGGATTTTCAAAAAGACGCCCTTTTAGCCACCCCGCGCTCGAACGTATCGCTACTTCTTCACTTAGCTTAGAGGCATACCTAGCTTGAGCTTTAAGAATACCGTCAATGTGCTTATCAAAATCATCGCCAAAAAAAGGTTTTGGGAAAACTAGCTTTTTAGTCTTAAGTGGACGTCTAAATAAAAGGCGGAATGTAATCAATACAGTCCAAATATATGTAGAGATTAGTAGCAATAAAGCAATAATAATTCCTAAAATCACCCATTCCATACATTTATTATAACTTTTAATAAAGAAAAAGCGGAGTTTTACTCCGCGTTATTTCTTATTTGCCTTAATTACTTAACTTTTACTTTTTTAAGTTTAGTATATTTAGCAATGCCGTTTTCCAATTGATGCTTAATTGGTTTATCAATAAGTGGTAAGAGATATTCACTAAACAATTTCCCGCCATGGTTAACATCGTGAATGAGTTCCGGAGTCATCTTGTGTTCAACATTGGCGATACCACGAAGATTTTTGAGTTTATAACTAACTTTATATTTTGGTCCTGGTTTACGATCAATTATAACCATGACTCCTGTTTTACCTGCCACAATGCGTTTTACCGCGACACTTGAAACTTTAATCGCTTCTTTTTGGTCAGTTTCAGTAATTGCTAAAGTTCCCGCTCTTTGTAATAAACTAAATTCAATTGGACGAGTTGAATAACCTAGGCGCTCTTCAACAATGCCAGCTAATTTAGCCGCAAATCCACCAAGTTGAGCGTGACCAAAAGCATCAACAGCTTTATCAAGATTTGGCATTTGAGTTTCAATACCTTCACTTACGACAAATAACGCTCTTTGTTTACGTTCATAAACTTCTTTCGCTCGCGCCAAGAATTCTTCTAAGTCAAATTTTTCTTCTGGTAAATAAATGTAGTCTGGCTTTAAGTCTGGGTCTTGAATAACACTAGCGGCGGCAGTTAACCACCCGGCGTGACGACCCATAACTTCAACAATGACAAGTTTTGATTTTCGATAGACTCTATTATCTAAAGCGATATCTTGAATTGATTGCACAACGAAACGTGCCGCACTTGGATAACCTAAGCAGTGATCAGTATATGCTAAGTCGTTATCAACGGTCTTTGGAATACCAATAACTTTACAATCCACGTCTGTTTTGCGGAAGAAAGTCGCTAATTTATAACAAGTATCCATTGAGTCGTTGCCACCATTAACTAACATATAACCAATGTTATGTTTTTTAACCGTTCTTAAGATTTTCTGATAATCTTCATGATTAATATCACTTGAAAGTTTATAACGTGTCGTCCCTAAAGCCGCAGCTGGGGTTTGTTTCAATAATTCAATTTGGGCTTCATCTTCCTTGCGTAAATCAATAAGGTTGTCATTTAATAAACCTTCAATACCATGTAAACTTCCATAGATTCCATCAATGTGTTCGGTTTGCCGCTTAGCTTCTTTAATGACGCCATACATTGAGGTGTTAATAATCGCGGTTGGTCCGCCTGATTGGAAATATACTAATGATTTTTTCATATTATCACTCCTTTTCACATTCGAAATTATACCATGAGTCACCCTTAAAGACTATCGATAGCCTGCAAAGTGGTCACAATTTTATTGACTCTCACCAATGCTTCTTCTTTCGTAATCTTCTTACTCAAGAATTCGTGAATAATAGTAACCGTCTCAGCAGCATTAACTCTAGTTAAGCCGCGTGTTGTCACCGCCGCGAAACCTAAACGAAGTCCCGATGTAGTATTTGGTCTTTCATCATCCTTTGGTAGCATGTTTTTGTTCGTAGTAATCTTAATGGTTTCAAGTAATGCTTCAGCGTCTTTACCAGTAAGACCATAAGACTTCTTGGTGTTCAGTAAAAAGAGATGCGTTTCAGTTTTACTAGCCACGGCTCCAAGTTTGCGCAAAGTTTCGCTGGCCACTTTTGTATTTTCCACTACTTTTTTAATATATTCTTTGAATTCAGGTTGTAATGCTTCGTGGAATGATTGAGCTTTAGCGCCAATAATATTTTCAAGTGGACCCCCTTGCATTCCAGGAAAACACATAAAGTTAACTTTTTTAATAATTTCTTCACTATTAGTAAGAATAATACCACCTCTGGGTCCTCTTAAAGTTTTATGGGTAGTGGACGTTACAACATCAGCGTATGGAAATGGACTTGGATGAGCGCCCCCAGCGATAAGACCCGCGATATGTGCCATATCGACCATGAAATACGCTCCAACCTCTTTGGCAATCGTGCCTATGCGCGCGAAATCAATAATAAAAGGATAGGCGGAGAATCCTGCAAGAATTAATTTTGGTTTAACTTTTAATGCCGTTTTACGTAAGGCTACATAATCAATAGTACCGTCATCCTTTAAACCATAATGCGTAACTTTATAATATTTGGATGAGAAATTCACTGGGCTGCCATGCGTTAAGTGTCCCCCTTCATCTAATGAAAGGGTTAAGATGTTATCACCTAATTCTAGAAGACTCGCGTAGGCAATCATATTTGCACTACTACCACTGTGTGGTTGAACATTAGCATACTTTGCGCCAAAAAGTTCTTTAGCTAAATCAATTGCCATTTGTTCAATTTCATCAATATAATGACAACCGCCGTAGTACCTGCGCCCTGGATAACCTTCTGCATATTTATTAGTTAATATCGAACCAGCAAGAGCCCGAACTTCTTTGCTCGTAAAGTTCTCACTAGCGATTAATTCCAGCCCTTCATTTTGCCTTTTAGTTTCAAGCGCCACGAGATCAAATAATTTTTCCATATATAGACCTTCCTTACAGTATTAGATTATAGACTAATTTAGTCTAAAAAGGGCTGTGAATTGACTTTTATTACTATTTTCGTGAAAATAGATACATGCGAATTAAAGAACACCCGTTATTTAAAACACCCCTCGCTCATCGTGGTCTTCATAATCTTAAAATTGATGAAAACTCAATGCCCGCTTTCGAAGCCGCTGTTAAGGCTGGGTTTGGTATTGAATTAGATGTGCATGTAACTATAGATGATAAAATCGTGGTTATCCATGATACCACTACTACGCGAACAACGGGTGTTGAGAAAGTCGTTAACGAATCGACTTATAAAGAATTAAAAAAATTAAAATTATTGTCAACTAAAACAGAAATACCGCTTTTACGTGATGTTTTAAAGATGGTGGATGGTCGCGTCCCTATTTTAGTGGAAGTAAAAGCCGAGAATTATATTCCTTCTTCGCTAGTGAGTGAAGTTCTTAAAGTTGTGGGCGAATATCCGCACAAGGAGACGCTGATGTTACAATCCTTTAATCCTTATGTCGTCCGTGACCTTAAAAAAGGAAGTAAGGGCATTCCGGTTGGTCAATTAATGACTGATGTCCTTCCTGGACAATCTAAATTTGTCCACTTTATGTATCGTTCATTGTTGCTATTAAAAGTTTCTAAGCCTGATTTCTTCAATTATGAAGTAAAATATATACATAAGCGTAAGATTCAAAGAAAACGCAAACGTTTACCACTTATTACTTGGACGATCGCTAATTATGAAGATCAAAATAAGGCTAAAGCCCTAGCCGATAATTATATTTTTGAACATATCAACATATAAAGGAGAAAAAATATGGAACTAAAACTTAATATGAAACGCACATTTCTCGTTGGATTGGCTTTTATGTCAATTATGCTTTTTTGGACGATGTATGACACCATCATTGCCAAAATGCTTGTTGACAACTTCGGTCTAAACCAAACTTTCTCAGGTTTTATCATGGCACTTGATAATATCCTAGCGCTTTTTATGCTCCCGCTTTTCGGACGCATTAGTGATAAGACACGAACTAAAATCGGTAAAAGAATGCCATTTATCATTGTTGGTACTATTGTAGCCGCTACTCTTTTTGTTGGCGTTGCATTCTTTGACTTATATCAACAAATTGCGGTCAGTGATCTTGGCTTTTCATTAATTAGTAAAGGTGGTACACCTGAAAATCCAGTTTATTCATTTACTTATGGCGCAGATGTGTTCACTAACACGGTTCGTTCTCGCCTTGCTGATCAACGCGCTAGGTTAATTTTTACCGAATTAACAAGACATAAACCTGGTCTTCTCATTGGTTTTATCGTTGTCTTGTTCTTTGTTCTTGTTGCTATGGGCATTTATCGTAGTCCGGCTGTTAGTTTAATGCCAGATGTTACGCCAAAACCTTTACGAAGTAAAGCTAACGCGGTTATTAACTTCATGGGTACCCTCGGTGGCGCTATTTCTTATATGCTTGTTTTCTTCTTTGCCAAAGGTGATATTTTTAAGAAAACAGGCTATGTCACTACTTTTATAGTTACAAGTTTATTGATGCTTGCACTCATTGCGGTCTTTGTGCTTACTGTCAGAGAAAACGCGTGGTACAAAGAAATGGTGGAGATTACGGAAAGATATAATCTTGATACTTTAGATATTGATGATGAAGGTTTAGATGTTTCACAACACAGTGATGATGAAAAAATGCCAAAAGATGTTCGGCGCAGTTTCATCCTTATCTTAACCGCAGTCGTATTATGGTTTATGGGTTACAACGCTGCTACTACGAAGTTCTCGGTTTATGCGTTTAACCATTTAGGTCTTGAAGACTTTAGTTTGCCCCCATTAATTGGAATTATTACCGCAACCTTAGCGTTTATACCAATTGGGATAATCTCGCAAAAGGTTGGTCGTCGCCGTATGATTCTTTTTGGCATTTCCGTTTTAACTGTTGCCTTGGGCGCTGCTGTCTTCATTACAGGTGAAACAAAAGTATTAATGTACATCATCATGGGGCTTGTTGGTATTAGTTGGGCTTCTATTAACGTTAATAGTTATCCAATGGTTGTTGAGATGTCGCGCCATGGTAATATTGGTGTTTATACTGGTTATTATTACGCCGCTAGTATGAGTGCAATGATTGCCACTCCTATTTTCTCTGGTTTCCTTATGGATATTACTAACTACTACCCCGTTCTCTTTATTTATAGCGCAGTGTTTATGGGTCTGGCGTTTATTCCAATGTTCTTTGTTAAACATGGTGAGCCAGCACCAATCACTAACTTAAAACCAGTGGAAGACATTGCTGAAGAACCAAAAGAATAATTGTCTTTAACTTATTAAGAAAGATGGCTTTAAAAGGGCCATCTTTTTTATGTGGTTACACTTTGTTTTCAATAAATCTTAATGATTTTTTGAAAATCGTTTATAGGTTTTACCTTTATTAATGTATAAAAATGCTATAATAACGATTCAGGCGAGGTTTGAATATTATGAAAAAGAAAAAAACGATGGTACGCTTGTGGGGAGACCATATTGTGATATCGTCGCTCTTTATCGGCCTAGCAATCAGCTTGGCCTTTGTGGCATTAACATTTGTTACAATCGAAATATTAGCTAAATATATTGTCGTTATTGCCGAAAAAAAGAAAGATTTTATTTACGGGTTTGGTACGTTAGCAATTTTGATCGCTTTTGTCATCAATAATTTATGGATTAAGCCCCAACGGAACATCGTTAAATCAAGCGATTTAAAAGAAAGTGGTCGTGAGGGCTAATTTTTATGGTTATTACACTGTCGCTTATTTTACAGATGGTCGGTATTGCTTTACTCATGACCGCTTTATATCTAATCATTGGTATTATTCCTGGCACTGATGAAACTTCAGTCTTAGTGCCGATGACACTAATTCTAGTTACGCTAAAACTTAATCCGCTGGTAATTATGGCTGGATTTATGGCCGCGGTTGTCACTCTTAATATTGCAGACTCAATCCCAACCGCCATAACATCAATACCTGGCGGGGTAATGTCAACACCCCTTGTCGGTCACAGTCAAACGCTTAAAAAACACGGTTACACCTCTTATAGCGTCCAGTGGATGATGCTTGGATCTTTAATTGGTGTCTTAGTTAGTTTCCCAATTGCACTTGCCTTTTGGGGACTTTTTGAATTTATTTCCGTTCAAACAGGAATTGAAATTAGTAATTTCATTAAAAAATACAATGAATACATCTTCTTAGGTGGCGCTATTTTAATGAGTTTAACGAACAAAGAAAAACTTATTTGTTTATTATCAATCATTCCGTTTGGCTTTGTCACAGCATTTTTACGTAATCCAGGATTAGTTGTTAACAACACTTTGTTAAATGCCTTTATCGGTGGTCGTAAATTATCCATGACCCCCTTCTTTTTAAGTATTACGACTGGTCCGCTTCTTTTTGCTTTATTTGAACTTATGTTCCCAAATGTTTTTAAAAGTCAAAAAGTTGAAGGTAAGATGACTGTTATTCTTGATGACGTTATTAAAAAAAGTGAAAAGGGACATAAACGTATTATTCGTAAAACTGGTATTGCTAGCGCAATCGGTAGTTTACTCTTTTTTATGTCACCTGTTGGTGTCACGATGATGCTTGGTGAATTTTCAACAAAAAATGAAAAAGATGAAGTCCAACAGGCTTTACAAGGAGTTTCGGTTGTCAATGGTTTATCAAGCGCTACTTATTTAGCGGGTATTATGATTTCGCTCTTCGTGTTTGCTTTTCCTATTTCACCCGCGGCGCTTGGTCCAGGATCTGTTATTTTTGATAAAGCCGGCAGTCCCATCATCCTTGCTGATTACGCTGGATTAGCGGTACCAAAAGGTAATTTGTTAGTCGCTATTATTATTGGTTTAGTAATTGGATTAAGTATTACAGTTTCATTAGGAATGAAATATTCACATAAGATGACTGAACTTGTTTTTAAATACATTTCCCAAGAAACAGTTCTCATTTTCTTGTTCTCAATTATTGCTTTACTTTCCTTTGCCGAGGCTGGTATCTATGGTTTAATAATTGTAGTTGGGGTTGGTCTTTTAAGTGGATGGTTAAATAAAAAAGGAGCAGGTTACGGAGTTCAATTTATGGCCCTCTACGCTGGTGGTCTATTTATTACCATACTAAAGGCTCTCTTCTAATTTGGGAAATTATTATGGATGGATACGGTTTAGCAAAAATTATTTTAATCGGGGAGCATTCAGTTGTATATGGACACCCCGCGATTGCCATTCCTTTTTATTCATTAAGAAGTGAAGTTGTTTTAACTCCGCATACTGAATTTGTTCTTGAAACAAAATACTATACTGGTCCACTTGATAAAGCTGTGTTTGAATTGCGTGGGTTAGTTGCTTTAATTTCGGAATTAAAAAAAGAATTTAAAACTCTTACTCCCGTAATTATCGGTATCCGTTCAAGCCTCCCTGAGCGGAGTGGGATGGGATCAAGCGCCAGTGTAGCAAAAGCTATTATTGATGCTTTTAATAATCATTTTAGCCTTGGTTTAACTGCTTTTGAATATTTTGAATTATTAAAAATTTCAGAAAATATTTATCACACTAATGCAAGCGGGATTGATGCTTCCACTATAATTTATGAAAAGCCAATTATATATCAAAAGCCGCACATAAAGGCACTCAATTTCAATATTGATGGCTATTTAGCAGTCTTTTATTCAAACACTAATAGTGCCACTAAAGATGCGGTGGAGCATGTTAATAAGCATCCGCATCGTGATATTCATATTAATGCCTTGGGTTCATTGACCGCTAATGCGAAGTGGGCCTTAGAACATAATGATTTAAAATTGCTTGCCACGATGTTTAATGCGGCCCACACACATCTACAAGCGCTTGGTATTTCAACTCCAACTTTAGAATTGTTACGCGTACAATTATTTAGCGCTGGGGCCATCGGTGTTAAAATTACGGGGGGCGGTATGGGCGGATGTTTAATTGCTCTTTTTGATAGTGAAACAATCGCTACTCGTGCCCAAAAACAATTAGCGGAATATCCTTCGTGGCTAATTGATTTAAGGAAGATAACATGAAGTATAAAAAAGCAAATGTAAATATTGCGATTCTTAAGTATTGGGGAAAAGCTGACACTACAATTAATCTTCCCTATCAAACAAGCGTATCAATTACCGCTGATAATTTTTATACATTAACTAATGTTGAATTAGATCCTAATGCTAAAAAAGACGTTGTTATTCTTGATGATAAAGCGCTAACTGGTATTCAATATACAAGAGTGGCCCATCATTTGGATGCTTTACGTAAGCATTTTGGACGTGGTGAATACTGTATCGTTACTTCATATAATCATGTTTTTATTAAAGCGGGGTACGCTAGTAGCGCAAGTGCTTTTGCTGCCCTTGCTGCTGCTTACGTAGATGCTATCGGCGCAAAAGTAAGTAAAAAAGAACTGTCACGACTTGCGCGACTTGGTTCAGGTTCTGCTACGCGTTCAGTTCATGGTGGTTTTGTGATTTGGCATCGCGGAAAAAATCATAAAACAAGTTTTGCAGAAAAATTACCAATTGATTGGCCTGAATTTAGAATGCTATTTACAATAATTGATCCTGGTATTAAAACAGTTTCAAGCCGAGTTGGAATGCAAATAACTGTTGAAAAATCAAAATCTTATTCAATCTACGTTAAAGAATCAAATGATTTAGTGGAACCACTAATTGAGGCTCTTAATGCTAAAGATATCGAAGCAGTGGGTCATATTTCCGAACGCAGCGCGGAATTAATGCGCAATGTCATGCTTGAAGCGGGGTTAGAATATCACACGCCTAAAACCCAAAAATTAATCCAAACTATCCGTTCTATTCGTTCTAAACACAAAATTCCTGTATTCTATACATTTGATGCTGGGCCAAACCTTATTCTTTTCACGCTTGAACAATATGTTAATGATATTATTAGACTTCTCCCTGATGTTGAAATCCAAGTAAGTGGTGTTGGAGGCGGAATTACTAATGCAAATTCATGAAAAAGTACCTGGTAAGCTTTACATCATCGGTGAATATAATGTTTTAAAAAGTGGACACGGGGCAATTGTCGCGCCCGTTAATCTTTTTTTACAAGGCACTTTAGTCCCTAATCATAAAACTACTATTATTGAAGGTGGTATTTCACATCCCTATCACACTTTACTTGAAAATGGATGTCCGCATCAATTAAAAAATACGGTTACAACTATTACTTTCTTTAATGAATATCTCGCTTTAAAAAATATTCCTATTTGCGAATTTGAATATACAATTGAAAACAACTTAATAAGCGATGAACAAATTAAATATGGTTTAGGATCTAGCGCTGCTAGTGTCGTTTTAACTTTAAAGTTGCTTAATAGACTTTATCGCACTAATTTGTCACCACTTGTTCTTTTTAAAATGGCAGTGCTAATTCAAAAAGAACTAAATTCACTTACTTCAGGTGGTGACTTAGCTTGTACTATTTTTGACGTTCCTTTGTATTATGTTCGTTATGACTTAAATTGGTTGCTAAAAGAAACACGAGTTTTTGAATTGCTTGAAATTGAATGGCCACTTCTTGAAATTAAATTGCTCACTAAAATACCTTACTTTTTAGTGGGATGGACTAAAGAAAACTTTACGCCTGACACAAACGGAAAGGTTCATGATTCATTCTATCAAAAGGCCGACAAATTAGTTAACAATTATTTAGTAACTTATGATGATATGTATCTTCGCCAATATCAAAATTTATTAGACGAATTAGGATTGTCACGTAAAGGGATGGTGACGCCGCGCTTGAAAGCATTAGTGAAAAGCGCCAAAGAATTAGGGGTCGTCGCTAAGATATCGGGCGCGGGTTATGGTGACTGTGGTATTGCCCAAATTAATGACAAAAGCGTTATTGAACCATTAACTAAAATGTGGGAGAATGAAGGTATCATCATTCTTGATATTTGGAGGAAGGATAATGAATAATAATCGTAAGGATGATCACATCATGTTCGCAAAAGCGGTTGATGTTTGTGAAAATGATTTTGATTATATTCGTTTTGTTCATCATAGTATTCCCTCGATATCATTAAAAGATGTTGACTTATCAACAACATTCTTGGGCCATAAATTTAAGTATCCTTTTTATATTAACGCCATGACTGGTGGTAATAAAAAAGGCAATGACATAAATATTAAACTAGCAGCATTAGCCCTGCATTTTGGGCTTCCTTTCTTTGTCGGCTCTCAAAGTTTGGCGTTTGAAAATAAAGAGGCAAAAGTATCATTTGAAAAACTGCGGATTAATTTCCCTGATTTATTTATAGTTGCAAATATTAATCCTAATTTCACGCCTGAAATGGCGGTTGCCGCTGTTAAGATGCTGCGTGCAAATGCGTTAGCTATCCATGTCAATAGCGTTCATGAACTAGTGATGGAAGAAGGCGATCGTGACTTCACGAAATGGGAAGCTAATATTCGTAATATTTTAAAAGCTGTTAAAGTTCCTGTTCTTATAAAGGAGGTTGGTTACGGTATGAGTGAACCAACTCTTTTGTTATTAAAGGACATTGGTGTTAAATATATTGATGTAAGTGGTAAGGGTGGCACCGACTTTTCATTAATCGAATTACAAAGGCAAGATAAAACTACTTCATCTTTACTTGATTTTGGTATTTCTACCATTGAATCACTCCTTCTTGCGCGTAATTATCCTAATTTTGAAGTACTTGCAAGTGGTGGCATTAATTCTGCTGGTTCGATTGTCAAATCACTAGCGTTAGGCGCTAAAGCAGCGGGAATGGCTAAATATTTTCTTGATTTATGTGACTTTCCACTTCAAACAATGATAAAAAAAGTCGATGAATTAATTATCGACTTACAAAAAATTTTCGTTTTATTAAATGTTAAGCGCGTTAGTGAATTATCAATTGATCATTTAATATTTGATTTATAAAGGCTTTTTTAAACCGTAATGTTTAACTGGTTTCCATTTCACTTTGATAAAGGGAGCAATGAGTAACATTGGAACATAAGTTAGAAGGAAAAAGAACGCTACGAAAGGTAGCGCTATTTTTTTAAACCAGTGCATCTTAATTCGTTTCCAATTTGAAAAACTAATAAGTAAAGACATTATTGTTGTAAATATATAGAAACCAAACAAGAAGTCAAAAAGCGTAAATAGATATGTTTGAATGAAATAATTAATATCACTGGTTATCGCTAAGTTAACTCCACTAAGTAAACCATAAAGTATAAACCAATGAATAATATATGCGGGAAATGGTGTGGAAAAAAGAAACGACTCATAAGCTGAAAAGCGCTCTTTTAATGTCCTTTTCCGGGCAAAAATGGCTTTAAATAGTGACCATGTATATACTCTAGATACTTGGAATAATCCTTTTACCCACCGCATTCGTTGATGCCAACTTGATTTAAAACTAACAGCCTGTTCATCATAAAAAATAGCATCATGAGCGTAATGAGTTGTTCCTTTATCTATAACATGTGCGGCTGAAAACTCAATATCTTCAATTAATAAATGATGTTTCCATCCGCCGATTTCTTTCATCTTTTCGTAGCTAACAAAGAACCCTGTGCCCGATACATAAGAACTAAGTCCTAATACTTCGCGTCCCTTATGCATTAAGCAACATTCCCGTAAGAAAGAATATCCGGTTCCAAACGCCCAGAACGAATCACCAGCATTTGTACTTGCTCGATAACTAGCAATAACAGTAGCATTCTTAGCCTGATATACTTTATTTATTTCTTTTAAAAATTGTGGATCTAAGACATTATCAGTATCAATAACAATATAACCAGCAAAGTCTTCGGAAGGTGTTGTTTTTTTCTGCTCGTTGAAATAATATTCTAAAGCATGGCTTTTTCCTATTTTAGTTAAATCGTTTCGCTTAAAAACGCGAGCCTTAAGTTGCGCGGCAATAATCGCAGTGTTGTCCGTGCAATTATCAGCAACAACATGGATGTTTATTTTATCCTGCGGATAATCTAATGCACGTATCGTTGTAATAAGTTGCGCAATTACCGTTTCTTCGTTTCGAGCACAAGTAACAAATGTGTAAGTAGGGAAAACATTCGTCTCAGGATACTTTTTTGAGGGAACAACGATAGAGAATATACTTAGTAGTACTTGATAGAAATATAAAACACTAAGAAAGGATAAGAAAATTGTGTTTATAAGGACTAGTATATCGCCAAAAGTTGAACC
This sequence comes from Tenericutes bacterium ADurb.Bin239, assembly GCA_002069815.1. Taxonomy (GTDB): domain Bacteria; phylum Bacillota_I; class Bacilli_A; order RFN20; family CAG-826; genus UBA1361. The sequence continues at coordinate 2,040 of MWCB01000003.1, read as the reverse complement.
AGGAATTTTTGGTAATTCCCCAAATAAAAATTCAAAAAGGCTAATAAAAAAACGCAATTGCGCAACTAATTTTACTCCCATAAAATTATTATATCTATTTCCCGACAAAAGTTAAGGAAAAATGATAACATTGTATTGACACTACTATGAAACCTGTAAAGAAAATCGCCAAGAAACACACCTTCGAATACTTAAGACTTACTTACTTCATTCGTTTTCTAGGCGATGCTTTTTTCTATACTTTTTTATATGTTTTTCTTGCCTCCCTAGGTTTTAGCACCGCGCAACTTGGATTAGTGGCAGCTCTTTCACCTTTTGCAGCACTAACTGGAAATATCACATTCCAGCGTATTGCAAAAAACTTAGAAGTAAACCGGATATTAATGTTTATTTTTGCCCTCGTTGAAACATCAGTGGCGATTATTTTTGTATTAATTCAAAAACAACCATTCGTGTTTTATGCGATTCTTATAACGTGTGTTAGTTTTATAAATGGTCCTTTTTATTCGTTACTTGATGGTTATAGTGGGACATATATCTCTGAACGTAATAAGCAATATTCATCAATGCGGATTATGGGAACTTTGTCGTATGTTATTGGTCCTTTAATTGGTGGTATTTTAGCGGATAATACAGCGGGCGGTTTTCAGTCATTATTTATTATGTCGTCATTGTTCTTTTTAATTACCGCCTTTCTTATATATCATTTACCAAAACAAAAAATCGAGCTTTTTATTATCGTGCCGCCTGAAGAAAGAACAAAACTTAAAATTATTGGAAAACCAGAATTAATTGCTTATTTACTCTTCAACTTTTTCGTTATCGGGGTCATGGTTGTATCTGATAATTTCTTTGGCATTTATTTAAGAAATGAATTAGGTGTGTCCACGACTCATTTTGGTTATGTTGTTTCAGCAGCGCTTATTATAGAAGCATCTACAATGTTTTTTATTAGTCTACGAAAAAATATCTCTTTTAGAGTTCCAGCTCTATCGTTTTTAATTGTTGGCTCGTTTGTGATAACGCGTCCTATCATTGTTGCACTTAACTTGCCCAAAACATGGATTCTTGCGTTATCAATAATCCGTGGTGTTGGGTGGGGATATTACATTGTTTTTAACGTCCGTTTCTTAGCAAGGGTTGTTCCACTCAAACATTTAACAAAAGCGCTTCTTACTGGATCAATTGCTACAACTTCGGGTCGTATTATAACTAGTTTAATTATGGGGGAAGCATTAAAACATTATTCCTACTCCACTGTTTTTCTTGTTGTTATTTTTGTTGTCATTTTTGGAATGACGCTTAGTATGACAATTGCCGAAATTGATCGCAGGAAACAAAAAAAGGTCGATATGATCGTACCTTTTATTGAACCTGATGAAGACTTAAATTAATCAAGAGTATCCACTAATTTGATTGAATAACTAACCACGTTATTAGTAGATGTACCGCTAATGTCATCATCGTTTTCAAACACAAAACTAGCGCGGAACTTTTGTCCGCCAACTGCTAAGTGGAACCAATATCTATCATCATCCCACATTTCATCTAACGGAACTTCATCAAATTTAAACCAGGTTGGCATCATTTCATCTGATTCTATAATTTCACCATCCCACTCAGTACACACATATAAGTGCATTCGTAATGGATAACTCTCCGCAAAATCAATTTCACCAGCTTTATAATATTTTTTCATAATTAAACCTGCTTCTTCGCGCGCTTCCCTAACTGCGGCCATTTCAATTGTTTCACCTATTTTTAATTTACCGCCAAAACCATTATATTTACGTTTACCAAAGCCGCGCTTCTTGTAGCCGAGTAAGACTTTGTTGTTTTTGATAAATAATACATTTGTGACATCCATAATTTTCATAAATCATTACCTTTATACTTTGTTTGTGTCTACGACACAATGCTTAATATACCTTAATAAAACACAAATAACAAGTAAAAAAACACACCTAATAGAAGAAAAGGTTAAATTGACAAGATAAAAAACTGAAAGAATCATTTTTTGCAAAAAATGGTTTTTTTAGT
>MWCB01000002.1 GCA_002069815.1 Tenericutes bacterium ADurb.Bin239 | reverse complement strand
ATTTCTCCTTTACCAATTTTCGTCTTACCGGGACGACAAAAGGCAGATAATGCCGTGATTAATAATAATATATTAAAAATATATTGTCAATGTTAATCACTTTTTTATTATCAATATAATTGATAAGGTCTTTGTCTAAAGAAAAACGACCGCTGGAGACGGTCGTTTATTTTTATAAATTGTACTTATTTACGATTTCGCGCGATAAGAACGAGGAAGCGGAGTAATTGTAAGTAAATCCACACAACTGTAACTAAAATTCCTAAACCGACTTGCCATTCATATTCCTTCGGCGCTTGCGCTTCCACGATGTGAGCCGCATTATCAAAGTCAAGAATAAGCATGATGGCACCAAGAATAATTAAAAATGCACTAACAATAATCATAAGCGGATAATTATTAACATAACTAGCGTATAAATCAGGAGCAGCAAAGTAAATGATTGTTAAAACTAAACTGCCGATAATAACCGTTAATAACGCTCCAAATACAAAACGCACTAAAAATGGCGTCGCCCGTACAGCTTTAATTCCGTGTAAGAAAGCCATCACGGCCACAATCCCAAAAGTACCAACCAGCGCCATTATACCGACACCAGGAAGGGCATATTCAATAATGAAGGTTAGCGCTCCATACATTATCCCTTGGGTTATTGCATATAAAATTGATAAGACGGGGGCCGCTTTTGTGCTCCGCATCGCAAAGAACACAAGTAAAAAAGAACTAATCCCGCCAAAAATACAGAAACCGATAACAACAGGAAGTGGTAAAAACCAAGTACTAGCGCCCGCTAAGATGGTGATTAGTACAAGTAATAACGTTTTAAGAATGATGCCTTTCCAACTAGCGACATCAGTTCTTACCACCATCGTATCTTGATAAGTTGCTTCTTGAGTCATTGTTTGGTTCATATTACGGAATATCGGATTTGCGTTTTGTCGCATATAAAGTTACCTCCTCATATTATTGCATTATTATTATATCATTATTCGTCATTTACAATGACGTTATGATACACTTCTTGGACATCTTGAACGTCCTCAAACATATCGAGAATGCGTTTGAATACTTCTTTGTCTTCATCATTTAGTGTTATTTTATTGTTTGGTATCATTTGAATTTCACTAATATTGAATTCATTAATGCCTAAAGAATACAAAGTATCGCGCGTTTTACCATAAGAAGTAGGATTAACTAAAACTTCGATAACATCATCTTCTTCATTAATATCCCAAACATCAACATCATTTAAGATTAACGTTTCCGTTACTTCATCTACATTATTACCTGCAAATAAAAAGACACCCGTTTCTGTAAAGTTATAGGCTACCGTTTGTAAAATAGAGTCCGTCTTTTTAAGCACCGCTTTAATATCACTAATGGCGCGATTAACATTATCCGTTAAAGTATCCACTACTAATTGACTACCACCTGGTCCCATTACTTCGTAACGTCCCGGAATATAGGCAACAACATCATCACCTTCTGCTTTTTTAATGGCTCTTTCCATAACGTCTTTCGTCGCACCCATCGCACGATATTTATCAAGGGCCGCCCTTAGGGCAAGGTTAGAATTAGGGTCCGTGCCGCCGCTTTTAGCCACTATAAAAATTTCTTTTGATGCCCGCATATTAAGGGCGCTTTTCTTCGCTGCGGTACTAGCCATACTAGCCGCTCTAACTTGAAATGCTCTTCCCATAATTATTCTCCTTACCTATCTTTATTATATGCTTAATACGTTACTTTACGTAAATATAAGCCGTCGCCAATCACTTTGTGATTAATAATCTTTCGTTCCGTGGTATTTAAGTTTTCACTTATAAAGTTAGGTTTTTCTTTACCTGTATTTTGCGCTAACAAGGCGCCAATCATCATTCGAATTTGACCGCGCATAAACCCATCACCCACGAAAACAATTTTTAATAATTGCTGGTGGCGCTGTATTTTAACTAGACTAATCGTTCTTACAAAATTAGCGTCATCTTCTTTTTTGCTCGTAAAGTTTTGAAAGTTATGTGTGCCAACAAATAATTTAGCGTCTTTTTTTAACTTCTTCTCATCAAGGGGTAAAGGATAAAAAAGAACTCGCCCGCTTAAAAATGGATCTTTGGCTTCTAAACAAATTAAGTATTCATATGTTTTACTTTTCGCACTATAACGAGCGTGAAAATCATCTTTTACTTTATTTACCTTAAGTATTTCAATATCCGCGGGGAGCATTTTGTTTAAGGCATATTGTAATTTACGAACGGGAAAAGGTGGTGCATCAAAATGAAACACTTGACCATAAGCGTGTACTTTTGCATCTGTTCTTCCCGAAGCATGAATTTTAATGTCTGTGTTAAAAATAGTGGATAACTTATCTTCAATAACTTGTTGCACGCTTATTTCAAAGGGTTGGCGCTGCCAACCAAAATAATTAGTGCCCACATATTGCACGACCGCCATGTAACGCATTATTTAAGTCCCCACATTTGTAATAGGTTTTGGATGTTGACATAAAGCATATCCGCTAAGTCAATTTTATAAACACGAAGAAGGATAACGCCAGTTAAGAAACCAAGAGATAAACATAAAACAATTACATCGCGCCACGAGAAGTACAAAAGACGATAGCGGGTTCGTTTCGCTTGCGGGTCGTAGCCGCGAGCAATCATCGCATTAGCGAGTTCATCACTCCTTTGGAGTGCACTTACGAACAATGGAACAATAAGCGCAACAATTGCCCGGATTTTTTCTTTAACGCGTCCACCCTTAAAGTCAACACCGCGGCTCTCTTGTGCGCGCATAATGCGCCCTGTTTCATCAAGAAGGGTTGGAATAAAACGAAGAGCAATCGAAAGGGTCATCGCAATTTCATGCACAGGGAAACGAATAACTTTAAGCGGACTCATATACCACTCAATAGCGTAGGTTAAATCTAATGGTTTTGTACTCGCGGTTAAAATCGAAGTAAGAGCAATCATTAATACCAACCGAATTAAGATATATAAAGTTTGATAAAGAGCAATGTCCTTAACGGCGAAGTTACCAATCATAAATAATGTATTACCGCCACTTCTTTGAAAAGTAAAGAGATTAATGACAAGTAAAAATATCATCATGAACCATAAACTCTTTAGTTGCTTAAAAATAGAAAAAACCCGAAGTTTTGCTACCTTCATTATGATAAAAATAACGAGTGCATATATTCCATACATTAAAAAATCAGTCCACGGTGTCGCAAACTTTAAGAAAATTAAAACCATGAAGATGATTAAACCAAAAAACTTAATGCGGGGATCAGCTTTATGCATGAATGAATTAGTCGGTAGATAACGCCCTAAGGAAATATTTTTCATACTTTCTCCTTCAGGCTTTTTAGCATTTTCGCTAAGTCACTAACATTATTTATTTTACTTATATCTAATGGACAGCCTCTTTTTACTAACTCTTGCATAACTGCATAAAAAGTCGGTACTTCTAAACTATATTCTTCTTTAACATCAGCAAATAACTTAACTGGGGTTGTTTCTTCAAGGATTTTGCCATCTTTCATCACCACAACGTCACTCGCATACCGAAGCACTAAATCCATGTCGTGCGTTACTAAAACAATAGTGGTGCCATTTTTATGAATTTTGGCAAAAGTTTCCATCATTTGTGCAGCGCTAAGCGGATCAAGACCAGCGGTCGGTTCATCAAGCACTAAAATTTCGGGTTTAAGCGCTAAAATACCCGCAATAGCCACTCTTCTTTTTTCACCGCCAGAAAGTTCAAATGGTGACCGAGCGTAAAACGATTCATTAATTCCCACCATCGTTAAAGCTTCTTTCGCTAATAAGGATGCGTCGGCGGCACTCACACCAAAATTGCGTGGTCCAAACGCAACATCTTTAATCACCGTTTCTTCAAATAATTGATATTCTGGAAACTGGAAAACAACCCCAACTTTTTTCCGTAATTCTTTTACTTTATAAGTCTTATGCGCAAGGACAATACTTTGTAAAAATGCTAGTCTTTCTTTTTGCTCCGCCTTTACTTTTTTATTTTTAAGTTTCCTTTTAATGCGGCGTAGATATTTCTTCTTTTTCGTTGGTAAGATTAATGAATCTTCAATTTGGACAACACCTGAAGTCGGAATTAAAAGCGCGTTAATATGTTGAATAAGGGTTGACTTACCACTGCCGGTGTGACCAATGACCGCAGTAAAACTCTCATCCTTAATTACTAAATTAATATCATGTAATGCATCAAATTGAAAAGGCGATTTGGGTGCATACGTAAAATCAACATGACTAAATTTTACGGCCATAATTCCTCCACTAGACTTTTTAAGTCTTTACTTTGGACCTTAATGCCAACTTTTTCAAGTTCAAGCTTAATCCGAAAAATAAAAGGTAAATCTAGTCTGATGCTCGTTAACATTTCATGTTTTTTATAAATGTCGTCTGGTGTCCCTTGCAAAACAATTTTGCCTTCATTCATGACGATAATTTCATCGCTGTATAACGTTTCTTCTAAGTCATGAGTAATGCTGATTATTGTTAAATCTGGCACTTCTTTTCTTAATTCTAAAATAATTTCTTTAATTTCACGTTTGCCTTTGGGATCAAGCATAGCGGTTGCTTCATCAAGCAGTAAAATACGTGGTTTCATCGCAAGTACACCAGCGATGGCAACCCGTTGTTTTTGCCCGCCACTTAAGTTACTTGGTTCTTTATCTAAGAATTCGCTCATCTTTACTTTAGCGGCGTATTCTTCAATAATGTCATCCATATCCTTGTGTGGCACTCGTTTATTTTCTAAGCCAAACGCAATGTCATCGCGAACAGTAGCGCCGATAAATTGATTATCAGGGTTTTGAAAAACAATACCGATATCTGGCCGTTCTTCATTAAGTGACGAGAGCGGGGTGCCAAATACTTTTATAACACTGCCTTGACGAACATCTAATATACCCGCGATTAGCTTTGCTAAAGTTGATTTTCCACTGCCATTATGCCCAATAACACTCACATAAGTTCCGGCTTTTACATTAAAAGTGACCCCATTTAAAACTTCGACATTGCGGTCGTAAGAATAATATAAATTCGTTACTTCTAAGGCATAATTAGTCATTAAATTTTGGGTCCAACACTTTACCAGTAAATGGTGTTAATTTTACTCCTGCTAATTTAAGCATATGTTTGCTTGCGCGCATACTAACATCACTATGATACTTATCATCTAAATAAACGATTTCTTTAATACCAACTTGAATACAAGCTTTAGCGCATTCATTACAGGGAAAAAGCGTTACGAATAATCGACATCCTTTAAGGGAGGCACCGCTTCTTGTATTTAAAATCGCGTTAAGTTCAGCGTGACATACGTAAAAATATTTATTATTGATATCTTCGCCTTTTTCCCATGGAATCACATCATCGTCAATCCCACGTGGCATACCGTTATATCCTAAACTTACTACTTTATTTTCATCATCAGCAATACATGCACCAACTTGGGTATTTGGATCTTTACTACGCTTTGAAGAAAGGATTGCAATCCCCATGAAATATTCATTCCAATTAATATAATCTTTACGCTTCATAATTAGCCTCCTTTAACAGCGCTAATTATAGCATAAATGCTATATTTTTATGATGCCTTAATGCACATTAGTCAATCCGTTTTATAATTTGGACTTCAAAAGGGCGGAGTTTACGCGCGTTATCTTCAAACTCCTTATAATTTGAATATAAGATTTCGCCATCTAAATCAAGACGATGAGGACGTTTCTTACTTGCTAAATTAATGACCACTAAATATTCATCTTTATGGTCGGTGCGGGTAAACGCTAAAATGTCACGATGTGTTTTAACAAATGCTAAATCACCGTTGCGAAAAGCTTTCGTTTTTTGACGTAAGGTGGCCATTTTACGATAGTGATGCAACACTGAATCGTTATCTTTTTCGCGGGCTTCAACGTTAATTTCGGGGTAATTTGGGTTAACCATGAGCCACGGTTTTCCGTCGGTGAATCCGCCGTGCTTCTTACTGTTCCATTGGACTGGACTTCGACCGTGATCACGCGTGAAGTTATTAACCAAACGCCACGCTAGTTTTGGAGGTACTTTAAATTTACGGAGTAAGTTATAAACATTACGACTGCTCACATCTTCTACCTTTTCAATACTGCCAAAATCAACGTTAGTCATCCCAATTTCTTGACCTTGATAAATATAAGGTGTTCCCTTCAGGAACAAAATAGAAGCATGGAGTGCAGAGACACTTTCGTTATAATATTTATTACTGCCAAAGCGACTCACACTGCGGGGGAGGTCATGGTTTTCATAAAAGACTGTATTCCATGGTATTTTTAATTGCCATTTCTTTAAGGCCTTAACCATGCGATGTGGTTTATATTTACGTTTAAAAAGGGGTAATAGGAAATAATCAACTTGGACTTGATCAAAGGCAAATACTTGGGTTAATTCCCCATCTAAATAAGCTTTCGCCGCATCAATTGTAATATCCATTGTTTCGCCAACGGTATAAGCACCGTAAGGTTCAAAAATCTCATCATTTAATTGTTTTAAGATTAAGTGGCATCCAGGAGCGTTTAAATAATGCTCCTTTCCCGTTTTATATACTTTGGGTTTACCGTCTTTAAGACTTGTTTTACTAATTAAGTTAATAACATCACAACGGAAGCCAGCGACACCTTTATCAAGCCAAAAGCGCAAAATACTTTTAACTTCTTCTAATACTTTGGGATTATCATAATTTAAGTCTGGTTGTTCGCTTGTGAAGAGATGAAGATACCACATATCATTACTTGGCTCATAAGTCCATGCGGGACCCGTAAACATTGATTGCCAGTTATTCGGTGGCAACTTTTTTCCTTTTTTCGTTACTTTCCCCTTGCGCCAAAAGTAATAATTATGATATTCACTATTTGGATCTTTGCTCTTTAAAAACCAATCATGCTGGAATGATGTATGGTTAATTACTAAGTCCATAATAATCTTAATATCTAACTTTTTAGCTTCCGCGAGTAACTTATCCATATCTTCCATTGTTCCATACTCGGGATGAATCGATTTATAATCACTAATGTCGTACCCATTATCAAAGTTGGGCGATTTATAAAGGGGAGAAATCCATATCGCTCCTACATTAAGTGATTTTAAATATGGAAGTTTAGCGATAATACCAGGAATATCCCCCACTCCATCTTTATTCGTGTCGTAAAAACTCCGCGGATAAATTTGATAGAAAATACGCTCATGCCACCATTTATTATTCATAATTTTGTGCCTCCTTATTAAGTTTACCAAAAAAGCATTAAAAAAACGCCTTGCGGCGTAATTTCATAAACGAGCTACAAAGCCTTTATTTATTGTTATCTTCTAAATGCTGCTCATAAAGGGCAAGTGCTTGCGCAAGTTCAACTATCTCATCATCATTTCTTTTTTCTTCTTTTTTAGTGCGCGGATCATCAAAATATAAAAATTCATCAAACATAAGCATTTACTCCTTTTTTCGCTACTGCTATTGTAAGACAAGACCAGCGAAAAATCAAAGAAATATATGGGTTTAATAATTAATACTAAAGTATTAATTTAGACATAATGCGTCTATACGGTTTAGTAATTTTTTAGTAGTTATTTTAAAAAGGGGTCTATCCCCTTTAATTCACTATTTTGATATATGTGATTTATTCGTCAGTTGGTGGCTCTTCTTCTTTAAGTGGTGAAAGTAGCGCGGCGATTGGGCTTTGAGCGTACACATTACTTAAGATGATAAGAAGTGTAACTTGGAATGGTAATAAGATAAATAAGATTAAACTATGGAAAAAGACACTGACAAAAAAGTCGACTTTAAACTGAAACATTTTCCACCACGAAGAATAAAGAATATCAACGAAGAAAGTCATTAACATAAGGGTGAACGCTAGTGAGGTTGGTGCACCCGTATATTTTTCATATGGGCCTTTCGGGTACTTTTTTCTTAAGTAATAGAAGATAGCAATAAGACCGCTAATGATGGCAGTTAATACAATGGTAAATATAACTCTAAATGGTATGGTAAACATAATTGGATCAGCGTTATTATTAAAGGGATGTCTAACTGAAGGATTAATAAATATGTATAATTCCAAAACAATAAAGATAATTGCTAAAAAAACATAGAAAAAAGGTATCTTTATCTTTTTATCCAAATAGACAACTACTTTTAAGAAGAGCCAAGGAACAACACCGTAAAGGGTTGAACTAATCACGGGCCAAATAATAAGGGTTCCAACGGGAAAAAGCGTTGCTCCCAGTAAATCACTAGCCGCGCCGACAATTGCTCCAAAGATGGGGCCCAAGTAAAGAGACGCCATAATGATTGGAAGATTACCAAGCGATAAGCGATATAAAGATGGCATCCCAAAGGGAATTACTAAAAAACGTTGTACAATCACACTGATGGCAATTAAAAAGGCACTTAACGTAATAGCGGTAACTAATCTTTTAGTCTTTATCATATATTCCTTCTTTAAATTCTTCAATTATGAGCCGCGCAAAATAAAGGGAGCCGACTATTAAAAGCATATCATCACTAGTCAAATTGTTTATTTCTTCTTTAATAGCGCTTTGATGATTATTATTAAATGATAATTTCGTTTTTCCAAAGTCTTTTGTGGCGCGTGGATGATCAAAAGTAGTAAGAGTTACATCAGCACCCCCTAAGATAAGTAAATCAATTTCTTGGATATAATCTTTATCACTAAAAGCCGCGAAGATAACTTTAATGTTTTTATCATAAGTTTTAACATCATTTATTAAAGCGGTGATGGCGTGTGGATTATGCGCGCCATCAACAACAATTGCAGGTTCTTTTTGCATGACAGTAAAACGACCACTAAATGGTTTTATTTTTAAAGATTCTTTAATCGCTAATTTATCAATTTTGATGCCTTGTTTTATTAATATTTCAAGTGCATTAAGCGCCGTAACTGCATTATTTACTTCATATTTTGCTCCACTACCAAGAGTATACTTTTCTTTTTTACAAGTAAATTTAATCTTCGTTAAGCTTTGAGTGATAATAATTGATTCATTATCTACGCGATAAACAGGAGCATTTAAACGATGGGCCATATCAAGAATTAACTTTTCAGCGCGGCGCGGTGCTTCACCTAATAAAAGTGGAACTTCTTCTTTAATAATACCCGCTTTATGTTCGGCGATATCTTCAACCGTCGGCCCTAGTTCTTCTAAGTGATCAAGACCAATATTTGTGATGATACTTAAGATTGGGGTAAATATATTCGTAGCGTCGAATAATCCACCCATTCCAACTTCAATAACCATATAATCAACTTTGTTTGCTGCAAAATAATGGAGACTAATAAAAGTCATAATTTCAAAAAGCGATAAACTATGTTTCTCAAAACTTTCATCATATTTCTTGATATATTCACTAATAAAGTCATTTGTTATTTTTTTACCATTGATTGTGGCTAGTTCATTAACACACCCAAAATAGGGCGACGTAAATAACCCGACTTTATAGCCACTTTTTTCTAAACTTAAAGCTATGTAACGCGCACTACTTCCTTTCCCATTAGTGCCCGTAATATGGATAGCTGGCGGTAGGTTTGGTAACCCGTGCTCTTTTAAAAATGAGTCATATGCTCGTTTATCATATCGACTCGGGGTATTTTTTAAATAAGTACTAATTTCTTTTTTAGTCATTATGCGATACGCTCCCTTGTTTAAGAACTTTCGCCATCGCTATTTTATCTTCCCGTTCTTTAATCGCTTCACGTTTATCATAATGTTTTTTTCCTTTACCAAGGGCAATCGTAAGTTTAACGCGACCCCGTACAAAGTACATTTTCGTGGCCACACATGTCATTGAGGCAATTTGAACCTCAGCGGCATACTTTGCGATTTCACGTTTGTGCATTAAAAGTTTACGAGAGCGACGAGGTTCATGATTAAAAATATTACCAAAGGCATAGGGCGCAATGTAAAGTCCTTCAATAAACGCTTCCCCGTTACGAAAAGTCACATACGTATCTTTTAAGGAAGCGCCGCTCTGGCGAAGCGATTTAATTTCCGTTCCCGTTAAAACAATCCCCACCTCTAAAAAGTCACTTAGAAAATAATCGTGACTAGCACGGCGGTTTTCGGTAATAACATTATTTTGTTTTTTTCGCTTCGCCATTATCGTGTCTACTTTCTTTTATTTCATCAAGAAGCTTAATACATCCGCATACACGAGCTTACGATCGGTTTCATTTAAAATTTCATGACGCATATTTGGATAGATTTTGAGTTCCGTGTTTTTAAAGCCGCGTTTTTCATAAAATTTAGCGAGTTTTAAAACCCCTTTCCCATTAGCGCCAACGGGGTCTTCGGCTCCAGCAATAATTAAAATTGGTAAATCACGCGGCACATCAATATAATGCTTTTTCTTATAAAGATTACTCGTGCCTCGTAAGAGTTCTAAATAAAAGCCTTTGGAGGATGGTTTACCATCAAGGGGGCTTGCTATATATTTATTAACGTTTGCTTCGTTATAGCTTAACCAGTCGACAGGAGTCCGCGGATTCTTAATTGCTTTAGCATATGCCCCAATCGCCATTGATGCGAGCAATTTACTAACTTTATCGCGATTGCGTTCACAAACAGTCAGACATGCAATTGCTTTGCCCATCGCAAAGAGAATAGATGGACCATTTGATCCGACAATTACGGCCTTTTTGGCAAGCAAGGGGAAACGTTGCACAAATCGTTGCGCTAAGAAGGAACCCATTGAATGGCCCAAGACATAAAGTGGTAATTTGTCTTTTGCGAGATTTTCAGCAACTCTACCGAGCGCGGTCACAAATTTTTCAAAACCGTGATTAGGAACAACACCTAGTTCGTGGCCACCTTTCACAACATTTTCACCTTGACCAAAATAATCTACGCTATAAACATTGAAATCGGCTTCATTTAAAAATTCTGCAAATTCGGTATAGCGAAGCGCATGTTCTTCCATCCCCGTAATAATAAGGACATTAGCGCGCGCTGTCTTAGCGCCCCAAAAAGCACCATATAGTGTAAGTTCGGGGGAAATCTTATATTTGTGGCTGTAATTTTCCATATACATCCTCCTTTTATTAATTTTAACATTTATTAGCTAATTATCTTTCGGGTTAAAAAGAAAAACGAATGGAATATTCGTTCTACTTATAATTTGATATTGTTAAAACATCAAAAAATGTCGTTATTTTTGCTTCTTTTCAAAAAGATAAGCGTGCCGGCAAGCATCTTTTACCGTGTATTGCGGCACAAAACCTAACTCAGTTTTAGCTTTGCTAATATCAGCAAAACTTTCGGCAATGTCACCACTGCGGCGTGGACCAATGACATAAGGTATTTTTAACCTATTTGCTTTTTCGTAGAGGTGCACTAATTCAAGAACACTTGTACCTTTCCCCGTTCCTAAATTGTAAACATTGTAAGCATGATCAAATTCAAAAGCTTTAAGCGCTAAGAGGTGGCCATAAGCTAGGTCCATTACGTGAACATAGTCTCTAATCCCAGTCCCATCAGGTGTTTCGTAATCATCGCCAAAAACATTAAGATGACTTAATTTTCCGTTAGCGACCCTACTAATATAGGGCATGATGTTATTAGGAATATCGCTTGGTGATTCACCTAATAATTTAGAAGGATGCGCTCCAATTGGATTAAAATAGCGAAGACTAACGGCTTTAAACCCTGGGTTAGCGGCCACAAAGTCCATTAAGATTTGTTCAATAAATAGTTTGGTCGTTCCATAAGGATTCGTCGTTCCCCCAATTGGATCTTCTTCTTTTAACGGGACCCGTTTAGGAGTGCCATACACTGTGGCGCTACTTGAAAATAAAATGTTTTTAACCCCGAATTCTCGCATTAACTCAAGTAAAGTAATCGTGGAATCAAGATTATTTCGGTAATACATCAGTGGTTTTTCCACACTTTCATCAACGGCTTTAAGCCCCGCAAAGTGAATTACAGCGTCAAACTTATGCTCGCTAAAAACTTTCCGTAATCCTTTTTCATGCGCAACGTCAACTTTATAAAAAAGCGGCTTTACTCCCGTAATCCGCTTAATCTTAGTGACGACGTTTCGTTGAGAGTTAACTAAATTGTCGACAATAACAACTTCGTGTCCCGCTTCAATTAAGGCCACGACGGTATGCGATCCAATAAATCCAGTACCACCAGTAACTAATAATTTCATAATGTATTTCCTAACTAATTGTTTTTCCAAGTTCGCGCGCTTTTTCTAAAGCTTCATGTCCATCTATATCTCCACGTTCATGAACACCCGGAACAGTAATAATATCCATTTTTTCAATGCCTAATTGCCGACATAATTCTTTAAATTCATGGGTGATACCAACAAATGTATCGGGGTTATCATCACGAGCGACCGCTAGTAAGATAGCGTGTGAAAAACGTAAATTACGTTTACGATGCTCAACAGTATAGGCATATAAGTTATCAATAAAGATTTTGATTGCCCCTGAAAATCCACCAAAATAGACGGGAGAAGCAAGCACTAGAACGTCGGAAACATGTAAATAAGGAGCAAGAACATTGAAATCATCTTCAATTAAACTTGGCTTTCCTTTGCGCCAAGCATTTTCTTTATCGCGGAATGGCGAAAAATTACGATTTGAAGCTTCCACTTTTTGAATCGCATTACCACTATGACGGGCTCCTTTAACAAAGGCATTCGCTAACATGACCGAATTGCCTGTTTTACGGACAGTCCCAGTTACGACCATAATGTTTTTTGCCATATTGCCTCCATCTATAATTATAGCATAAAACTGCTATATTGTCCTTAAAATCACGCCTTTTTATTGATTTACCATTTGTTATAATGAATTTTTTCGGGGTTTAATGGCTCATTCGCTGGTTTGTGTTCGCCTTTAACACCAAAGGCCACCATCCCGTAAAGACTAAACCGTTCGGGCACACCAAGCGCGTTTAACATTTTACGATTATATTCAGGATAACGAGTGCTCACCCAGAAACCACCTAAATTCTCAAAACTTTCGACCGCTAGTAATAAACTCATAAGTAAGGCACTACAATTACTATTAGCGAGATAAGCATTTGGTTCTTTTTCATCATCATTCATAATAAGAATCAAGTATGGGGCTTTTTCAAATTGACCGCCTCTTTGGTGTAATTCGCTTAATGTCTTAATGACTTCAGGGTCATCAACTAACACAATTTCATGAGGGCGCCGATTCATCGCCGTTGGTGTGACTAAACTAACTTTAACGATTTCATCAATGATTTCGCGCGGAACACTGACCCCTTCTTTAAACTTGCGAATACTTCTTCTTTTATATAAGTTGTCGATAACATCATTTTCGTGAACGATTTCTTCTTTTTCCAATTCGTTTTGTTCAATAAAGGTCGTTATTAATTTTTTACGAGTTACAATCCCAATAAAGAACTTCCGATCATCTAAAATAGGAATAAAGTTTTGACCAAGTGACTTCGTGACTAATTCATCAATTTCGGCATCCACTGTCACTGGTGCATAATCTCTAATCCGCTTGACGTCCTTTAATTTTTTGTTTAATGTTCCTTCATAACCATTCTTTTCTAAGTGCCATAAAATATCACCTTCGGTTACTGTTCCAATGTAATAACCTTTGTCATCAAGCAATGGTACGCTGTTAAACCGTACTTTTTTTAAGATATCCATCGCTTCTTTTAAACTCATTTTAGTCGTCAAAAAGGTAACTTCTTTCTTTGGCGTTAATATCATTAAAATATTCATAATTCACCTCTTCCCTCACTTTAATTATAACTTAAACCGCTTTCACTATGGTAAAAAAAATATTGTTGTAGTATCATATAGTACAACTATGGAGTAGATTCCCAAAGGAGAAATTTATGGCTATTTTTATTCGTGATGACTATGATGCAATGTCAAAAGTCGCTGCTAAATTGATCGCTAAGCAAATTAAAGAAAAACCAAACTCAGTTATTGGTCTTGCCACTGGCTTTACCCCTATTGGCACATATCGTGAACTTATCAGGATGCATAAAGAAGAAGGCTTAAGTTTTAAGAAAGTAACCGCCTTTACCCTTTATGAATTTTTAGGCGAAGGTTTCGATATTATCAAACCTTATGGTTTAGATAAATCAAGCGCGCGCTACATGCATGAAGAGTTTTTCAAGCATGTTGATATTGATAAGAAAAATATTCACTACTTTGATGGTTTTACTGATGACCCTAGTAGAACTTGCCAAGAATATGAAGATAAGATTAAAGCCGCGGGCGGTATTGACCTCCAACTTTTAGGGATTGGACGCGATGGTCACTGGGGCTACAATGAACCTGGTTCAAGTTTAGGTAGTCGTAGTCACGTCGTCGCGCTCACTAAGCAAACAATTGATGATAATTACGAAGACTTCTATCGTAAAGTGGGTATCACCAAAGAAGAAATGCCCCACTTCGCCCTAACAATGGGGGTTGGCACTATTATGGACGCTAAAAAGCTAATCTTAGTGGCAAGTGGTACCAAAAAAGCGGAAATTGTTCAACGTGCGCTTGAAGGACCAATCACGGCACAAATTACTTCCACTGCTATCCAGCTCTACGCTGGTGAAGCAACTATTATTTTAGACGCTGATGCCGCTAGCATGCTTTCCAACATTGAACATATTAAGCACACCGAAGAGATGAGTAAAAAATACGGCTTTAGAGCCGAATAACATTTGACGATTTTCTCAAGAAAAGAGACTAAGCTTCCCGCCTAGTCTTTTTTCATTTGAATTTCTTTCCCAAAACCAGCATCATGCGATTTCCGTAATAAATAAAGACAAGGCATAACAAAGGTGAGACTTGCCATAATTCCTTCACTCTTGAAAAGTAATATCGCTAACGATTCCATTTGACTACGGAAGAGAAAGACCGCGAGACTAAGAATTGTAAAGAAAGTTAAACTTCGATCTGTTTTTGAACGACGGAGAAGCATTATAATAACAAACAAAATAATAAGCCCATAAATTATGACTCCGCTTACCCCGAAGGTATGCATGACTTCAATTGTACCATTATGATAATCACCGAAACCCATTGATATCGCACCACTTATTTCTTGCTCAATCCGTAAGTGGTAAAAATAACGTGAAATATGGGGACCATCGCCAAAAATGAAAGTTATTGGGTTTGACACTATAAGTGTAATAGCGTAATACCAAAGTTCTTTCCGTGCTTCAAAAGAGCGCGGCGCTAAATCAAAAAGGGCATCAGGAATCGTCCTTCTTAAATAAAGGGCAATCTTCGTATCTATAAGCGCAGGTGAAAAGCGAAATACGATAAGTCCCACTATCAAAATAAGGGCAATAAATAATTCAAGACCAAACCTAAACACTTTTCCTTTCACTAATAGCATTATTAGATGATGTAAAAAAACAAGGAGTACTAAGAAGTTTGCTAATAGTAAATTGGTTTTAGAAAAAGTAAAGTTAATAGCAAAAACAAGCGGGATTTGCAGCAAAATATAGAAATAACGCCGTTTTTTCTTAACGTTTAAATAGTAGATAAAAAAGAGCATTATTTGTGAACTAAGTAAAAAGGAAGCATATGGATTTCGGTTATTAAAAAAACTCGCAGGTACTTGTGTACTGTTTTCATATCCTTCTTTCATAATCGTTAAATATTTGTCCCATTCTGTAACTATACTATATCCAATAGCAATAAAAGTGAGAATAATAATTGACGCCACAAAGAAAAACACAAGTTTTAAAAACGAGTGGTGATTAGGTAACACCAATACGACAAAAAAGATAAAACTAAAATTAACAACTAGGGCCATAATCGCGGTTAAACGCATCCTATTTGGTAATTCTAGTCTAATTGTGTTAAACGTGCCATCCATAAAACGAACACTTAATTCTTGCACTCTGGGAATCATGATTATATTAATCAGTGAAGCAAGAAAAACTGCGCCTAAAATGATACACAAAAAGATACCATTTATACTCAAGCGGATGCGACGCACTACAAAACCAGAAAAAATACTAACAAGGGTAACTATAATACCCGCTACCATCATTTGATTTGATAATGTAAGCGGATCAAAATAATAACCAGGAGTAACATCGGTAATTATTGTTTGCTCAAGAAAAAAGAATGTCAATCCGAGAATAACGACAGTTACTAAAAAATAGAGAAAGGTACTTTTTTTGTTTTTACTTCTTTCCATTCGTTAATTATACAACTATTTGTTACTAAATGTTAAACATTCATACAATGGAAATAAAATAACACACAATTTATGTGTGTATTTTATATGAGTCTTTTATTGGTCTAAATTATATTTTGTTTGGCTTTGACTACGCAAAAACTTCTTGTGCTAGCGATGGAAAGTCAATATATGGATTGCGGTTTTGTTGATATTCTTGGACTAACCCATTTCTTCTAAATTCAAATTCATCAACAGGATCAGCTAAATGCCATTCTAAAAGGGTTGATAAAATACCAAATTGTCCTGCCCCAGTTGAACTACCAGTCGTATAATCAACAAGCGATAACTGTGTTTGCGTATCATTGTGGTAACGAGTTGCCATATAAAACATAGCGCGCGCTACGTCACCTTTATAAATATCAAGTGGTTCGTAGACTGTACCGCTTTTGCCGTTTTGGGTGCCAGTTTTCCCCGAAGGATTACCGTCGTAATCCGCAATTGTTTTCTTTACACTATCGGCATTGCCAAAATCTAAGTTACCTCGACTCCCATTATTCTTCTTGTCACTCGCCCGTAAATGATGCATATCACTTCCCGCGGGTGGGTTGTCACCAAAGCCACCATGCGATTTAGCCCAAATGTGTTCTTTATCCCAAACATCATTGCGGGTGGAATATTTTTTAGCACTACTCCCAAAGTTATAACTAGCGTAAATTAAAACCATATATGGATCTGGATCATTAGGATCAGGGGATTTATTCCAGTCACGATCAGTCGTCTTCATCGTAGTATTTAAGCCACTATAACTAGTGGTGATATGCCCTTTAATTTTGTTATAAAGTTCTAGTTTTAGGTTTTGACCAGATTTATTAAAGTCAACACCAGCGTAATAATCAAAGACCGCTTGTGGGACATCGATGCCCGCGGGAGTGTCAGGAAATCCAGTCGTTTCTTCACTGCTACTTGAAATTACTTCACTACTTTCTTCACTACTGTCTTCACTACTAAGGACTTCACTTGTTTCACTTACTACTTCACTGCTTGGTGTTTCTTCACTGATAATAAGTTCACTACTGCTCTTGTCGTTACGTGAACATCCGACAAGCATAGTGAGAAGTAAAATAGTGGTAATTGTTTTCGTTTTCATATATTCACCTATTTAAAAAATATCTTTCTTGCATTAATTAGCAACAATTTGCGCGGAAAATCCCTGCCAATAAGGACTATTTATATATGCGTCATATACCGCCGCCGGTACATAGTATTTTAAGTTTGGTACTGTCCCTTCAAAGGAATTAGCAAATCTTAAAGGTGGCGTATTTGGGGTTAAAATGACAGTTACAAGTGCCGTGTTTCCCGCAAAAGAGCGGGAATTAATTTCTACTACTTTAGCAGGAATGGTCACACTAGAAAACGCACTATTTTCAAAAGCATTATTGCCAATAATCTCTAAATTACTAGAAAGAGTTACTTGAGATAAACTAATCGTTCCCGCAAAAGCATCAGCGGCTAACTCAGTAACACCACTTGGTAAGACAATGCTTTCTAGACTAACGGCATCTTTAAAAGCTTGGTGACCAATATAAGTTAAAGTAGCGGGAAGCACTACTGCTTTAATGCTTCCATTTTGATAAAAGAGTTGTTCTCCTAATGCCACTACTGGTTTATTGTTATATGTTGTCGGCACAACAACATTAATCGCGTTACCACCATACGAGGTAACGATATAGCCACTATTGTCGGCTTTAAGCTCAAAAGTAAATAGTGCTGTTTCGCCTTCAGTCCACTTAGCGTATAACGTTACATCATGCGGTACATAAAATGGAAAACTTACAATATTTACGAAAGTGGCTTCTAAGTACCAGCCTTCAAGCGTAAACCCTTCTCTAAAAATAACCGGCATGTCATAAATTACATCAGTGTATACAGGATCTAAAGTTGTTTCACAATTAGTAACAAAAGTGACATTGTAGGGAATTCCAGATTCACTACTTATAACAATTGATGTTTCTTCACTGCTATCACCACTTAGCGATGTGTCTGATGTTTGACTTGTACTTCCAGTGGTCGTGGGGACACTTGAAAGAGTTGAAGCGTCGCCGCTAAGACTTTCACTTGTTAGTTTTTCACTACTTCCACCACCACGACAACTAGTAATGAGTAGTAAAACGAATAAAGCTATTAGTTTTAGATTAGTTTTCTTCATAATCTACCTCACTATTTTAAATTATAGCCAAAAAAATACATTTTCTACTAAGAATTAGTTAAGAACACCTTCCTTTGCTATAATTAAGGTGTCTTTGGAGAAAATTTTTATGAAAAAACGATTATTATCGCTGTTTGTTATTTGTGTTCTTTTTGGTAGTGTGCCAAAAATGCCCACAAAAGTAGTGGAAACAAATGCCCAAACTGGTATTACCCTTCATTACCGTGGAGACTACGCTAATCCGCATATTTACATATGGAATCCAGAACCTGCGGTCGTTCCAACCCCAGGCTGGCCTGGTGAAAAGATGGTAAAAGATGAAGGGAGTGAGTGGTACACTAAATCATATCCTGAATTAACCGCGGTAAACCTTATTTTTAATAATGGAGGCCAACCACAAACAGGTGATTTATATCGCACCACTGGCGAATATTGGTGGGTTGGTCAAGGCAGCGGCGGTAAATGGTACACCGTTGACCCTGATACAATTGAAGATCCCGAGTACACTGATACTGGCAAATTAGTGATTCACGTAAAATCGCCACATAACGTGCCAAAAATAAAATATTATGATAGCGTTCCTAGTGGCATAAGCACCCCTACTGCCATAAATATGACTGCCGAAAAAGAAGGATGGTATCGTTTTGGCTTTAATCGTATTTCGAGCATTAAAGCTAAATTTACAATTGGCAGCACGGAAACGGCTGAATACTTCTTCACTAATGGGGAATGGTATTTAGATAATGGCGTCTTAACTGACTTCAAACCGAAAATAACAAGTGGGAAAAGTGATTTTAGAGAAGAAACAATTTACTTTTTAATGACCACGCGATTTTATGATGGTGACACAAATAATAACGTTCATTGTTGGGATGATACTAGAGCCGGGAATCCTGCTCATGATCCCGCTTGGCGCGGTGACTTTAAAGGTTTAATCCAAAAACTTGATTACATTAAAGCATTAGGGTTCTCGGCAATTTGGATTACCCCTATTGTTGAGAATTCTTCAGGTTATGATTATCACGGTTACCACGCTCTTGACTTTACCCGTGTTGATCCGCGGTTAGAAAGTCCAAACGCAACTTATCAAACCTTAATTAACGAGACGCATGCGCGCGGAATGAAAATTATTCAGGACGTTGTTTTTAACCACTCTGGAAACTTTGGAGAAAAAAATATATTCCCTTTATTTAAGAAAGATTACACAAAAGAAGATACGGTTGCTAACTTAATTAAAACGGATCCCTTTAACTTGCTAGGCAGTGATTATAATTCCTTATCTGGTGAAAAACAATATGGGCGTCGTATTAATGCCATGAAAGAAGATGTTAATGATTTTCGCCATATTTATCATCATGAAAAAAACCTTGGTTGGGAAAATTATAATGTTCAAACAGGGCAAATCGCTGGCGATTGTGTTGATTTAAACACCGAAAATCCGTTTGTAAGCGATTATTTAATTAATGCATATAATCGTTATATTGATATGGGGGTTGATGGTTTTAGAGTTGATACAGTAAAACATATTTCACGCTTAACCTTCAATAATGTTTTTAACCCCGCTTTTCAAAACCGAGGCGGCGATGACTTCTTTATGTTTGGGGAAGTCGCTACTCGTTATCGCCAAGTTTGGAATCATGGTAATCCAGCTATAAGCACTCCTTTCTATACTTGGAAGGAAACCAAAACTTATCCGTGGGCTACTCGTGAAGAGCGTGAAGCAAGTACCTATCAACACTGGCAAGATAATGGCAATCCTAACACCCAACCAAGCAGTAATAATCACGCGCTTAATGGTAATGAATATCGACCAGTGGATTATTCTAAGAAAAGTTATATGAATGTGATTGATTTCCCTATGCACTGGAACTTTAAAAACGCTAACGATGCTTTTAATGTCGCTGTTGGGAATGACTATACCTACGCTGATGCAACTTGGAATGTAATGTATGTTGATTCGCATGACTATGCACCAGATGGTGCCCCGGAAGGACAACGTTTTGCTGAACCACAAGACGTATGGGCTGAAAACTTAAGTTTAATGTTTAGTTTTAGGGGTATTCCTGTAATTTACTACGGTACTGAAATCGAATTCCAGAAGGGAAAAGTAATTGACGTTGGACCAAATGCACCCTTAAGTACAACCGGACGTGCTTATTTTGGTGATCATATTGAAGGAAGTTTAACCGTTACTGATTTTGGTAAATATAAAAATGCGCTGGGAGAAGTTGCCACGACACTAAATCATCCGCTAGCGAAACATATTCGAAACTTAAACTTGATTAGAAGAGCTGTTCCCGCTTTACAAAAAGGTCAATACAGTACTTCCAACATCAGCGGAGGTCTCGCCTTTAAACGTCGTTATACTGATAACACCACTGATAGTTTTGCATTAATAACGATTTCAAATGGAGCAACATTTAACAATATTCCCAACGGAACGTATGTTGATGTTGTAACTGGTGACACTAAAGTGGTGACAAATGGTTCATTATCTGTTAGTGTTGCAAATAAAGGTAATTTACGAGTATATGTTTTAAGTACTACTAAAACGCCAGCGCCAGGACGTATTGCTGAAACGGGATTAACTTATATTAAATAAGACATTTAAAAAGGAATGGTATCAGGATCGCCGGCTAGTCCGGCTTTTCCTTTTAAATCATCAAGTATTTTAATATCTTTTTTACTAAGACTAAAATCAAAAATATCAATGTTTTCTTTAATACGTGACGGTGTTTTTGATTTAGCAAGTGGCAAATAGCCATGTTCAAGACTCCACCTTAACGCAATTTGAGCAGGAGTCTTTTTATATTTAGCAGCAATTTCAATAAGTTCAGGAAGCACAAGTAAACGGCCAGTACCAAGGGGCGAGTAAGCAACGGTTAAAATATTATACTTTTCATTAAGCGCTACAACTTCTGCTTGCATATCGCTAGGATTAATATACATTTGATGAGTAGCAGGCTTAACTTTAGCGGTCGCTAAGAGCGCTTCTAAATGATGCCTTCTAAAATTACTAATCCCAATTGAGCGGATTTTGCCGGCAAAATAGGCATCTTCCATCGCTCTATATACTTCCTTATTTCGCTTTTGGTAATGAGGACGAAAGTGTGTGCTGTTTGGCCAATGAATTAAATATTGATCAACATATTCTAATCCTAAACGTTTTAAACTTGCCTCAATTGCGTTCTTAGCGGCCTCGTATGTTGTATGTGGATTATTTAATTTTGTGGTCACAAATATGTCGGCGCGCGGAAGACCGCTGTCGCGAAGAGCGCGTCCCACACTTTCTTCATTTTTATAAGCTTCCGCTGTGTCAATGTGACGATAACCAACACGGAGTGCCTCTTTTACACTTGCGTAAGTTTCTTCGCCATCTTTAACTTGCCAAGTACCAAAACCAATAACTGGCATCTTCACTCCATTATTCAAAGTATAAAAACTATCTTTATTTAAAACTTTGGGATCTAGTCTAAATTTTGTTTTAAACATCTTGGTACCTCCTATTTGTATTTTAACAAATTAATAAACGATATTTTAGTAACTGCGTTACTTTGTAAGACATAGTCTTAAGTTTGTTATAATAGTCATTGACAAACAAAAACCAAAAAAATACCAATAAAATGAAGAATAAAATCGTATTAATAGTGAGGAGCCAAAAATGAGTGACGATAAAGTCCGTCGTATTATTGCGCTACTCAATGAAATAAAACGCGGGAATATGGATAATTTTGCGGAGTTTTATGAACTCACAAAATATCAAATCTATTATTCGCTAATCTCACTTACTAAAAATCACGAGTTAGCCGAAGATATTCTTGCCGAAACTTATTTACGATTTTTAGACAATCTTAAACGCATCAAAGCAAATACGAATCCTCTTGGTTTCTTGCTCGTGACCGCTCGTAATCTCGCCTATGACTACTTCAAAAAAGAAAATCGAGTTAGCTATATTGAAGACTTTGCAGTAGAAAGCTATATAGGCGCTAGTACTACCGACGAGTATGATGATAGTGATCGTTTGCTCGCGCGCATGCAAGAGATACTAAACGAAACTGAATACGAAGTCGTTGTTCTCTACATCTTAGGAGAATTAACGCACCGTGAAATTGCTGAGTACTTAAATAAACCACTTGGCACCATTACATGGACATATAGTAACGCTATTAAAAAACTACAGAAAGGACTAAGTGATTATGCGCCAAATGAATGATGACAAAATTAAAAAAATCATTCAGGATAATGTTAAAAAGCCTGAAATCAAGCTTTCCGCTGCTCAGATTTTAGCAATGCATGAAGAACGGCAACGCACTAAAGCTAAACCAAAACGTACTCCTTTCTTTAGTCGTTCCCTCTTTAAATATAGTTTGGGATTTTTAAGTGCGGCTCTTGTTATTGGTCTAACTGTTTATCTTTTGCGCGATACAGTTATACCACCGATTATAAGCACGAGCCAAGATCCCGAAACTTCAGCAACGTCATCATCAGAATCGCCAACCACAAGCACTCCTACTAGTGAGCCGCGACAAAATACTAAAATCCCCCATGGTAAAGAAGGTGAGTTTGTCTTTATGTCGACTTCCGCCCTTAACTATGCACCAGCGGGTTCAATTACTCCTTCGGGCGCAATTAAGCCCCTTGCTCGTTCTTCTTCATCATCACTTACTGATGAAGAAAAAGTTGAACTAGAAGCAACCCTTGATCAAACCTTACCACTTGTTGATGATTTCTTTAATGCTGATAAAGGCTTTAACTATGCACGAAACCAAGGATCGTTCGCGGGGAAATACGGGACATATGCGCGTGAATATATTATTAATGAATACACACGCATAATCGGAGACATTGAAATTGAGGAAGAAGACACTGGAACTGAAATGGAACTTGATGGGGAAATTATTATTTATGACACGCACTTCCATTTTGAAGGTGAAACTGAAATTGATACTACGGATAATGAAACTGACATCAGCATTAAAATTGAATATGATGAAGATACATATTTAGAAATTCAAAGTGAAAATGATAATGGTAAACAAACCTTTGAATATAAACTTTATTTAGATGGTGATGAAAAATATTATGTTGAAATTGAAAGTTATAACGAAAGCGGTCATGGTGGTGGTCCGCGCCATTGTGTTGATGTTAAAGCTAAATATAACAATATTGATTATGAGTTTGTTATCACAAAACGGAATGGTAAATTCATGATTGAATACGAATATATCATTATTATTGCCCACGAAATTGAAAATAAAAAATATTCTTATTCTTACGAATAAAAAAATATTTTTAAATAAAATAATAAAATTCCCAATAAATCAAACAACTTGATCGTATTTATAATGTAACGGAAAAAGGAGGAACAAATTATGAAAAAAACGTTTACACTAATGACACTTGCGCTGGGAGCAACACTCGCGCTTAGCGGCTGTACTAAACCACAGGCCGAAGTTACAGCCGTAATTAAAAGCCAAACCATGGCCTTTGAAGCCACAACTGCGCTTACCCTAGTTGGTGGATTTGAAACTACACCTGAGATGCAAACTTTAAAAAGGGCACTAGCTGCAAGTGGCGTTGCAGAACCAGATATCCCAGTTGCAACCTTAGATATCTTATTCAATAATGGGGTCGACTTCCATATTGAACATGGTGATAGTGATTTAGAAGGGTACGCCTACGTTGATACCATCTCCTTCAACATTGGTGATGATAGCCGCATTGAATACGCTCTCTACTACAACTTAGAAACATCCGCTGACGTATTTGATGATGATGACGATGAAGTCGTACCAAGCGAAGAAATCTCAGTCGCTGCGCGTCATGGCACAAAAGATGAAGATGATGATACAGTCTGTAACAACGGCACAAATTGCAACGGTGACGATGATGACGATAACAATGGTGATCGTGATCGTGACCGTGACCGCAACCGTAATCGTGATCGCGAAAAAGATAAACACTACCGCATTCGTGGTATCGCAATAGTCGGAGACGAAGAATATCGCTTCATGTCCAAAACAACTAGCGAAGTTGATGATGACGAAACGGAAACCAAATTACGCTTCATGCTTTGGAAAGATGATGATAACTTCATTAACATTAAACAAGAAATCGAAATTGAAGGCACCCCCGGTACTCCTGATTATGAATACGAAGAAGAATTCCACTACATGGTCGTTAAAGATGGCGAAGTCGCGAAAAACTTCAAACTCGAACTTGAAAATGAAGATAATAAATTAGAACTTGAAGTTAAGATTGATGGCGTTAAGTACGAAGTTGAATACGAAACTGTCGGTGACCGTACCTTCATCAAAATTAAAGTTCAAGGTAATGAATATATTTATGAAAAAGTCGTTACCACTAATGAAGAAACTGGTGAAGTAAGCGTAAGTTACGTTCTCCAATAATAAATCAAATAATATTAAAAGGATCTATTAAAGATGGGGCCATGAAAAACATGGTCCTTTTTTCGTCTTGCAATTAAAAAGCTCGATGTTTCATGTATCGAGCTTAATTTTGTTTTTGGTGGAGCCGACGAGGATCGAACTCGCTACCTCATCGTTGCGAACGATGCGCTCTCCCAGATGAGCTACGGCCCCAAAGCCATAGTAAAAGTTTATCAAAATGGCAAATATTTGCAAGAACTATAAGTCTTCTTCTATATCCTCTTCACTATCATCTTTAATTCGTTCAAATTTATTAACGAGTTTGTTCACGGTAATATCGAGTTGATCACGTTTGGGACGAAGCGCATCATATGTCTTCATGAAGCTTTCGTACCGTTCTGCTAGACGATCAAATTCAATCGCTAGTTCGGTAATCATTTTATTAACTTCAGCGAGTTTTTGACTACGACGATACTCAATCATTAGTGATTTTAAAGTGTGGAGCGTCGGTTGAAGGGTAGCAGGCGAAACAAGTACAACATTATGGCGTCTCGCGTAACGGACAATATCCACGAAATCTTTATCAGTATTAATAAATTGATAAATTTCATCACTAGGGAAGAAACAAAGGGCATATTCAATTGTTTTACCAGGAATGATATATTTATCTTTAACTTCGTTAATTCGTGCTTTTACATCGTTTTTAAAGTCTTTTTTAGCATTTGCCACAACATTATGGTTTTCGTCATATATTTTAGCGTAATTATCATACGTAAATTTTGCATCTATACATAACATATTTGCTTCTTTACGTGGTAAATAAATAATGGCATCGGGACGAACATTGCCAATGCTTTGTTGGGTAACAAACATATTAGTGGTACTCGCAAATACTTCATCTAATATATTTTCAAGTAAAAATTCGCCAAATTGACCTTTCCGCGCTCCGCCGCCGCTGATGACATCACTTAGTTTTTTAACATCCTCGCCTAAAGAAACGACTTCTTTATTCGCCTCAACAATGGCTTGCATTCTTTTTCCTAAATCTTCAAATGTTTTTTCCCCTTTTTCCGCATCAAGTTTTAGTTTTTCTTGCACATCCTTATTTAACGCTGAAAGTTTTTTGTCAAATTCATCACGCATCGTTTGTAAGAATTTAGCGTCACTTTCATTTAATGATTTAGTTTGAGCCATAAAACGTTCCACGAATGCTTTTTCCATTTCAACTTTTAATTGCGCGAGTGATTCTTGGACAAAATTAATTTGCGTTAATGTTTCACTTTGATCCACTACTACTCTAGGAGCAGTTTGCTCTTTCTTTTTTAATAACATAACGAGTACTATTGCTAAAAGCACAATTAAAATAACACTAAGACCTAATAAAATATATACTGCAATTTCCATAATATTTCCTCCGTCTCTTTTATTTTACACTACTTAGCGCATTTACATCTTTTGTTTATGTTATTTCTACGAAATAAAAGACTAGGTCTAGTATAATTATGGTAATGGAAAAGGTATACGCGGTTATTGATTTAAAAAGTTTCTACGCGGGTGTCGAATGTGCGGAAAGAGGTTTAGATCCTTTTACCACCCCTTTAGTGGTGTGTGACGAACGCCGTGGTGACGGTACTATTATCATGGCGGTTACTCCCTACTTAAAAGCAAAAGGGTTGAATAATGTTATGCGTAAATTTGACCTGCCTAAAGGTATTAATTATATTTTTGCTAAGCCACGAATGGAACTATACATTCAGCGTTCAACTGAATTTAATGCTCTACTTCTTAATTATTTTGCTAAAGAAGATTGGTATCCTTATTCCATTGACGAAACATTTGTGCATTTAACGCCATATTTAGAATTATATAAAAAGACGCCTGAAGCACTTATTGAATTTATCATTAAAGAAATTTATGACCACTTTAAATTATATGTTACCGTTGGAATTGCTCCCAACATGTTTCTTTCTAAATGTGTACTTGACTTAGAAGCTAAAAAAGATCCGCGTTTTTATGCACGGTGGACCATGGAAGATGTCCAAAATAAATTATGGCATGTTAAACCTCTTCATAAAATATGGGGTATTGGCAAACGATATGAAAAAAGACTTAATAAATTAGGTTTATTCTCAATGGGTGATATCGCTAAATATCCCAAAACTAAAATGAAAGAAGAATTTGGCATTATGGGTGAACAACTTTGGGAACACGCTCACGGTATTGATAATACTGATTTAAGTGAAACTTATATTCCGCTTGATAAATCTTTAACAAGTGGACAGGTTTTAATGCGCGATTATACAGGGGGTGAAGTTCCTGTGCTAATTCGTGAAATGACTGATGAACTTTGTATGCGTATGCGTAAGAATAATTTAAAAGCGAAGAAAGTCGCGCTTCATATCTTAACAAGTAAACCCGAAAGTACTTCTTTTAGTAAATCAATGTCGCTTCTTTTACCAACAAGCGGAAATACCGAATTATATAGAGCATTTATGGAAGTCTACAAACGTTTTCCGCTTGATGGCACTAGTGTAAGAGCGCTGCATCTTAGCGTCAGCGGGCTCACTAATGACCCCTATGAACAACTTAGTTTAATTGAAGATTATGTTACGCAAAATACGAAAGAGCAAAAACTTTGGGAAACGATTGATGACTTACACGAACGCTTTGGTAAAGATAAAATAATGCGGGCGAACGCGCTTACTAAAGCCAGTACTTATTTACGACGCACCACACAAATTGGAGGCCATAATAAATGAGTCGCGGTATGAAAAAATTTTTACCTTACGCTAGTTTGAAAGAACAGGCCCTCTTTTTAGCAAAAATGCACGAGCAAAAAAAGAAAGTAGAAAAGCCTGAACTAAGCGAAGATCAAGTTAATGATATTAACCGCATTTTGACGGAATATTCCGGCGAAACCGTGTTAATTTACTATTATAACCGCGGTTTTATTAAAGCACATCAAGCTAAAATAAAAAAGATTGATGTTTTATATAAACGCTTAATGTTTAACGATTTAACCGTTTCTTTCACCAATCTTTTAAATATAGAAATAGTTGATTAAACTAATAATTTAAAACTCATAAACACTGGATTATGATCGCTATAGACAAACCCTAAGCCGTATCGCGGATCACTCGCGGGTAATGTTTCGGTTTGGAGCCCAGCGCCACTGCCAATAGTTTTAATTTCTGTAACGCTGATGTTATCACTTACAAGAAAACCATCAATACTAACCATCGCATTATCCACGATGCCATTATTATTTTTATCCACAAAAGGAATCGAGGCATCGCGACACGTCCCAATATTTACTGGTCCGTGGCTCGTAAGATGCATATCTTTAAAGTCATAAACATAATCTTCTTCCATCCCGCTGATAAGGTTAACCGCTCTTGTTCCATGCTTACTTGGATCAAGTCTTAAATAGTTATACCAATCAGTAGTAAGAATAGCGGTTTCTTGTTTGTTGAAAATATTATCTTTATATGCGTCGTTTACAAGTGGGTTATCAATGACCAAGTCATGATTAAAGTCCCCACCTACCACAACATAGTTATTGTTCCCATCATAATCTCTAGCAACTGTAATTGCCGCTTTAAGTTGTTCTAATTGAACTTTACGAATTATCCCTGCCGCATCATAGGCACTCATATGGACGTTAAAGATATATAACTTCTTCGCGGAACCATCAATTGGTATTTCACTGATGGTAAAACAGCGATCTAAATCAAAAAATTTGCCGAAGAAACTATCGGTAATTTTAAATTCACGACGTTCAGCGCTATCAATTTTATATTTGGAATAAGTAGTGATACCAGAATTTGATTGACCAATTGGTTCATGGAAAGGGTAGGCTAAGTAAGCTGAATGGTAGTTAAGACCAATAAACTTTCCATAATCAACGTGTTTTTCATTGCCAATTGAATATTGGTCAATTTTATAGGAACGAGTTGATTTCGTATCTACTTCTTGATAAAGCATAAAGTCTAAATCACCTAAATTAACGATCGTGTCATATGCACCTGTAATATTAGTAATTACTTGTGCTTTACTTGCGCCGTGAGCTCTATCACCAGTATTATCTTTATTTCCTTGCGATTCGATATATTCTTGTTTAAATTCACTCACATCCATAAAGAAACTATAATCACGGTCATAAGCGCCAAAACCAACATTGTATGTTGTGATCTTAAATTCTTTTATGCCTATATCACCTGCGGCAATCTTTGTTGTTTGATTATTTAAAACTTGGAGATGAATGTCGCCAATCCGATAATAGGTAAGGCTAATATAACCAACATAACTTCCTAACACTAAAACTACAACTCCTAAAAGGATAAATATTGTTCCTAAAATAAAACGTAATGGTCTAAATTTCTTCTTTTTGCTCATTAAATCGCCCAAGTCCCTTCTTTAAAGATTGTTATTTTTTCCCCGTTGTGAGTAGTGCCAACAATTTTCATATCATCTGTGCCAATCATAAAGTCAACATGAATCATTGAACTATTAACACCCATTTCACGCAGTTCATCTAGTGTATATTTGTCATAATCTTTAATAGTATTGCTATACCCCATTCCTAGGGCAATATGACATGATGCATTTTCATCAAATAAAGTTGAATAAAATAAGATGCCTAATTGATTAATGGGTGATTCTTTAGGAACAAGCGCAACTTCGCCCATATAACGAGCGCCTTCGTCCATATCTAACATTTGTCGTAATAAGTCTTCATTTTGTTTAGCGCCAAAGTTCACAACTTTACCATCTTTAAACTCAAACCAGAAGCCATCAATTAATTCTCCTTGATAACTTAAGGGCATTGTTGCCACAACTTTGCCATCGGCTTCGCCACGTTTTGGAGTCGTGAAGCATTCTTCGGTGGGAATATTTGGATTATGAAATATATTACTATTTAAAGTATGTTCACCACCCGCTAAAAAGCGACAGGTAGGAATAAGCCCAACCGTCAAATTTGTGCCGTTTTTGCTAGTGTAATGAAGCGAAACAAGCCCTAATTCATTAAGTTTGCGTGCTTGTTCACTCAAACGATGATTGTGGGCATCCCAGTTTGCAAGTAGATCACCATAAGCCCGGCTTGTTGTTAAAATAGCGTCCCATAATTTATCACGGGCCGCTTTTGGTCGTAAATTAGGAAATAACTTCTTCGCCCATTTAGTACCCGCTGCCGCGGCAATCGTCCATTGATATTTATTTTCCATTTGATCGCGAAACGGTTTTAAAATTTGAAAACGAGCTTGCAGCGCCTTGGCCCGTTTTTCTTGGTCAATTCCTTTTTCGCCATCAGGATCTTCAGAAGTAATATAAATTCTTACTGGTAATTTATCAACATAGTATTGTAGTTTTTCAATTTGCCATTTTTCCATCGATGATAACGATTTAACTGAACGATACTTATAATCAAGTTTCGTAATATCGTCATCAATCCAGTCAACGGTAACCTTATTTGCTTTAACGCGATAACATTCTTCAATTAACATTAACACAAATTCGCGTTGTTCTAATTCCGCGGTGATAAAGACATCTTGCCCTTTTTGAACATTAGCGCCTTTTCGTACAATAAGACGCGCATATTTCTTAAGATCGCTTTTCTTCATAAATAATTATTTTCCTTCTTTAATTATGAATTCTTTAAAATGGGGTAAAGTTAAACACCAGTCGCAAAAGACATGCCACTCTTTTAATTTATGATTTCGCCGTTGGAAATACATCGTTTTTAATTGTTGATAATTAGTGGTCATGGTCGCCGCTAGACAAAAGCCACTTGGAAGGGTGGCAACAATTTTGCGCCAAGCTTTAACTTTAGCGTCTTTATCTTCATCAGCAATCGCATTATAGTCACTTACTAGTTCTTCTAAAATTGGGAATACTCTTTGATCTGTTTCAGGCACACAACGTTCATCAATCTTAAACTTTAAAAGCATGTGCATCGTCGATTGACTACTAATAAAGTCAAACCAGTGATAGCGTTGTGCTTCTTTCCACCAGTAGAAAGGTGCGGTAACATCAACATGCACTAAAATCCCTTTTAGATAGTTGTCATGGCCTTCGCCTCCTTTGGTCGTTCCTAACACGATCGCCCGTTTTATATCTTTTTCATGTAGTGGTCCTTTTTCAATTTCTGTACGCATGGGGTTACCACTTGCTTTGACGGCTCTTTCTAAGCCGTACACGACTGCGTTTTCAATTTTAAATTCCATGTAAATATGCCTCCATTACATTTTCTAATAAAGTTAATCTTGTCAAAAGTCCTACACCACCTGGTACTGGTGTTTGTAAAAAGACACCACGGCCAGGTTTAATATCCCCAGTTAGACTGCCATCATCATTACGATTAATACCAACGTCTACTAAGACGGCACTTTTTTTAAGCGTATGCTCATCATTAATGAAGTGTTTCCGCCCAACCGCCACAACGATAATATCAGCATTAGCGACATATCTTTTTAAGTCTTCGGCTTTGGTCCGTGAATGTAAAACAGTAACATTACCATCTTCTGCTAAAAAGAGAAGGGCAGCGGGTTTTCCAACAATATTACTCCGGCCGATGATAACAACGTTCTTTCCGCTTATTTTAATACCTTCATCTTTTAAATAATTAACGATTCCCAAAGGCGTGCAGGCTTTAAAACGTGAAAGCGGATGAAAACCATCAACATCTTTCGCTGGACTAATTGCTTCTTTAATGATATTTTCATCAATGTGTTTAGGGAGAGGGAGTTGAACAATAATACCGTTTATATGTGGATCTTTATTAAGTTTTTTAATCTTTCTAAGCACTACTTCCATTGCCGTTGTTTCAGGAAGTTTAATAAGCGTAGCGTTAATCCCCACTTCTTTAGCGTCATTAATTTTGCCGGCAATATATTTGTTGCTAGCAAAATCATCATTTACTTGAATAATTGCTAAACTTGGAGTTCCGCCATCTCTAGTTATTTTATCTTTTAAATATTGTTTACGTTTTAAAACATAAGTTTTAATATCCATATACACCTCTTAAAATAAATTATAGCATGAGTTAAGAATCATGTCCGACAGATACAAAAAAAATACCCTCGCGGGTATTAATTTTAAGTGTTTTTATTTTTTAGCCAAGCGCTTTAACAAGCACGGCGAGAAGGAAGAAAAGAATAGCGAGGCCATAAGTAATATAGGAAATTACTTTTTCACTACCTCTTTCTTTGGTTTTCACAAAAATATTAAGACCGCTACCAGTAATAGCGCCCGATGCTCCTTCACTTTTCCCACCTTGCATAAGTGAGATGATGATTAATAAGATTGATACGATAATGAAGATAATATCTAATGCTCCCATGATCTTCCTCCAGTTCTTTATTAATATACACTATTTATAAATTATTTCAAGAAAACATTGTATGTTTTAGTTAACTTTTGCTATTTTCTTATGTTTCCCTCTAATTCAAAGAGTATTTCGCGATATTCGATTGCTTTTTCAAATTCAAAGGCTTTGGCCGCGGCATTCATCTTTCCGCGGATTTCACGAATATATTTTTCAAGTTGTTTACGCGTCATTAATCCTTTATTAATTCGTTCTAATTCCCGTTCAGTACCGAAGTTATGTAATGGTTCACCAAGCGGCTTAATAATTGTTTTAGGAATAATACCATGCTTCTTGTTATACGCGATTTGTAAGTTTCTTCGTCTTTTTGTTTCAGCAATAGCTCTTTCCATTGAGCCTGTCACACTAGCGGCATACATTACAACTTTTCCGTTTACATTCCGACTAGCGCGGCCCATGACTTGGATAAGTGACCTTTCACTCCGTAAAAAACCTTCTTTATCCGCATCAATAATTGCCACGAGTGATACTTCAGGAATATCAAGTCCTTCTCTAAGTAAATTAATACCAACTAGGACATCATGCTTTCCTTTACGCAATTCATAGATTATTTGACTACGTTCTAATGTTTTTGTTTCGTTATGCAAATACACAACTTTAAAGCCATGTTCCTTTAAATAGTGCGTAAGATCTTCCGCCATTTTAATTGTTAAAGTAACAACCATTGCTCTTTCGCCACGTTCAATTACTTCATTTAATTCGCTCATCAAGTCATCAATTTGCCCCACACTTGGTTTAATCATGACTGCGGGGTCAATAAGTCCAGTTGGGCGAATAAGTTGTTCGACAACTACACCGCCAGTCTTATCTAATTCATAATCTCCAGGCGTAGCACTTGTATAAATTACCTGATTAATCATATTTTCAAATTCGTTAAATTGCAGCGGTCTATTATCTAAAGCACTTGGTAAACGAAACCCGTAATCCACTAAGTTTTGTTTACGACTACGGTCGCCATTAAACATCCCTCTTACTTGAGGTAGGGTTACGTGACTTTCATCGATTACTAATAAATAATTCTTTGGAAAATAGTCCATTAACGTAAAAGGTTTTTCGCCTTCTTTGCGTCCGTCGATATACCGAGCGTAGTTTTCAATCCCAGGACATATACCAAATTCTTGAAGTGAATCAACATCTTGTCTTGTTCTAAATTCGAGCCGTTCAGCTTCAAGGAGTTTACCTTGATCAACAAAATAGCTTAGGCGTGAGGCTAAATCACTTAAGATTTTCGGAATAATGGTATTAATGCGTTCGCGGCTTGATGCATAAGCATACGCTGGGAAAATAGGATAAGTATTAAAAGTCTTCCGCACTTCACCAGTTAAAACATCAATTTCGCGAATTTTCTCAATCACATCATCAAACGTATCAACTTGAATTAAATAATCTTCACTAATTGGTAGCATTATTTCAATAACATCCCCACGCACTCTAAAAGTACCAGCGCGCAACTCATAATCATTACGTGTATATTGAGCATCTACGAGTTTAATTAAAAAGTTGCGACGATTAATAACTTCGCCTTCAACGATATTAAAAGCCAGTTTACTATACTCTTCAGGGTCACTTAAACCGTAGATCGCCGCTACACTAGCAACAATAATCGTATCGTTTCGTTCAAGTAAACTATTAATTGCGGCCGAGCGTAACATTTCAATTTCCGCGTTTTGCACTGCTTCTTTTTCAATATACATATCGCGCGAAGGTACATACGCCTCGGGTTGATAAAAATCAAAATTAGAAACAAAGTATTCAACGCGATTATTCGGAAACAAAGCTTTAAATTCGGCATATAGTTGTCCAGCAAGTGTTTTATTATGCACTAAAACAAGTGTTGGTTTTTGGATACCTTCAATTACATTAGCAATCGTAAAAGTTTTTCCGGTGCCGGTCGCGCCTAGAAGAACTTGATGTTTCTCGCCACGTTTAATTCCATCGACTAATTCTTTAATCGCGGTTGGTTGATCTCCCGTAGGAGTAAACGTTGTTTCTAAAACAAATTTATGTTTTATCTTTTTCATCTTTCTTTTTAATATTGACTAGTCCTTCTTTGACTGGTTTTAAACTTTCAAATTTTCCGCCTAGGACAACCGTTGATTGTTCAATACTCACGAATGCATTTTTATCAATTTTGGCAACCCCATTAATTAGTCTAGCGTAATTACTGCGGTCAAAATGAACTACTACCATGGTGTATTCATCTTTTTGATATCCACCCATAACTGAAACAAGCGTTGTTCCTTGGCCAATTTCATTTTGAATAAAAGTATTAATATCTTCGCTGTGGGTACGACTAATAATGGACGCTGTCATTGCGTGGCTCTTACCTACAAAGACAAATTCAAGAGTAATCGCAAAGACGAATGCACTCATAATCCCCACTAATGATAGTAAAACGTTTTTTAATACGACTAGACCAATTACGATAATTAAGCCATCAATTACAAATGACATAATTGAATAACTTAGTCGCAAATACTTGTTTAAAATAACAACAAGGATGTCGACTCCGCCTGTAGAACCGCCCCCTCTAAAAGTTAAGGCAACACCGACACCATTAAAAACACCGCCAAAAACACCAGCGATAAGTTTTGTGGCCATATCCGCGCCTTCCCCAAATAGTTTAGTGGTCTCCGTCGCGATTGCTGGTAAACGCATAAGTAAAATGAGAGCTAAGGGATAAACAAAAGAACTAACAAGTGACTTAATCGTAAAACGCCATCCTAAGAATAATAAACTAATTAAAAAGAAAACCCAAGTCATAACGAGGACAACTAAATCAGGATCAAAACTAAATAGTCCTTCGCCAATAATACCAATTCCGCTTAATCCCCCCGTATTAAGGACAGCGGGTAATAAGAATACCCCCGTTCCAACTGCTAAAAGGATGGAACCAGCTACAATTAAAGTGTAGTTTTTAACGATTACTCGCCAATCTTCTTTAAATAATTGAATTTTACTTTTCTTCACTTTCCTTGGCCTCCATTTCGAGGTATTTATACATAAATTCTAATAAATCGCCGTCCATTACTCTAGCAATATCACCGACTTCATAATTAGTGCGATGGTCTTTAATTAAAGTATAAGGAGCAAACGTATACGATCTAATTTGGCTGCCCCATTCAATCATCTTCTTTTCGCCTTCAATGGCGCTTACTTTAGCCTTTTGGCGTTCAAGTTCTAACTGATATAATTCACTCTTAAGCATACGCATGGCAATTTCACGATTCATTAATTGACTGCGTTCCATTTGACAGGCGACGACAATACCAGTCGGTAGGTGCGTAATCCGGACAGCAGTTTCAACTTTATTAACATTTTGACCACCAGCGCCACCACTTCTATATGTATCAACACGCAAGTCACTATCATTAATAACAATATCATCGGTTTCATCAAAGATGGGTACAACATTAACACTGGCAAATGAGGTGTGCCGTCGTTTGTTAGCGTCAAAAGGAGATATACGCACTAAACGATGTACTCCTTTTTCACTACGCAAATGCCCATAAGCATGCGGACCCTCAATAATAAGTGTAACGCTTTTAATACCAGCCTCGTTACCAGCTTGATAATCCACTACTTTAAGCGCAAATCCATTTCTTTCACAAAAGCGCGCGTACATGTGATAGAGCATATCGGCCCAATCATGGGACTCGGTGCCACCTGCTCCAGCGTGAATGCTTATCGTTGCGTCATTTTCATCATATTCTCCACTGAATAATAATAGATTAACGAGTACTTCACCTTCTTTTTGCGCATTATATATCTCAACTCCCAAATCAGTCAAAGCATGGATATCGTTTAAAATTGCCTCATATTTTAATAGTTCAAAAGCGTTATTAACCGTATTTTCCACTAACGAAAAAATTCGTATTTTCTCTTTCGCCGCGTTTAATTTTTTAATAATATTTTTAGCTTTATTTTGATCATTCCAAAAGGAAGGATTATTTGTCTCAATACTTAAAGTTTTAATTGTCTTTTGTAAAGCAGCAACATCAAAGAGAGTCACTGAGTTTGCCCAGTAATTTCTTTAATTCATTAGCTTTCCTTATGACATACCCTTGCTCCATTATTTATTTTTGTCTTCCTTTTCTTTATTTTCTTCACTGCCTTCTTCTTCACCTTCTTCAACGGTTGGTGCTACATTAATTTTGGCATTGAGTAAGTTTAAAATTGTTTCAACAGCGATAACATCCATCGCTTCACCAAAAAGTTTATATCCTTCGTTAACATAGTCTTGAAGCGGGTTCATATTCGCATAACTGCGCAAGTGAATACCTTCACGTAAATGCGCCATTGTGTCAATGTGCCGCGTCCAGTTGCGGTCAATCGCACGTAGAGTAATTTCGCGTTCAACCCGATCAGCAAGTTCTTCACCCCAATCACGGCGCCGAAGTTGATAACGACGATACATTAAAAGCATTAAGTCTTCACCAATTTCATCCGCTGGTGATTCATCGTAGGCGGAAGGATTAATCGATCCTTCGGGTAAGTAGTTTGGTTCCATCACTTGTTTAAGCATCACACCGTCCACTAATTGATCTTTACTTGTCAGTGGAATAGCTTTTCTCGCTAAGTAGTGGGCGCCTAGTGTAAATTGTTCTTGCACTAAGTCTTTAATGTCACCAGCATAGAGAATGCTGTCACGCTTTTTATAAACAATGGCTCTTTGTTTGGCTAAAACATCATCATATTCTAACAAACTCTTCCGCGTATCAAAGTTTTGTCCTTCAATTCGTTTTTGCGCACCAGTGATAGCATTTGTAAACATCTTGTTTTCAAGGGCTTCTGATCCCATTTTTTCAACAAGATTAAGCATCATATCACTAGCGAACCGGCGCATTAGTAAGTCATCAAAAGAAACATAGAATCTAGAGAAACCAGGATCGCCTTGCCGTCCGCTCCGTCCGCGTAATTGATTATCAATCCGGCGCGCTTCGTGTCGTTCAGTACCTAAAACCGCCAGACCACCAAGGGCTTTAACTTCATCATTAATTTTAATGTCGGTCCCCCGACCAGCCATGTTAGTGGCAATCGTAATTTGCCCTTTATTACCTGCTAAAGCCACAATATCCGCTTCACGAGCATGGTTTTTAGCGTTAAGAACTTCATGTCGTAAACCATGTTGCGTTAATAATTCACTAACTTCTTCACTTGATTCAACACTGCTAGTCCCAATAAGAATTGGTTGCCCTTTACCATGCCGTTCTTTAACTTCATCAACAAGGGCATTAAGTTTATCTTCTTTACGCGCGTATACTCGGTCCACTGCGTCTTCGCGAATAACGGGTCTATTCGTTGGAATACAAATAACACGCATATTATAAATCTTACGGAATTCTTCTTCTTCCGTTTTGGCAGTACCAGTCATCCCACTTAATTTTGTGTATAACCGGAAGAAATTTTGGTAAGTAATCGTTGCCATTGTCACTGTTTCTTCTTTAATCGTGACGTTTTCTTTAGCTTGAATGGCTTGATGTAAACCATCGCTATATTCACGACCTGGCATCATCCGACCAGTAAATTGGTCAATAAGTTGAATTTCACGATTAGCGTCCACCATATATTCAATATCACGCGTCATCACATAGTTTGCCTTTAAAGCATTATGAATTCGATGCACTAAATCACTATATTGAGGATCATAAATGTTATTAACGCCGAACATTCTTTCGGCTAGTTTATTACCTTCATCAGTTAAGTTTGCAGTTTTGGTCTTAATATCAACGACAAAATGCTTGTCTTTTCGCAGTGTTTTCACAAACCGATCGGCAACGTTATAACTTGAAGCTTGTACTTTAGAACCACCCGAAATAATAAGCGGCGTTCTTGATTCGTCAATTAAAATAGAGTCAGCTTCGTCAATAACCGCATATTCTAAACCACGTAAAACTCGGCCTTCAACCGTACTTGCCATATTGTCACGAAGATAGTCAAAGCCTACTTCACTATTGGTGGTATATGTAATATCACATAAAAATTCTTCGCGTTTCTCGCGTGCTGTTTTCTCACGTAAGTTAACACCAACGGTTAAACCGAGGAAACGATAAATTTGGCCCATCCAATCGGCGTCACGAGCAGCGAGATATTCGTTAACGGTAACAACATGAACACCTTTACCTTCTAATGCGTTAAGATAAACAGCCATTGTGGCCGTTAACGTTTTTCCTTCCCCAGTTCTCATCTCAGCTACATCGCCTTGATGTAAAACAATGGCCCCTGTAACTTGGACGGGATAAGGAAATTGCCCTAAAGTACGACGTGCAGCTTCCCGCGCAGTGGCGTAAGCTTCTGGCAATAAATCATCTAATGTTTCCCCCTTAGCGAGTCTTTCTCTAAATTCTGGTGTTTTCGCCTGTAGTTCTTCATCAGTTAAAGCGGCCATCTTATCTTCATAAGCTAAAACTTTTTTGGTTATTTTTTCTAGTTTCTTTAAGCGCCTTTGTTCAAAGCGGAATATTTTTTCAATAAGACTCATATACACTCCTTTTTATCATGTACCTATAAAAGTTTACCATATTTTCTACAAAAATATGATAGTTACTCGCTTAAGGTTGTTTTCGCTAAGGTCAAGACCACTATTTTTCGTGGTTTATATGGTATTAATAAATCAATTATGGCTCTGATTGTTGCGCCCGTTGTTTTAATATCATCCACAATTAAGATATTTTTATCTTTTACTTTATGCCCATCCACAACAACTAAATTGTCTTTTACTTTTTGCCTACTTGCGTAATTTAATTCACTTTGCTTAAAATTTGCTTTTTTGAAAATAATTAGTAAAAAATGTTTTTTTAACGGTTTAAATATTTCAATGACATGATTGAAGCCACGTTCTTCGTCGCTTTCTTTGGTTGATGGCGCGGGCACTAAATAATAATTAATAAATCTTAGCCGCAAGTAAAACACAAATCTTTCGATAAAAAGCGGGGCTAATACAATATCTTTTAAACCTTTCAAGTGAAAAAGTAATGTTTTAAAGTGTTCATCATAATTAAAAAGACTAATATACGTTATCCCGTCAATTTTTGAAACATCAAATTTGGCATCTAAATCAGTAAAACATTTTTGACACACATGAGTATCAAGCAATAAGTCGTTAAAGTTAGGATGAATACTTTTGAAGCATACTTTGCAAATATTCGTTTTTGGCTTTAATATCACTGATTGCGTCTTTAATCGCTTTATTTTCTCTGGTAACGATGAAAATAACTTCGCCATCACTTTCCTCCTTTTTCCGCCCAACTCGTCCTGATATTTGTACTAAACTAGCGGCATCATACACTGGATGATCTGCGTTATAAATTATTACTTGTAAACCTTTAATTGTCACCCCTCTTTCTAACACTGTTGTCGTCACTAGATAGACATATTTACCTTTCTTAAAATCATCAATAATCTTTGAGTTATCTTTAATTTTGGAATGAACAACATTGCCATTCTTATAATCAAGTTTTAGAAGTTTATAAATAAAATTGGCCAGTCTAATCGTAGGAACAAATATTAACACTGGTTTCTTGCTTTTAATGAATAAAGATAGATGCTTGAGTAATAACACGAAGTTAAAAAGGAGAAATCCCCTGCTAACTTTAGGTTCAGGGATTTTATTATTATGAAATCTAGTAAATAATGTTAACACTTTCCCTTGTTTAGGAAACTCCGTTAATAATTTTTGACTAGGAGTGGCGCTAAGTAGAACGTACACGCCTTTAACGCTTCGTTTAAAGAAAGCTTCAAGTACTAAGTCACCAACATAAGGAAAAGCATCAATCTCATCGAAAATTAATAAATCAAAATAATTTTTATAACGAAATAATTGGTGGGTGGTTAATACAATGATATTCCCTGTTAAAACATCATGGTGATCACCAAAAACACTAATAACTTTAGCGGCAGGAAAAGTTGATTTAATACGCATGGCAAGTTCAATTACAACTTCACGCCTCGGTACTGTAAAACCAATTTGATGACCTTTAGCGAGCGCCGTTTGCATTGCTAAATAAACCAGTTCTGTTTTACCCGCACCGCATACAGCGTATACTAAAGAGTTTGTTTTATTTACGTAGTTTTTATTTATTTCTTCGGCAATTCGCGTTTGTTCGGCGGTTAATTCATAATTGAGCGTGATTGGTAAATTAAGTGGGAAATGTTTAATAATTGGTGCATTTTGACCTTGAAATGGTAAACATGCACGACAATATAATTTACCGTCTCTAATTCCTGTTTTATTTAAATCATCGTTACCACACGAAGGGCAAATAAAAAAGTCTTGCACAATAATAAGTAAGCGAGCAAGACTAATTATTTAACGAGTATTACTTATTTTCGTAATCACTAATTAATTTAACTCTACGTTGGTGACGTTCTCCACCATCAAACTTTGTGTTAAGAAAGATATCAACTCGGCGAAGCACATCTTCTACTTTCATTTGACTTCCACCAAAGCCAATTATGTTCGCATTGTTATGTTCGCGAATAAGTCGCGAAACATCGTCATTATAACCAATACCAGCACGAATACCTTTAACTTTATTAGCCGCAATGGTAATACCTTCGCCAGATGTACAAATAACAATACCAAAATCAGCTTTTTTATCTCTTACTTTTTCTGCGACGGCAATACCAAATATTGGATAATCAACACTTTCGTTGCTATCCGTTCCAACATCAATTACTTTTATTTTCTTGCTTTCAAGGTGTTTTTTAACTGCTTCTTTATGTTCAAAACCACCATGATCACAACCGATTGCTACTTTCATACTTCTTCCTCCCATACTTCTTGGATTAAATTAAAAGGAATACTTCCTTCTCTTATTAATTCTATTTTATCACTCACCTTGATGATTGTTGACGGAATATGGGAAGTTGTCTTACCTTCTAAGATGCCAGCAATCTCGCCTTTGAAATTTTCATAAACCTCATCACAAGTTAAGGCTGGCTTCTCATCGCGTTTATTTGCACTCGGAACAAGAAGTGGTTTCCCCACTAAATTAAGAAGATTAGCTACTTGATAATTAGCGCTCACTCTAATTCCAATATATTTTGAACCTAGTGTTACATGTTTTGGTAAATTTGGTTTTGCTTCAATTATTAGTGTTAGTTCGCCTGGCATAAATACATCAATTAAATTTGTAATTTTGTTATTTAAAATCGCATAATTTCCAATATCGCGTGTATAATCAAGCATTAGGGTAAAGGGTTTATCGATTTTGCGATCTTTTACTTTCACTAAATTGTTGAACGCTTCTTCATTATCGTAAACAACCCCGAGACCATAAACTGTTTCGGTGGGAAAAGCAATAATAGCACCTTCTTTTGCAAGATCTGCCAGTAAATGAATTTCGTTAGGTTTAAAAATCTTAGTTTCCATATATATCTTTTATGACTACAAATCTTTCCTTACCATGCATATCATTCAACACATTAATTTTAACATTTTCACCTAGGTATTTATACGCTATTGTGCTTATTTCCTTACCCTGCATAGTCCCAACTTCTAAATAAATTGATAAACCAGTTGCAGGAATGTCTAGTCTATTTACTTGCTTAAATAGTCGTTTAAAGATATTAAGTTGCGTGTTAAATAAAGCTTTCGTTGGTTCATAATCCTTAACCTTAGATTCAACTACTTCGTTAGGATTAATGTATGGAAGATTAGCTACGATGTAATCTAATTTAATTCGTTTTTTTATAAACGGTAAAAGTAAATCACCGTGAACAAAGTTAACTTGCTTGTTATTATCATTTTCCATTGCTATCTTGAGAGCTTTTTTACTTATATCACTGGCGTAAACATTTAACTTAGAGTGAGATTTTATAGTAATAGCAATAGCACCACTGCCAGTTCCTAAATCGAGTAAATTTCCGCTCTTTTTATCAATATCCTTAAGAACAAGATCGACTAATTCCTCCGTTTCAATTCGAGGAATAAGAACATTTTTATTAACTTTGAAATAACGATCATAGAAATAAGATTCACCTAAAATATATTGAATTGGTTCCCCGTTAATTAACCTTTTTAAAATATTTGAAAACTCTTTTCTTTCTTTGATAGGAAAATGTAATTTTAAAACATAATCAGTGTATGATTTAATATCATAAGCATGCATTAACGCTAATTTTATATCGTTTTTGTCGAGAAAATTATACGATTTTAATGTTTTTTGTTCTAATGTATATAAAGTTAACATTAACTATTTACCATTTTTTGTTGTTCGTCAAAATGAACAAGTGCTTCAATGATTTCTTCTAAGTTTCCTTCAAGAACTAAGTCTAATTTTAAGGTACTAAAACCAATCCGATGATCAGTGACTCTGTTTTGCGGGTAGTTATAAGTTCTAATCTTTTCACTACGTTCGCCAGTACCAATTTTAAGTTTCCGTTCCGCGCCTAGTTTTTCTTCTTGTTCAGCAACTTTAGCCGCTAAAATACGAGCGCGTAAAAGGCGCATCGCAATTTCGCGGTTTTGAA
Source organism: Tenericutes bacterium ADurb.Bin239 (assembly GCA_002069815.1). GTDB lineage: Bacteria > Bacillota_I > Bacilli_A > RFN20 > CAG-826 > UBA1361. The sequence goes on along the minus strand of MWCB01000002.1, from coordinate 47,653 downwards.
TTTGACTTTTTTCCACTTGACAAGCAACGCTGATGCCAGTTGGTTTATGTGTAATACGAACAGCAGATTCAACTTTGTTAACATTTTGGCCACCAGCGCCTTGTGATCTAAAAGTATCAATTTCTAAATCTTCAGAACGAATATCAACATCAACTTCTTCAGCTTCTGGCATAACCAAAACAGTAGCAACTGAAGTATGAATTCTGCCACTTGCTTCTGTACGTGGAACGCGTTGGACCCGATGTCCACCACTTTCATATTTGAGTTTTGAATAAACACCTTTTCCTTTAATCATAAATGAAATTTGAGAAAAACCACCTGCAGCACTACTATTTTCATCAAGAACTTGCATTTGCCATCCCTGTCTTTCAGCATATTTGACATACATTCTAAATAAGTCGCCGGCAAAAATGTTAGCTTCATCCCCGCCAACAGCACCCCTAATTTCAACAACAATGTTTTTATCATCATATGGATCCTTTGGAATTAAAAGAACTCTAATTTCATCAATCAATTCGGGAAGTCGCTGTGATAAAGTTTTATGTTCTTCTTTTGCAAAATCAGCAATTTCATCATCTTTATCGTTCATCAAAATTAAGGCCTCTTCAAAAGCTTGTTCGGCCTTTAAATACTCGTTGTATTTTTGGACAACTTCTTCTATTTGTGAACGTTCAACGGAAATATTACGAAAATAATCAAGATCGTTTGTGATATCGGGTTTGAGCAACTCCTCATCAATTTCAGCTAAACGTTTCTTTGTAATTTCTAATCGATTTCTTAATACATCTTCCATATATTTATCCTTGCGGTCGTATTATATTATAATTTTACCTGTTTTTCATCATTTCTTCTTATAAACATAAGAAAAGGCCCCTAATATTTGATTGGAGCCTGTTAATTTTAGTTAAATCTATAGTTTTTCGATTTCATTTAAAAATACTTCTATTGGTTGGTTACCAAGAATTTCGCGTTTATCATTAAATACAATCTTTGGAACACTTGAAACGTGATATTTTTGTGATAATTTACCAAAAGTTGTGGCCTCAATCATTACTCCTGTGATATTTTTATTAAGCATCGCTAACCGATGCGCAGTTTCGACTGCTCCTGGACAGTGCGGACAACCTAAAGTTACAAATACTTTGATATCAACAGGTTTATTAATATTCGAAACACGTTTAATGATTTCTTGGGAGAAATTTGGGCGATGTCCTGACATTTCTAAAAGTGCACTAATAAAGGAGTTAATTTCGTATCCCCCTGGGAATCCACTAAACTTTACCCCATGATATTCACCTTTATCATCAAGGATAACGAAAGTCGGAGTTATCGTAATATCATATTTTTTTGCTTCTTCACCACCACTATTTAAGTCGTGTATTACTAAGGTAATTTTATCACTCAACGCCTTTGTTTCTTCTAAAACTTGTTTTGTTTCTAAACAAGTAGGGCACGACCCTTTTATAAATAATTTAAGTGTAATGGGATTTTTCATTTGATCAAGCACTTGTTTAATTTGGCTTGCCACTTCTTCATTAAATAATTTTTCCATAATTTTATCTCCTTTGTTAGTTATTTATATAATTAGCTGCTTCAAGCGCTGCTTTAGCGCCTTCAGCCGCGGCAATAATAATCTGACGATGACTATTTGCAGTTATATCGCCAGCGGCAAATAATCCGCCTAAACTTGTTTGTTGTTTATCGTTGACTATGACTTCTCCACTTTCATTTAAATCAACAAGGTTTTCTAAAAGTGAGGTATTAGGAGTATTCCCAATCTCAATAAAGAGTCCATCTGTCTTAAAAACTCTTTCCGCTGTGGCTGATTTATCAAAAACTCGCACACCTGTGACCCTTTCTTTGCCGAGAATCTCAATTATTTGGGTTTGTAATAAAACTTTAACATTAGGTTGGTTTAATAGTTTATCGACACTTTTCTTATCCGCTCGAAGCACACTGCGTTGGATAACGGTTACGCTATTAGCAATTCGCGCTAGATCTCTAGCAGCATCAATTGCGCTATTACCTCCTCCAGCAACAACAACATCTTTGCCTTTGTAAAATGGGCCATCACACGTAACACAGTAAGAAACGCCTTTTCCTGCTAATCTATCTTCACCTGGTACTCCCAATTTTCGGGGATTACCCCCTAAAGCATAAAGCACAGTTTTTGCATGCAACTTTTTGCCATTATTTAAAGAAATAATAAATGTGCTATCATTTTTTTCAATTTTCGTAATTATGACATTAGTTAAAAGTGTTACTCCCAACTCATCAATATGATTTTTAAATTCAGCAATTAGTTTTTGAGCGTTAATATGCGGAAAACCTAAATAATTTTCAACTTCCGCCGTGTTACCTAATTGACCCCCTAAGCTTTGTCCAACAACTAGAGTTTTAAGACCCTTTCTTTCAGCATATAAACCTGCATTCAGCCCCGCTGGCCCTAAACCAAGGGCGATAAAATCATATAATTCATCATAATTAATAGCTTGTTTATTTGAACTTAATTGTAAATTAAACATATAATAATACCCCCTTTTCAACGTTAATTATATAAGCCAATGAACTTAAATAAAACAATTATGCTTTCTCGATAAAAATGTAAATCATTTATTATTAATTTTTGTGTTTTTATGGTAATAATTAAGATGTTAATCTCCCATCTAAATTCGGTAAATTACCGATATAACTAAATTAGTCCCGTTATTTAAGAAAAGCTAAGGTCCTTTGTATCATCAAAACAATTTAAGATTTGTTTTCTTATTCCTACAAAGTGATGTTAATTATTGTATAATTACTACATGAGTTATAAAGCACTATATAGAACATACCGACCGCTAACTTTTGGCGAAGTAGCTGGACAAAAAGCGATTGTCCGCACTTTGCAAAATGCCTTAAATCAAAACAAAATGGCGCATGCTTATCTTTTCAGCGGCCCGCGAGGCACCGGAAAAACTACGATGGCTAAATTATTTGCCAAAGCATTAAACTGTGATGAGGGTGTTGGGCAACAATGCAATTGTTGTATTAATTGTAAAGGCATTAATGATGGAACCCATCCAGACGTCTATGAAATAGACGCTGCTAGTAACAATGGCGTTGAAGACGTTCGCCAACTTATTGAAAATATAAACTATGCTCCTATACGTGGACGTTATAAAGTTTATATCATTGACGAAGTCCATATGATGACTCAAAGCGCTTTTAATGCGCTGCTCAAAACACTTGAAGAACCGCCATCGAATGTTATTTTCATACTTGCAACAACTGAACCACATAAAGTAATTCCAACGATTTTAAGTCGTTGTCAGCGTTATAATTTTTCAAAGGTAAGCGATCGTGATATTAGTAACCGTCTAAAAACAATTTTGAAGACTGAGGCGATTCCTTTTGAGGAAGAGGCGCTGAATTTGCTTATTTCGCTAGCAGATGGAGGTGTTCGCGATGCCTTAAGTATGTTAGATCAAGTTTTAGCATATGCCCATCAACATCTGAGATTGGATGACGTTCTCGCTTTGTTTGCATTGACGAGTAAACTCGAACAAATTGATTTACTCAAAGCAATCGCTGCTAGTAATGTTGAAGAAGTTTTTACAATTTTGAATAACTTAATCGACAAAGGTATTGATGTTCGCCGATTAACAATGGACTTACTAAATTTGTTAAAAGATGCACTTGTCTATTATCGAACTAAAAATATAGAATTATTAAACCATTTGCGAGAATCAGAAGTAATAGAAATAATCGAATTATTTGCTGTTACCGACCTTAACATAATGATTGAAAGTTTGTTAAAAGCACAAGCTGATTATCGCTTTGCTAGTGATATTAAAAACATATTCGAAATTACTTTACTACGAATTATTACTTTACTTAATGAAGAAAAAGGAATAGAAAAGGTAGTAACGACACCATCGCAACCATTAAAAAGTGCCGCCGCTGTGTCGAAAAAACAAGAAATTGCGTCCACTGTGTCAAAATCTAAGCCTGAGCAAGCAAGTGATGAGCCTGAATTACCGCCTTTTATGACGCAAACAGATAAAAAGACCGCTGATGTGCCGGAATTTGAAACCAAAATTGAACTCAAACAACCAAAACAAAAAGAAGAAACCTCCATCCCTGTGCCTAAAAAGGTTGAATATTCTAATCCACTTATAAAAGAAGGACAAGCAATTGAGTTAGATGAGGAAACTGTTATTAAAATACTCACCTTAGCTGACCGCGATGAGAAGTTAACTCTAAGAAATGAGAGATGGGATGATCTTGCGCTAATGTGTATGGACACCGAAATTGGCGAACACGCAAATGTTTTGTATAATGGTGCACCATATGCTCTTTCGCACGAAATTATATTAATTGAATTTAACTTTGATCAATATGCTAGGTACGTCAATATTTTAGAAAACCAAAAAATAATGCAAGATATTATGGAAAAATTGATTGGAAGGCGTATTCCTGTTTATGGTCTTACTCACGGCCAAGCTGTTGGTTTTGCCCGAAAATATCGTTCAATGAACCAAATCCAAAAATTACCGCGTGTAAAAAATGTAACCAAAGAATTAGAAGGGAAGTTTGATTATGTCGAGTAGTATGCAAAAATTAATGCAACAAGCACAAAAAATGAAGCGTGAAATGCAAAAAGCACAAGAGGAGTTACGCGCAAAAGAATTTAGCGTCACCAAAAGTGGTGGTGTAACTGTAGCAATGTTAGGAAGCAAGGAAGTTATCGAAGTTACGATTAATGAAGATCTTTTTGATAAAGATAATAAAGAGATGGTGGAAATGCTTATTATCATGGCAACAAATGAGTGTATAGAACAAATTAATGCTGAGGAAGCCGCCATTAACGAAGCAATTACAGGAAGTGCATCAGGATTATTTTAATGGATAATTTACCCACATTAAATGCATTAATTGAACACTTAAAACGCCTGCCGAGTGTTGGTCAAAAGAGCGCAGAACGTATGGCACAAGCGCTATTAACTTTTGATGACAAAACTTTAAAAGAGTTTGGCACATCTATTAGCGAACTCCGTGAGAAAGTTCATTTATGCAAAAACTGTGGGCTTTATACGGAGAATGAACTGTGTTCATTTTGTCTAGATCCAAAAAGAAACAACAGTGTTTTAATTGTTGTTAGCTATCCAAAAGACGTTCTTGGATTTAGCAAATTAGAAGATTATCATGGGCGCTTTCATATATTAGGTGGGGTGATTAGCCCTTCATCTAACAAAGGGATTGAATTACTAGCAATTTCGGAACTAGAAAAGCGAATTGTTCGTGATAAAGTCGAAGAAATTATTTTAGCCACCAACCCAACAGTGGAAGGCGAGTTGACTGCTTTGTTTGTTAGCAAAAAACTAGCGGGATTACCAATTAAAATTACACGTTTAGCCTATGGCTTGCCAATGGGCGGACAAGTTGATTACGCTGATGCTATGACATTATTTAAGGCATTAGAGGGACGCAAAGATCTTAAATAGGAGGGTATTATGTTTATTACTTTTGAAGGCCCAGAAGGAAGCGGTAAAACAAGTATCGCTAATCAAATTGTAAAAACACTTATTGAAAAAGGTTATGACATTGTTTACACTCGCGAACCCGGTGGCACTCCCATCGCCGAACAAATTCGTGATGTTACTTTAGATAAGAAAAACACAGCCCTAGATGCCCGCGCTGAAGCTCTTTTAATTGCAGCAGGTCGTCGTCAGCACGTTGTGGAAAAAATTCGGCCCGCTTTAAAAGCTGGAAAAGTTGTTATTTGTGATCGTTATTTAGACTCTTCGCTCGCCTATCAAGGTGCCGCACGTGGTTTAGGTGTTGATACTGTCTTAGGGATTAATCTATTTGCAGTTGAAGATACATTTCCAAATTTAACGCTTTTGTTTGATTTAGAGCCAAAGATTGGTTTTGAACGAATTAAAGCTAATAAACATCGGGAAGTTAATCGGTTAGATTTAGAAGAACGTAATTTCTATATTAAAGTCCGAAATGCCTACTTAGAGTTAAGTAAAAAATATAAAAATCGTTATCGTATAATTGACGCGAGTCAAAGTTTTGAGAAAGTTTATGAAGATACACTAAAAGTTATTTTAGAATATCTCCCCCAGAAATGACCATTTATAGTTACTTACAAGATTTTCAACCTATTCTTTTCCAAACATTTGGAAATGCTTTAAAAAACAACAATTTAAGTCACGCTTATTTACTTGATGGTGAACCGGGCACTCCTTTAAAAGAAGTTGCTTTTTACTTAGCCAAAAGTTTAGTTTGTGATAATCCTAATCCTTTTGCATGCGACAAATGTTTATCATGTCATCGCTTCGAAGAAGGTAATTACACTGACTTTTTCTTTTTTGATGGCGCTGAGTCAAGCATTAAAAAAGAAAGTGTGCTAGCGCTTGAAAAAGCTTTTAACATGACAAGCGTTGAGCATAAAGGTGTTTTAATTTATGTCACACATAACGTTGAAAATATGACAATTGAGGCTACTAACGCCCTTTTAAAGTTTTTAGAAGAGCCCGCGGGTAAAGTATATGCCTTTTTAACTACGAATAACTTGCACAACGTTATTCCCACTATCAAAAGCCGAAGCCAAATTATTTCATTACAACTTATAAAGCGCGATATTTTATTAAAACTTTGTGAATCACTTGATATCACCCAAGAAGACATTGAAATGTTAGTTCCTTTTTACAATATTCCTAGTTTAATTGAGGAAGAAGCAAAGTCTGAGCGTTATCCAGAGTATAAAACTGCGGTAATCGCCACTTTAGAAGCGTTTAGCGAAGATCCACGCAAAGGATACTTAAAAGCTCACGAATTAATAACTCCGCTTCGTGATCGCTTTTTAATTAAGCGCGTTTTCACCTACTTTGCGCTTTTCTTTAAAGATGTTGTAAACTATAGTATAGGTCATGAGCGGCTTTTTAAAAGTTATGATACCCTTGTGGTAAAGCTTGCAAAGACTATTATTAATCCACTGCCGCTTATTGTTACTACTTATGAAATAAGTAAGAAAGTTGATGATTATGTCAATACTGGCTTACTCGTCGATGAATTATTAATCTCAATGATAAAGGAAACATCTAATGACTGAAAATAATGAACGTTACTTTATAAGCATTACTTACAACGAAGGTGGTAAATCTTACTGTTTTGGAACTGAAGATAATACTTTAGAAGTGGGTGATCATGTATTAGTCGAAAGCAGTCAAGGCGTAGCGGTTGCTAAAGTAGTGGCCCCGCCGCAAAGCATTGACAAATATAGTAGTTCTTTGGAATTAAAAGATATTATTAGACGCGCTAATGAGCACGAACTTCGCCAACATGAAGATAATATAAAAGATGCCGCGCTAGCCATGGCTTTTTGTCAAACACAAGTGGAACGCCTTGATCTTAAAATGACGCTACTAACGTCTGAATATACTTTTGATCGCACCAAAATTCATATTACTTATGCCGCTGAAGAACGAGTTGACTTTCGCGAACTCGTTAAAATCCTTGGTTCACACTTAAAAACACGGGTTGAACTTCGCCAAATTGGAAGTAGGGATCGCGCCAAACTTGTGGGGGGATTAGGTCAATGTGGGTTCCCGCTTTGTTGTCACACTTTCCTGCAAGAATTTGATGGCATTTCGATCAACAGAGCTAAAAACCAAATGCTACCACTCAATATTCCTAAGTTAAGTGGCCACTGTGGCAAATTACTTTGTTGTTTAAAATATGAAGATGATTATTACACAGAATCGAAAAAAGACTTCCCAAATATTGGTTCAACTTTTACGCGGAGTGACACTCTTTATCAACTAACATCTTTTAATGTCGTAAATAGAACCGTGCGCCTTGATTATGAAGGCGGCTTTGTGATTTTGCCCTTAGATGAATTAAAAAGGGATTATAAAGTTAAATATGAAAAGAAATAAATCGTTTAGTGGTACTCCCTTTTATTTAGTGGCCACTCCCATTGGTAATTTAGAAGAGTTTTCGCCGCGAGCGATTAAAGTGCTTCAAAGTGTTGATTTTATATGTGCGGAAGACACGCGAACAAGTAGTGTTCTTTTAAATCATTTTGGTATTAAAAAACAACTTGTTAGTGTTCACAAATTTAACGAGCAAAACAGATTAGATTTAATCATTAACAAATTAAAAGAGGGCGAGACTGGCGCCTTTATTAGTGATGCAGGCTACCCCCTTATTAGTGACCCTGGTCACCCCCTTGTAAAAACACTGATTGAGAATAATTTTAATGTCAGTGTTGTAAACGGACCAAGCGCCCTTTTGCCTGCACTTATTGGCAGCGGGCTTAATGCTGGCACCTTTACTTTCATTGGATTTTTAAAAGGCAACAATAAAGAAGTTATTAATACTTTAGAACGCTATAAAAATTATAAGGACACACTAATAATCTATGAAGCTCCGCATCGTGTTATAAAGACAATATCAACGATTTACAGCGTTTTTGCCGACAGAAAGCTTGTAATTGCCCGTGAATTAAGTAAACTACACGAGGAATATATCTATACAACTTTAGCTAAGTTTAATGATAATCCGCTCCTTGATTTAAAAGGAGAAATTGTTTTAGTTATTGAAGGCAATACTGGTGAGAAAAATAGTGATTTAGAAGAATTACTTGATAAGGTTGAACTCTTAATTACTAAGGAAAATATGAGTGTTAAAAAGGCAACTAGTGTTGTTGCCTTGCTCTATAATGTTTCCAAAAATGTTTTATACAACGCTTATCTTAAACGGTAGCGTTTTCTTTTTTGGTCTTTTTATATTTTTTAAAGAAGTAGACGTTTAACTCAAGTAATAACGTTACTAATCCAGCACTAAATGTAAGCATTAAGCCCATATTGAAATATTGTGGTCGGAAGGACATTGTGTAACTCATTTCGCCACTATTACTTACAAAACCAACAAACCCGCCTTGGACCCGATAGACGGGTATTTTTATTTTGTTTTCATTTACAACACTCCATCCCTTGTCGTAAGGAATCGTTGTGATGACAAACTTACGAGTGGGAAAGTTTGTTTTAAAGGTTGCTTTATTCGTTGTAACTTTAACATCAGTTAAAGAATTATCAATTGACGTTTGGCGAATAGTATCAAGTGTCGCTTGTGAATACATGAATAATTCATGAGTCCGCGGCGGAGTAACTCGACTGCCAATTGGCACGAGCGTAATTTTAGAAACAGCTTTAGGCGAATGGAAACTACGTAATGCTTTCCAGTCGGTCCATGAACTTGGTAACGTATGGTGATCATCAAAAGTAATTAATTCATAATTTTCATCATATAAGAACACACGATAACGGAAATTATAGTAAAGGGTACTGCTGTTGTAGTAGGAAAGCGGTAAATGCAAAATAAGTTCGCCACCAATTTGTTCACCTAATAAATTAACATCATCCACAAAATTAGTGCCGTCCCTTTTCGTATATTCGATAACGTGTTTACTGCCATTTAATTCGGCTGGCATTAAGGCTGGTACGAGTTCAGTGCCGTTTTCCGCTACCCAGGTTGGTGTTGGCAAAATTATTTCACCTAAGGTTCTCGTTTGCGCTTCATAAGGATAACGCGGACCATTAAATTCATACACCTTCGCTTTCAATTTGCCATTATTCACACTTAAATGTGTGTAATGTTGATGAGGAAAGGTATTAATTTCTTCGCTTGTTAAACCGCCATAAGTACGTATTACTTCATTATAGTCCTCGTAGTTTAAGAGTGCGCTTGTTAAATATAACTCTTCATTCTGAATTGGCGAAAACACACGATCTTTAGCGATTAAATCTAAATATGTTCCATCACTTAATCTACTTTCATAACTTATAACCGCGTCCACCCCAAAACCAAGGGTAAAACTTTCTTTCATTTTATAAACAAAACGATTATCACTACTTAATTCAGGCATAAATTCATAAGTGTTAGGGATGTTTTTATAAGGGGCAACACTTGGTTCGGCATTATTCCAATGTAAGACATGATTTGTGTCATTAAGCATATAGTATTTAATTTGTAAGAAGTCATTAAGCATGCTTCGCTTTTCAAAAACGCCTAAACTCCAACCCTTACTGTTGTAGTTAATTTTTGACCAATTATTAAACGGCATTAATTCAAAGTTATATAAACTATGGAAAGTGGACAAACCATTATAATTTTCACGCATTGGTAAGTTATCATTGCCGCGATACGCTCGTGAGTTAAAAATGCGATAATACGTACCATCTAAAGCTTGTATTTCACGAATTGTCGTTAAGTCATCTCGATAATTTTTATATCCGCCTGACACGCTATTCTCATAACTAATAAAGCCGTGTCCAATCATCGTAATCGTGCCCATAACCGCTATTTCAATGAAGACAAAAGCATTACGGAAATAATATTCATTGCGGCTCTTCCGTCCTAAACGAAGTACTAAATAAGCAACAAAAAGCATTAGCGCTTGATAGTAAATAACGTATTCGCGTTGATACATATAACTAAAACCACTCTTATTCTCGTAAGAGAACGCTATTTTAGCGGTAATCCCCATCATAATTAAGTTAAAGATAATACTTATATCGAGAAGATATGGTTTTTCATCTTTAATGGCTGGTAAGGACATTGCTACATAAGTAATAAGACTAAAGGTAACAATTAATTGCCACCGCCCATAATCTTTCGTAAATCCGTGGAAAGCATGATAAAAAAACGGAGTAAAAAGAGCAAACAAGAAGAAAGCAAGGGCGATAAAATGACTTACTTTTTTCTTTTTAGCGGAAATAAATAAAGACGGAATTAGTAATATAATTACTGGACTAAAGGAGAACAAACTTGAAATTGTATTGTCATAATTTGAAGTATTAAGTAGCGCAACGCTTCTGTTACTTAAAACAGGGAAATAATAAGAAATAAGCGGATAAAACTTTTTATGGGAATATTGTGTACTAGGCGGCGTTCCTTCTGCAGTATAAGGCTCCCATTTCGTAATTAAATGCCAAATTTGTCGTCTTTGTTCTTTGAGACTTAATGAACTTACATTTTTAAATAAATTCAAAAGTTTTTCTAAATAAGTCGCATCCGTGGCCCGATCACTTCCAAGCGCAATTACTAAACTTGGGAATAGAACAACACTACTTAAAAGCATTCCTAACGCAAAAGCAACAATTCCTAAACCAATAACGCTCGGTTCAACTTTTGGTAATTTTTGGAAATATCGAAAGCCGGCGTATAAAACTCCTAAGACCCCAACCGTCATTAAAAAGAAGAAGTTAGCGAACCCCATAAGTCCTAAGGATAAAATCAACGTTAACATTTTCTTTTCCTTAATCAACTTTTCAATGCCAAGGAAAATAAAGGGGAAAATAACCGCTACTTCCATAAAGTGGTTAAACCATAAATAATAAGCGTTCCATCCGCTAAAGGCATAGACAATGGCGAAGAACCTTGCTTCTTTCTCGGCAATTCCCATGTATTTTAAGTATAACCGCATTGTGACAGCCGCTAATACAAACTTCCCAATCATTAAAATACTAATCCCTTGTGGTATTAATTCCCGAGGGAAAATAAGGATGGGTAAAAAGAAGGGGTTCATTGAATAATAGAAACTATTGGATCCAATGTTATTAACACCTAAAAAGGTATTGCTGTCCCACAGCGGAAATTCGCCAGTCTTAATAAAATGCCACCAGTCATCATAGCCATTCGTATAGAAAGGTATTTGTTGCTGGGTGAAGTCACCGCCCAAAGGAATAGTAAAATATTCAGTAGCAAGCGGGTAAATAAAGAAAATAATGGCAAGAAACGCCACTACCCCGATAAAGAAATAGCGGGTCGCTGCTTTTTCTTCAAACCGTTTAAATTGAGCTTCGCGGGCAAGGGCTTTGGTTTCTTCTTGTGCTTCATCAACTGCGTATTCACGAACTGGTAACCATTTATCTAAATAGCCAAGTTCTAAAATAATTTGGAAAACGTTAATGGCCCACATTAAGCAAAAGAAAATTACATAAATAATAAAAAGAGGGCCGCGTGTTCCTTTAGTTAAAGCAAAAACACTTTTTGCAGTCATAATAAACAAGTAGTTATTTACAAAAGCAAGTAAATTAAAACCCCGTCTATAATAAAAGACACTTGCTTCACTCTTCGGGTCAAACTTTAAAAATCTCAGTACTAAGAAAGTAATAAGGGGGGCACTAAGTAGGATAAAGTAGAAGGCGTTAAGAAAGGTGTGTTCAAAAGTAACAAAAGGATAAACGAGCGTAAATAAAACAAAGACCAAGACATTTAAAACTAGGAGTGCAGTATCAATGTATTTACGAATAAAGTTTCCCATAGTATTACCATTATAGAATAAGTTTTGACTTAATAGTTAGCAAACTTGCTTTTACTAATCTTTAAATAAATAATCGGAAACTGGCAAAATAAAACATAACCCGTTTGTCGGGGTTGCTTTGCCATAGTTTTCTTTGACATCCGCGGCAATCTTATGAGCAATTTCATCTTCGACTACGCTTAATAAGATTTCGCGTTCTGGTTCGTATTGAATACCAAGAACTTTGACAAACTTTTTACCAGTCCCACGAGCAGGGATAACAGTAGCACCACGCGCGCCATGCTTCTGGGCAACTTCAACGATTTGTTCGCTAAAGCCAGCGTTTACTATAACAAATAATGCTTTCATATTTTCAGCCATAAAAGTGTCCTCCTAGTAACTAATCTTTTCCAGTGGGAATGTGAAGGCAAACCCAGAGTTTGGTTGTTTAAATTGATATTTGTGTTCTAATACACTAAAGATTGCTGGAACTTGATTGGTTTTAACAAACCCAAGTAAAAAGAGTTTATTTTGCTCTAAAGTGAAGCCTAATGACTTTAAAAAACTAGCTTTGGCTGTCCCTTTTGCGTAGGTTTGATGCACCATCGCTGCTTCATGGTCGTAGAGCATCTTTACTAATTCGGATTTATGTTTCCGACGGGCAATAATAACCATCACTACCCATTCTTCTTTATGCGTCATCTTTAGCCTCCTCTTGTTTAGTAGCGTCGTAACTAATATCTTCATACACTGGTGGTGTCGCTTTCTTTAAGCGGTAATCATAAATTATACCAAGCACTTGAACCACAATCCGCGGCATCACACTGATAAAGGCTAAAATACCTAATCCTGAAGTTAAGATGTTGGTATGCCCTAAAGCTTGACTAGCGCCAAGCGTCACTGGAGTTAAAAAAGCACTAGTGATAGCGCCTGCGCTAACGGTCCCGCCGTCAAAAGCCAAACCGACAAATAAAGTGGGCGTAAAATAAATTAAACCAATGGTAATTACGTAAAAAGGAACAATAAACCACAAGATATTAATATCAAACACCGTTTTAATAACGGCGAAGAAGGTAGCTAATCCTACACTTATACCAAGAGCCATTTTGATGGTGTTTTTAGAAATACTACCACTCGTTAATTCATCAACTTGTTCACAGAAGACGACAACGCTTGGTTCACTTAAAGTAATGGCAAACCCCAGCACAAACGCTAGGGGCAATAAGATCCACCATAATTTTTCACTAAGCATAAATTGTTCGCCAATATACTTACCCGCAAACGCTAAGCCATAGTCAGTCGCCGCAATAAAAATAAATAAACCAATAAAGACGACAACCGATGCCACAATAATTTGACCAAGTTTATTTCTCGGTAATTTAATAAAGAAAGCTTGGAAAATTAGAAAGATAACAACAAGCGGGAATACCGCAAGGGCCACTGGTAATAAGTTATTTAACATAACAGCTAATAAATTACTATTTTCACCAGGAGTGTATACGTTTAACACATCACTATTACCAACAATCAATCCATAGACATAAACTGTAATAATCGGTCCAATCGCTGCAATACCAACAATTCCAAAACTATCTTCCGTTGATTTATTGCGACTAACGGTGTGCGAAACTCCAACACCTAAAGCAAGAATAAAAGGAACACTGATTGCCCCAGTAGCCGCCCCACTTGCGTCAAAACCAAGCGCTTGGAATTGCGCAGGAACAAAGAAAATGATGATGATAACCGCTAAGTAAAAGAAGAAGAATATTTTTTTCATGCTAATCCCTTTAATTAAGCGATATACCGCTAAAGCCGTAAGAATCCCCATCCCAAAACTTGTAACCCAAATGAAAAGTGTACTATTAATACGTGGATGAATGCCCCCTACTTGCGCGGCTAGTACAGTAATGCCTGGTTCTGCAACACTTGCAAGTAAACTAAATAAGAACGCAAACATTAACACAAACGCTAATTTATTTAATTTGACAATTGAACTTCCAATTAAGTTCCCAATTGGTAAAACACTGTAATCTAAACCAAATAAAAAGATGGCTTGCCCAATAACAACCCCAACATAACCAACCGTTAGTTGGAGTATTTCAGTTTTCGTTTGAACAGGAAAGATAATTCCGCCCACTAAAACAATAACGGCAAGCAGGGGTAAACTTGAGATAAATACTTCTTTTAAATATCGTAAGAACTTCACGTATTTACACCTTTTCTCTTTTTTTACTTTGTAAGTATAACATAAAATGACTATTCTTCTACATTATTCACTAATAACTAATAATGTAATTGCACGTCCTGTTGCCCTAATTGTAGACATACAATAAAATAAACATTGAATTACTGTAACATTACTTTTTTACAAGTCTACACAATACACACATATGACCATAATATAACCAATTTTCTGGAAGAAAATTTCACCTGTATTATTTGACAATTGTCATATTTTTAATTATTATTAAAGTGATCCTAAAAAGCTTTTCCAAGAGACTTTTTAGCCCCCTATTCCCTACAACTGTAGCGAATATAAATATTTTAGGTCACTTTCAGTAACTTAAAAAGGGGGTGGTTGCTAAACGATAATCAAACGTACTAGAAAAACTAAAAATGTTTTCGTTTTTTACATATATAAGAAAGGAGATGTTTATGAAACGAAGAAGATTATTATTAATTCCGCTTGTAGCTTTACTCCTAAGCGGCTGTAAAACAAGCAGTAGCGAAGGATCGGTTGTTACAACAACCAGTAGCGGAGGCCCAATTGCACCAACTAGTATCACTATTAGTGGCCCAAGCAGTTTGGCTGTTGATGAGTCAGCCCTTTTTAGTGCTACTGTTAAACCTGAAGGCGCCCCGCAAAGTGTCACTTGGGCAACTAGTGACACAACTAAAGCGACTATTACCGACAGTGGTGAAGTAACTGGGATAGGGGAAGGAAATGTCTTTATTATCGCAACCTCAACGGTTAATGTCGATCTCTCAGCCCAAGTATCACTAGCGATTACTCCTAAAGTTATCGTTACTCCCGATCCAACTGAAATTCTTATTAATTCAGTGGATGATTTAACGATCGTGAGTGTGGGCGGGACGCTAAAACTTAACGCTACTGTTTTACCAGTTGAAGCTAGCCAAGAAGTACTCTGGTCTAGTTCTGATACGAGTAAAGCTGAAGTTGATAATACGGGCCTAGTTAGCGGTATCGCGGTTGGCCCTGTTGATATTACTGCCACAAGTGCAGTTAAAGGCACGGTTAAAAAAGTCTTTAGCCTTGAAGTTGTCGAAGATGCAGTTGGCCAAAACTGGGAAAATATGGATTATAGTCTCCATAGTGATTTTGTTTCAACTGCTACGGAAAACGGCACTCCGTTTAAAATCCGTGGCGTTGTAACTTATGCAGCGCCAGTTAGCGCTGAAGGCACGGTTGAATACTTTATCCAAAATGGCGCGGAAGGATATTATATCTATAAACAAGATAATAATGCATTTCCTGTTACCGTTGGTGAATCATATACCGTTGGTGGTTATTTCAAAAACTATTTCGGTACTCGTGAATTAGTGGATGTTGAATACTTCGTGCCACATACTCCAGCCCTAACCTATAATATCGTTGATGTTAGTGATAAAAATCTCTTAAGCTTAGATGATATGGCTACCCACCAAGCTTCATTCGTTGAAATAAAAGCGGGGGTTATCAGTGTTTTACCAACAAGCTATACTAAAGCCTACAACGTCAAAATAATGGTTGGTGATCAAGAATTTACTCTCCGCGTTGACCCAACGTTAATGACTGTTGATGAATTTGCGGCAATTAATGCAAAATTCCAAGCCACCGCTCCTGGTTCGGCGATTGATGTCGTTGGGGTTATGTGTGCATTTGGTTATGGTAAACCAGCCAACCAACTCAAAATTGTTCGTTCAACTGATTTTGGGGCGGCGGTAATGACGGAACAACAAGCCGCTCAAATTGCCGCGGCCACTTTAGAGGTACTTGACTGTGTGCCAACGACAGTGACGACTCTCAACCTACCAACAACTTTAGAAAATTACGAGGGTGTGACGGTTGAATGGGCTTCAGATAGTGCTATTATTAACGCTAGTACTGGCGCAGTCACGCACCCCGACATTATGGAAGATGTTACTTTAACCGCTACCGTTAAGAAAGGGGCCGGACAAACAACTAGAACCTTCCTCGTTACTGTTTTTGGAACTGATGAAAGCATTCTTGAAATTTTACATACCTTTGACTTAGAGGATGCTGATTCAGCTAATGGTTATGGTAATAGTCTCACTAAACCAACATATACACATAACGATGATATGGTTACTCTCGGTCATCCTACTCAAAAGCAATGGTACCTTAGAAACACTTTAATCGGTGGTGACAAAAGAGATAAGCGTACTGGTACTTATGCAATGCGTACCCAAACTAACGCTGCTCAAGATAACGCTGGTCGCATTGAATTACAAGAAAACGATCTTGAATTTAACATGATTGAATTTGATTGTGCCATTTACGGAACTAACGCAAAGGGCACCGTTCTCATGTTTGAAGTGTCCACTGATGATGGAGCAACTTGGATTAAAATCGAACGCGAATTTACTATTAATAACTTTGAATTACAAAAATACCGCGTCCGTCTTGACACTAGCAGCAATGTTCGTGTTGCACTTTGTGTTAAAGCTGGGACTGGTAATCGTATTAATATTGATAACCTTAAATTAATCAACGAGGCTTAATAATATGAAAAGATTAGCCACCTTTGGTTTATTAGTACTCTTAGCGCTTAGTGGTTGCACTAGGCGCTCCTCTTCGGAGGTAGTAAGTGTGCCCCCCACACCTTTAAGTGTTAAAATTTTAAAAGATAACACTCAAGTTTTTGATGTTACTACGTACGTAAATGATACTATTTCACTACAAGCCGAAGTATTACCAAAAGACGCAGCGCAAGATGTCGTGTGGAGTGTTACGGACACTGCTTTGGCCACTATCAGTGAAACCGGTGTTGTCACTGGTGTCGCCGCTGGTCAAACAATGGTTAATGTCCACGCGCTTAATTATCCTGATGTTAAAGCTAGTTTATTCTTAACTGTTAATCAGGTAGCAGAACAAACTGGAGTTGGTACGGGGACAAGCGCTGATGATCCTTTCTATAAAGGATATGAAGGCGATGGTCCTCTTGAAGTATACTTCCTAGAAACTTATAAAATTTACGCTGACTCGCTCTTAATTAAAAAAGGCAATATTGAAATCTTAATTGATGCGGGGTGGCAGTGTGATGGCGAAATGAATCGTGACTTCCTTAATGAAAAGGTGGAAGATGGCCGGCTTGATATGGTTATTGCTAGTCATGGTGACGCTGATCATACTCAGGGTATTCCGTATATCGTTCGCGATATTGAGCATATTACTAGTTTCTTAGATTATGGACGCGCTGGTGGTGAAAGTAGTGCTTACAAACAACTCATTCGTAATCGTCAACAAAATGATGGTGCCGTTTATTACACTGCGCTTGATTCGATCAATAAAGTAAATGGAGCAACAAACCGTTATTACTTTACGAGTGAATTTTATGTGGATGTCTTAAATACTGGCGCATATAGTGATACAAGCAGTGGTAACGCTAATAGCCTTGCTTTACTTTTCTGTTATCAAGACTTTAAATTTTTTACGGCGGGTGATTTAACAACTGGGAGCGAAACTAGTTTATTACGGAATGAAACGTTGCCACAGGTTAGCTTATATAAAGCTAGTCACCACGGCAGTCATGGCAGTAATAGCCAAGCCTTGATGGATACCTTAAATCCATATATGGTGGCAATTGCCGCTAGTAGAGCGGGTGCCTATAATAAAAATCCTGGACCACCAAATCCTGATGATACTTATAACTTAGATGGTACAAAAGGTCACCCCGCCGCCGCCGCGGTAGAACGGATTTATAAAATTCCACGCATTTCTTTAAACTTAAATGTTTTCTGGAATGCGGCTAATGGAACTATGAAATTCTCCACTAATGGGGGCGCTAATGACTTAGTAATGGAAGGTAGTACCCCCGTTAAGGGCTATTACGATTTAACTAAAACAGGTGGAACTCCCGTGTGGAACGAAGACCTTCAAGACTTTGAAAACAAAGTTACTGGTGAAGAAAATACAAAGTTCCATGATACAAAAGTATTTACCTTTCGTGGTTATACATCTTACTTACCCGCTTGGGTAACTAAGGCTTAATCAAATTAAATAAAAAAGAAAAATAACCTTTCTCCCAAAAAAGCTAGGACCCTCTCCTAGTTTTTCTTTATATTTTTAATTTATTTTAACAAAGTTAAAAGCGCTACGATATCCGCTGCTCTTTTTAAGTCATAGGGGTAATTATGTTTTAAAGCATATTCATTGATACGACGAAAAACATTTTTCATAACATCTTTTAGTCTAGTGTCAACTTCACTTTCGCTCCAAGAAACACCTTCTTTATTTTGTAGCATTTCAAAGTAACTTACTGCTACTCCCCCACTATTAGCGGCTTTCCCAGGGATAAATAAAATTTCTTTTTTTACTAAGTATTCAACTGCTTTTAACGTTAAACCAAGATTACTACCTTCGGCGATAAGAAGTGGTTTATTACTTACAATTTTTGCGATATCTTCTGTGTTTATTTCATCTTGTGTCGCGCATGGTAACACGATGTCAGCCTTTATTTCCCAAAGGGCTTTGGGGTAAGGACTATATTTAGCGTGTTTGTGTTTTACTAAATAGTTCGCAAATGACTCTCTATTAGCTTTAAGCGCTTTAATGAATGTTAAATCAATCCCTTGATCATCATAAATCGTTCCGCTTATATCACTAACACCAATAACTTTAGCGCCTAATTCTCTCGCTTTAAAAGCGGCGTGGAGACCGACATTACCACTTCCTGATACAATTAGCGTTTTATCCTTTATTGTCGTCCCAAAGCGACTTTTAAGGGCTTCATTTACCATGTAACATAAACCATATCCAGTCGCCTCGCTACGTAAATAACTACCACCGTAATTGATGAGTTTACTCGTGAAAGTTATATCTTTCGTATTTAATACTCGTTCATATTCCTTTTGCATGAGTGTTACTTCTTTTTGGCCGACCCCTAAATCACCAGCGGGTACATCAACATTACTACCAAGAATAGGACTCAACTTTTCCATAAATGCTTTAATAAAACGTTTGATTTCGTTTTCACTCTTATGTGTTGGATCAAAGGTGGAACCGCCTTTCGCGCCCCCAAGTGGTAGTCCAGTTAAACTATTTTTTAATGTTTGTTCAAACGCTAGTGCTTTTAAAATATCAAGCGTAACTGTATTACTAAAACGAATCCCGCCCTTATAGACACCAAGTTTATTGCTATGTTGGACACGCCATCCTTTTTCGGTATGTTTTTTACCTAAGTCATCCGTCCACTCCACATCAAATTCAATAATATGGTTCGGCGTTATTAACACTAATAACTTGTCTTCACTAATGTTTTCTTCTTTGATGCCACTAAGAAAAGCATTAACACTTGCTAAATAATGTGGTTCATTTTTAAACTCTTCTAGATATTTATAAACTTTTTTCATGTTTAACCTTGCAATAATTTTAGAAGCGCGAGGGCCGCATTAGCCGGTCCTCTAACTTCCTCATCATGGAGCGCTAGTTTTGTGTATAACTCCCCTAACACCACTTTATTATCACTCAGAGCTTTAAAGAATTTATTTAATAATCGATCCGTCTTAGCGCGATATTGCATTGGCCCAAATGGGTTAGCAAAGTAAGATTGAGTCATCCCAACTTCAGCGGTGGTCCCCTTAGCTCTCCGCATTCCTTTTTTAAAGACGGCGAGCGCATCATCATATTTATCAAATACTTTAATACCATCTTTATTTTCATAATTATTAGCGTATAAGAAAAGATCAACTGGATGCTTTTCAATCACAAAGGAGTATCTACTTAGGGGAATAACAACGCGGGCGTTAACTTGGGAAGGATTTAAAAATAAGGCGCGGTCCATCACTTCATAAGCAAAACCTTGTTCTAAGTCGTCAAGTCTTACAAATGCGCCGATTTCCGTCCCGCTAGCGACAATTTCTTTGTTTTCATTAATACTAAGGGTACCCATATCATCAAAGACAACTTTGATATCTTTAATATCATCACTTGCAATTTGACGGAGAGCTTCTAGTGTTTCGCTTTTCCCCGCTCCGCTATCACCGACAATCACAACTCTTTTCTTAGCATTTGTGCGAAGGGTAATTTCAACCATCGCTCCATGCAGTGGCAAACTATCGTGATTAATCATATATAAGTTATGAAGGGTAAGTAACATCTTTTTAAGATAACCAAAGTAATCATTTTCTTCACTCTTACACACAAATCCTAAATAGATATCGTTTTTATTATCATGATAAAACTTCGAATCATACAAAGTATCTTCAACACCATAGATATATATTAAGTTTGGTTTTTGATCTTTTATCTTTTGATAATCAGCGATTTCAAAAAGATTAGATAGCGCAATCCCGTGATGTAAGAAATCAATATGAATATAAACATACGCTAGAAGTGGTCCCACCCATAATGGAAAAGCAATAAAACTACTTTTATTAATCTTAAGGTGATTGATTGGATTATAAGAATAAGTTAAGGGTGTAAAAGTGCCGCGTCTTACATTACTCTTTGAATTAATAATAAAGGGTGGATGAATAACTATCTTTGTTGCCACTGGAATATTATTCAAAAGCTTATACTCTTTCAAACGTTTATCAAAAGTGTGATAAGTATAGAGCATATTCGCACTAATCCCCGCGGGTAATTGCCGATAGACGTGGAAGTGTTCCCCTAAAAGTTTTTGACTAATGGTTCGGTATATTGTAATAATTTGATGGTTGAAGTCGTTACTTACCTTTAGTAAATCATCAACTTTCGTGCGAGATGTATCTTCCTTATAAGCATTAAGTAAGCCAAATCTTTCAAATTTTCGCCAATAGTCATAGAAGTTTTCCGTTAATTCATATATGGGTAAGACGTGTTCCTTGGTCACTTTTGGCATCCGTCTTAAAACTGTACTAAGTTCATACTTAAAAAGAAGTTTATAAAATTCTAATAAATCAGTCGCCGTTAATTTGATAAGCGGCATAAGTAAAACACTTTGTTCATCTTTTAAAGTGCGATGATAACTTCGAAACACTTTTTCAAAACTTTTAGAGTTAAGAATTAAGAAAGGATCATTAACATTTATATCGTCAAAACAAATAAGCGCATAGTCATCATTAAAGTGAAATGTCTTCATTAATTAATCCCCTCTTCCTATATTTAATAATTTACCATATAATGTCATTTTTTATCTAAAAATGAGTGAAATATGGTAAAATTGTAGAGAAAAGAGGTGTTATTTATGTTATTTAGTCCGGAAATAAAAGAAAGTCCGACCCTTTTACTCGGTGAAAAAGCAAGACAAAAAGAAGCGGAAGGTGAGAAGATTATTTCGCTTGCCGTCGGTGAACCTGACTTTGCCACCCCTGAATATATAATTGACGCAACGAAGAAAGCACTTGATGAAGGTTATACAAAGTATTCCACGCCGCAAGGTTTATATGAATTAAGAACTTTAATCGCTAAAGAAAATAAACATTACACTGCAGATGAAGTTATTATTTTTCCAGGCGCAAAAGCGGCGATTCACGCAGCGCTAGCGAGTATTCTTGAACCAGGCGACGAAGTTATTATTATCGCGCCGTATTACGTTAGTTATCCCGCAATGATTAAACTCGCGGAACCAAAAGCTAAGATTATTAAACTAGCGCTTAATAAAGACTTTACTTTTCCAATTGAAAAATTAAAAGAAAAGATTACAAAGAAAACAAAATTATTAATTGTTAATTATCCAAATAACCCCACTGGTCAAATCTTATCATTCCAAGAAACAATGAAAATTGTTAATTTAGTATTCCAAAATAAGATTTATTTACTAAGTGATGAAATTTATGACAAACTTAACTTCAGTGGGAAAGCCTTCCATTCTTTTGGCGAATTCCCGCTTATTAAAGATCAACTCGTTGTCGTTAATGGCTTTAGTAAAACTTATGCCATGACTGGCTTTCGATTAGGTTATGCGCTAAGTAATAAAGCGTTAGTGCATAAAATGAACCTAGTTAACCAAAGCATTCACACAAATACCGCAACTTTTATTCAAAAAGGAGCAGTTGCCGCCTTAACTAATAAACCAATGTTTCTAATTCCATATAACAATGAATTAAAAGAAAGAGCTTTATTCTTACATGAAGAAATTAATAAATTACCACTATTCAGTGGCACCTTACCTGATGGTGCTTTCTATTACTTTATGAATATTAGTGAAACAAAGTCAACAAGTACAGAGTTCGCTAATAAATTATTAGAAGAACATAATTTACTCGTGGTACCAGGTATCGCTTTTGGTGAAAAGTTCGATAAATATGTAAGACTCAGCTTATGTGTTCCCATGGACACATTAAAAACAGCAGTAGAAATATTAAAAAAGTATCAATAAAATTAATAAATTACTAAGAAGAGGATGAGCTTACTCGTCCTTTTTATTTTTGCGTTTGAATAAAGCTTTTATCTTTTCTTTAATTTTTGTAAAATCCCGTTTAGCGCGACTATCGATACCATTAAGGAATAATTTACTGCGATGTTCTATTTCGAGGTTTTCAATATACGCATCTAATTTTTTCATCTTCGTGCCTTCAAAAGAAGTGTTGATAAGCAACATATCAATTAAATCAAAATTAAATAAGATAGGAGCATAATAATCCACGATTGGAATATTAACAAACACATAATCATATTTAAGTGCATTTTCTCTAATTAATTTATGTAATCTTTCATCTTTCAAAAAATGAGCGGGATAAGCATATGTGGTAGTGGGTAACACTTCTAAATTATTTTTGATTTTAAGGGGTTTAATAACTTCGTCATTTAGAATGTTGGTTATATTTATCGCGGTGTCAACATTATAGAAAGCATGTATTCTTGGATGTTCTAAATCTAAATCTATAACTAAAGTTTTAAGTCCAACTTTTGATAGATTCTCCGCCAGTACTGCACTTAAAACTTCGTAAGTATCATACCCCAAATTAGCTACTCCAATTACCCTTGCTTTTTTGTCTCTAATCACTCCCTCTAGTTGATCTTGTAAAACTATAGTTCCTTTTAAAAATTCCTCTGTTTCAAGTGGGGGAATAACATCACCCTTTTTTTGATTTAAATTAATTACGTTACAAGGAACACCATACTCTTTTAAATCTTCGGCAAACAAAATATGTCGATTAATTAAATCACCCGCAATACCAACTACAGCACCAAATACTACACCTAATCCAATAAATCCTATATATATTGCTCTATTCGATAAACCAGTTGGACGCGCTACAATTGGATTACTTTGCTTTTTAACCTTATCTTCCAATGCCGGATTTCGTTCAATAAAACGTTCAATCGAGACTTCTATTACGCAATTGACAACAAGTTCAGCTTCGTTTTTTGCGGTGCTTTTGTATGAAATAGTAACTTTTAATGTTGTCGCGGAATAATTATTAACAACTAATTTTGTGTTAATTTCTTCAATTTTTTTTGCTTGTTCTACAACTGGGACATTCATTTTTTCCACTACTTTTTCAAGAGTTTGTTGCTCCTTCGCAATCATTGGCATAGTTTGCATTAAGGCCGTGTTTACTGCTCCAACATTTTCAATATTACCAGTTGCTACAAACGATGGTTTCACTAAAAATTGTGTATATATAACTGCTAGTATTAAACCCACAATCATAAAATAAAAAACGGAGAATACGTTTTTAAGAAACATTTTCCATAATGTGATAAGTGCCACGCCATCTTGTCTTGCTTTTTTTTTCATACAAATACCTCGCCCGCTTAATCATTATAACATTCTATGTTATTTTACACGCTTTTTAATAATATTTCGAATTCTTTTGGTGTTTTTGCTTTAAAGACAAGTATTTTTTTCGTGAACGGGTGCATTACATTAAGTTCGTAGGCATGGAGACAGAGTCTTTGAATTGGCGATTTTTCGCCACCATATTTGTTATCACCTACAAGCGGAAATCCTAAATCTTTTAAGTGAACTCTAATTTGATTTTTGCGACCAGTTAATATATTGATGTCCACTAAAGAGTATGTTTCACCTTTTTTAATTACTTTGTAATGGGTTTCTGCAAATTTGCCTGTTTTAGTTCGATGACCACTATACATTTCATTTGATTTTGATTTGTACAAGAACGATTTAATTATCCCTTTTTCTTCGGCGGGTGATCCTTTAATAATGGCATAATAGCCGCGTTTTGCCACGATATTATTCCAATCTTGTTGAAAAGCGTTTGCTAATTCATGACTTTTAGCAAACATTACTACCCCACTGGTATCTTGGTCTAAGCGATGAACAATAAAGACTCTAGCATTCTTATTACTTGATTGAACATGTTCATTAACAAGACGATAAGCCGTATGTCTTTTTTCTTTATCACTGGCAATTGTAAGTAAGCCACTTGGTTTATCAATAACGATTATTTCATCATCTTCATATATTACTTTTAAGCGACTTCCTTTAGTCGCGGTCATCTTTTTATTCATGTAGGGTGTAATCTTGATTTCATCGCCTTTATAAACACCAAAATTAAATTGACTAATAGGAACATCGTTGACTAAAACTTGTTTACGAGAAAGTAAACTTTTAATATTATTTCGCGAATATCCAGGAATTGTTAAAAGAAACGTAAGAAGTTCGCTATTTTCACTTACTCTATATATTTTAGATTTTGCTTGTTTTCTTTTATGCGGTTTAGACATGCTGTTTACTCTTTCCAAAACCTAACGCGAAGAGAAACACACCGCCAAACATACAGGGGGTTGCTAATAAGGGATAAAGTAAGTTTGCCGCTCTTGGTTCTTCGCCTGGTAATAGATTTTTGTTAAATGTAGTCACTTTAACAATATCAATAAAACCAAACACAATTAAAACGATGCCTATGATGAGAAGTAAGATTGCTAATATTTTAAAAAGTGTTTTATTTTTTGACATCTTTAAGTTCAGTATATTTATCTTTTTTGCCCTTAGCAGCGCTTACAGGATACTTATTGTTATTCTTTTCTAACTTCTTTTCTAGGGCTTCATTTAGATCAATATTGTATCTATCCGCAAAAAGAATAGTGTACATCATGATGTCAGCGAGTTCTTCTTTCATCGCTTCAATTTTCTCAGGAACTGATAAATCAGCGCCCGACCATTGAAAAATTTCTAGAAGTTCACTTGCTTCGAGATTAAGGGAAATTGCTAAATCTTTGCCATTATGAAATTGCCGCCAGTCGCGGTCATCTCGAAATTTTATTACTTTTTTAATGACATCATCACTAATCATTAAAATAATCTCTTTTTCAATTCGTATCGATGAGATACACGGAAGCTTTGGCCATCATATTCACTAAGTTCAATAGCGACAACTCTACCCTTGAAAGGCTTGAAAATATTTAAGTAGTGTTTATGCATCTCACGCACATCTTCGCCTGGATTGTAATAAATTGAAATATGTGGGACATATTTTCCTGAGTCAGGATTAGTCCACTCGTCGGATTTATATGGCACTAAATCATGTAGTTTGCGATGGACAAATTTTAATTTTTCGTTATCAGCGAAAGTTAAAACCATAAGGTATTCAGTTAACATTTCAACATTGTTAATATCTATTTCAAAAGAATTTAATAATTTTGATACTTTCTTCATTGCTTTAACCACGACGCTTTTTTCGGCTTCTAAAAAACGGCCTAGGTTAATATGTGGATAGAAATTGCGATATGGTACTTTAAAATCTTTGTCGGTTAATTTTAAAGTTCTTACTTTAAGTGAAGTAATATCATCTAGCACTAAGATTACGAAGTAGTCTCTTAATTTTTCTGCCATAAGAAATCCTCCTTAAAAATTTGGATTCACAACCATTATACTATAAAGTAAAAGAATACTATAAGCATTAGCGTTTTCTTTATTTTTTATAAAAATAAAATTTAAATACATCATTTAATCCCAAGTTACAATTTTGCTAGGAGTATATGATTTGCGATTTTTTTGGATTTCACGACGTTTTGCTTTAAATTCTTCTTTAGATATATTCATCGGTATATATTTTAAATTTGATGCCTCAACATCAAATGACTCTTTTTTTATTTCTGTAATTTCAGCAGGTGTCTTTAAATTATTTTCAATCAAAAATTCACTGATAGGCTTAGTGGTCACATAACCATCGGTGTTAATACCTGTCCTTTTCAAAACAATCCCTATCGTCTTAAAAAATATTTTTAAATCTAACCAAAATGAAAATTTAACCACATGCTCAAAATCATAAGCCAAAGCTTGATCAATTCTCATATTGTTTCTTCCATGAATCACCGACCAACTACTCAATCCTGGTTTAATGGCCATCCTGTACACATATTTTGTGTCTTTCATTAACATTGTCTCAAAAATAACTCTTGGGCGTGGCCCTATTATTGTCATATGACCAAACAAAATATTAAATAGTTGGGGCAATTCATCAAGACTTGTTTTGCGTAAAAAAAGACCTAGCTTCGTTAATCTTTGTTCATCAGGCAACAATTCTCCGTTTTCGTCATATACAGTTCGCATTGATCTAAATTTGTATAAGGTAAATATTTTATTATATCTTCCCGCTCGCTTTTGTTTAAAAAGAACAGGGGCTCCAAGATTTATTCTTACTAAAATGGAAATAACAACAAAAATAGGGCTCAGCATTATGATTGCTAGTAGCGATAATACAAAGTCCATTGTTCTTTTAATAGGTCTATACATAATTCATTGAATCCACAGATCGCGCTGTCATTTTAACATACGTTATCATTCTTTGCTATTTACACTACTGTGAGTGAGCTCCTATATATTTCTGAAATTGCTTCTTTATCGAGAAAAACGGGATTATTCTGCAACCTTTCTGTATTCACATCATTAATCAATTCCATAAGTTGTTTTTCGGTAACCTTTGGTTTTTCCAATTCAAATTCATCAAAGATAGTTCTTAATAATTCAAATAGTTTTGTTTCATCAGTTTCAAAAATTTTCGCAAGATTGGCAAATGTTTGAGCCAAATTTTTATCTTTTTCCACTTCCATATTGTCAAACATATATTTATAGGTGTAAGGAAGTGTAACACTAACAGCGTGACCATGGGCAATACCAGTTAAGGAGGTCAGTTTATAACTCATTGCATGTGGTGCTGTTGTAGCGGTAATGTTAATTGCCTGACCTGCTAAGTAGGCAATTTTCATAATTCTATCGTCCACAAACGGATGACCTTCTAAATAGTGTTTATAAGTATACCTAAATAAGTGAATCGCTCTCGCACTAAATTCACGGGTCTGTTTGGTTGCGCCTTTTGACCAATAACTTTCAATTGCTTGACAAAGTGCGTCAAGCAATGATGATCTCCGGTGATATTCAGGCAAGCCGCGAAGAAAAGTAGGATCAATTATCGTGATATCTGGAAAAATACAATCATGTGTTAACGATTGTTTTTCACCACTTGCGTAGATTACAGCGTATCGCGTTGTTTCGCTACCAGTTCCTGCTGTTGTGGGAATAGCAATAAGCGGAGTATTAACATACACTGGTGTTTGTTTTAAAAAATCAATGTTTGGATTTAGTTTAGAAAATAACTTTATTGCTTTTGCTACGTCTAACGTTGAACCACCACCAATAGCAACAATAACATCGCATTTATTTTCTTTAAACAGTTTAATTCCAGGCATTATTTCTTCATACTTTGGATTAGGAGAATAATCATCAAACATTATTGTTTCATATCTTTTAATAAACTTAGGATACTCTGGGCTTTTATAAGCAGCAGCGTTATATACAATAAATGGTCTCTTAAAATCATGTTTTTTAAATACTTCATCCAATCTAACTAAGTAATCTCCGTTATAAACTTTTTGATTTGCGTAATCAAATAATCTTACAGCATCGCTTACTCTATCATAATCATCTAATGTATCAATTTCTTCAATAAAATTATCTTTATAATCAACGACGCGTACATCTAGAAGTGGTAATGCATTATTAAAAGCATTTTCGGCATAAACATTAACAACATTTGCGCGAACTAAATCCTTGATTTGAAGCATCCATTGGCTAATCGCGGCAAAACTCAACTTATATAACGGTTGCAAAGCATAATCATTTTCCCCAAAAATATCAACCGAAATCCGATGGAGTTTACCATTCCTAACTCTTCCTTTAAAATCTTTAAGAGGTTTTGGAATATTAGTATTGATGCATGCTAAATCACGATGTTTTTCTACTAAAAGTTTTTCAACTATTTTTTCATCAAATACTAGATCGCCATGCATTATAAGAAAATGATCTTGAAATGTATTTTCCGCTAAGAACATTGTGTAAATACTATTGGTAGTGTCAAACTTTGGATTATGCACAAAAGTAAAATCTAATTCTGGAAACTCTTTTCTACAATAATCTTTAATCATTTCTGCTTTATACCCTGTCGAAATGACAATATGCTTAATTCCTACACTTCGCAGGATACGAAGTTGTCGTCCTAAAATAGTTTCTCCGTTTTTTAATTCAACCAGCGCTTTGGGTTTGTCTTTTGTTAAGTCGCCTAAGCGGGATCCTATACCACTATTAAATATGAATGCTTTCATTTTATTTACGGCTTCTCCTTAAAAACTTCATTAATGACTCTTTATTTTGGGCTGGAGTCGTTGTTGGACGCCCTAAATCATCACGGCTTCCTTGATTAACATACACTACTAAAGCTGCTTTATTTTTACGCTTAAACTTTGGAAAATCTTTCTCAATGTCTTCTAATGTCTTAACTTCATAAACTTTACTAAAGCCTAGACCTTCCAAAATCTTTTTAAAGTTTAGCGAGAACGCTACTGTGGGTTGCCCACCCACTGATTCATGCGCTCCATTATTAATAACAATATATCTAAAGTTTTTAGGAGCGTTAACTGCTGCAACCCCTAACCCACCTAAATGCATGAGCATAGAACCATCACCATCAATGCAAAATACACGCTTTTTGCTGGCTAAAGCAATACCAAGCGCAATTGATGCGGTGTGGCCCATTGATCCAACAGTCAAGAAGTCTCTTTCGTGTGAATCATTATTTTTAACTCTTATTTCAAATACTTCGCGACTTGTTTTTCCAGTTGTACTCACTATGACACTTTTATCATCAATGTGTTTCATCATTGCTTTTAAGGCCTCTTCCCGTGACATTGAAAAAGAGTCTAGTGGGAGTTCTAATTTAACTTTACTAAATGTTCCTTTTCGAACAACGATGGCCGCTGGTTTAAGTGTTTTTTTCATATACTTAACTGCTTCATCAACAATTGGCTTATAATTTTCTTCAAGTATAAATGTTTTTACTCCGAGTGTTTCAAGAGTACTCAGTGTAATTTTTCCTTGTTTTTTATGTTGGGGCTCATCATGTGTTCCTGGTTCACCTCTCCACCCCACCATAAATAATACTGGAATATTGTAAACATCTTCGTCTGCTAGAGAAATAAGCGGATTAACAATATTACCTAAGCCACTATTTTGTAAGTAAACCATTGCTATTTTTCCTGTTGCTAAATAATTCCCACAAGCAAGGGCAACAGCATTACCTTCATTAGCGGTAATAATATGTTTTTCACTTGGTGCATTTTGTGTGATATATGCACAAATATCTTTAAGCAAAGAATCGGGTACTCCAAAAAATGTGTCAATGTCTTTACTTGATAAATAATCATAGAACGCTTTTGTATCAATCATTTTATTTACCACCTGGAATAAGTGTTAATACTTTTTTAATTGGTAAACAGAATTCATCCGCTTCTTTACTGCGACCATTTTCAAGGATGGTTTCGGCTGCCTTTACCATTGCGGGGTAGGCTGCTCTTAGTAAATGATTAGCGTGGATGATAATATTCGCTCCTTTTTCCGCTAATTCTTTTTCTGTAAATTGATTGTAAGAAGTTGGGACAAGAATAATTGGAATATCTTTACTATATTTGCGGAATTGTCGCATAAATTCAAAAATGTCTTCTCCGGATTTATCTTTAGAGTGAATCATAATTCCGTCCGCTCCCGCTTCAACGTAAATTTTCGCGCGCATCATCGCATCCGCGACGTCTTTTCCGGCAATTAAACTTTCAATACGCGCAAAAATTAAAAAATCACGAGTGGTTAAAGCTTGTTTTCCGGCTCTAATCTTATGGGCAAACACCTCTGGATCTTCTAAAGTTTGTTCGACTTCAGTTCCAAATAGTGAATTCTTTTTAAGACCAGTTTTGTCTTCAATAATAATTGCGGAAACTCCTAATCTTTCTAATGTTCTAACATTAAACACAAAGTGTTCCTCTTTACCGCCTGTGTCGCCATCTAGAATAATCGGTTTAGTGGTCACTTCCATGATTTCGTTGATAGTGACTAATCTACTTGTTAGGTCCACAAGTTCAATATCTGGTTTTCCTTTAAAGGTTGAGTCACAAAGCGAAGAAATCCACATTGCATCAAAAGAACGTGGTAATCCCGTTTCTTTATCAATAACACTTGTATTTTCAACAATAAGACCAGATAGACCATTAGAAGCTTCCATAACTGACACAAAGGGTTTTAAATGGAGCATTCGTTTTAATGTTCCGCGACGATAATCTGGTGCTCTCAAATCTCTAGTGATTTGGGCATGAGCGCTAGTGGCACTAATACCATGAGTGTAGGGAACTTCAATAAGTTCCCCGCCCCATTCTTTTAATACTTCAATTACTTTTTCTCTGACTAATTGTTGAACACCTTCGCGCCAATCATCACCATGTACAACATAATCAGGTTTTATTTTTCTTAGATTTTCGGTATAGTCAAGGGTGTCTTGCCTTACTATTTCATAAACATTTTTAAGACTGCCAAAAACTGCTTTTCTAGAATCGTAAGGATAAATTGGTAGTCTTTTGTAAGAAGCTATAGCCTCATCAGATAGTAAACCAATTATTACTTTTCCGTATTTTGCACCTTCGTTAATAATGTTGATATGACCTGGATGGAGAATGTCTGCTCCAATTGCTACATATACTTTTTTATTCATAATTACCTCGCTTACATAATGTTACAAATAATGCGCTATCAATATTATAGTTAATTTTTAACAGTTTCTAAACCATTAAAGTTAAATATCTTTTATTTTTAATTATTTAACGAAGATTTACACAGTTTTAGGTATAATTAAAATGATATTGATATGTTTTAAATAATTTCTGTTTGTAAAATAAACATTACATTAGAAAAATAAGGAAGGAAAAATAATATGTTTAAAGATAAAACACTCTTAATAACTGGTGGAACAGGTTCTTTTGGAAATGCTGTTGTTGAACGTTTCTTACTCTCAGACATTAAAGAAATTAGGATTCTTTCGCGCGATGAGAAAAAACAGGAAGATATGAGAAAAAAATTCAATAACAACAAACTAAAATTTTATCTTGGTGATGTTCGTGACTATAACTCCATTGAAGGAGCTTTCATTGGTGTTGATTATGTTTTTCACGCTGCCGCACTAAAACAAGTTCCCTCATGTGAATTTTATCCGCTTGAAGCTGTCAAAACAAACATCTTAGGAAGCGATAATGTTATCACTGCGTCTGTAAAAAATGGTGTTAAAAAGGCAATATTCTTATCAACTGACAAAGCAGCCTACCCAATTAATGCTATGGGAATGAGTAAGGCTCTCATGGAAAAAAATGTTGTGGCTAGATCTAGACAACTTCGTTCTACTGATACTATTTTATGCCTTACAAGATATGGTAACGTTATGGCAACGCGTGGTTCTGTAATACCGTTGTTTCTCGATCAAATTAAAGCAGGAAAACCTATTACTATCACTAATCCTAATATGACACGATTTATGATGACAATTGATGATGCGGTAGATCTTGTTTTGTATGCTTTTAAACATGGTAAACAAGGAGATTTATTCGTGCACAAAGCCCCCGCTGCCACAATTGATACTCTAGCAAGAGCAATACTTGAATTAAAGAGTGTTAAGCAAAATCCCGTTTTAATTGGAACAAGGCATGGTGAAAAACTTTACGAGGTATTAGTGACACAAGAGGAAATGGCGAAAGCTATTGAATTGCCAAACTTTTATAAAATACCTTCGGATAATCGTAATTTGAACTATGAAAAATATATTGAAAAGGGCGTTGAACAAAATTTTATAAAGGATGCGTATCATTCACACAATACTACAAGATTAAATGTAAAAGAAATGAAAATATTATTAATGAAGTTGGATATATTTAAATAATGAAAATACTGGTTACTGGCTCCAAGGGTTTTATTGCTCAGAATTTAATTGAACGATTAAAAGAAAATAATAACTACACTATTTTTTCGTATGACATAGATTCCTCTTTAGAAGACTTAGATAAATTCACCAAAGAGTGTGACTTTGTTTTTCATCTCGCGGGAGTTAATAGACCAAAGGATGAAAAAGAATTTATGGAAGGTAATTATGTTTTTACGTCTGTACTTTTAAATAACCTTAAAAAACATAATAACAAATCACCAATAATGATTTCTTCTTCCACAAAAGTTGCGATTAATAATCCTTATGGCATCAGTAAAAAAGCTGCTGAAGATTTAATGTTTGATTATGAAAAAGAAACAGGAAACAAAATATACATTTTCCGTCTTGATAATGTTTTTGGCAAATGGGCAAAACCTAACTACAATAGCGCTGTTGCTACTTTTTCGTATAACATCGCGCGTGATTTACCAATTGTTATTAATGATTCAAACCAAGATATTCAGCTTGTTTATATTGATGACGTTGTTAATGCATTGATTGGTTTATTGGATAAAAATGACTCGAAATCCCAAAAGTTTAGGCAAATCACACCTGTTTACAGAGTAAAACTTGGTTATATTGTAGATCTTCTCTACTCCTTTAAACATAGCAGACAAAACTTAAGTATTCCTAAATTAGATGATGACTTCCAAAAAAAATTATATTCTAATTATGTAAGTTATTTACCAAAAGAAAAACTTATATATGATTTAAAAATGACAATAGATAATCGCGGATCTTTTACTGAATTTCTTAGGACAAATGATTGTGGCCAGCTTTCAATTAACGTTATTAAACCTGGCGTTACAAAAGGTAACCATTGGCATCATAGCAAAATTGAAAAGTTTCTGGTTGTATGTGGAAAAGGAATTATTCGTTTTCGTAAGGTGCACACTGATGAGACGATTGAATATCAAGTAAATAGCGATAAACTTCAAGTTTTAGATATTCCGCCTGGCTATACCCATAACATTGAAAATATCGGTGAAATTGATATGGTTGTGATTATATGGAGTAATGAGCCTTTTGATAAAAATAATCCCGATACAATTTATGAGGAGGTATAGATTATGTCAAAATTAAAATTAATGACTATTTTAGGAACAAGACCTGAAATCATTCGTTTATCAGCTGTTATTAAGAAGGCTGACGAAGTATTCAATCATATTTTGGTTAATACTGGCCAAAACTATGATTATGAACTAAATGAAATTTTTTTTAATGACTTAGGCATAAGAAAACCAGATTATTTTCTAGAAGTTGCAGATATAGATTTGGGGGAAACAATGGGTAATATTATTGCCAAGTCATTCAAGGTTATTGCTAAAGAAAAGCCTGATGCGGTTTTAATTCTTGGCGATACTAACAGTGCCTTAGCTGCTATCTCCGCAAAAAGATTAAAGGTACCTATTTTCCATATGGAAGCTGGCAATCGTTGCTGGGACTGGAATGTTAGCGAAATGATTAATCGACGAATTGTAGACAGTATAGCTGATATTAACTTGCCTTACACAGAAAATAGTCGCCTTTATCTTATTGAAGAAGGTATTGATCCAAAAACTATTTTCGTAACTGGTTCTCCAATGGCTGAAGTCATTCATATGTATGCGGAAAACATCGAAAAAAGTAAAATACTATCGGAACTTAAATTAGAAAGAGGTAAATATATCCTTGTTTCATGTCATCGTGAAGAGAATATTGACCTAGAACATAACTTCTACAACTTAATGACTGCAATTAATGACATCGCAGAAAAATATCAACTACCAGTTATTTATTCGGTGCACCCGCGTAGCAAAAAATGGATTGAAAAACGAAACTTCATATTCCATCCTCTTGTAAAACAAATGAAACCATTAGGCTTTTTTGACTATAATAAATTACAAAAAGAATCGTTTTGTGTGCTAAGTGATTCTGGAACTTTAAGTGAGGAAAGCGCAATGCTTAATTTTCCTGGAATTCTCATTAGAACTTCAACTGAAAGACCTGAAGCGCTAGATTTCGGAAGTATCATTATCGGCGGAATTACTACAAAAAATATTATACAATCAATTAATTTAGCGTTAGCTTTAAAAAATGAAAAAATAACATTTAATAAAGATTATCAAACTTTAAATGTTTCCACTAAAGTAGTTAAAATTATTCAAAGTTACGCTCAGATCATTAATATTAAAACATGGAGAAAATAACTTCTGTTAATTTTTATCTGCTGGAATTTTCTACATATTGCTATTTTCTGATGTTAAATAAATATAATCTTTTTAAAACAACTCTTTTTTCTAAATTAAGATTGTGAGTGTGTTTTCCTTTTTATTCTAAGTAGAGTTTTGATTATTCCGCGTTCATATTCATTCATAACAAATAAATAATTTACTATTAAAAATATTGAAGTAAATCCTCCACCAATTGCTAAAAAAATCATTATGTTTTTCATTTGCACAAAGAAGGTTGCAACATAAAATGGTGTAAATACAAGAACATAAATTACTGCCATTTTTATAAGTTGCTTCAACAAGATGTTTAAATTCAACCCTATTTTACGAATATAGTAAAAATATAGAAATATTGTATAAATAGTGTATGTGAAAGCAGTACCTATAGCAGCACCAACTGGTCCCAGCCAAATTGCCAGCGGAATAGAAACTATTACATTGAGTAATATCGTTATGGCATAGATGGTAAGTCTAGTTTTGTGTCTATTCTCCGCTCTAATAAATTCGGAACTAACTACCAATGAGTAATTAATTAACCTAGCTAAAACCAACAAAATTACGATTAGATATGAATCACTAAATCCAACACCAGCCCATAAATCAAGAAATGGTAAACCTAAAAGTACAAAACCTAAAAGTACTAACGCTAAAATCATAAATATTATTCTTCCATAACGAGTTTGCAATAAACTAATTTTTTCTAATTTATTTTCATCGTTAGAAGAAATTTTATTGATTTCTGGAACTATAACCCCTTTTATTCCATTTGGTAAGGATAAAATAACATATGCAATTGTTGCTCCCACTGCATATATAGAAACAACTTCGGTTCCTCCCGTCCATCCGAGTATTAAATTATCAACACCATTATTAATTTGATCTAATAATTGAAAACCAAAAATAAACAATGAGTAAACGACAATTTCTTTTAATAAAACTTTGTCGAAATAATTAAATTTGAAAGTAATTCGCCCTTTTTTAATAGCATATATCATCACAGAGATTTCAATTAATGTAGTGATTGCGGTTGTACCAGCAACAAATCCTACACTGCCAAATCCCAAAAGAAGCAAGGGAATAGTAACTGCGGGTCCTAAAACAACTTTAAGCAAATTTGCTATTTCCAAAGTCACAAAATGTTCTATTGCTCGTGTATATGACCAAAAAATAGAAAAGAGAAACGTGGTTGCTAAATTAAATATTAAAATTGCTAATAGAACCTTGGCGGTTTGATGCTCTTCTATTGTTAATTTAGGACCAAAAATATTTTCGGAAAATATAATAAAAATAACACCCAAAATAATTACCGCAAAAGCAATAATTACATATGATAAAAAATACATCCCGTTTAGATTTTCAACTTTATATGAGTGCTTGTCAGTTTTTGCGCGAAAATAAAAGCGAATATAAGCACTGCCAAGACCCAAACTCAGAAGAGCTAGGTAGCCAACAACAGAATTAACTAAACTATACAAGCCAAATTCTTGCTTTCCTAACATTCTAATCGTTATAGGAACAACGAAAAACATTGCTGCATAATTAAGAATAGTAGCAATGTATGAAATAATAACGGCTTTCTTTTTGGAGTGTTTATTCATTTGTGTCCCTATAATCATATACCTCGAAATATTTCGATAATTGTTCTTCCTGTTCTTCAAGTGATGGAAGTTTCATGAAATCGCCATAATTTGCTTCTAAAATTAATTTGGTGTTTTGTGGTATGGGGGCCATAATATTTTCAAATTGAACATATTTTGGTTCGCCGAAATATTCAGTATTTAGGGGCACATGTCTATATGGACTCGTTAATTGCGCATAACGCTTGGATTTTTGATCATTATATCGCTGTACCTCTTTATCAAATTTTTTAAAGAGTTTTTCAATAGATATATAAAAGTACAAATATGAACGTGCATATTTAAGAAATTTATATAATCTTCCCTTCTTGTGATACACTGGTTTCTTTATATCTGTAGCTTTTGCAATTTTGGTAACTCTTTGCAAATGTTTTTTCCATAATTTATCATCATCGGGAATTCTATCAAGCGGAAATAAATCAATATAAACTTCTCTCCGTATTTTTTTTCTTTTGTTATTGTTGTTTATAAGTTCAGTGTTTTTACAATATAATAGTGCGTGAGTACAAAAATGATTTTTTTCACCAGAAGATCTCACGAAGAAACTTTCATTTTCTTCCCTATCACGCAAAATTTTAATTATTTTTTCATATTCGTCTCGAGTCAGTGTAACATCGATATCTGTATCCCAAGGAATGAAGCCTTTGTGTCGAATTGCACCGAGCAGCGTGCCAAAAGCTAAATAATATGTAATATCATTTTCCTTCGCAACAGTATCAAAATATTGCAATATTTCTAGTTGAATACTCTGTAATTTTTTGAGTTTCTTTTTAATATCACTTTGTTGTTTGTTTAATTTTAGAATGTCATTTTTAGCCATTTATAAATCACCTTTTAATTATTCGAACATAATTGTATCACTACGCATGAATGTGGTAAAGCAACAAGGTAAAATACCTATTCAATAAACTTTATGTTTTTCGTTATTATTAAATGCTCATTTATTGAAAGTGGGAGAACTTTAAAAACACTTTATGATTCTATATATTTTTCTATTCTTTCTTCTTGTCTTTTTTAATATATGATTTTATCAAGCGGTACCGTTATCTGTTAATAAAATATTCAATTACTTCTTTAGTTCCTACTACCCTAGTATTGGCGTAGAAATCATGCTTTTTTTATATTTTGTTGAATATTTTTTAACTTCGACTGTTTCGTTATTTGCTCCTTCAAGAGAGGAAAATCCTAAAGATAGAAAAATTACGAATATTTTTGAATATAACGAAACAGTTGCCATGTCAGCAATCAAAAATAATATCATTATTATAAGTAAAAACTTATCTAATTTTTTAGAAAATGCTTCCAATATCAATACAAAATATGAAAAATAAAATAATAGAAAACCAATTATTCCACCATTGACAAGTAATTCAATGTAATTATTGTGGGAATATGTTGAAACTCCTAAAATGGGAGCGATGATAACTCTGAAGTTATCAGCTCCATAACCGAAAAGCGGTTTTTTAAAAAATAAAACGATTCCTTCTATAATAAATTCTAACCTTTTTGTTGTTGAACCGTCTTGGGCTGTATTGCCGTACAACAAAACTTCTAACATTTTTTGTATTCTGTGAATTACACCTTTAAAAATTGGCGTATTAAGTAATGCGATACTGAAAACAATTAAAAGAATAAAAAATAATATTACTTTCCTATTAACGCCATATTTTAACAATATAACAATTATGAAACCAATTGGTACAATCAACAAGGCAGACTTTGATCCGCTAGCGGCGATTACGAACAATAAAGCAAGGCAAACCAACACATAAATGTATTTCTTTTTAAAAAACATTAAATATAGTGCTGCAACAATTGAAATTGCCGATTGAAAACCATAAATATTTTCTTGGCTAATTTGTGCGCCTAGCCGTTTTGAGTTGATTATACTGACAAAAAAATCTTTAATTCCATAGATATATAACGAATATAAAAAAAGCAACGCTCCCGCCAGAGCGAAGAAATGGGGTATAATTTCTATATTTTCTTTATCAAATGTTTGGGTAACACAAAACCCAAGAATTAATAACTGAAATAATGTTAATGTCATCTTCAACGCTAAATTAGATTCAACGGCCCAGAAAATACTTATTGCTGAATAAAATACAAATAAACCAAATAACCAAAAAAATAAATTGAGAGTTACTTTTTTTGCTATAAACAACGAAATCAAGGTTGAGATTGCAAACATTAAAAAAACGACTTTTGATATCCACAGTGTATTAATATTTAAATCAAACAAGTACATAACCATAATGTATGTACCAAACAACCCAACATTAATTTTTTTAAACGTTATTCTCATACTTTCAAGTTATTCCACGCTAACCATTATAATAAAAATATTAATCATTTACAAAATATCGCCTATTTTGTTGTATTCAATAGGCAAAAATCGTTCAAAAATGTGTTTGAAGCACCAAAAAAAGTTATGAAGTCTCCTTATTTTCGTTATGGTGTATACTATATTTGCAAACTTCATAATTACTTTTTAAATGTTCTATATGTTTGCTTTGTTACGATGAGCGCCTGACTTTTATTTATGTTATTGTGTTCGCTAACAAAACTAATTCTCATTGTTTGGTATTTTATGCAAAAATAAAACAGGAGACAATATATGTTTAAAAAAATACTTAAAAAATTTGATTTGACACATTTATTTATTGTTAAAAAGCTTGTTAGAATTAATAAAAAAAGGCGAAAAAAAATAGAATCTTCTAATATTTCAAAACTATTAGTAAAAGAATATGAAGACTATTACAAAAGAAAACCAAATTTGAATAATCCGACTAGATTTTCAGAAATTTTACTATGGCAAAAATTGTATTTTCATAAATCTGAATCAACAATAATGTCTGATAAAGTGCTGGTCAAAGATTATATTAAAAAATTATTGGGGGATGAGATAAACTTCCCGAAAACATATGCTGTTTTTGATAACGCCAAACAAATTTCATTACAAAATCTCCCTAATAAATCAATAATAAAATGTAATCATAATTCGGGCTATATTTTTTTTATCCACAAAAAATCTAATAAAAAATACGAAATTGAAAATTTAAAAGATCGAACGCACAAAAAAATAAGATTTAAAACAATGCAAAAAATACTGAATGAATTGCTTAAAATAAATTACTATTATCAATTATTAGAATGGAATTACAAAGAAATCAAACCCAGAATATTAGTGGAAGAATATCTAGATACAACAGATTTACGTGACTATAAATTTCTAATGAATTATGGAGAATTGATTGTTTTCCACGTGAATTCAAATAAAGCTGAAAGTGAAAGAATCAATTTTTTTAATGAAAAATTAGAACCGCTAGACATTTGGGAGGTTGAACCACCAGCAGAAAATATTCCTGAATTGCCACATAATATCTCAAAAATGATCGAAATTAGTAAAAAAATTGCAAATGGTTTTCCTTTCTTACGTGTTGATTTATATACCATAAACAACAATATATATTTTGGAGAAACCACTTTTTTTCACTGGGGAGGATATCTTAGATTTAAACACCCGAAAAACTTTGATGAATTAATTGGTTCAAAGATGACTATCAATTTAAATCATTAATCAATATATAATAGTTAATTTTATCCTTTAGTAGAAATTTTATTTTTTATTATTTCTTCAATAAGTGCTAGCCATTTGTCTCCAATTGCCTCAACGTTATATTTGGTCCGATTATCCATACCTTTTTTTGAAAATTTTCTTTGTAATTTTATGTCAGCAGCAAGTCGTTCAAGTTCCATAGCCATTTTTTTTGCATCACCAACTCCCACCAAAATTCCGCCATCACCATTTTCTAATATTTCACGCGGCCCGCCAGGAGGACAATCTGTCGATATGCAGGGTATTCCGAGTGTATGTGCTTCCAAAAGCGCGTTGGGCATTCCTTCAAAATCAGATGTTAATATAAATGCTGTTGCATCAAATGCTAGTGCATGCCAATTTTCCACAAAACCACAATATTTTACTGAATCAACAATACCATTTTTTTTCAAATGTTCCTTGTCTGCGTCAAAACTATCAATACCATATACTTCAAGTATATAATCGGGATTGTTTTTGTAAAAAATTGAAAAAACATCATATAGGAGTTTTCTGTTTTTTTCTTTTTTGTCACTTCCAACGTAAATAATTTTCTTTTTTCTACTAATTAAAGAATCTACTGGGTGGTAATTTAAAATAACAGGATTACTAATAACTTCACCTCTCCGATATTTTCCATTAAAATATTGTTTGGCTTCATCCAACTGAAAAACAATACCACTAGCATTTTTAAATACATAATTTCTCAATAATCTTATAAGAAAATTACTTGGAACTTTTTTTGGATTATTTCGTTCCGACACTAAAAGAGGAATTCTTGTTCCTAATAAAGCAAAATAACTATAAATACTAGCGTGATACAGGAAAGAAATTGCAATGTCGGGATTTAATGATTTTAGGGCTTTCCTTAAAAGTATGACTCGTTTTATTGGTCTAGATGCCTTCTTTTTTCCCTCGCATAGTGCTATTAAATTTATATCTTCTGAAAGTGTATAAAATGATTCTTTTTTTGTGCCAGCAACCATTAAAATAGTTACTTTATGCCCTAATTTTACAAAATAGTTTGCTAATGAGGCGATTACTTTTTCTGCGCCACCAGCTATCATTGCACTACTACAAAAACATATATTCATTATAATAATCTCTCCTTTATGTCTATGTTTTCTCGAAACATCGACTACAGTTATGGTCAGAAAAATAACACTGTTTTATAATTCAAGGATTTATTTATACTAAACAAATTAAAAAAGAACACATCCATTTAATAACAATATACTTTCCTCTATACAGTGCTTTCATTGTTTTTTCTCAACACATTATAATAACATTTGTAATTATTTACAAAACATTCTGTTAAATTGCTGACAGGATAGTTAATAAAATTGTCTTATTAAATAAAGTATTTGAATTTGTTTTACTTTCTTATTAATTTTTGTTTTACTTTTTTCCAAAACATTTTTCTTGATAATCGCTTGTCTTTTAAGCCTTCATACCATCGAGTTTCCCAATATTTAAATTTATTATTACAAATTAGATTTAAAGCTGGTAATAATACTACGTGTAATTTATGATAAAATTTACTAGAAACATTTCCAGCAAGATCATAGAAGGACCATTTGTTATAATCAAAATCATCTATAATACTGAGTAAAGAAGCAGATGAAATATCAAAGATTTTTTTAATTTCAGGATTTTTAAAAAGTAAATATGCATCATAAACTCCGAAAAGAGCATAAATATAGCCGTTTAAGACTATCGTTTTGTCGGGAAATTCATAAAGACAATATTTTAAATTTCTAAATGTTTTGACAACAGCTTGATTATGATCTTCATTAATTAAGAAATTAAAGGCTTTTAGCGCACCGTCAAAAAATCTTTTATCATTCGTTTCTAAATAAGCTCTGGCAAGCAACGAAACACATTCACCCTGACACATAGCTGAATATGGGTTAGAAATATCTTTGAAAAAATACATACAAGAAATAGAACCATCCGCGTTTATTAAAGATAAGACAT
This sequence comes from Tenericutes bacterium ADurb.Bin239, assembly GCA_002069815.1. Classification (GTDB taxonomy): domain Bacteria; phylum Bacillota_I; class Bacilli_A; order RFN20; family CAG-826; genus UBA1361. The sequence goes on along the minus strand of MWCB01000002.1, from coordinate 5,512 downwards.
ATTCGGAACAATGAATCATTTTTTTAAGATAAACATCATCATTGGTTTCTAAAAATAATTCATAACAACCCAGAGCATATTGGATCACTGTGATAGGAAAAACCACTTTTTTGCCATCATCATTGGTGAAAAGAGGAATATAATCAACGATTTTTTCAGTTTTTTTATCAAATAAGACTTTATTAGTAAAATCGTTATAATAACCTTTTATTTCATCAACTGAGATAAATTTACCTAATGGTTGATTAACATGGAGTTCACTTTTGCCAATCATCATCTTAAACCAAATTTTCCATCTTGTTAAACTTGCCATAAATCAAATAACTCTTCTTTCTATTACGCTTTTTCTTTCTTTGTGTATGCAAAAACTTTCCAAAAATAATAAATCGTATTCCTTGATGCCATTAAAAATGCTCTAAAATTATTGTATCCATACAGTTTTTCAAATAATGCAATATGATACTTAAATAACTTTATTTTGCTTCCAGAGGAAATTGAACCACCTCTCTTTCGATAACAGGCAGTAATTTCTTTCATATGGTAACAATTCGCTTTTTCTGATAATTTTAACCATAAGGCATAATCATTCCTTTTTTTAATGCTATCAGGAATAGAAAGGTCTGGAAAAATGCTTCTTTTATACATTACTGTTAAACAACCTACCCAACTAATCTTACGAAATTTTTTATGTGTTATTTTTTTAGGAGCAGTAATATATTTACCCAATTTTTCGCCAGCTTCATTAATTATTCCATAATCTGTACTAGAAAAATCATAATTATTAGAAATCATATAATTTAATTGTTGCTCTAACTTAGATGGGAGCCAAATATCATCAGCATCTAAAAAAGCAACATATTCACCTGTTGCTTTTGCTAATGCTTTATTCCTTGAAAATGCTGCACCCATATTTTCTTTGTTTTTTAAAATTATGATTCGTTCATCATTAAATTTTTCCACGAGCTCTATTGTTTTATCGCTGGAGTAATCATCTACTACAATTATTTCAAAATTTTGATGAGTTTGATTGAGAATTGAGTTAATCGTCTCTTCAATATATTTCTCATTATTATAAGCTGGGGTTACTATTGAAACTTTGATGTTTTTCATGTTATGTATATTAACTAATCACGCCTAAATAAATCTCTTGTGTAAATTTTATCTTTTACATCATCTAACAAATTATCATATCTATTAGCTATAATCACTTTTGACATTTTTTTAAATTCATCTAAATCTTTAATTACTTTACAACCATAAAATTCCTTCGCATCTAATGTTGGTTCATACACTACTAGTTTGCCACCTTCGGCTCTAATTCTTTTCATAACACCTTGAATTGAAGATTGGCGGAAATTATCAGACCCTGACTTCATTGTTAAACGATATATCCCTATTATAATATCATTCTTACAATCCTTGCAAAAACCTGCTTTCTTTAAAACTTCATCTGCAATAAATTGTTTTCTTGTTCTATTTGATTCAACAACTGCACTGATAAGGTTTTCGGGAACATCTTTATAATTGGCGCGTAATTCTTTTGTGTCTTTTGGCAAACAATAACCCCCATAACCGAACGAAGGATTATTGTAAAAGTCCCCGATACGTGGATCCGCCGAAACGCCATGAATGATATCCAAAGTGTCTAACCCTTTACTTTGCGCGAATGTATCTAGTTCATTAAAGTAAGCAACACGTAGAGCTAAATAGGTGTTAGAAAAAAGTTTAACAGCTTCAGCTTCTGTTGCTCCTAAAATAAAAACTTGAATATTTTCTTTAAGAGCACCTTCTTGAAGAAGGATCGCAAATTTTTTAGCCTTTGATAAATAAGGTTCTTTTTTAGATGGAACACCAACTACAATTCGTGAAGGATATAAGTTATCGTATAATGCTTTACCTTCTCTTAAAAACTCTGGTGAAAAAAGAATTTTCTCATAGTCTAATTCTTTGATAATTCTTTGGGTGAAACCTACACCAACCGTTGATTTAATAATGATCCAAGCGTTTGGATTTGTTTCTTTAACTTCTTTGATTACTGATTCGACCGAGTCGGTATCAAATTTATTAGTTTTTGAGTCATAATTGGTTGGGGTAGCAATAACTACTAAATCAGCATCAACATAATGTTTTTTACCATCAACTGTTGCGAACAAATTCAATTTTTTGTTTGTCAAATAATCTTCAATTTCAGCATCTTTGATCGGTGATACTTTTTTATTAATTAAATCGACCTTTTCCTGGATTATATCTACTGCGATTACTTCATTGTTTTGTGATAAAATAACCGCGTTACTTAATCCAACATATCCCGTTCCTACTACAACTATTTTCATATTTATTTCTTCTCCTTTATATAAAATTTATAATACCATTTGGCAAATTTTCTTAATCCTTCTTTTAAAGTGGTTTTAGGTTTAAATCCGAAGTCTTTTTCTAATTCACTAGTGTCTGCATATGTAATTGGCACATCGCCTTTTTGCATTGGTACAAGTTTTTTGTGCTTCTCAAAATCAAAGTCTTTTGGTAAAACTCCCGCTCCAACGAGTTCTTCTTGTAGTATTTGAACAAAGTCTAAAAGATTCTCTGGTTGGTTGTTTCCAATGTTATAAAGTTTGTATGGGGGAATTGGTAATCCATCTGCTCCATCTTCTTTTTTAGGAGCTTTGTTCATTACCCTAACAACGCCCTCAACTATATCATCAACATATGTAAAATCTCTTTTACAATTTCCATAATTAAATATTTCAATTGTCTGACCTTTAATTAATTTATCCGTAAATGAAAAGTAAGCCATGTCTGGGCGACCCATTGGACCATATACAGTAAAGAATCTGAGCCCTGTTGTAGGAATATTGTAAAGTTTACTATAGGCGTGCGCCATAAGTTCGTTAGACTTTTTAGTAGCAGCATATAAACTTACTGGGTTATCTACTTTATCGTCAGTTGAGTACGGAACCTTTTCATTTGATCCATAAACACTGCTACTAGAGGCGTACACTAAATGTTTCACTGGATTGTGACGACAAGCTTCTAATATATTATAAAAACCAATAATATTTGATTTAATATAAATATCAGGGTGATCAATAGAATATCTTACACCCGCTTGTGCCGCTAAATTAACAACAATATCAAAATTATATTTTTTAAATAATTTATCAATAAACAACTTGTCTGAAATGTCGCCTTTAATAAATGTGAAATTATCATATTTAGAAAGCATTTTAAGTCTTTCTTCTTTCAAAGAAACATCGTAATAATCATTAATATTATCAATACCGATAATTGTGTTTTTGGTTGTTTCTGCTAGTCTTTTGCACAAAAAAGCACCTATAAATCCTGCACAACCAGTAACGAATATGTTCATATTTTCTCCTTTTTTAATTGCTTGACTCTTGATGTATTCTTTCTAATATAATTTAAACTCACTTTTGTGCTTATAATTCTATCATAATCATAACAAAAATGTTTTTATATCCTCACCTATGATACTTGAAAAGCTTAATTGATATTTTTAAAAACTAATAAAGTATGAGTTTTTTATCAATTTACTGCTTAATGGTGTTAAGACATTAAAAAAGTATAAATTTCAAAAATACACAAATATACTCAGTATTAAAGTTACCATTCTAACGATGTTTGTAATTTAAATGTTGATATTTACGAAAAATTATTTATGGTTAATATTGTTTGACATATGTTCTGGTTTAATTTTCATTTTTGAACCCATCCACTTATCGTAATTTTCTGGATACTTAAACCTTAACCATCCAGCAAAATGAAAAAAAGTCGCTTCACCGAAATAAATTTTTTCATTCAGTGTATATAGGTCAACTCTTAAAAAAGGATAATCTTTTGAAATTTTTTTAGCAATTTCAATCATTTTTAAAATATTGTTTGGTAATTCGGGGGGATTATTGGACGGGGGAAAAGCTTCCGATATTTGCAAAGGTTTTAAATCCGCGTCGAAAAAATCCATTCTTTCAAAAAACTGTCGCCCAGAATTGATATAGAAAACCATTAATTTATCATAGTTCATAAGAAATTTATAATCACATAAATCAGGTGCTTCTAAATATTCTTCCACTAATATTTTAGGTGCGATATTTTTATAATTCCATTCAAAGTGAAAATAATGAAAATTGATTTTCAGCATTTCATTCAATAATTTTTGCATAGTTCTAAAATTATAATTTTTCTTGCTCGTGTCTTTCAAATTTTTAATAAAATAATCCTTGTCCGACTTTTTCTCCACATAGAAAATGTAACCATTATTGTGATTGCATTTAATGACCGATTTATTAGGAAGATTCGATAGTGAAATCTCAAAAGCATTGTCAAATGTAGCATAAGTTTTTGGATAAGTTATTTCAGTGCCTATTATTTTTTTAACATATTCTTTTGCAGTAATTTTATCTGTAAGTAATGTAGCTTCAGGTTTATAAAAATATAATTTTTGCCATAGCAAAAATTCAGAAAATCTGGTTGGATTTGTTAAATCTGGTTTATGATTATAATATTTTTCATACTTTTTAATTAAGTTTTCTTTAGGTTGCAATATTTTTTTTTGCCTTCTTCTATTAATTGCAACAATTCTTTTAGCATTTAAAATTTGAAAAAATGCAAATTGTTTCAACCATTTCTTAATTTTTGTAATCATGATTGTTCTCCTTTTATTTACTTCATGTTTCCAAAGTGATTCTAATATGACTTTGGCAAGGCAAATTTATTGCTTTTCCGTTTTTATGAACATTGTTCTCACTGTTTTTTCTCAACATATTATAATAATATTTAGAACTATTTACAAAACATCCGTGTCAAAATAGTCAAAGACCCACTAACGAAATAGTCACAACATATTCCTAATATAATTTTTATTTTCTTTAAATGGTTGTTTCAAACTCAAGTAAACTCTAAAACTGGTACTGGTAATTGTATATGTTAAATTTGATAATTGTTTTGACATTAATTTATATTCATACCATTAGGCGGCGTTTCCTTATATCAAAACCCACTAATAATAATGTATCTCTTTGGCCCCAAAAATGCTATAATTTGAAAGTAATGTAATTGTTACAAATTATATATTACAAGTTTGGATTGCGCTGAAATAAAAAAGTTATTGTGAAAATTATTGAGATCAAAATTAACAACATGATTTTGAAAAATTAATTTTATATAACTACAAATTTCACAACCACAAGAGTATCAACTTACAGTAATTACAAACGTTGTGATGATTAGAAAGGGGGAAAATGTACTCGTTAAGAACGAGCACTTTTATAACACAAAATGAAAAAATATAAAATAGGAATTTGGGGGCAATTTGGGGGCAAAAAAGCTGCAGATGGTCAAGCGATTAAAACACGCACAATACATGATCTTCTAAAAAAACATTATGTTACATGAAAAAGATAAAGTGACAAAATAGAAAATAAAGTTTTAAAAATAGATATTTTCAATTTAGCGGATATTAAAGTGACAAAAAAGGGTATTGTAAAGTAAAAAATAT
>MWCB01000001.1 GCA_002069815.1 Tenericutes bacterium ADurb.Bin239 | reverse complement strand
CAACCTTCCACGCCACGAATGTTTCGCGGGCATCACCTGGCCGCCACAAATCTAAGTTTGGGGTCGCACGCATCATCGCTAGTTGTTCAATAGGCTGATGGGTTGGTCCATCTTCACCTAAATGGACACTATCATGACTAAATAAGTAAATATTCGGTAAGTGACTTAAGGCCGCAAGCCGCATTGAATTTTTTAAGTAGTCACTAAAGACGAGGAACGTGCCAATAAATGGTCTAATTCCACCGTGGAGTAGCATCCCATTACTAATTCCACCCATCCCGAACTCGCGAATGCCAAAGTTAATATTACGGCCAAGTCGATTCCGGGCGGTAAAGTTTGTTTCTCCATTAATTAAAGTCATAACACTGCTAGCAACATCAGCACTTCCCCCCATAACATGTGGTAAATGACGATTAACTGCCGCTAGGACATTACCACTTGAAACTCGAGTTGCTTCGCTTAATTCATCTTCAAAGGTGAGTTTGAGCATCTTGAGAGTTTCCGTGGTGTCATCACTTAAAGCAATTTTTAAGTCTTCCGCTTCCACACTTGTATCGTGCTCTAAAGCGGTGTAACCTTTTAGCCACGCTTCATATGCTTTTTGTCCATTGCGGGCAATCGCACTACGCATACTTTCATAAACATTAAGCGTAATTTCAAAAGGAGCGTTTGGATAGTGATAAGTGCCCTTTGCAAACGTACCATCTAATTCACCAAGTGGCGAACCATGGACTTTGTGCGTTCCTTGTTGACGACTTCCTTGACCAATAACCGTCTTCATAATTATGAGAGTTGGTTTACTACTTCGTTTAGCTTTACGAATGGCTTTATCAATTTGTTTAATACTATTACCGTTAAGTATTTTTAAAACATTCCAACCACTGGCTTTAAAACGTAATTCAGTATCTTCACTAGATGAATCGCTGAGTGGTCCATCAAGCGTTACTTCATTCGCGTCATAAAAGACAATTAATTTATTTAACTGTTGGTGACCGGCAAAGGAAATAACTTCATGACTAATTCCTTCTTGAATACAGCCATCGCCCACTAAAGCATATGTGTAGTGGCTTAAAAGATGGGCAAACTTTGGATTACGCGCCACCAGCGAAGCTTCGGCAAGCGCCATACCAACCGCATTAGCGAGTCCTTGACCAAGTGGACCAGTTGTGGCATCAACGCCTGGTGTCATTTTGTATTCGGGGTGACCAGGAGTAATCGAATTAAGTTGTCTAAACGCTTTTAAATCATCAATTTCAATACCATAACCCGCTAAATGGAGCACAGTATATAAAAGCGCACTAGCGTGACCCGCGCTTAACACAAAACGGTCACGAGCAATCCAATCGGGATTCTTTGGATCAATCTTCATATGATTTTTATAAAGATTGTAAACTAATGGGGCGCTACCAATCGCCATTCCGGGATGACCAGAGTTAGCAAGGTTAATAACGTCAATAACCGTGGCGCGAATGGCCGCGACACTTAAGGTATCATAATTATTACGTTTCTTAAGGCACATAATTATTCCTCTCCTCCTTCTTTTCCTATATTTATTTTAATACATAATTCATCTAATTGTAAATTAGTAGCGCGCGAAGGTTCGCCACTCATTAAGCTTGTCCCTTTTAAATTCTTGGGGAAAGCAATGACATCACGGATGTCATCGGTACCCGTGAGAATCATAACAAGACGATCTAACCCAAAAGCAATGCCACCATGTGGTGGTGTTCCATATTTTAGGGCTTCAATGAAGAAGCCAAACAAGTAATCAATTTCTTGTTCACTTAAACCTAAAATTTCAAAGATACGATTTTGTAAATCTTGGTCATAAATCCGCATACTTCCGCCCCCCGCCTCATAACCATTAATCACAATGTCATAAGCATAACTTAATACTTCTTCAGGCGCCGTATCTAACTTTGGAATGTCGGCGGCTTTGGGTTGGGTAAAAGGATGATGTTCACTCGCAAACCGTTTTGTTTCAGGATCATAACTAAAAAGCGGAAAACTATCAACCCATAAGGCCGAGAATTCATTTTCATTAATGAGACTAAATCTAACTCCTAATTGATTACGAATCGCCCCTAGGGCACTTAAAATGCGGGTGAGAGGAGCGTCGAAACCAAGTAAGAGTACATCATTTGCTTTTAAACTTAAAGTCTTCGCGACTTTTAAGTGATCACTAGTGATGTTTTTAGCAAGACTACCACTAAAAGTGGTCCCATCAAACTTTAAGACCCCTAAATAGTTTAAGCCATGTTGTTTAACAATTAGATTAAGCTCATCAAGTGTCTTTCGCGATAAGATATTAGTCGGGTCATTAATAACTAGACCGCGGACCGCCTCTTTAGCTTTAAAATAATCTTCACTCGCTAGTGCTTGGTGTAAATCTTTAATCTTAAGATCAAAACGTAAGTCGGGTTTATCGGTACCATACATTGCAATGGCTTGGTGATAAGTTAAGCGTGGTAACGGCAATTTCAAGTCATAGTTTTTAATTTCTTTTAAGATTTTTTGTAATAATCTTTCATTTAATTCCAGTAATTCTTCGTATGTAAAGAAACTTGTTTCAATATCAATTTGCGTAAAGTCAGGTTGGCGATCGCTCCGTAAATCTTCATCTCTAAAACAACGGGCGATTTGATAATACTTTTCAAAACCACCAATCATTAGAAGTTGTTTATAAATCTGCGGAGATTGCGCTAAGGCATAGAAGGTACCAGGGTTTAGGCGCGATGGAACTAAATAGTCACGTGCTCCTCCTGGCGTTGACTTTGTCAAAATTGGAGTCTCAATTTCAATAAAGCCTTCGCTATCGAGAAATTCACGAGTAACTTTTGTTACTTTAGCGCGAGTTATGATTTTCTCTTGTAAAACTTTACGGCGTAAGTCTAAATAACGATATTTTAGACGAACATCTTCAAGAGCATCGGTTTCATCAGCAATAATTAGCGGTGGGTTTTTCGCTTTGTTAATTAACGTAACCTTACGAGCGACAACTTCAACCTTTCCCGTCTTAAGATTTAAGTTTGGGACTTCTTTAAGAGTAACAGTGCCCTCAACTTGAATAATGTATTCATTGCGAATATCGGGACGCGCGACATCTTCATTAATTAAAACTTGAACGATACCACTGCGGTCACGTAAATCGACAAAGGTTAAACCACCTAAATCTCTTTTTTTAGCGACCCACCCAATAATACGGACATTTTGGCCCACTAGTTTTTCACTAATATTTCCGTTTTCAATTGTACGATACATATTTATACCTAAACTTTCTCTTTCTTTTTGTCGTTCTTACAAGTGCAGTCAGGATCATGGCACTCATCCGCTTCACATTCACAGTCATCGCCATGACATTCACAATCACAGTCTCCATCACAGCATTCGTGATCTTCATCGTGGCAACGACAATCATGATGCCCCCTTATACCGAAAAGATGACATATATAATCAACAATTTCGTCAAAGGCAACTTCGGTTTGTTCTTGCGTTTCTAAGTTGCGGACACTAACTACTTCGCGTTCAAGTTCATTTTCACCAAGAATTAAGGCGTAACGTGCACCGCGACTTTCCGCAATCTTGAAGATTGACTTAAAGGACTTATCATCAAAATTAGTCGTTCCACGTAAACCATAAGTTCTTAAAGTTGTGAGCAGACTAAACGCCGCAGTCCGTGTTTTTTCGCCCATACCAACAATCATCAGGTCATCTTTCATTGGAATATGATCTAATTTTCCTTCTTCTTTGAGAATATGGTGAAGCCTTTCTAAACCAAAAGCAAAGCCCACTCCTTCTAAGGGTGGACCGCCAAGGTCTTCCACGAGCTTATCATAGCGGCCACCGCCCCCAATCGCCCCATAATCCTTACCCGATGTGGGTACATATTCAAACTCAAAGATAATTCCTGAATAATAATCAAGACCACGGACTAAACCATAATCAACAACCACTTTCGCCCCATAATTTTCAAGTGAGTCGCGAATAAAGGCAAGATCGTCCTTATCTTCCGTAGTTAAGTAATCAGTGATTTTAGGAGCGCTCTTAGCGAATTTAACATCACTTTCAACCTTACAATCAAGCATTCGCAGTGGGTTTTGTTCATAACGCACTTTACAGTCAGGACATACTTTACCTAATAGGGGTTTATAATATTGTTTAAGCGCTTCGCGATAGGCGACACGAGCCTCGTTTCGGCCTAAACTATTAATTTTGATAGTAATATCATCAAATCCTAATGCTTGTAAAGAATGGAAAGCGAGTAAAATAACTTCAAAATCAGCTAAAATGCTCGTGCTGCCCACACTTTCAACGCCAAATTGATGAAATTGACGATAACGACCAAGCTGCGGTCGCTCATATCGAAACATTGGTCCGCTGTAATAAAGGCGGAGCGGCAAATCATTCGTAGCGTATAATTTATTAGCGATAATGCTACGTATTACTCCCGCTGTTCCTTCGGGTCGAAGCGCCATTAGACGATTACCTTTATCTTTAAAAACATACATTTCTTTGCGCACAATATCAGTGGCGTCCCCAACACCGCGTGCAAACAGTTCATTTGCTTCAAAAATAGGGGTTAGTAGCGGATCAAAGCCATATATCGTCGCTACTTCTTCACAAACCTTATTAATATAATCATAGGCACGGGCTTCATCAGTAATTAGATCATGCGTGCCTTTCGGACTTCCAATAATTGCCATAATTCCTCCTCTTAATAAAAAAGGTAGTATAAGGACGGATTGCTCCGCGGTACCACCTTATTTCGTTTAACTCATAAACGCATCTCTAACTCGTAACGTGAGTAGCGGCCCGCTTATTAATTACGGGACTTGTCTCCATGGTGTCACTTAGCGGTTAGCGTGCTAGTTTTGCACCACCCAACTAGTCTCTGTCACTTGCTAAATCACTAAATCCATATCATCGACGTTTTAATTATAAAATAATTAACTTTAATAGTCAATTTAAGAGACGGGATATATTCACTAAATTGTTACTATAAAACTACTAATAATATACTTTTCACTATATTTTAATGGAAAACTCGTTCAATTCGGTACACCGATTCAACTTGTCCGATAATATTTTGCACACTATTTAGCTTATTTAAATCGGGAATTAAGATCGTACAATCAATCACAGTTGTTTGGGTTGAAGGGTGATAGGTGGCTTTGATTTTTGATAAACTAACTTTGGCTTGGCTTAATGCGTTCATAATGTCCACTAGTAAATTATCGCGGTCAATACACTTTACACTTAAGTCTAATGGATAAAGTTTAGTTTCACTATTAGGGTTCCACTTCACTTCGACTGTCCGGTCTAAGTTACGAGCAATATTTGGGCAACTTAAACGATGAACCGTAATTCCTTTACCTTTAGTAATATAACCGACAATATCGTCACCCGGCACTGGTGTACAGCAATTACCCAAAGTAACAGCGACAGTTCCCGCTCCTGGCACGATAACGGGGTTTTTAGCATCTTCGACCTTACGTCCTTTACTAAGCATCTTACCGACGTGGTCCCGACGATCAAGTTTTAAGTAATCAAGAATTGATCCAGCCGTAATATTTCGTGAATATACGAGCAGTAATAGTTCTTCATAATCATTAACATCATAATGTTTTAAAACTTCCGGTTTATTAACATTTGGTTCAACTTCGTGCTCGCCAAAACCACGTTCGCGAAAAGCATCAATTAAAGATCCACGCCCCTTTTCAATATTTTCATCACGCGTTAATAATTGATTCTTTTTGGCTAAGACTTTGCGAATATGACTGCGCGCACTATTAGTGGTAACGATATTAAGCCACGATTCAGTAGGTCCAGTGGCACTCTTACTTGTTCTAATTTCGCAAATATCACCGGTTTTAAGTGGTGTATTCATCGCTACAAGTTTATCATTAACAAGCGCACCTACTGCCGTATCACCGACTTTAGTGTGAATTTTATAGGCAAAATCTAAAGGTGTCGCCCCAGCGGGTAATTCAATAACATTACCTTTTGGGGTAAAAACATAAACACTAGTTTCAAAGATTTCTTTAGTAATAGTGTCCATGTATTCTTTCGCAGTATTACCAGTTTCATAACCCGTCGCCACAAAATCACGGAGCCAGTGTAACTTATCTTCAATTTCGCGTTGTTCCCGTTCGGGGTTATAATTGGTACCTTCTTTATACGCCCAGTGGGCGGCTACCCCTGAGTCAGCAATGCGGTCCATTTCTGGGGTGCGAATTTGAACTTCAAGCGCATTACCATCCCCCGTAAAAATGGTCGTATGTAAACTTTGATACATATTGCTTTTGGGCATGGCGATATAATCTTTAAATCGGCCCGTAACAGGACGATAAGTCGCGTGAATAAGCCCTAATATTTCATAACAATTAAGTTCCGTGGGCGTAATAATACGAAGCGCGAGTAAATCATAAATACGATCGAAGTCATTATCTTTTTCTTTAAGTTTTTTATAAATGCTATAAATTGATTTAACGCGGAACTTCATTTCAAACTTAATATCATTCTTAAATAAGATATCCGCGATTCGTTTACTAACTTCGGCGAGAGACTTTTGTAAGTTTGGGGATCTTTGTTCCACTAGTTCGGAAACATGAACAAAGGCTTCGGGTTCAATATATTTAAGACTCAAGTCTTCCATTTCGGCTTTTAGTTTTCCCATCCCTAAACGACCGGCAATCGGGGCGTAGACCGCCATTGTTTCTTTAGCAATCCGTAATTGCCGCTCTGGACTTAAGAAATACAAAGTTCGTAAGTTATGAAGCCTATCGGCGAGTTTAATGATGATAACACGGATGTCTTTGGCCATCCCGAGAAAGATTTTGCGGTGATCTTCATACACAAAATCACTATCATCACCTTTCTTACTTAGTTTTAAGCGTTGAATCTTCGTCACACTATCAACAATCATAGCGACATCTTTACCAAACATCTTCTCAATGTCACTAACTTTAACATCCGTATCTTCCACGACATCATGCAGTAATCCAGCAATAATTGTACTGGGACCCGCGTTAAGTTCGGCTAAGATAAACGCTACTTCGATTAAGTGGGTGATATAGGGTTGCCCGCTCTTGCGGCTTTGTCCCTCATGTTTCTTTAGCGCAAATGCATAAGCTTCTTCAATCTTGGCCCGATCATCAGCATTTTTAATATAGAGAAAATAGACGTCTTTTACGTCTTGCCAAGAATGAACATCGGGCATAGGTAGGTTATGACTCTTTTTCTCCATAAAAGTAGCGCTTTCCTTTCGTATTAATTATATCAAATTAATAAGTTGTTGCATCAGGGAGAAGCATTGATTAAAAAAGACCCGTGGGATGACCACGAGTCCGATGGTTAATAATTAATTTTTAATTTAGGTTACTTTCTTAACAACTTGGTTCCCTGTATCAGCTACTAGTTGCGGAGCATTGTACCAGCCAATGACGGCATTATCAAGAACGACGACATCGCCTTCGACTAAGGTTTCGAGATTACTAAATTCGGCGTATTTTGGTAACTGATAATCAATTCGAAGCACGATATTATCAGTGCCATTCGTTAAGGTAATAGTATAAGTTCCATTCCCAGCTTTAGCAAAGCTAACTACTGTTAATTCACCGACGACACGGCGTGATTGATAAGGTTCTAAAGCTTCAGCGGTAAGGGCCACTGTTGCTAAATCTAATTTTTCATTTGGCAGTGGATCCGTGTTATCAACAGTTATTGGTGTACTGGTTGGTGTAGCTTGAACGAGATCTTTGAATGTTCCCTTCTGGAAGACACCAGTAACTTTCTTACCAACTAATTCGGGATTAGTAGCAGCGGTAACCTTGGATTTGTAGATGGCAACAGCCGCGGTTGCATCTTCCATGGCAAAGGTCGTAAATCCGCCTGAGTTTGTGATTACGGCGGTTAATTCGGCCTTAAATCCATCAGGAGCAGCTCTAAATTCTTGAATCGTTTTAGCTTCCACGAATTTTTCTGGTTGGCCAGGTAAGATTGATGTTGGAGCGGCGTCTTCAAGCATGAGACGAATTGACGCAATTCGAATTTGGGCATTTCCAGATGCTCCTGTATCATGGAAGGTATTCTTTAAGGAGAAACCATTCACTGATAACCCTTCTTTTGCGTAGAATGCGGCAAGTTGATCATCACTAGTAAAGGCTTCTTCTTCCGCGCCATATTTGAAGGTAGCGGTTGGTGCTCCAGTGTGGGCAGCCCATTCGAACGCAATACTCTTAATCGCTATTCCAGCAGCAGCATAAATGGTTAAGGTGTTGCCATCACCATTTTTGCAATTACTGTATAAACGTAAGTTTTCATACATTCCAACGTTATTACCACAATTACCTTTTTCACCCTTAACATAGAATAATTCTTGGTCAAGGCCTAAATGGAAAGCATTATTGACATCCACAATCATATTTTTGGTATCTGGCGATGGTGAAGTAATGACGATTGTGCCTTCGGCTACAACTTCAATTACAAAAGTACCAACTACTGTACCAACAGTTGCGGTAATATTTGTTTTACCAATTGCAACCGCGGTAACAACGCCAGCATTAGTAACAGTAGCAACTTCGGCGTTTTCGGTAGCGTAAACTAAATCAGTTAAATCAGCGCCCGCTGGTACCACATTCAAGGTTGGTTGAATTGTTTTGGTTGGCTCAAGAATAGCATTACCTGGGGTAAAGCTTAATTCAGTTGGTGTAACTGGACCTTCTGGATCTTCACCTTTAACAATGGTAACAGTCGCGGCATTCACTGGATTTAATTGGAAATTATTATAGCATCCAAGTGGGCCTTCAAAGTTAATGGTATCATTAACGCCCATTCCATTGATTTTTTCCGCTAGTTCAAGACGATCAGGCTCTGCGATATAACGACTCATATAGAGTGAGAATTGTTCGCCTTCAGGGAATTTGATTTTAATATCACTATTTTTAGCGGTATCAATCGTTCCACTGACTTTCACTAAACCTTCGGCTTTAACCCAACGACCATCCATGCCCGCCATGGCAGCTGGATTCCATTCAGTTAAGACATGGGTTTCAATAGCCGGAAGGGCGGTGCTAAGTTTGGTAAGGGTGCTATCTTGTAACTGGATTAAACCATTGAAGTCCGTCACTTTACCGGTTGCTTCAAGAGTATCACCAACTGCAAAATCAGCTGTTACCGCGCGATCAACGAAAACGGCGGTAATGGCGAAGGCACCTTGTTGAAGGATGACCCCGCCATACCATAAATTGCGGTGATAACACCACTGGTGGTAATTGGGGTCTGTTGACCGACTAGAGCTCTTGCAGCTTCAATCGTTAAGACACCTTCTTCTTCTTCAGATGAAACAGGAAGCGTTGGTGGTTCTTCCGTGTCTTCAAAGGATTCACTACTGCTCGGTGGTTCTTCACTATCAACACTAACAGCACTCGTAGTACTGACTGGTGTTGAGTCTTCTACGCTGACTAATGATGAGCTTGGATCTTTACATCCCGCTAATAGCAGCAAGAAAACTGGTAGTAAAAGTAAATTTCTTTTTTTCATTCTTTTCCTCCTTTTATTACTACATATTAATAATAGCATATCTAAAAAAACAAACAAAAAATAATTATTATTAATTATTAGCCATCTACTCGGTTAAAAATTCTTTTATACGCAGTTCAATCGTCTTCCGGCCGCGGAATTCACTTTGAACAAAAATTGCGGTAAAGCCGATATTAAGGGGATTTTTACTCTCATCCGCCATATAGAAAGCAATAAGTTTGATTCCGCTTGGGAGCAAAGTAATAACATGTTGACCGTCGCGCGAGTACGCGTACTTAATAAAGTGCAACGGACTTACAAAAAGGAGCGGGGTTTTAAATTTATGGCCAAATGGTGATAGTCTATTTATCATTTCAAAATTTTCGGGCGTAATTTCATCAATCGTAACTTCTAAATATTTTTCCGGCACTTTGACCAAGGGATGCTGTTTAGCGTACTCCTGTACTTCCTTAGCAAAGGCTTTAAAATCAGCTTTTCGAATCGTTAAACCTCCCGCTTCGGGGTGGCCACCACTAGCGATAATGTAATCTTGCAAATAAGTAAAGGCATCAACTACATTAAAACCGGCGCGACTGCGGACACTACCTTTAAGTAAAGCGGGATCTTCACTACTTTCAGTAAAGATAAAAGCTGGTTTGTTATACTCGAGAACATAATTTTGGGCGATTAATCCGAGGACCCCCTCTAATTCATCACTTATTAAAACAAGCGCGGGGTTTTTAACTTCTTCATCACTAAGTGTCTCGGCTTTACTCATTTTTTTGCGTTCTAAATAAACTTTTTCGATGTAATTTGCTATTTCGTAATGCCGTTTAACATCGCTTGTGGTAAAGTATTCCACTAAAACATTAGCTTCATAGTTTTGACTAAGTCTTCCTAAAGCATTAATTTTGGGAGCAATCCGCATACTTAAACTAGTTTCATCAATGAAGGTACTGTCATTTAATTTAATAAGCGGGAAATATTGATATTCATTTATAACTTCAATGGCGAGTTTAACGAGGGTTCGATTTCGATCAACCAGCGGCATCATATCGGCTAAGGTGGCAATCCCCGCTAGACTTATTAAATAGTCGTCATAATATCCTAAAAGCCCATAACTTATAAGGAGGGCCATATACGCCCCGCAACTATTGACCTTGGGTAAAGTACTTAATTCTGGATGTAAAATCGCTTTGGCCTTCGGTAATTCATCACCAATTTCATGATGATCACTAACAAGGACATCAATTCCTAACGAATTGGCGTAATCAATGGCATGATGTTGACTAATACCATTATCGACCGTAACAATTAAGGTAATACCGCGTTTAGCGAATTTTTCAACGACACTCGTATTTAATCCATAACCATCGCGATAGCGACTAGGAATCATCGTAAATACATCCTTATTCCGTTTGGCGAACGCATATTTAACAATACTTGTGGCAAGTATCCCATCCGCATCATAATCACCATATACAACGATTTGCTCATCATTACTAATCGCTGTTTCAAGCCGATTTATAAACGTTGTAAAATTAAAAAAGGCCGATGCAGCAGGTAAGTCATCTTTACTTACCTTAGCGCATAGTTTTTCATATTCGGCATACGTTAAATCATAATACTTCAACAATTTTTCTAAGAATGCACTCATAAAAAAATACTACCACAGAGGTAGTACTTTTGTAACTTATTTAATTAAATCTTAGTCATTAATTCCAATAAAGATTGCTTCTTCTGGTTCATTGCTGCGAATACTTGTTCGTTGTTTACCACTGACGGCTTTTGTTTTTCGTTCAAGCTTTGGTAAGCGATCAAGAATGTTTAAGGTTGTACTTAAACTAGCGGTACTAAACTTGGCAACAATTAAGAGCGCACTAACCATAGCAATCGCACTTGCGAGGTAGACACTGCTGACGGCAAGGGGGCCAAGTAAGGTAAAGACTAAGAAACCGATACTAAAGACGAGCACTAAGATGTAAACAACACTAAGACTATAACGTAAGCCAAGTTCAAAATGTTCACGATGGGTAAGACCTTTACTTGCTTGTTCCTCTTGGACTTCTTTAATGTTTGTAAAGATAATAACGTTGAGAAAACTAACAGCCAAAATAGCAACAAAGGAGCCCATTGTTGCAAGCGGTGGAATCGCTAATCGTGTCGCTAATAGGAAAAGGAAGACAAGACTTGCGGCCACAAAACTTTCGACGAAATTGGTGATACCGCGCGTTAATCCAAACCGAATTGTTAAGTAGAAAGAAGTAACAGCTAAAATTACTAACCCAACCCACGCAATGCGGCCAAAATGGGGCGTAATCGCTTCTTTTTTAACGGCATTAAAAGAAATTACCGCTTTATCATCAATATTTTTAACAATAATGTCAAGTGCTTCACTTAAACTTGCGGCTTGTTCGGGAGCCTCCGGTGTTTGTTTATAAGTGACTTCTTCTTCGCCAGTATATTGCCCAATTAAATTGTAAACATAGAAGTTGTAGGTTACTTCAATTTCATCTTCAATGTCAAGTTCCATCGTTTTATAAACTTGGGTTTCGTAAACGGGGACTTTATTTTTTAATTCAAAGGTTAAATTTTCCCCATCAATTGTAATGTAATTTAACAATTTAACCGGACTTGCAGTTGGCGAAAGCGGGTTAATATCACTATTTTCACTAACTTGGAAGTAAACACGGGTAATATTTTCGTCGTATTTTACTAAGTTATAGGGATTAACATTAATAGCGCTGAAGACAATAAGTAATACTGCCGTAATCGCACTAAGACTACCGGTTAAGATCATACTAAGCTTTGCTCTATTTTCGGGTTTGTGGTTGAAAAAGCGACCAAAGTATGTTTGTTTTTCATCTTTTAAGGTATCAGGAACTTTCGTTTCATTAATGCCGTAATATGTATAACTCTTTGCGCTCATCCGGTTATAGGCTAAAAGCGGTAAAACTAAACTATTGTGGATTAAGACACTAGCAACCATCACGATACTACCAAAAATTAAAGTAGTGGCAAAACCAGTTAAGGCCGCTCCCCCAAAGAAGTACGTAAAAATACCAGTGACGAGTAATAACACTAAAATATCAATTGTTAAGAAACTTGAACGTGTAATAGCTTCCGTGTGCGCTTTTTTAAAACTTCTTCCTTTATAAACTTCGCTACGGAATTTCGCGGCGTAAAGAATCGTACTTACGAGACTTACAAAACCAACAATTAGCACCCCGATAATGGCACTTGTCGAGAATTCAACTTGAATCGCGTTAAAAATAATCATGGTGCCTAGGAAAGTTAATAGACTACTACTTAAAGCGTTTAAAATTGGTAAACGATAAATCGCAAACGCAATAACTAACACCACCGTAAAAGTAACTAATCCCGCAAAAAATGTTGCACTTAAGGCGATATTATCACGGGTACCTAGGTTAATAAGTGGTTCAACGGTTGGGGCCATTGCTTTATTTACGTATAAGAAATCAACTTTGTAATCAAGAGTGCCAGCGTTAAAGACATTCATCATATAACGAGCGGTTTCACTTGCTTTTTTAATTTGGGCGGTCGTGTATTTAGCGTTTTCCGACATTCCTTCTAGTGGACTGGCTACCCCGATTTCCGTTTTCTCTTCATTCCACCACATGGAGCGATAGTCAAAAGAAAGGAAGATTTTACCTTGGGTATCACCGACAGGGTCCATATAACTATCTTTATCAGGGTCATAATCACTCCATAACACAATCGTCGCTTCTTTTACGAGATTAGGGCGATCTTGGCCTTCGGGCGTTTCACTTGATCCTTTTTCTTGTTGAATTTTTTCGGCGACATCAACAATCGTGGTTTGGAATAAACTAGCGTCACTTAACGGAAACACAATGAAAGGATATGGTCCGCGATATTCAACACGCGCTTTTTTATCTTCAAATATTTGATCAGCGCTTAAAATCGCTTCGGTATTATCATCATCACCAATTTTCATCGTAAAATTAGCGTTATAGTTAAGGTAAACTTGGAGTCGATTATATTCTTCGGTTGATTGTAAAGTCGTGGACACACGAACAATATTAATACCTTCTTTGGCAATGTTATATTCACTGACGCCATAGTTTTGCATCCGGCGGTCCATAATGGTAACAATTTCATCAATGGCTTTAGGATCTAAGTTTTTGTCGGGATCTTTGTCACTAATTCGATAGACGAATTCACGTCCAGTTTGGTATTCGTGGTTACTTACTAAATTACGAAGCGGGCTAAACATATTTAAGGCCGCGCCAAAAATCAGTGTGAATGTCAGTGTTAGATATGCTGCTAGTCTACGCATAAGAATTCCTCCGTCATACTAAAAAATCGAGTCGATGTGATAATCGCTTTAATAGATTACTATTAAATGCAAATTTTCACAACCAAAATAACGCTAATTACCCAATTTATTCATATTTTTTTAAAATAAATGGGTTTGGCGTGGCTTTTTTAGGTGTGCATAACATTTCTCAGTTGCCACCCGACCACGGGGGGTTTTATCGATCATCCCAATCTGTAAGAGATAAGGCTCGTACACATCTTCAAGGTTAGTGATTTCTTCACCAATCGCGTTCGCGAGTGTTTCAAGACCAACAGGCCCGCCCCGAAACCGTTCCACGAGAGTTGTTAAGTAAGCTAGGTCAACATCATCAAGTCCTAATGCATCAACTCGTAAGTGGGTTAAGGCTTCAATACATAAGTCATACTCAATCACACCCTTATTATGGAACGTGGCAAAGTCACGAATCCGCCGGAAAAGACGGTTAGCAATCCGTGGGGTGCGCCGACTACGTTTGGCAATCGCCGTGGCCGCCTCATCATTAATCGGTAATCCAAAGACCCGACTAGTGCGTTTAATGATATTAAAGATATCTTCTTCTTCATAATAATCAATTTTTTCACTAATGCCAAAACGAGCTCGTAACGGACTACTTAAGTCACCCGCTCTCGTGGTCGCACCAACAAGGGTAAAGGGCGGTAAATCTACTCGTAAATTTTTGACATTACCGTCAATTGTTATCATAACTTGCAATTTATAGTCTTCCATCGCACTATATAAAACTTCTTCCACTACCCGCGGTAAACGATGGATTTCATCAATGAATAAAATGTCACCCGCTTCCAGCGTTGTTAAAATGGCAGCAAGGTCACCAGCTTTTTCAATGCTTGGACCATTAATAACTTTTATGGTCGTGTTCATCTCATTAGCGATAATATGCGCTAAGGTTGTTTTACCTAAGCCAGGCGGGCCAAATAAAAGCACGTGATCGAGAACTTCATTCCGAGCTTTAGCAGCACTAATAAAGATGTTTAAATTATGCTTCAGGGCCGCTTGTCCTACGTATTCGTCTAAGGTTAAAGGGCGGAGTGTGAGTTCCATACTTGCTTCGCTCTGATCGAGTTTATCACTAACTAATCTATTACTCATTATCGGCGTAACTCACTAAGGGCTAGTCTAAATAACTCATTAGCGTCTAGCGCCTTACTACTTACTTTCTTTAATACTTTAGTAATTTCACTTTTTTTAAAGCCTAAACTTTGTAGTCCAAGCATCACCTCGGCTTCGTAAGGATTAAGTCCTTTAGTGGTGTCAGTCTGTAATTTACCCTTTAAATCGAGAATAATTTGACTAGCACCTTTCGGACCAACACCCGGCAATTTCTTTAAGTAACTTAACTCTTCGGTCGCGACTGCTTGTAAGAAACGCTCTGGGGTTGTGGCGGTCATAATCCCCAAGGCCGTTTTCGGTCCAATCCCCGAGACATTGATAAGTGATTCAAATAAACTTTTTTCGTCGAGGGTTAAAAAGCCAACGAGATAGTGTTCATCTTCGCGAATTACTTGATAAGTGTATAAAAAGAGTTCCCCAAACTGAATTTGGGGCGGTAAAGCTGGTACTTTAACTTCGTAATAAACCCCGCGCACATCTAAAACGACGGTTGTTGCTGTTTGTTTTGTGACAATTCCTTTTAATCCGTAAATCATACTCCCACCATCCTCATAAATAAAAGGAGCGCCACAAAGAGAAGGACAGCGGCTAACCCACTTTTAATTGTATTACTAATTAATTCCTTCTTTTTCACTATCTTTTCTCCCGGGGACGCGGAATTGGTCGCCTTTTATGTTCGCTTATTTTGTGAAGTTCGAGAGCCCTAGCTCGAACATTAGCGGGAACTTCTTCACCACGGATAAAGGCATCAAGGTGTTTGTAAGTGATCCCCATCTCCGCTTCATCAGTTTGGCCAACATAGAGTCCCGCACTTGGTACTTTATTAATAATATTTGGTGTTACCCCTAAAAGGCGGGCAGCGGCAAAGACTTCCGCTTTTGTTAAACTTGAAAGCACAAATAAATCAGCGGCGCCATCACCGTGCTTAGTGAAGTAACCAGTGTATAATTCTGCTTTATTATCCGTCCCCAACACTAATTTGCCTAATGTTTGTCCCAAAGCATATAAAGTTAGCATCCGTAACCGTACCTTCGTGTTAATTTTACTTAAATCTGTTAATTTCTTACTTTGATCAAGCTTTTTCACGATTGCATTATATTCAGCAGTTAGATCAATATGGTAATAGTTAAGACGATGAACTCTACACAACTCAAGCGCATCATCCATATCACGTTTTGTGCTATCAATATCAATAATTACGCATAATAAGTCATCTTTTATTGCTTTTTGCGCTAATAAGGCTACCACTGCACTATCTAAACCACCGCTGAGACCTAAGATAAAACCATTAAATCCTCGCGCCTTTCGTTTAAGGTAACGCGTTAAGTACGATAAATAGTCTTGTAACGTTTCTTTGCTCATAATTTCTCCTCTTCTAGCGGTAGTATTCAAATTCAAAGTCGCATAACAGCACAGTGTCCCCATCGTTAATTCCGATTGCTTCAAGTGCTTGTTCAACTCCGATTTCTCGTAAGTAATTTAAGAGCGATAAAATCGCTTCTTCAGTATTTAGTATATACTTATGATACCTTTCTTCAACCTTTTCGCCAACAATTCGATAGACACCACTCTTAACTTTTTCAATCGTAAATAAATCAGGTTCAGTTATGACCGTTAAGTCGTATTCACGGTATTTAACCGCAACCCCCGCTTCATCAACCATCTCAATTTCAGGAGCGTTAGCGATATATTCTTCCATAGTATCAATCAATTTATCGATGTTTGCATGTAATAAGCTACTAAATCCTAAAACAGTTACATCTTTTAGTTTTTTCGTTAATGCTGCTACTTTTCTCTTTGATTCATCACTTTCATCCTTACTAACAGCGACAAAAAACGGTCTTTCATCTAATTTGTAACCATATTTTTTAACTTCATTACGGAGTAACTTATACTGATCATAATAATCTTGACTATTTTCCCCATCAATCATAAACATTAAAACTTTACAGCGCTGCGCGTGGCGTAAGAAGCGCAACCCTAATCCTTTTCCAAGGTGTGCGTCTTTAATAATACCTGGTAAGTCGCACGCCACAAAAGGATTACCACTTTTTCCGATAACCACTCCTAATTCTGGCTGTAAGGTGGTAAACGGATAATTATCAATTAGGGGACGGGCTTCACTAATAACACTTAAAAGCGTTGATTTACCAGCATTTGGAAGGCCAATAAAACCAATATCAGCGAGCAACTTTAACTCTAGTGTTAAAAGGTGTTCTTCACCTGGTATTCCGTGTTCGGCAATGCGCGGTGTCCGGTTTATGCTGCTTTTAAAGGCATTATTACCACGACCGCCCTTTCCACCTTTAGCGATAAGGATAGTTTCGCCTTCACTTTTAAAGTCGGCAAGTACTTCGCGGCTTGGTTCAATATAGACGACAGTGCCAATTGGTACTTTAACGTAGAGATCTTCGCCGCTTTTACCATATTGATTTTTGGTAGCGCCATGCCCACCATTATTTGCTTTAATTTTTAGACCAAACCGAAAATCAGTGAGGGTTGAGATATTACTTGTGGCTACAAAGTAAATCGAACCACCTCTTCCACCATTACCCCCGTCGGGTCCGCCTTTTGGGACATATTTTTCGCGGCGGAAGGAGACCATACCATTGCCGCCATTTCCGGCTTTGACCGTTATTTTAGCTTGGTCGATAAACATATTTTACTTAGGTTCCTTTATTGATTCAATAACATAGAATGGACGTTTTTGCGTTTCACTAAATGTTTTACCCAAGTAAATAGCGAGTAAACTTAGACATAAAAGTAATACCGTCGTTAGTAATAAGCTAATATTGATTACTAACCAAATGCCATGATTTAAAAAGGGTATCGGTAATACATTGGTCACATCTAAAATAAAAAGAACGAGTTGGGTAACACTACTTAAGCCCAAGAAAATACCAATCCACATCGCAAACTTAAACACTATATTAAGTGGTTTAGTTGATGTAATCGTAATAGCATTGATTGCTAAATCAATCATTGACTTCATATTGTAATGCGTTTTACCGTGTTCGCGCTTCGGTCGCACAAACGCTACTTCGGCGGTTTTAAAACCTACGTAAGGTACTTCGACACGGAAAACACGATTGCTTTCGGGCAGTTTTAAGACTTCATCAAGGACCCGCCGCGAAATTAGCCGATAATGGCCAACATTTTGGGGAATGCGTACTTTTCCCGATAACTTATCAATTACTTTATAAAATTTAAGGGCGGTATAACGCTTAATCCAAGCGTCTTCTTTGCGTGAAGCCCGTCTTGCGTTTACTACTTCAAATCCTTCTTCAAATAGCGCCAGCATCGGTTTAATGAGTTCGGGTGGATCTTGTAAGTCAGCGTCAATTGGAATAATTGCATCCCCTTTCGCGACACTTAAACCCGCGGCCACCGCTGCTTCATGCCCAAAGTTACGACTTAAGTTAACAACCCGTAGAAACGGATATTTCTTTTGAAAACCATAGAGTAATTCAAGAGTTTTATCGCGGCTTCCATCGTTAACAGCGACAACTTCAAAATCATAGTCAACATTTTCTTTGATAATCTCCGCAATCTTGGCAAGAAAATGCGGAACCATCGGTTCTTCATTATACATGGGGACAACAATGGTCACTAATTTTTTAGCCATATGTACCTCTTTTCTATAATATATTTTATATTATACAATAAAAAAAGACCACCGTCCTATGTGAGTGGTGGTCATTTGTCTCAATTTTATTAGTTAACTGGATAAACACTGACACGTTTGCGGCTCTTACCAAAGCGTTCAAACCGAACAATACCTTCAACCGTAGCAAAGATCGTATCATCATTACCACGCATAGTATTAACTCCTGGATAAATGCGCGTTCCTCTTTGCCGATATATAATAGCCCCTGCTTTTGCAAACTGACCATCAGCGCGCTTAGCGCCTAACCGGCGACCCTTGGAATCACGGCCGTTACGTGTTGAACCAACTCCTTTTTTCGAGGCAAATAATTGTAAATTTAAGATAAATTTCATGATTGCTGTCTCCTTTCTTCGTGGATTGTGACATACTTTCCGTATGACTCTGCAATTGTTTTTAAACTCGTTACTAGTACTTGTAAGACGATTTTATTCTCATAAGAAGGCCTATATAATGGCATAATTTCCACGAGTCCTTCTTCAACAGTGACTTTGAATGCACTATTCACTTCGCGCAAACTATTAAGGGCGCCGATAGTTACGGCACTAACACCAGCGCACACTAAGTCGTGGCCTGGTTCCCCACTGTGAGCGTGGCCCTTTATGAGCACTTTTAGGATTTCATCATCAATTTTGGTAATAACGACCTTAATCATACTTA
Organism: Tenericutes bacterium ADurb.Bin239; assembly: GCA_002069815.1. Taxonomy (GTDB): domain Bacteria; phylum Bacillota_I; class Bacilli_A; order RFN20; family CAG-826; genus UBA1361. The sequence goes on along the minus strand of MWCB01000001.1, from coordinate 143,534 downwards.
ACCTTTAATTTCCACAATTTCAAGGCAAGTATACGGTTGACGGTGTCCAAGCATCCGTTTTTGATTTGTTTTTGACTTGTAGGTAAAAACTTTAATTTTGCGATTCAAGCCTTGTTTTACTACTTTTGCACTGACGGTAGCGCCCTTAACATAAGGGGTTCCAACTTTGGCTTTTTTACCACCGACAAGTAAGACTTTGTCAAAGACATATTCATCACCTTCGGTTACGTCAAGTTTCTCGACATAAATTACATCACCAGCGGCAACCTTAATTTGTTTGCCACCTGTTTCAATAATTGCGTACATGTGCTAACCTCCTTCTAATATTCCCACTTGGACTCGCTATTATGGTAGAAGGATATCCCTTCTTTTGGGGCTAACCATTTCTAGGCGGTTAAAGCTTGTGAGGCGATAACATATGTAAATTATCATAAACCAAAGGTTTACGCAAGAGTTAAATTAAAAAATTATGCATTTTACTATTTTATTGTTTATTAAACTCGTTTAATATTGGAAGTCACTCGCGTATAATAAGAGTGATCTAAATTTTGATTGGCCAATATTAAGAAAAGCATAATTACTAATTTATTACTAAATAATCTACTAATAAAATACTAAATTATAACTTTCCGAGTTTTCTGAGGGAAAAATAGGCGTTTGCGCCAATAATGAGATGATCATAGAGTGTCACTCCAAACTGGGCACTTATTTTTGCTAATTCAATCGTTGTTGTTAAATCATCACCACTTGGTTCAACGTGTCCGCTAGGGTGATTATGAATCAAGATATAGCGGTCAGCGTTGGCAATCAATAACTCTCTCACTACTTCTTTTGGATCAAGATTAAAGCCTGCTTCTGTCCCTAAATATAGTTGCTTTTCACTAATAATATAGTTACGCTTAGTGAGCGCGAGTAAGTAGAGTGTTTCTTTATGTAAACGACCAATTCGATTTTGAAAAGTTCGCACTATTTCCATTTCATTATATATCGGTCGGTCGTGCGTTCCTTCAAGAAATAACAATCGTTTGTTTAATTCAAAAGCGGCGAGTATCTTCAGCGCCTTTACCTCCCCAATGCCCGGCATGAATAATAGTTTTGGATCATTGATACGATATAAGTTATGTAAGGATATATGTTTATGAAGCAACTTTCTAGCTAACGATATGGCGTTATCTTTGCTAGTTCCTTTGCCAATTAAAAGTGCCAGAAGTTCGACATCACTTAAACTGCCAATTCCGTAATAGAGCGCTTTCTCCCGTGGCCTTTTTAAATGCGGTAGGTTTTTAATCGTTTTATTTCCATTCAAACTTAAAGCCTCCTGGAATAGTCGTTGATCCCGCATGTGAGGTAAATAGTTTATAAACCACGACCGTAATGATCGCAATGACTAAAATAGTCATAACTGCCGCTAAAGTAATGGCTTCGCCCCCTTTAATATTAGCCATTTCGGCATTAGTTAATAGTGTCATCATAATTTCCTCCTACTATAAAGTAAAAGGCAAATGGAAACTTTATCGCAATTTATTTAACTTATCGATCGCTAGAGCGAGACTTTCGGCGTAGTGGCGCGCTTTTTCTTCTTCTTCCGCTACTTTGCTCGCTGGCGCTTTTAGTTTGAAACTAGGGTTACTTAAAAGCTTAGTGCTTCGTTCCACTTCTTTGGTTAATGTTTCGATTTCTTTTTCAAGTTGAGCGATTAAAACATCACGGTCCACATCTAGTTCGAAGCCAAATGTACCCTTTGGTAAAGAAACGGTCGTAACTTCCACGGGAATGCGCCCCATCTTAAATTCATTAATAAAGCCAAGGCGCGCTATAATATCGCGATATGGGTTTAAATCAAAGTCGACATTAGCGACATATAAATTCATTTTAGTATTTGGCGCTAAGTTGTTGGTGTTTTTAAAGTTCCGAATTTCTTTAATTAAGTTAATAATGGTACTTACTTCCTCATCGGCAACACTAAAGCGATGCCTACTTACTTTGGGATAAGCCGCTAACATAATCGATGCTAAGTGATCGGGCAAAGCTAAATATATTTCTTCACTAATAAATGGAGAATATGGGTATATCATCATTAAAATACCATGTAACGTATGATACATGACGTTATACGTATTTGTGTGATCACCTTCGTTATTTAAGATGACTTTAACCATTTCAATATAATTTGAACAGTAATCATCATAAACAAAAGCATAAAGGTAAGTTGACGCCATCCCTAATTCATATTTATCCATTAAACTAGTGACTTTCCGCACTGTCTCGTAATAGCGATGCAAGATAAAAGCGTCAACGGGGTGGAGTGCCTTATGATTAATCTTTCCAGGTTTAAAGTCTTGGGGCAAATTTAAAAGTACGAAGCGCGCTGCGTTCCAGATCTTATTTAAAAAGTTAACACTGCTTTGCAGGCGCGTTTCACTATAACGCGCATCTTGCCCTGGCGTACTTGCTCCAGCAAGAAAATAACGTAAACTATCAACACCATACTTTGCAATGACTTCAATTGGGTCAACGCCGTTACCAAGTGATTTTGACATCTTCCGTCCTAATTCATCGCGAATTAAACCATGAATTACAACGTCTTTAAATGGTTTTTCACCCGTTAACTCAAGTCCCATGAAAATCATGCGCGAAACCCAGAAGAAAATGATGTCATAACCGGTCACCATTACATCAGTGGGATAATAGCGTTTAAAAAGTTCGCTTTCCGTATTCGGCCAATCAAGGGTCGAAAAAGGCCACAATGCACTACTAAACCACGTATCGAGTACGTCTTCATCTTGTGTATAGTTATGAATATCTGGTGGTGGTGTCACACTGACTACGACTTCACCCGTTTCTTTATGATAATAAGCCGGAATACGGTGCCCCCACCAGATTTGACGGGAAACACACCAATCTTCCGCTATTTTCATCCAATTTAAATACGTTTGGTTAAAGCGTTTGGGATAGAAAAGAACGGGATCATCACCTTTTTGACCGGCAATGCTCTTGTTCGCAAAATGATCCATCCGCAAAAACCATTGCCGCGATAAATAAGGTTCAATAATTGCTTCACTCCTTTCACTATGGCCGACGTTATGAACAATTTTCTCGACTTTTTCTAGTAAACCAAGTTTCTGCATCTTCGTTACTAATTTGGCGCGGGCATCGAAGCGATTAAGACCTTCTAGTTCTAACCCGCGTTCATTAAGGGTCGCATCTTTATTTAAACAAATCGGTCGCGCTAAATTATGGCGCTCACCAATTTTAAAATCATTAGGGTCGTGGGCTGGTGTACATTTCATAACGCCAGTACCAAAGTCTTTATCAACATATTCATCCGCAATTAAGGGAAGCGGTTCATTATTTACTGGATTTATAAATTTTCTCCCTAAATATTTAGTGTAACGCTTATCTTTAGGACTAATAACAAGGGCTACATCGGCAAACATTGTTTCGGGACGGGTCGTGGCGACACTTAAATAAAAGTCACTATCTTCCAGTTTATATTTAAAATAATAGAAATAACCTTCGATATCTTTATGAATAACTTCAATATTAGATAAAGCAGTCTGCAAGACTGGGTCCCAGTTAATAATCCGTTCGCCTTGATAGAGATAACCACGCTTATAAAGCTCGACAAATGTGTGATTAACCGCGGTGTTAAGCCCTTCGTTGAGAGTAAAGCGTTCATGGTCATAATCAAGCATTAGTCCGAGCTTGGCCCATTGGTGGCGAATCGTCGCGGCGTATTCTTCTTTCCATTGCCATGCTTCGTCAAGAAACTTTTCACGTCCTAAATCAAAACGCGATAAGCCGCGTTCCCGTAAGCGTGCTTCAATCCGCGCTTGGGTCGCTATGCCCGCATGGTCCATACCCGGTAAATATAAGACGTCATAGCCTTGAGCCTTTTTATAGCGGGCGATAATATCTTGAAAGGTATTATCCCAGGCATGACCTAAATGGAGTGTTCCCGTCACATTCGGCGGAGGAATAACTAAACTAAATTTCGGTTTATTAAGGTCACCACTTCGAAAGTATCCATGCGCCTTCCAGCTTTGATAACGATTTTGCTCCACTTTATGGTGATTATAATGGGTATCAAGTTTCATAATTACCTCCCGTTAAATAAAAAAGTACCACTTTAAGGACGAATTACTCCGTGGTACCACCTTATTTCGTATATAATCTATACGCACTTCATTGGATGTTATAACGGACATCATCCGGACACTTTAGGTATCATTACGACCCAGTAAGGCCGCTAGTGTTGGCTCGCACCGTCCCAACTCTCTTGAACTAGGGTTATCTTACTTCTTTAATGATAATGTCGATTCATTTTACCAAAATTACACTAGTAAAAGCAATAAAAGAATGAATGTTAATGTTTTTCAATAACAGCGCGAATATGAGCTTGAAGTTTATCAATATTCTCACGGTTTTGACTACTAGTAAAAATAGCGTCAACTTTCCCCATAAATTTTTGCTTATAAAACCGTATCGCTCCGGCTCTTAAACTTTGGTTAAGCTTATCAGCTTTCGTAAAGATAACGGTAACTGGTAATTCATAATACTTAACAAAATCTAAGAATGACTGATCATCAACACTTAGTTTGCGCCGACTATCAATTAAGAGATAAATCATCTTTAAATTTAGATTGTCCGTAAAATAATTACGCATCATTTGGGCAAAACTAGCGCTTAAGTCCTTTTGTCGGTAGGCATACCCGTAACCTGGCGCATCAACAAGATAAAAAGCATCATCAACGTTATAGTAGTTTAAAAGTTTCGTAAAGCCTGGCTTTTTCGAGGTATAGGCGAGATTCTTACGATTAATAAGGGCATTAATCAAACTACTTTTACCGACATTGCTCCGGCCAATGAAAATAACTTCCGGTAACTTCTCAATAACTCCGTCATTTTTCGTAGTAAAACTACCCGCAAATGTTGTTTTCACAAAGTTAATCATAAACATCAAAAGTATTATATTTAGGCTTTCGCCTTTTTTTCCTTTTTAGGGAGAAGCGTTAAACTTACCGCTTCTTCAATCGTCTTAATCGGCACAAGTTTAATCTTGTCCTTTACTTCTTGCGGAATTTCATCAAGATCAACTTCATTTTCGCTTGGGAATAAAACGGTATCAATCCCCGCCCGAATACAACCGAGAATTTTCTCATAAAGGCCACCGATTGCAAGGACACGACCCGTTAAGGTAACTTCACCGGTCATCGCTACGTTTGGATTAATTTTGCGATCGGTTAACACACTAATAATACCAATGGTCATCGCTACTCCGGCGCTATTGCCATCCTTCGTACTTGCTTGGGGAAAATGAACGTTAATGTCCGTATCAAGGAACACACTTTCATCAATACCGTATTTCGAAGCATAACTGCGAACGTGACTCGCAGCGATTTCTCCGCTTTCTTTGAGCATTTTTTCAAGGTTGCCGGTAACATTAACAACTCCTTTGCCTTTAAAGGTAGTTACTTCAACTTTCATAATATCGCCAATATTACCAGCGACACTAATGCCAGTGACGACCCCCACAATTGGTTCAGGTTCTTTAATGGTAAAGAAGTTACGTGGTTTCCCTAAATGTTTTTTAACTTCATCGGGGGTAATTGTAAAATTACTTTCGACGTCGGTTAAGACTTCAACACTTAGCTTACGGAAGATTGAACTTAACTTTTGATCAAGCATCCGGACCCCCGCTTCCCACGTATAGCCACCAATGATAAAGCGTAAGGCTTCATCGGTAAATTTAATGTTATAGCCTTTTAAGCCGTGATTTTCAATACCATTAGGAATTAAATGTTTTACAGCAATTTGCACTTTCTCTTCTTCGGTGTAACCTTTAAGTTCAATCATTTCCATCCGGTCCCGCAGCGGACGCGGGATATCCCAAAAATAGTTAGCGGTGGCAATAAAGACGACTTTACTTAAATCATAGGGTTCATCAATATAGTGATCAATAAATCCTTTATTTTGTTCAGGGTCTAAGATTTCTAAAAGAGCACTACTTGGGTCACCGCGTTGACCAGCGCGCCCTAATTTATCAACTTCGTCAAGAACGAAAATCGGATTAATCGTTCCCGCTTTGCGCATTGAGGACATAATGATCCCAGGTTGCGCCCCAACATAAGTACGTAAGAACCCGCGGAGTTTACTTTCATCATCAATCCCGCCTAAACTAGCTTTTACTAGTTTTCGCCCCATCGCCGTTGCAATACTTACGGCAAGACTAGTTTTACCAGTTCCAGGCGGACCATAGAAACATAACACGGTCGCTTTATTTTCTTTAGCAAGCCTTTTTACCGCCATAAATTCAACGATTCTTTTTTTAGGCTCTTCTAAACCATAATGATCTTTATCTAACACTTTCTTTACATTTTCAAGGTCAAGATTGTCAATTGTCTCTTGGTCATAAGGTAATTTCATAACCCAATCGAGATACTCAATGATTCGCGCTCGTTCGCTCATTTCACTACGACCCATTTTCTTTACTTCTTTTTTGATACGCGCCACGAAGTTTTTGGGGAAATAGCGTTTCTTAAGTTGCGCTAAGATTTCATCGCCACTATCAAATTCTTCGTCCTCATCGTCCTCTTCTTCGCCAAAAGGGATGTCTTTACCGACTTCATCAAGTCCTTCCCCGCTCTGCGGGCGATTACGAACGATTTGGGTGATAGCACTGACAGCATCATTAGCGTGATCATCTTCCAGTAACTTAAGTAAAATATCAATTCTACGCTCTAGACTACTTTCTTCTAGGATTGACATTCGCTGTTCCGTACTATTAAGTGTTTTATTCGCCAAGAAGTAAATAAGTTCTTCTAAGTTCATATCAGCGGCCTTCAAGTTATCTAAATCGATATGTAAGCGCCGTGTCAGTTCTAATTTATCATTAAAAAAGTTAAATAAAGCATTTTTAAGGGCGGTAACATCGGCATTGGGATCAAGTGGTAAATGGGGGACAACGATGGCTTTGGCAATGGCAAAACTACCGCTAGCGTCAACCGAATCAATTAAGATGCGGGCGAGTGGTTCAAGTTGAACGGTAATATGGTGGGGTCGCTCTCGAACTTTTGTAAGTTTTGCTAAAACCCCAAAACTATAAATGTCGTTCATCGTTGGATTATTAATTGTAAAAACCTTTTGGGTAGCGACAATTAATAATTTATCGTCACTGCTATTTGCATATTTAATCGCTTCAACCGTCTGTGGCCGGCCAGCATCTAAATCATCACTTTGGTTATAAGGAAAATATACTTGATTCCGCGTAATAATAAGCGGCAATTCATAAGTTTGCTTCTTTTTACTCATCGTGCCCTCCTTTACAATTTCATTGTATCAGTTTAAGCATATTTATTTAAATAGTGGGTCTTGTTATTCGTTATGTTCCACTAAATAGTCAATAATGCGACGTTGACGAATATCATTACGTAAGTTATTAATGTTATCACCGAGTAGTTCGCGGATGCGTTTTTCTTCCATCTTATAATTTTGCGCCATCATTGCGATTTCAAAATCAACTTCGGCATCACTTATTTCAATTTCTTTAATTTTGCCAATTTCGTTAAGGACTAAGTAGTTTTGTAAGTTAACCGTCGCTTCATCGACAAAGCGTTTTTTAATATCTTCGTCTTTTTGACCAGTAACTTCTAAATATTTATCCCACTCCATCCCTTGTTGGGCGATTTGACCCTTGAGTCTTTGCTCCATATGGTCAACTTCTTGGTTAACAATATCACTTGCCAGTTCAAAGGTTGATGTTTCACGTAATTTCGCCAAGATTTTTTCGACGTATTCATTCCGTTCAGCGGCTTCAGCTTGCTTAGTTAATTCAAATAAGGCGTGGACCCGTAAACTAGCGGCGTCAGTAACATTTGGCATATTAAGCGAAGCGGCAAAAGCATCATCTAACTTCGGAAGGCGCTTCGTTTTCACTTCGTGAACCGTCGTTTTAAAGACGGCTTTCTTCCCTTTAAGATGATCATGATAGTTGTCAGGAAAAGTCACTTTTACATCCCGACTCTCACCCGCTTTAACCCCGACTAACGCCTCTTCAAAGCCGGGCACAAATTGACCACTACCAAGTTCTAGTTCGTAATTATTTGCTTTGCCACCTTCAAAAGGTTCTTTACCGACAAAGCCTTCAAAGTCTAAGACGACCGTGTCACCTAAATCCGCGGGTTCATCTTTTAAAACTAATTCCGCATTTTGTTGTAAGTAACTATTAAGTTTATCTTCAACCGCGGCGTCGCTAACATCAACTTCACCGCGCCCAATCTTAAGTCCTTCGTAAGCGCCAAGACTTACAACTGGTGCAGCAACGATAACAAACTTAAGCACTAATTCAGTGTCACTAACTTTCACAACGTCGTATGTTGGTTGCATTACTGGATAATGACCACTTTCTTTAACGGCAAATTGGAAGGCCTCATCTAACACACTACGGACAGCTTCATCTAGCTCCTTGACGGGATCAATTTTAGCGCGCACTAAATGTTCGGGGGCGCGTCCTTTGCGAAAGCCTTGCACCGTTACATCTTTTGCTAATTTCTTAAAAGCTTTCTCTCGAGCGTCGGTCCATTTATCCTTGCCGACTTCAACTTCTAATTCATATTTACTTGTTTCCAGTTTGTTTACTTTTAATTTCATATGATAAAATTCCTCCATTTTTAACATTAGTAAGTATACTAAAATACCACGATTATTTGTATTAATTTACCTTTTTCAAGGTAAAATATGCCATTTATTTGCGGAAATAATCAAAATGGTACTTATTTAACGTTGCTTCAATTTTATTAAGGTCGTAATTAAATTCATTAGCAAAGTCGATAAGATTACGCCCCCTGCCTAGGGCGCGTAAAGTCATAAAGTGATAGGCACTTGCTAAACCATCAATATCATTATTTGCATAAATAATTGGGTATAAGTAAATCGCGTGACCAAGCATTAACGAACTCGCTACACTCCCAAAATTCATATCTTCATCATCATTACTAATCGCTATCATTTTATTACTTAAGGCTTCCCATGCTTTCGTGGCAAATGGATCAGGAGCCAAAGCGGGGTTACATTTTACTAGCTTGCCAAACTTATTCACTTGCACGACTTCATTAAAGTTTTTGTTTTTTAAGGCAAAAACAACTAGTGATTTAGTGTTTTCATCAGGGGCATCAAGCAGCGCTTTTTTAAGAATCGGGACATAAGCCTCGTGATAGTTATTATTGATATAATTAAGAGCGCTATACGCTAATTCGGCGGAGCGACTAAATAATCTTCGTTCAATTTCATAAAGATCAAAGTTTTTTTGCATCGTCTTTAATTTCCGTTTGTGCTGAACTTTTTCGCCAAGCGAAGCAATTAATTCATTGGTTTCGAGACTAAAATAAGGAAAATCTTCATACATTTTTAACGTATTTAACGCTTGATCAAGATAATCTAACTCAAGAAGAATATCAATATGCCATTCAATCAGACGAGGCGCATCTTCGTTATATAGTTTCATTTGCTGTTCACTAATAAAAGAGAGCGCAATTTCAAATTCCCCTAAATAGCGCAGGGCCGCTAAATAGAAAAATTGCACTTTAGGATCATTACTATTTTTGCTTAAGGCGATAACAGTTTCGATATCCCCATCATTAAAAAGTTTAGTTAATTTATCTATCATTGCTAACGATATATTAGCACATAAAGTGCTAGTAAGTAATTAAATGCGATTATTTAATGTCACTTTTAACATCGGTAATTGCTTCTTCAATCGGCGCTTCACTTTTGGGTGCTGTTTCGATGGCGATTTTTGAAGGATCAGGACCAATCATTTCCACCTTCTTATCAAGGGTGTAGGACTTAGTAATGTACAGCGAGTACTTCGCGGCCGGTGGTCCAAAGATTTCATATAAGACACCGGCGGCGACAATAATCGTTGTTAACATATCAGCGTAATAGGGTTGACCATAACTTACAAGGATTCGTGAACCAAGTGCGGCTAACCCTAAACTAACCCCCGCCTGCGGGATAAGCGCCAAACCGAGAAACTTCTTATTGTTTTCACTACTATTAGCGACCACACTTCCGAGACTTGCGCCTGCGTATTTACCGATAATACGCGTAATAAAGTAAAAGACACCGACAACACCGATACTGGCGAGCATATGTAATTGGAGACGCATCCCACTTAACACAAAGAAAAGCGTAAGAATGGGTGGGGAGAAGGCATCAATCTGCCGGAATAAAGATTCATCCGGCGCAATATTCGTGTAAGCCATCCCCATCGCCATAACGCCTAAAAGCGGGCTAATATCTAAAAGCGAAGCCACTCCGCTAAAACCAAGCATGAAGGCGACGGCAATAATAAGACGATTGTCTTTCGTTCGTTTGGGTGGGGTCACCCAATATAAAAGTAAGCCCATTAAGTAACCCGCCCCAATTAAAACAATATTTAAAAGAATGGGGGTTGCGAGTTGTAGGAAATTAATTCCGCCACTTTCTTTACCAGTAATAATCGCCATCGCCACACTAAAGAGAATTAAGGCAATAGCGTTATCAAGCGAAACAACTTGTAAAATCGTATTAACAAAGTCACCTTTTGCCCCGGTTTGCCGGATAGTCATCATCGTAGAGGCTGGCGCAGTTGCACTGGCAATCGCCGCTAGTAAAATCGCTAACTCCCAGTCCATTTTTACCCCAGGAATAAAGTTCATCAGCATCATAGCGCCAAAACTAACCGCCACTGCCATTAAGCTTTCAAATAAAGTGATTATAATGATTTTTGATCCACTTTTCTTTAAAATATCGAATTTAAAATACCGAACGACTCCAAAAGCAATAAAGGCTAACGCTAAGTCGGTAATAAATTCCATCCCCTTCCGCAGTTCGGCGAGGATGAGTTGGGCTAAGGGTCCTAAAATAATACCGGCAAATATATAAGCAGTAACGTTAGGTAATTTAAGGGGCTTGGTGACGCGCGTTAAAAGGAAGCCGACTAACAGCATAATCGCTAAGGTCATTAATACCGTTGGTACACTTGTATCTTTAAAGGGACTAGACAGTAAAAATGGGACCATAAGTTGCCTCCTTTATATTTAATGTAAATTGATTATACACTTATATTACTAATATAACAACTTATAATTTGTTATAATTGTATAAGAAAAACTTATAGTAATAAAAAAGAGGTTAAAACAATGATTGATGATAAATTAAAAACGTTAATTATACTCGCTAAAGTTAAAAATTACACACAAACCGCTGAGCTTTGTAATTTAAGTCAACCAGCCGTTACCCAACACATTAAAGCTCTTGAAAAAAGATATGGAATCGATATTTTTCGACGTAATGGTCGTAATCTTACCTTAACTTATGAAGGTAAATGCCTCGTCGATAACGCGAAAAAGCTTATTGCCCTTGATCGCAATATCCAAAAAGAGTTAAAAAAGCAAAAGGGACAACCAAAAAAATTAGATATTGGCATTACCTTAACCGCTGGCGGGTACTTTATTCCCGAAATTCTTGAAGTATTTAAAGATAAGTATCCTGATCTACGTTTTAATTTTCACACTGATTTAGCGGCCAATATCCTAGAACGAATGCGCTTAAATGAATTAGATTTTGCGATTGTGGATGGGACCCCGCAAACTGATGATTTTAATGTTGAACTTTTAGTCCGTGATGAGCTTATTATCATTGGCCCCAAAAATCATCCGCTTGCCGCCAAAGAAAAGGTTAGTATTGAAGAATTAAAGAAGGAAAAGTTTATTTTACGGCATGAAAAAGCCAATACACGATTAGCGTTTGAAAATTACCTCTCTAATCATCTTGATAGCATTAATAACTTTGATATTATTTTAGAAATTGATAATACGGCAATGATTAAGCAACTTATTATTGCTGGGCACGGCCTTAGTGTGATGAGTAAAGCTATTTGTGAAGTCAATTTACGCGTGGGCACCATTAAGCAAATTCATTTACGCGACTTCCACTTAGAACGGGGTATTTACCTTGTTTATCCCCGTGAATTAGAAAATAGCGATATTATTAATAGTATTATTGCCTTAAAAGAATAAAAAAACACGGCCGCTTCCACCGTGCTCCCCACCACAAAGGAATACTTGGTCGTTACTGGACTAAGTATTCACTTTTTAACGCTTCCACTAAATTATCAATTAATAAGACAATTTCATCATCCGTTAATCGACTTAATACTGGACCACGCTCTTCAATCCGTAGCGTTTTGATTTTTTCTAAACTTTCAATTGTTTCAAACACTAAGTTTTGCATTTTTACTCCTTTCTTCCCTAGTAATATCTCCGTATTACAAAAGCATTATAACATAAGATCACAATAAGCAAAAAAGAAACATTATCGAAGATAATGAGACGGCCGAATATTCGCAACTTATATCGTAATATTTACAATTGTAAAATTTTCGGGTATATATCGTAATAATCTTTAATATTGTGGGTTTTAGCTGTCCCGGCATAAATCATCGCAATTCGTAAACTAGGGGTAACCCCATAACCATAAAAATAAAGATAGGCTAAATAATAACTAGCTTGGGGGTTATCCTTCACTAAATTAAGAATCGTAAACACCTTCGTGTAATCAGGGGCGGCACCGCGTAAGATTGTTTCGGCAAGTTTTACTAAACCCCCTTCATGTTCTTCTTTCGCTAGTTTAAAATATGATTCGGCCTTGTCTAAGTTATAAGGAACGTGGACACCTTCTAAGTAGGCCACTCCCGTCATATAACTTGCATATTGATTTTTGGGACCCGCTTTCTTTTCTAACATATCTAAAAGAATTAAATTCGTATCTTTATCTTTGTAGGATCCACTGAATTCTTTAATGGCTTTTTTTATTTGAATATTATTATAAATAAGACCAAAGGGCATATATATAATATTAACGACGAAATTAAAGAATACACTAAAGGGGAATAACACTAAACTAATTTTAAGCGGCACTCCTTTTAATGTTTGTGGACTAACGGGATATAGGGGATTACTAAAGAATCCCGCTCTTAAGAATCCCTGATCTTGTTTATTTAATAATGAAAAACTATTATTACTATGACACGCAGGACAGTAGCGGTTAATCATTAATTTCTTTCCTGGATAAAAGCCAGGATTAGTAATTGGAAAATTACAAAATTTACAGTGAAATACTTTTTTATCACGGAAGGGATCAAATTCAGGCCGTTTCTTCGTCATCATAATGTTGTTCCTCTACTTACAATATTATAGTAATTTACATGAAATAACTACTAAAAACACATAAATAGATAATAAAAAAGCCGAGAATTTATTCTCAGCTTAATTAATTAGTTAGTTAATAGAAGATTATACTTGTTTCTTTTTCTTCGTTAAGAAATAAAATCCAAAGATAGCAGTTAAACCAAGGGCACCAATAAGAGCCACATTTATAATAGTAGCACTACTATTTTCGATATATCGGGAGCCTGATGGTGTATGAGCGGCCACCCATGCTTGTAAATAAGCTATTCTTTGTTTGGCGGCGATACTATCAGCATCACTAGCGCCTTCATAAATGGCTTTCGCGCCGGCACTTAAAATCGTATAGTCATTTTGTAAGGTAGCTAAGACATCCACACATTTACCATTTGCGCTGGAGCCAACATCACTATTGACAAGTTTAACAAACGCTGCGGCTTGTTCAGCATCAGTTCCTAAAGCACGTTTAACGGTTATTTTACACAGTAAAGAACGCTTTGCACTACTTGCAAATACTACTTCAAGTCCATAAATTTTAACATCTACGGGTGGGGCAAATGTGAACTCACCCGGGAATTCAGCTGCTCTATTTTTTAAAGCATCAATATTGCTAAGGCCATCATTCGTTGGGTTAGTATAAGTGCCACTAACTCCAGTAATACGTTCACCGTTATAATTTAATCCATAAACACTAACATCAGTTGTATTTGTCGCATCATTTGTGATTGATTCAATTGTTACGCGAATGGTACTTGCGACGGGAACACTTTCTAATAAGCGGGCTGCCTTTACCCTTCCGCCACTACTAGCGTTACTAACTCCATATCCTGAACCAAAATAAGTACCCATTCCAGTACTTATAGGCCATGAAGTGTGTCCCGATGCACCAAACTCATAAGATCCTACTAGTTGGAAAGGATTAATGGTGACATTAAGACCAGTAATATCAATCGATTTAGTAATCCCGCCCATTGTATAACTAGCGGTTACTTTTGTTGTGCCAACAGTTAACGGGTCAGGGCTAAAACTAACGGAACCAGTAACATCGACACTTGATGTGTCTTCAAAATGAGCGGTAAAAGTTAATCCTGTTGGATCGAATGAATCACCTTCATAATAATCGGTAATCGGTGTTCCTTCATATGAAAGTGACACTAGTGGGCTGCTAAATACTGTATATTTATACAAAGCGATATCTTTTTGACCACTTGAATACGTCGCAAATCTTGGGGCTGAACTATTATATTGGAGTTTACGACCGCCTGGATTAGTAATAACAAATAAACCTGAACTATAAGCAAAAGTCCAATCTTGTTGTATATTTCCATAATTTACGGCGTTTGATGAGCCACTATAGTATAAATATCCACTCGCGCCATCTTTTACGGAATTAATTTTAAAACTACTACCTGAACCAGTTAATGTCCATACAATAGCTTGATCATCAATCGTATTTGTTCCTAAGTCATTAGCATTCGTATTATTCGGTAATAAAAAACGTTCCTGAAAATCTTTGCCACGCGATACCGACATTACATTTTTAGTAGCGGCTTCACCCATAAACACATACCAATCACCACTTGTAAGGTCTGCAAGACTATTGACTCGCTTCCACTCTGAACCATCAGTAGTAGCAGCTTTTACTTCTACAGGTTCTTTTGTTATTGAAACACTAAGTCCTGCTCCTACCGCTAAAGATAAAAGAACAAAAGGAGCAAGTATCTTCTTAATTATTTTATTCATATATTAATACCTCCCACTTCTTTGGATAAATATATAAAAATAAACTTTAATAACATAATACCTACATTTTTAATACTTTTCAATATATGTGTAATATATTATCGAAAAATAAATATTAAAAAGCCGGGAGACGACTCCCGGCTTAGTTATTAACCTGATTGCTTATTAGGCAAGTCTTTTCTTCTTGGTTAAGAAGTAATATCCAAACATCGCTGTTAATCCAATAACACCAATTGCAACGGCGGCAGCGATTGAATTATTATTTCTATCTACATAGCGTACAGGTGCTGGAGGATTAGCAGCAACCCAAGCTTCTAAATAAGCCCGTCTCGCTCTTGCGTTCACAAATAGTTCCTCAGACGATGAATCAAATATACCTTGAGCAGTTGTAGATAGACGTGAATACCCATTATCTAAAACTGTTTTAATCGCACCGCATTTTTTATTGGCTCCCGCACCAACACCATTCATAACATCATTAGCATAACTGTTAGCAGCATTTGCAGCAGTTTTTGTGACCGAATCAACAAAGAGCTGAACCGCTGTTTGACCAGTAGTGTAAGCAGCAAATCTTGGATATGCCGTATTATATCTAATTGTTCTAGTGTTATAGGTAACATTTTTAATCACAGCATCATCACCACTAAATGAAATGGTCCATAAAGCAGCATCATTTTTGGTAAGACTTGTTTGTAAATAGTTGTCATTCTTATTAAGGGTTAAATATTCGCCTACTTTATTTCCGTTCAATATTTTAAATGCAAAACTATCGGCTACCGTTCCCATTTCTAAAGACAGTAACATTGTAGAAGGCGAATGTCTAAGCGAAGTAAGATTATACGTTGCCGAATAATAGCCAATAACGGTAGTAGAAACAACATCGTTATTCATCCCAAATCCCACCGCGCTATCTGTTGCTATGGTATAAGTTGCACCAAACATTAAGTCACCAGCGGCTGCAAGGTCATAGTATTTCGCTGCAACAACGGTGATGTCGACTGTTGCAGTTACTGATGCTTTTACTGTTGAAGTTGCGGTAATAGTGGCAAGACCGATACTATTTGCAGTAACTTTACCAGTACTATCAACACTGGCAACTGTACCATTGGAGGATGACCAGCTGACACTAGCGCTTGCTGAAGCGGGTGTTGGAGCAACACTAAATACTTCTTCGTCTCCAACTTGCATAGTAGCAGTTGATTTATTCATAGTTAAACTTATAAGTTCTTCTGGAACAATTTCTTCCCAAGTGAGAGCGTAAGATTCAACATACAATGAATTTGCAGTCGCCGCAACTTTAAGAATAAGAGTTGCCGAATCAGAAACAACTATATCGACCGCTTTAACAATAGGAACATAGGTTGTAGACCATGCCCCATTCCATGAATCAGTATTAAAAGCAGCTGTAGCTATAATATCAGTATAAGTATTCCCGCCATCAAGTGAATAAGTAAAATTGCCAGCACCACCTTTTGCGTTTGAACAAGCAGATAATGTTATTTGGGTAATTTTTGTGCATCCATAGCCTGTTAGTGTAACAGTTTGGGAGTTTCCAGATGTCATTTGCTTACTAGTACCGTAGGTTTCTACTAACGATGCACTTGAACCTGTTGGAACAACACCTGTTTGTGCTAATGTGTCTTTGCCAGTGATAGTATAAGTCCCTACTTCTGGCAAAGCTTCAACCTTTTTAATATCTTTTGTTTTTGCAACACTAAGACCTACACCTAATGCCATCGCTAAAACGGCTAATGGTCCGAGTATTTTTCTTGTTATTTTACGCATAATGTTTTACCTCCTTTTATAATATATAGGCATGTATACGTGTATATATCTAAAATTTATTTTATAAGTAATTTAATACTATTGTAAGTTGAAAATGCGGATTGAACAATTTCATTTTTTGTTCACATAAAATGTAAAGTTTCATTAGAGAAATTAATTCTTATAGAAAGCCAAAAAAACCAATTTCAGGCTTGAAATTGTAAAATTTAATCTTTTTTATTTTTCTTAGATAAGAAATAATAACCAGCCATCGCTGTTAAGCCAAGTACTCCAATTGTGACCGCAATAGCAATGGTGACACTTTTTTCTTGGTTTAATTCCACTAGGTAGGGATTATTTATAATATTGAGAATGAGTGAGAGCATAATGTTGATTGGTGTCCTTCGTTAATTATTATCGAGTTGACTTAAAAGTTCAAAAGTTTTCCCAATATCCGCTTCGATAAACAAAAGATTAGGAGCAAGGAAAGTAGGTACCCTTATACTTGTTTTATTTACGACGACGATATTCTTACCTTGAAAATAATGAATTAAACTCGCGGCGGGTTGTACGATTAGACTTGTGCCCCCAATAATAAGCGTATCGGCTTTACTGATAGCGGTTACCGATCTACTTAGCGTTAACCCATCAAGTCCTTCTTCAAATAAGACAACATCTGGTTTAAGGTAATTACCACAATGTTTACATTTTCCTTGTGGTTCTTTTAATGTTTGTTCTAAGTTATGAAAAGTATGACATTTCGTGCAGTAATTACGATGGACACTGCCGTGGAGTTCATAGACTACTTTATTACCAGCGATTTGGTGCAAGCCATCAATGTTTTGTGTAACGACCGCGGTAAGTACTCCTTTTTCTTCTAATTTTGCTAAATATAAGTGGCAGGGATTAGGTTTAGCGTCAGGATACACTAAATGTTTAAAGTAAAAATCATTAAAAAGAGCAGTGTTACGGTAAAACATTGTCCGGGAGACCATTTCTTCCGCACTATAGATAGTGTTCGTGGGTGCAAAGTAAACGCCATCGGCACTTCGAAAATCAGGAATACCGCTGGGGACGCTTACCCCCGCACCGCCAAAGAAAACAATATTTTTACTTTGATCGATTATTTTCTTAAACGCTAACACTTTCGCCGTTAATTGTTCCATATCTTATTATAACATTAAGAAAAGCGCTCTGTCTGAGCGCTGTCCTTATTTAATTAAAATTTACTATCCTTCGCCTTCCGTATAACCCCATGACTTTATTTCATTAAGGGTGGGAACAGCACCGATTGCCCCTTGTTTTAAAGTCGCGGCACCCCCAACAAGATTTGCGTAATAAATAATATCGCTTAGCGCTTGATGGGTGAAATCAAATTGTTCCATTTTTGATATAGCATAAAGCACAAACGAATAAAAAGCGTCGCCCGCCCCCGTTGTATCAACGGCTTTAACTTTTTTCGAGGGAACTTCAATAAGTCTTCCTTTATAGCGATAGAGGGCACCTCTTTCCCCAAGAGTAACAATTACAATTTGACGGGGATTATTAAAAGTTAAGATTGCGCTTTCAACTTCGATTTGTCTAGTGTAGGCTAGGATTTCTTCTTCACTAAATTTAACAATGTCGGCTTCTTTAATAATTTTGCTAAAAACGGGCATAAAGTCACTCATATTTCCAAAAATATCTTCGCGATAATTTAAGTCGAATGACAATTTAGCGCCGCGTCTTTTAACGATATTTACGACTTCAAGGGCAAAATCTTGTCCTTCTTTTTCGCTTAACATCAAACTCCCTAAATGAACAATGGTATTACCCGTCATTTCGATTTTTCTAACTGGGTCAAGATCAAAATGATAATCAGCGCCATTTAGTCGATTAAATTTAAAGGTGCGTTCGCCATTCTTTAGCGTAACAATCGCTTGGGTTGTAATTTTATCTTTCAAAGTTCTAATTAATACTGATTGAAAAAGTCGCGATTCGGCAAAGGCGGTCAACATTTTTCCATATTTATCATTACCAACGCTGCCTATAAATCTTACTTCGCCGCCAAAGTGGGCAATGTTACACGCCACATTAAAAGGGGCCCCACCCGGTAATACCTTTTCATCGTGGTTGCTTTTAAAGATATCGACGAGTATTTCTCCAATTGTAATAACCATACAATTATCATAGCGAAAACTTAACAAAAAATAAAATAATAAACATTTTGCGATTTTGTTCAATGTTTCTAAAACAATCAAAAAAAGAGTCCGCTAGTTTTGTATTCTTTGGCGAACTCTTGTTAATAATGGCATCCCGGGAGCGATTCGAACGCCCGACCCACAGCTTAGAAGGCTGTTGCTCTATCCGACTGAGCTACCGGGACATCGGTAGTTATTTTACAATAAACACTTAAATGTTTCAACTATCAGTATTTAGTTTTTCAAGTAAAGCTTTCGCCACTTCTTTTGGGATTAATTGACTTAATTCATCGAAGGAGACTGTTTTTAAGACATCAATTGATTTATAAGTATTAAGTAAAACCATTTTTCGTTTCTTCCCTAACCCTTTGATACCATCTAATACACTAGTGTAGATTGCTTTTCCCCGCTGCGCGCGGTGACTCGTAATCGCGTAACGATGTCCCTCATTTTGAATCATCGCTAAATACGCTAATAAGTTTCTATCTAATCCGATTTCCTCACCATTTTTATTGATAAGAGCGCGGGTTTGATGTTTATCATCTTTAACAAGGCTCACAACATAGCAATCAAGTTCTAATTCCTTAGTGACTTCTAAAGCCGCATTTAATTGACCTTTGCCACCATCGATAATTAATAAATCGGGCAAATGTTTACCTTCACTAAGTTTACGTTTATAGTGGCGGGTAAGTACTTCTTTAATATTCGTATAATCATCAAATTTATTATCGGATTCAATATTGTATTTACGATATAATTTCTTAAAAGGCCGCCCATTTTTAAAAGTAACGACAACACCAATTGCTTCACTACCAAATAAGTGCGCAATATCAACAAAATCAATATGACTCGGATAATTTATATCAAGCACTTCGCTGAGCACACTTAAACTTTCATTGTCACTTCCTAATTGTTGATGGTAGCGTCGATGTTTTTGGAGCGATGTAGTCGCGTTTTGGTAAGCCCGATTAAGTATTTCTAAATTTTGTCCACGACGGGGCACGATTACTTCAATTTCATAATAACTAGAAAGTGAATCAGCGATAAAAGAATTACCAAGCATTAATTTAGAGGGCAGCGGATGTTTTTCATAATATTGACCGATGAGTTGCATTATTTGTTCATTTAAGTCGCCAAATAATGGCACGGCGGCAAATTGTTCGTTTAAGAGCACGCCCGCACGATAGGAAAGAATATTTAAACCGATGTAATCATCAATCTGTGTGAACGCAATCACATCAATGTCAACTTTATTCGTAAGTTCAACGTTTTGTCCACTATAAATGTGGTTAATGGCCTCCACGATATTTTTATAGTCTTGCGCCTTCTCAAAGTTAAGCTCTTTACTTGCTTCTTTCATCTTTGTTTCATAGTGTTTAAGTGTCTCTTTATCTCGACCATTTAAGAAAGTTAAAATACTATTTCGAATCCTATCTTTTTCATCATCACTGATTACTTTAAAACAATAACCAGGACACTGCCCTAAATGGTAATAAAAGCATGGTGTTTTACTCCGTGTTTTACATTTTCGCGTCATAAAAATTTTATCAATTAAATCGACAATCTGATAAGCTTTTTGACTCGCGGGAAACGGTCCAAAATATATAAATTTCGGGTCATTTGCCTTCCGTTTGATACTGACAATGGGATCCCCTTTTTTAGTCAGGGCAATATAAGGATAATGCGAGTCATCTTTAAGCATGACGTTATAGCGGGGATAATGGGTTTGAATTAATTTTAGTTCGAGGATAAAGGCTTCTTTCTCACTATTAGTGACAATTGTTTCAAACTTCGCAATCTTTTTTACCATGGCCGCTACTTTAGGTGGTTGCGGGCGATTAAAATACTGACTTACGCGCTTTTTTAAGTCTTTGGCCTTACCAATATAAATGATGCGACCATGAGCGTCTTGCATTAAATAAACACCGGGCTCCGTTGGTAAATTATCAATTAAAAATGGTAATGATTTATTTTTCATTAAAAGGTTACGATCGTTGCGCCCCCTTGCCCTTCATATTCACCCGCTAGTGCATAACTTTTAACAAATGAAAGACGCGCTAAATAATCATGAATAGCCCGCCGTAAAGCCCCGGTTCCGAAGCCATGGATAATGCGCACACTTGGATAGCGTTTTAAAAGCGCGCGATCAAGATAAGGACCAAGCACACTGATAGCTTCATCAACACGCATCCCAATCACATTAATTTCGGGTTTAACACTTGATAGATCTTCATTGAGACCTTTAACGGTAATCGTAGGTTCTTTTTTTTTCGTACTTCGCACGGCGATGTCAAGATCACTTCCTTTAACTTTGAGAATTTTACCGCTTGCTAACGTAACCGTGTATTCATCCCCCTTAATTCGCGTTATTTCGCCTTTAACATGTAGCTTTTTAACTTCAACATAATCACCGATAGCCAATGATTCAACTTTAGTTTTAGTTTCGTTTTGCGCGGTTTGACCTAGATCTTTAATTTGTTGGCGCAGTTCAATAATTTCATGAGCTTTGGCCCCACTTGAAAGCGCACTTTTCACTAATGAATCTAAGGTTTCAATCGCTTCATTTATTTCTTTTTCTAACCGTTCATGTTTTTCACTTTTAAAACTTTCTTCAAGTTCACTTTGCCGCTTAAGTTTTTTATCTAATTCACTTTCTTTTTTGGCTAGTTCGTGCCGCTTTTTTGCTAGGATGGCTCGTTCTTCTTCAAGAACCCGTATTTCTTCACGCAATTTCCCAATTGTCGATTCAAAGTCATAGACCCCATGACTTAAAAAGGCTTCAGCCTCATTAATAACCGCTTCATTAATCCCAAAGCGTTTGGCGACAACAAGTCCATAAGAGCGGCCTGGAACATCTTCATGATATTCATAGCGGGGAGTTAATTTCTTTTCATCAAAGGCCATGGAGGCGTTAATAATGCCGTCATGCTTATACGCGAATTCTTTAAGGCGGCTATAGTGACTAGAAATCACGCTACTGATGTGATTGTTTAATAAATATGAAACTATCGCTAAAGCAAGGGCTTCCCCTTCTTCAGGACTCGTACCAGTCGCTAATTCATCAAGTAAAACAAGGTCATCACTATTAGCGTCGCGCATTATTTCCCCAATGCGTTTAACATGACTACTAAATGTTGATAAGTTTTGACTTAAACTTTGTTCATCACCAATACTAGCGTACACATCGTTGTAGAAATATAAATGTGGTTCTTCGCTTACCGATAACATTAACCCACTTTTTGCCATCAACACTAATAGACCAATCGTTTTAAGGGCCACCGTTTTTCCGCCCGCATTTGGGCCACTGATAACGATAATAAATTGGTCATCACGTAAATTAAACGTATTAGCGACCACAAGCTCAGGATCAATCAGAGGGTGGCGCGCTTTTGTAAACTTGAGCCCCTTGGCTTTGTGGAAAATAGGCACGAAGCCTTTAATCTTTTGACCATATGTTGCTTTGGCAAAAATTAAGTCAAGTTCGGCCAATAAAACGTTATTATTAATAATTTCATCTTCATAATGTAATGTTTTAAGCGTTAATTCGCGTAACAGGCGATTAATTTCAATTAATTCATCATTTTGATAGCTAATTAAAGTGCTATTGAGAGCTACAATTTCCGCGGGTTCAATAAAGATCGTTTGTCCCGAATTACTAATATCATAAATGATACCATCAACTTTATTTTTATAAGCGGTTTTAATCGGAATAACAAAGTGACCATCGCGCTTAGTAATAACGGATTCAGCTAAGTAACTTCCATATTTACTAATCAGGCCTTGCGCTGCTTTATTGAGACGATCTTCACTTAACATAATGTTTTTCCGAATCCGCGCTAATTCGTGACTGGCATTATCTTTAATTAGTAAATTAGGGGTGATAATCTTATCTATTTCTTTCGCTAATTCACTTAAATCGTTTTCACGGCTCAGCATCACTTTTAGAAGCGGGGCTTGATCTAATTTATCTTTTAAGTAGTAATTAACCTTTACAATATTTAAGACATCAGCACTTATTAAATAAAAGTCATGTGGCGTTAAAATATTACCGCGTTTAGCTTCATCAAGAAGTGGCGCTAGTTTGTGACTTGGCGCTAAAGGTAAACTACCAAACCGAGTTAAAATAGAATCAGCTTCACTTACTAAATTAAGTGCGTAAGTTGCTTCTTCTTCACTTTTAAAGCACGTAATCCCACTAGCGTACTCCCCGCCTAGTTCGGTCTTTGTTAAATCTTTAACTTTCGCAATTATTTCATTAAATTCTAATAGTGCAAATATATCCATGGTTTTATTTTATCATTTATGAATCATTTCCTGTAATGAACAAGTTAGCGCCATATGATAAAATATAGGTATGAAAAGTTATGAATTAGAAATTCCGCGTGAAGATTTAGGAATCGTTATTGAGCAAACTAAATTACCTAGGGTGAGTAATAAACATTTTTACATCATTGTTTATTATGAAAAAGGGAAGATTCAGTTTTCAATTTACGATAACACTAAGGGTAAACCATACCGCGCACGTTATGTTGGTCCTTCACTCCCTAAATACTTAAAATCTTATCTCGTAGAAAAAGAAAAGGCCGAATCCAAAGTCGAAACCGCCACTTGTAATAAAAAGATTACGGTCTTTCCCCATATTGGCAGTGATGAAGTTGGGTTTGGTGATTTCTTTGGCCCACTGGTCGTGGTCAGTGCTTACCTTGATGCCGATTTAAAACGTGAGATTGAGGGGTTTAATATTCGTGACTCAAAACTACTTGATGATGATCACATTATATTACTTGGACACGCCCTTAAAAAGATAGTGCCCCATATTAAAAATGTTGTCGCTAATCCTAAATATAATGAGCTTGTCAAAGAAGGTTATAACATGAACCAAATGAAAGCAATGCTCCACCATAACGTCCTTGTTAAACTAGCGAAAAAACAAAAATATAAGGGTAATCTCTACCTTGATGCTTTCACTAGTGATAATTATTATAAAAAATACACTGAGAACATGGATAAAGCTCCTGTTATTCAATTAAAGAATGGTGAAAAAAACTCACTTGTAATCGCTACTGCCAGCATTTTAGCTCGCTTCTACTTTTTAGAAGAAATGGAGACGTTAAACATTCGCTATAATACGAAAATACCCCTTGGCGCTGGGGCTAATGTTGATAAATTTGCCCAAGAATTTTTAGTTAAATTTGGGGCGCATAATTTAAAAAGTGTTGTTAAACACAATTTCCGCAATTTTACTGATCTTTTTGGAGACGAGCAAGGACTTTGCTAAAGTAAGTCGGTAACTCGGCCCTTACTTCTACTTTTTCCTTAGTGTAGGGATGAATAAACGCTAAATAACTCGCGTGTAGTAATTGACCCTTGTCGTAAAGTGGGTCTTTTTTTAACCCATAGAGCTTATCACCGACAAGCGGTGTATTAATAAATTCAAGGTGCGCCCGTATTTGATGGGTGCGACCCGTTTCTAAATCAACTTCTAAGAGTATATAACCTTTAAACCGTTCTTTAACTTTAAAATGAGTGATGGCGAGTTTACCAGTCGCGGGTGTGTTTTCCATTTTTTGATAGTTTTCCTTACTCCGCGTTAAGTAAGTGCGAATAACACCCGCTTCTTCGCTTAATTTACCACGGACTAGGGCACTATAACGCCGGGTTATTTCATGTTTTTGTAAAAGGCGCGATATCTTATTATGCACTTCATTATTTTTACAAACAATGAGAAGCCCACTTGTGTCCTTATCAAGACGATGAACAATACCAGGACGAAAAACGCCATTAACATCACTATATTCGTCACCGCGCGCTAAAAGGGCGTGCACTAACGTTTGATGATTATGACCAAAACTAGGATGAACGACTAAACCCGCGGGTTTATTCACAACAAGTAAATATTCATCTTCATAACGTACATCAAGTTCAAGTTTATATGGTGTTAAGTCTAAAGCTTCTTTTTCCCTAATGATAACCTTAAATTCTTCGTTTCCTGTTATCCGATAACTAGCTTTAACTTTCGCGCCAAAAAGCGTAACATCACCGTCTTTAATCATCTTTTGAACTTGCGCGCGCGAACTATTTAATAAAGAGGAAAGCACGACATCTAATCGTTCATTGATATGTTCGTCACTAACTTTAATTAGTGTTACTAGCATCGTCTTCCTCTTTTATTTCGGCGTTTGTTTGTTTGGCTCCTTTGGGCTTTTTCACCATTACATATTCTTCCCTAAAAAGATAAACAAGATAAGTTAAAATTCCGAGTGTAATACAAATATCAGCGACATTAAAAACGGGAAAATGATAACGGCCAAATTGGAAATGAATAAAGTCAATAACGCCTTCTTCTCCGGTTACTAACTTTGAAAAGGCGCGATCAATAAAGTTCCCCCATGTCCCAGCGAGAATGACGGCAAACAATATTTTTTTAAAGGCATTTAATTTATGACGATAGAGAATGCGCGCGACAATAATCGCAACCCCAACAACCGCACTAACAACCGCTAAAAGGGTCATATTACCATCGAACATGCTCCACGCCGCCCCAGTATTGCGCACATAGGTTAAATGTAAAAAGTTGGGAATTAGCGTTAAATCCCAAGCCGCTTTTAAAGCCCACAGTTTTGTTAATTGATCGACAATTAAAAGCACTATTGCTAGCCAAGCATACGAATAAAAGCAGGATTTAAAAAACTTTTTTACTTTATCCATAATTTTCTAACACCTTAGCGCACCGCCCACAAACGTCTACGTCACCCACTTTTACTAATGAATCATGATAATTCCAACACCGCGGACACTTATGACCCATGTGCTTAACGACATTATAAGCATTCCCAAACTTTACGTCACTCACAATAAAGAAACGGGCAAGTTCCGTTGCATCTAATTCTTGAAGCATGGGCGCGACAGCTAATTCACTTTTCGGCAGCGTTAAACGCGCTTCTTGACTACTCCCAATTAATCCGTGTTGCCGCGCTACTTCAATATGTTGATAGGCATTACTTCGCACTTTTAAAAGCGCACTAAATTGTTCAAGTTTATCTTTATCGTCAGGAAGCATGTACGGAAAATCCATTAGGTGCACACTTTTTTCGCGCTTGATAACGGGGAGATGATCATAAATCTCTTCGGCGGTAAAGACAAGGACAGGAGCAATAAGCGGTAAGAGTGCCATTGTAACTTGATAGAGCGTCCGCACAACACTATGCCGCCTTGGGCTTTCTTTGGCCTCGCAATATAAAATATCTTTGGCAATATCTAAGTAAAAACTACTAAGTTCATTCGTCACAAAGTTCATTAATACTGTAAAAGCACTACCAAAGTCATAGTCATTATAACTATCAATCATTTTATTAACGACATGTTGGAGTTTAGCCACCATTAATTTATCTATATAAAAGGAAGGTTCTTGATAGAGCGCCCTAATTTCTTCGCGCGTTGCCGTTAAGGCGGGTAAATTACCAAGCATAAAGCGGAACGTATTCCGAATCTTGCGATATGTTTCACTTGTTTGCCGTAAAAGTTCAACGCTTAGCCGCGCATCTTCTTGATAGTCAATCGTCGCCGTCCACAGGCGTAAAATATCAGCACCATATTCATTCGCTAATTTAGTAGGATCAAGGGTGTTACCTTTTGATTTCGACATCTTTTCGCCCTTGTCATCAACGACAAAACCGTGGGTAACAACCGCTTTATATGGGCTTTCTTCAAGGGCCGCAACACTTAAAGTAAGCGAACTATTAAACCAACCACGATATTGATCATTACCTTCAAGATAGAGATCAGCGGGAAAGGGTAAACCGTGTTTTTTAAGGGTGTGAATCGCGCTGATGCCGCTATCAAACCACACATCCATCGTATCAACTTCCTTCGTAAATTTGCCATGTGGTGAAGCACTATTTTTATAACCTTTTGGTAAGAAATAATGCGCATCTTTCTCATACCAAATATTTGTGCCATGTTTTGCTACTTCGGCAATAATATTATCAAAAACTTCCGCTTCAAGAAGGGGACTACCATCTTCATTATAAATAATCGGAATGGGGACGCCCCACACCCGTTGCCGACTAATCGTCCAGTCACCGCGTTCACTAATCATATTACTAATCCGCCCTTCGCCCCACCGCGGGTACCATTCAACTTTTTGTACCGCATCAAGTAGATCTTGGCGGATAGGATCAATACTGGCAAACCATTGCGGGGTTGCGCGAAAGATTAACGGTTTGTCGGTGCGCCAGTCATGGGGGTAACTATGGGTTACTTTGGTCGCAGCCACAAGAGCACCCGACGCTTTTAAATCACTAATAATGACTTTATTTGCATCTTCATAAAATAATCCAGCATATTTACCAGCTTCCGCTGTAAAGTATCCACGCGCATCGACGGGACAAAGCACATCTAAGCCATATTTTTGGCCGACCACAAAGTCTTCAAGCCCGTGTCCAGGCGCGGTGTGAACGGCCCCGGTCCCGCTTTCACTCGTAACATGCATACCCGTGATAACAAGGGAAACACGATCATATAAGGGGTGTTTAGTTTCAATTAACTCTAGGTCCGCTCCTTTGACTTCACGTTTTAACTTAAAAGTTAAGCCTGTTGCCGCCTTTACATCGGCAAGTAAATCAGGTAATAAAATAACATCACCAATAGCACTTTCATAAATTCCATAAGTGAACGCTGGATGCATGCTGATTGCTAAGTTCGCCGGAATGGTCCACGGGGTCGTCGTCCAAATCATAAATTTAGTGCCAACCGGTACTTTATCATTACCCTTGGTGACATCAAAAGTTACGTAAATTGAATCACTAACGACGTCTTTATATTCAATCTCCGCTTCCGCAAGCGCTGTTTCACTACTTGGTGACCATTGGACTGGTTTAAGTCCGCGATAGATTAAGCCTTTTAAAGCCATCTTTTTAAAGACTTTAAGCTCATCGGCTTCATAATCCTTATGCAATGTTAAATAAGCATTATCAAAGTCACCAACAATGCCTAACCGTTCGATTTGTTCTTTTTGTAATTTGACTTGCTTAAGCGCATATTCTTCGCATAACTTGCGAAAACTTGATATAGGCATCGCTTTGCGATCCACTCCGCTTTTCGTCACTTGGTTTTCAATGGGGAGCCCGTGAGTATCCCAGCCCAAAATAAAAGGGGTATCGTAGCCTTGCATATTTTTCATACGGACTACAAAATCTTTTAGGTTACGATTAAGCATATGCCCACTATGAATATTACCGTTTGCATACGGCGGTCCGTCGTGAAGAATAAAAGGTTTACTTGCTTCATTCTTTTTTAACATTAATTTATATAATTCTATTGCTTGCCACCGTTTTAAAATAAGTGGCTCTTTACGCGTAAGATTACCGCGCATCTCAAAGTTTGTTTTTGGCATTAACAATGTGTCTTTAAGTTCCATAATTGCCTCCTTAATTAAAAAAAGCCTAGCCATGGGACGAAGTAGCTCCGTGGTACCACCCATTTTCTAGACTATTCTAGCACTCTCTCCTTGTAACGGAAGGTTAACCCGATTACCCTTACTTTTGGTTCAGGGCAACACTCAGAAGTGATAATGAGTCCACATTCTTACTAAGGCTTGCACCATTCCCTTAGTCGCTAATTAAGTTTGGTGTCCACATCGTGTCTTCGTCAGATTTCGTCCTTATTATACCTAATTGTATAATATTGTCACTAATTTTCTTCTTCCTCTAATTCGCGTAAGATATTGGGGAGGAAGTTATCATCATCTTCATCGTCATCTTCTCTAAGATAAGGGCGACTATCAGGCGTAACTGGTTTCATAATTGGGGAATGGGTACTTGTAAAGTCATATTGCTCTTCAAAATCACTAGCGATAACGCTGACAATGATCGAGTCTTCGAGTAGGTCATTTAACGCTACCCCAAATTTAACATCAAGATTTGAACCACTCGTTTCAACAATTTCATTAACGGTTTCTTGGGCTTCAAAAAGGGAAACATTCGTCCCACAAGTCACGGCAATAATTGCTTTTCGGGCCCCTTGAAGACTAGCTTCAAGAAGCGGACTATTAATCGCCGTTTGTGCGGCATCACGTGCTTTATTTTTCCCTTTACCCATCCCAAAGCCAATTAAAGCAATGCCGCTATTAAGTAAAGTGTTACGAACATCAGCGAAGTCAAGATTAATAACCGCTGGTACTAAAATTAAGTCCACCACCGTTTTTACACTTTGGGCTAAGACTTTATCACTTTCGCCAAAAGCAGTGGCAATTGGGAGATTTCCGCCAGTTATGAGTAGTTTATCGTTACTAACAACAATGATTGAATCAACAATTTCTTTTAAGGCATTAAGCCCTTCAACACTATTAGCGATTCGTTTTTTACCTTCAAATGTAAAGGGACGAGTCACAATTGCAATGGTAAGAGCCCCGCTATTTTTAGCAATTTCGGCGATGATTGGCGAGGCACCAGTACCGGTTCCGCCCCCCATCCCCGCGGCGATAAAGACAAGGTCTGCACCTTGGACTATTTTTTCAATTTCGGGACGACTAGCTTCGGCTGCTTTGCGACCAACAGTTGGTTCGCCACCGGCCCCCAAACCATGGGTAAACTCTTCACCAAGCACTAATCTATTTTTAGCTTTACTCGTGGCAAGTGCTTGTTTATCGGTGTTTGCCACCCAGAAAGACACGCTATCGATTTGGTCATCAATCATCCGGTTAACCGCGTTGTTTCCAGCCCCACCAACACCAATAACGACTATCTTCGCTACCGGTTCAAAATTGTCTAAATCATTTGTTCCAATCATACTTAACTCCTTGTCAGTGTCCCAATACTTGTCTTCTCATCTCCAATATCTTGCGCATACTTGCTATAAGCCTTAATTAAGCCAAGATTAACAGCGTAGGTTAAATCACGCGCCCCAATTGTGTCAAGTTTAACAATATATTTATCCGAGAATGAACGGTCACTCCCAATAATTTCTTCATAATTATGAATGGTACTTCCGCCACCGACAAATAATAGTGGATACTTATTTAAGTTCGGCATATTTTGACTCTTGCCCACAATTTTAATTTCACTAAGTACTTTTTGTAAGTGGTCAAGGAGAAAAGTTTGACAAGTTGTGTAAATATCGGTTAAGTAAACTTTAATTTCTTCACCGCGTTCGCCAATACCTTGGGCCAGAGGGAAATTAACACTGACGTTACGATGGTCTAATCCAAAGTCACGTTTAAGGCGATCGGCTTCTTTTAATTCTAAACCATATTTTTGCGCTAAAAGGTAAGTTAAATCATCACTACCTTCGTTAATGATGCGTGAAAAATATAAATTATGGTTGGAAACAAAACTAATTGATGTTTGTTTCGCCCCAAAATCAACTAAGAAATATGTATTAGTGGCCGTAGCTGGGTTATTAAGTAATTCGGTCATCGCGTATTTATCGGGATAAACTTTGCGGACTTTTAAACCAGCCTTATGAACAACATCAATATAAGAGTTATAAATCCAAAGAGGTAAAACATGTAAGAAAGCTTCAACAGTCAGTGTATTACTTACTTCACCAAGCGGAAGTAAACGATATACTTGGTCGCTATCAGTCTTAAATACTTGCGGTAAAATTGCCACAATCACTTTATTAGGATCAACGCGATTTTTACGGAAAAGAGCCATAATATTTTTAATATCAATGCGATCAATTTTACTAGAAAGGGTATTCGTTGTTTGCGTTCCGCGAAACACTTCAAAATCAATCGTTGGTAAGGCGAGCACTACTTCACTGATTGCTTCACCTAAGGTGTCATGGACATCACTAGCCAACGTTTTAATCGCACTAATGATTTGATCTTGGGCAATAATTTCACCAGCGCTAATCGCTTGTGAAAGCGGAACTTTATTTGCATAAAGCACATACGGACTGCCTTCTAATTCATAGCCGACAACGAGTTTGATGGCACTGGCACTAATTTCTAAGGTACTTATTTTAATATCCATAACTCTCCAATAATGTAATTATTTTACAATAATTAATGAATAATAACAATCGCAACTCATAATTTCGGAGAAATTTTTCACAAATTTAAGAAAAAGCCTTAGTGAGAGAGGAAAAGGGGAAGAGTTCACTAAGGCTTTTAAGAAAGGAAAATAACTAAACGGTAAGTTCTTCATCGACTACGGGAGTTTCTTCGGCGACATCTTCCGCTAATTCGCGACGAGCGTGTGCTTCATTAATAGCCTTAGCGACATAACGATAGGGGATCGTTAAAACCGCGGCCCCCACTGCTACGAGCAAAGTAGCGATAAGAAAGGCTCGCATCCGGTAGTATCCGACTTTTTTGTTAGTTTTGTAGAGTTTGTCACGCATTACTTGGTCCTCCTTCTTTCGATGATGCGCAGTTTGGCACTACTAGCGCGTGGGTTGTTTTCAATTTCATGTGCGGTGGCCACGATGACTTTACGGTTTACAAGAGAGAAGGGTGCTTCTTTACCTTTAACAGGTAGAGCATAGGGATGCATTCCTGTTTCACTTAGCGTCGATAACTTTTTGAAGGTATTTTTCACTAAGCGATCTTCTAAACTATGGAAACTTATAACGGCGAGCCTTCCTCCCTCATTTAGGAAGTAAGGGGCGCGTCGTAACACTTCTTCAAGCACGCCAAGTTCATTATTTACTTCAATGCGGAGCGCTTGGAAGATAGTTTTAGCAGGATGGCCTTTTTTTCGTAATTCTTTACTTGGCAAGGCCTTTTTTATAATCTCGACTAACTCGGTTGTAGTTTCAAGTGGTTTACTTCGCCGCGCATTTACGATTTCACGCGCAATGCGGGCACTATAGCGATGTTCCGCGTAGCGATAGAAGATATTTTTTAAGTCTTCTTCACTATAAGTGTTGACAATCATTGCCGCCGTCACGTTATTGTTCGTCCGATCCATCCGCATATCAAGCGGTCCTTCGAATCGGTAACTAAACCCGCGTTCACTGACATCGAATTGTGGACTGCTGACTCCTAAGTCTAAGAGAATGATGTCCGCGCCTTCAACTCCTAGTTCACGTAATGAATAGTCAAAGTCTTTGAAGTTTTGATGGAAGAGTGTGAAGTTTTGGAAGGTGCGACCGAGAATTTCTTTGGACTCTCTAATTGCCGTTTCGTCTTGATCGAAGCCGTAGAGATATCCTTTACGCGCTTTTAGTAAGAGCGCACTACTGTGACCTGCTCTTCCTAAAGTTAAGTCAACAATTACACTATTCTCTTTTACATTTAAGCCATTAAGGACTTCGTTAAGTAATACGGGATAGTGACTACTCATGGTCCTTAACCTGCAGCTTGGCCGCGAGGCCTTCTAAGTTCTTCCGTGCCTTTTCTTCATAACTTAGGTAACGTTCTTCATCCCAAATTTCAAGATGGTCGCCGACCCCGATGACTATTACTTTCGATCCAATATCGTATTTTCTTAGGACCCGAACTGGTAATGTAATACGTCCGGCGGCATCTACTTCTAATTCTTCAATACTAGCGTAAATCGTCCGAACATAAGCACGGGCTTCGGCATTCTTGAAGTTTTGGGCTTGCAAGAAAGAAAGTTCGGCTTCATAGGCTGTGGGCGGATAAATACTAATGGCCCCTTCAAAGCCTTGGAGAATATAGAGTGTTTTTAAATCTTTCAGCATTTCTCGAAAACGAGCGGGAACGACAAGGCGTCCCTTCGCGTCTAAGTTATGGTAATAGGTGCCGAAAAACTTCATCTCCCACTTTCTCCCACTTTCTTTGACTCTATTATACATAAATGCCTCTGGCTTGACAACTAAAAAAGTGCAAAAAAACAAAAAAGAAGAGTTGCCCCTTCTTTTATGCTCATTCTATGAGATATTTTTTTAATCGTCTAAATCAAGCTCGTCAAAGAGATCACCAAATTCATCATTAAGGGTTGGATGTTTAGTGGCGTATTCTTCTTCGGTTAAGATTGCATAACCTTGGCCACTCTTGGGTAAATTGGCCCCTGGTTTAATAACTTTAAGCGGGATATAACTTAATATAATCGCATACAAATACGGATCAAGATCAATCTCTGGGCCCGCTTCATAGAAACAATCATCACATTCCGCTTCAATATTTGGGTTAACAAAGTTAAAACATAGTTCATCATCCATAACTATTTCATATTCAAAGTGTTCAAGTGTATAGGCACATTCTAAAATGACTAGAACTTTACCTTGAATGTGCGTTTCAACAACATCGGTAAATGTATCAAAATCAACGGTCACGGTAAAAGGTTTTATTCCTTTTAAAGAATAGTTTGACTTTAATTCGATGTCACTTAAATCAATTTCTTGGGTTAAGGTTTGATGGAGTTTAATACCATCCGCTATTTTTAGTTTCATATACCACGTACCACTACATTTAATTGTTTGATTAGTTGATCAACAATTTTCGTCATAACTTCTTTAATCTCATCATCGACGAGTGTTTTACTTGCATCTTGTAAAGTTATACTAAGCGCGACTGACTTATAGCCAGGTTTTTCGACAAGTTTAGTGTAGACATCAAAAACATTAACATCACTAACCATCTTCCTACCCGTTTTCCGAATAAGTTGAATAAGTTCACTTACTGCCATATCATCTTTAACGACAAGCGCTAAATCGCGTTTAACAAAGGGGTAACGCGGTGGTGCAGTCACTTTTTGGACACTAGTTTTAACATTGAGGAGAGCACTTAAATTAATTTCACCAACGATAGCGTCACTTCCTAAAAGAGCTTTTTCTTTGGCATTAGGATGCAATTTACCGAATATTCCCACTACTTTACCTTGCACTTTTAGGAGCGCACTTTGGGCGGGATGGAACTCATCATTTTGAACTGGATTAGCAATAAATTCATAACGTGATTCACTAATTCCTAAATAATCTAAAAGACTAATAATTAACCCTTTTGCGGCATAAAAATCATATGGTCGCTTCGCGAGTTCACCCTTAAGTAATTCATGACCATAGAAGGCAAACGCTAAATGTTCACCTTTATAATTTGTTGAAGTTATGTTGCTAATTTCAAAAAGGGCAAAATCACTTTGTTGCCGACTAGCGTTATAGGTAAGGGTCTCAAGCACACTTGGTAATAAGTTAAGTCGCAACTCGCTCCTAAGTGGCGTCATAGGATGTTGGAGTTTAAGTGGCTTATCTTTATTTAAGTATGTAAAATTTCGATTACGTTCTTCATCAATCAGGCTATAGGTTAAAATTTCGTAGAGTCCTTTGTTACGTAAGAATTTACGAACATCGTACCGTTTTTGCTGGATTTCGTCATAAGCTCCCACGGTGGTAAAAAGCCCAGGAATTTCACTTGTAACATGGTCAAAGCCTTGTAAGCGAATAATTTCTTCGGCTAAATCCGCCAGCGTAAAGAAATCTTGACGGTAAAGCGGAAGATTAACACTTTGATCGTCATTAACGGTAATGTTTAAGCGATTTAATGTACTTAGCATTACTTCTTCACTAAAATCAGTGCCTAATAAACGATTAATCCGCTCTTTATCAAAGTAAATGGTCGGTTGCGGTTTTAACCCTTTTGTAACTGTAACCGTATTGCTAAACTCGACACCTGGCACTAAATCAAAAAGCAGCGAAAGCGCTAAGTTCATCGCTTCTTCGGTATTGTAGGGATTGACTCCTTTACCAAAACGACTGCTCGCTTCACTTGGTAAATTGTGGCGAACGACACTCATTCGAATATGAGCCGTATCAAAAGCGGCTACTTCAATCGCAATTCGTTTGGTAGCATCATTAACCGCTGAACTTTTAGCGCCGTTAATTCCCCCTAGACATAATACTTTTTCAGCGTCGTGAATAACTTGGTCACCTGGCACGAGCTGATATTCTTTATCATCAAGGGCGATAAATGATTTGGTCAAATCAGCGCTGACTATAAAGTGCTCATCTTTTACTTTGTCTAAGTCATACATATGAAGCGGACGACCGGTAACAAGCATAACATAATTACCAATATCAACAATGTTATTGACGGGGCGATGTCCGTGTTTACGTAAAAACGTCGCGAGCCACTGTGGTGAAGGTTCAACTTTAATATTACGAACTTCTGTAAGAGCGAAAACAGATACTAAATCAGTCTTAACTTCAAGTTTCAATTTCGTATTAAAAGCCGGATTAACATCAATTTCCGGAATATTGTAATGTAAATCAAAGATTGCACCTAATTCACGAACGATATTGTATATCGCTAGCATATCACTGCGATTTGCTAGTGGTCTAATATCGAAAATAGTGTCATCTAATCCTAAATATTTTAAAACATCACGATTACCAACGGGCGCGTCTTTATCTAAAACATGGATACCCGCAACATCGTCGGGCGTTAATAGTTCGCTTGGAACACCAAGTTCATTTAACGAACAAATCATCCCTTCACTTTGATAACCTTTGATTGTTACTTTTTTAATGACACCGACTGGTAAAATGGCACCTTCAAGCGCGACGATAACCTTTTGCCCAGCGGCGACATTAGGTGCCCCACAGATGATGTCACGTTTGCCTAACTTTTTGCCAACGTCTACCCTACAAACGGAAAGATGATCACTCCCTTTTACCTTTTCACAAGTAAGAACCGCACCAATTACTAAATTAGTGCCACTTGCTAGCCTATAATATTCTTCGGTTTCAATACCAGCAAACGTTAGTTTCTTAGCAATTTCTTCATCACTAATACTACTTAGGTCAATATATTTCTCTAATTCATTGCGTGATACTTTCATAACTGTTACCTACCTTTTTGGGAATTCCTTTAAGAAGCGAATATCATTTTGATAGAAACGGCGCATATCATCAATTCCGTAACGCAACATCGCCACGCGTTCAATCCCCACGCCAAAAGCAAAACCCGTATATTTTTCCGCGTCATAACCATTCATCGTTAAAACGTTAGGATTAACCATTCCCGCTCCGAGAATTTCAATCCAACCACTTCCCTTACAAGTTGAACAGCCCTTACCATTACATTCATGGCAGCTCACATCAACTTCAACACTTGGTTCAGTAAAAGGGAAATAAGACGAACGAAGTCTAATTTCTCGCTTCGGACCAAACATTTGCTTGGCAAATAAGTCTAATGTTGCTTTTAAATGGCTAAAAGAAATCCCTTCACCAATTACTAAACCTTCAACTTGTCCAAATTGATGGGAATGGGTGTTATCATCATCATCTCTTCTAAATACTTTGCCGGGACTAATCATTTTAAGCGGCTCATTTTTATGTTTTTGCATAAAGCGTGCTTGCACAGGGGAAGTGTGTGTTCTAAGCAGCAATGAATCACTAATATAGAACGTGTCTTGCATATCGCGAGCAGGGTGATTTTCCGGCATATTTAAAAGGGTAAAATTATATAAATCTTCTTCTACTTCATCACCTTCGGCAATAATGTACCCTATCCCGATAAAGATGCGACAAATCTCATCAGCAATGAGATGGAACGGATGCTGCGGAGCACTATCTAAACTTCGGCCTGGCAGCGTTAAATCAATAGTTTCACTTTGCAATTTCTTAGCGAGTTCACCTTTTTCTAAAATCTTAATATGATTATTAAAAAGATCTTCCAAATATGTTTTTAACTCATTAAGATCTTGACCATAAGCTTTTCGTTCATCAGGATTTAAGTTTTTAATATTGCCCATAAGTTTTGCAATTAAACCATTTTTTGATAGATAAACATTACGCATTTTGTATAAATCATTGAGATTATGGGCCACAAATTGAATTTCGATTTGTGCTGATTTTTTATATTCTTCTAGTTCTGGACGCATATTTTCCTCCTCTATCAAATAAAAAAGCGTTCCATTAGGAACGACTTTCGCCGTGGTACCATCCTAATTGCCACTCTTAGTTTTGACTTTAACGTGAGTCAGCGGGTCATCAACCAGCTCCGAGGTGAATTCATGTCCTTTCTTTGTAGGTGCTTACACCATCCACCCTCGCTATGCAAAGAAAGTTTGGACATTACTACTTCTCTTCAACGCCATAATAATTATACATTAATAAGGATGACTTTTCCAAAAAAGCACTACTAAAGATTACATTTTTAGTAGTTCTAGCTTCTTTTACTAATTTCATACATCAAAATCGCACCAGCAATAGCGACATTTAAGGAATCAATATGACGTATATTAATTTTCACTAAATAATCCGCAACGTCAAAAATCGGTTTACTGACCCCGCGCGCTTCATTCCCTAAAACAAGAATTAACTTATCGTTTGGTACGGCTTCGATTGGTACGGCCTTTGCTAAAGTGGTGACGACTACTTTATAACCTTCTTTTTTAAGACTTATCAAATCTGTGAGTGTTGCCTTTTTTAAAGGTAATAAGAAATGCGCCCCTTGCGCACTACTTAACACTTTTTCATTATAAACGTTAACGCAGCGCGGACTAAGGAGCACACCCCCAAAATTAAAAGCGAGCGCGGTCCGTAAAATCGTCCCCATATTTCCAGGATCACTAACTTCATCGAGATATAGTAAATGTTTATTCTTATCAAGCGATAGATTAGGTTTTTTAATTAACGCAAAGGCGCCATCAGTCGTTACTTTATCACTAAGTTTTTTCGCTATTTCGGGCGTGATTAAAGTGGTGGGAACAGCATAAGGAAGTGGATTAACTGTCAATAATTCCATCACTAAATTACTCGCCAGCGCCATTTCAATAAGGTGTTGTCCTTCAATGACTAATTCATCGTTTGGTTTAGCTTTTAGGGCCGCTAAAGCTTTAATTTTTGGGTTTTGTTTACTCGTTATCATATTCATAATGATGCTCCTTTAACAATGTATCAAGTACCTTATAATCGGGCATTACTTTTTCTAATATTTTATAGAACTTTGGACCGTGTCCATTAACGAAATAATGGGCTAATTCATGGACGACTAAAGCATCAATAATCCGGGGATGATAGTGGATTAATTTTTCATTAAAAGTTAAGCGCATTGTCTTATTACTATTTGTGCCCCATCTTGTTTTCATGCGGCGAACACAGACTTTATATTCGGCTTGAACACCCATAATTTTGCTATATTTTTTTACGCTATTTTCGAGATACTCTAAAAGTATATTCTTCGTTTGCTTATAGAAAGATTCAAGAGTATATGGAACTGTTTTTAAGCCATATTTATCTTTAATTGCAAGTAAGGTTATATCTTTACCAAATACGTATGTTTTGTCGGTAAAAGGCACGCTTTTAGCCTTATTTTGTAATCGTTTAAGGCTTTTTAAGTTTTGCCGAAATACTTCCTCCAATTTAGATAATCTGGTGCCGTAGGGAAGGGAAACATTGAAGGTATTTGCTTCTTTTTCATCAGCGCGAAAAACAATCGTCTTCATTCGTTTATACGTAAGACGTAAAGTATAATTAATAGGTCCGTTTCTTGTGTTTATACTTACAGTATGCGTAAACATAAATCTATTGTAGCACGCTATAAGAAAAGTACCGAAGAATTATCCGCGGTACTCGTGTTTTTTAAATCTAATTTCTTATTCGTATTTAGTGGCTTTTAACTTCTTAATTAAGTCCCAGTCAACGCCTTTAATAACTTCCACTAAAAGGTCAATCGCCGCATCAATGTCATCACTATGAACTAGCGAAACATGGCTATGGAAATAGCGACAAGGAATTGATAAAGTCATATTGACGACGCCATCATATGCTTTATGAATTTCCCCACTATCAGTGCCGCCCGCCGTTAATAAGTCATAAGTGTATTTCACACCTAACTTCTTTGCCACCCTTTCAACGTGATCAAATAAGCCACGGTGAGCGATAACACTGCCATCCATCACACTAAGAGCGACCCCCGCTCCAAGTTTAGTGTCCATAGCGGGTGAACCAGGTAAGTCGTAACTCATCGTGACGTCAAGGGCAAAGGCAAGATCGGGTTTAACTAAGTGAGTACTAGTACGGGCCCCCCGCAATCCGACTTCTTCTTGAACGGTACCGACGAAACTAACATTAGCATGATGACCTTCTTTTTTAAGACGCTTTAAAACTTCAATGCCAATTGCGACCGCCACGCGGTCATCCCATGCTTTGCCTAAGAGCGTTTTACCATCATTTAAAACGCGGAACTTTTGCAGCGGAGTGACAGTGTCGCCAACTTTAATTCCAAGATTTTTAATATCTTCATCACTACTTACACCCATATCTAAGTACATGTCTTTTAATTCCATGACTTTATTCCGTTGTTCCGCTGGCATCCCGTGTGGTGGTTGGGCCCCTGTGACACCAATATATTCTTTACCTTCACGAGTAGTAACTACCCATTCATGAGCGGGGACAACGTGTCCCCACCACCCCCCTACGTTATGTAACCGTAAGAAACCACTTTTTTCAATCTGCTTAACAAGAAAACCGACTTCATCCATATGGCCAGCGAGTAAAACACGGGGCGCGCCTTTTTCCCCATCTAAATTAGCGACAATAGAGCCGAGGTTATCATATGCAAAAGTATCAGCGACTCCTTTTAGTTCGGCCTTCACTAGCCGCGCAACGTCGCGTTCGGCGCCACTGATGCCGTTAACTTCACTTATTTTTTTAAGTAAATCTAATCGTTTTGGATCCATAAATATCTCCTTCTATCCAGTCTTTAATAATTTGTTTTTTGTCGGTCATAGTTTACCACTAATTTAGCGTTATATGCATTAGTTATGTCTTGCGGGGTAAATGTTAAAGCGCTACCAAGCATTAGAAATGCTTTCAAGGCCGCATTATAACACCGGCGTGACTCTTTACGCATTAAATCATTAATCCGCAAGTAAACGTCACGAAAAGCGTTATTTATCACGTCCTTACTAGCGGGTAGCGTTTCATATTCAACGTTCCCTAACTTAAAGTCAAACACTAAGGCAAGCGACAAGAAAAAGTGCAGACCATCAGCAAATTCATCAAGTAAGACCGTGCGACTTTCACTTCCTTTAAGCGACCAATATTTAAACGCCCGCGTCGCATTAGCCAGTTCGCCAATTTCCACTAGCAGCGCTAAAAAGCGCTCCGTTTTTGTGCTTTGGTGACTACAGCCATGACGCGCATTTATGTCAGCGTCTAATTCTTTTTGCTTTTCTAACAGTGGTTTTAAATTAATTACCATTTTTTACCTTATCAATATGCCAAATTTCATCAATATATTGCCGGATTGTGCGATCACTGCTAAAGAAGCCACTCTTAGCAATATTGTAGAGGGCACTTTCGGCCCAACTACTCTTCTTTCGGTAGTAAGTAACAATATCATCCATGCGTTTAAAATAAGCGGGTAAGTCTTTCAAGATTAAATACTCATCGCCTTTATTCATCACTTCATCAAAAATTGGTTTAAAGGTATGCGGATTCCCTTGACTCCAAGTCCCATCAATTAAGCTATCGAGAATTCGCCGAATTTCGCGATCATTTTGG
Source organism: Tenericutes bacterium ADurb.Bin239 (assembly GCA_002069815.1). Classification (GTDB taxonomy): domain Bacteria; phylum Bacillota_I; class Bacilli_A; order RFN20; family CAG-826; genus UBA1361. The sequence goes on along the minus strand of MWCB01000001.1, from coordinate 103,204 downwards.
TAAACATCCCACGGATTGTAACCATTTTCTTCTTTAAGTTTTTTAACTTCCGGTTCGGTTAAACCAAAGATAAAGGAATGATCACCACCAACCCGCTCGTGAATTTCAACGTTTGCCCCATCAAGTGTACCTAACGTTAAAGCCCCGTTCATCATAAACTTCATATTACCAGTTCCACTCGCTTCTTTGCCCGCCGTACTAATTTGTTCACTGATATCAGTCGCTGGAATAATAATCTCCGCAGTTTTAACCCCATAATTTTCAATAAAGACAATCTTCATAAACGGAGAAATCTCTGGGTCATTATTAACGACATCGGCTAGACCATTAATAAGTTCAATGACTTTCTTGGCAAAGTAATAACTCGGAGCTGCTTTAGCCCCAAAAATAAAGGTTACAGGATGGATTCTAAAATCAGTATCTTCCTTCATTCTAAAATAGAGCATCATAATCCGAAACACATTCATTAATTGACGTTTATAAGCATGTAATCGTTTAATTTGGACGTCAAAGATTGAATCAACATCAATATTAATACCATTTGCCTTTTTAATATATTTCGCTAGTTGTTCTTTTTTAAGATGTTTAATTTGTAAAAACTTACGTTGTACTTTTTTGTCTTTTACAAACGGTAAAAGTTTTTCAAAATCATCGGGATTAGTAATGTAAGAGTCGCCAATTAGACTCGTTAAATATTTACTAAGTTCGGGGTTACTTGCTAAAAACCAGCGCCGGTGGGTAATTCCGTTTGTTTTATTTTGAAATTTATCGGGATATAATTTATAAAATTCTTTAAAAGTTTGTGCTTTTAAAATTTCAGTATGTAATGCCGCGACCCCATTAACACTAAAACAAGCGTAAATTGCTAAATTAGTCATATGGATCATCCCATCCCGAATAATAGCCATATTTTGGCGATCGCCTTCGCTCACTTCTTTAGCCACAAATTCACGTTGGCTACGGCGATGAATTTCTTCGATAATCATATAGTTGCGGGGCACTAGATGGTGGACATAACGAACGGGCCACCGTTCCAGGGCCTCAACCATCGTCGTATGGTTCGTATACGCGAATGTTTTGGTAACGATATCCCATGATTCATCCCACCCATATTCATAATCATCAAGTAAAATCCGCATCAGTTCGGGAATAGCGAGAATTGGATGGGTATCATTAAGTTGGAACACATAGTGTTGATGGAAATTACGCAATGTTTTATGGCGACGATAGTGACCACGAATTGCACTTTGTAAACCAGCACTAACGAGAAAATATTGCTGTCTTAAACGCAGCATTTTTCCTTTTTCGGTGGAGTCATCGGGATAAAGACCGTGATTAATCTCGCGCAGCGTTGTTAAATATTGATCAAATGATTCGTTTTTAGGCAGTTCTTCATCACTTGGTTCCGCACTCCATAAGCGTAATGTATTGGCAACCCCGTTTCGGTATCCAACCACACTCATATCATAAGGAACGGCTTTAACGATGGTGGGGTTAACAGTTCTAATTCCAAATTCACCATTTCGCTTTTGATATGTTTCAGCATGACCATAAAACTTAACATTGACGGCATGCTTTGGTTTGCGCACTTCCCACACGTTCCCGTTAACTAACCATTGGTCCGGTAATTCAACTTGCCGACCGTCAACAATCTTTTGACGGAAAAAACCATATTCATAGCGAATACAGTGCCCATTTCCAGCATAACCAAGGCTAGCAATTGAATCAAGAAAACAAGCAGCGAGACGACCTAAACCACCATTACCAAGGCCCGCATCACTTTCTTGCGCTTCTAAAGTGTGAAGATCCATCCCAATTTCTTTTAAACCTTTGTTAACAACATCATAAATTCCTAAATTAATTAAATTATTGGTAAGTAAGCGTCCAATTAAAAATTCCATTGAGAAATAGATTAGTTGTTTCTTACCTTTTTTATTAACATTATCACGACTCTTGCGCCAATTGATATTTGCGTAGTCGCGGACCATTGAACCTAAGACATCATAGCGTTCAGTAATGTGACTATCATCAAGTCCAACTCCGTATTTCTCCGTTAAGCGCTTTTTAAATTCATGGATAAAAGTCTTTGTTGTAGAAAACATAAATTATTCCCTTTCTAAAATGTGATTAATGCCCTAATTTATTTAGCGGCTTTTTTAGTTTGTGTGGTGGCTGCTTTTTTAGCAGTTGATTTCGTAGCTTTCGCTGCCGTAGTTTTAACTTTAGGTTCCGCTTTTTTCGCCTTTTCCACATTAGCTTTTTTTGGCATATCTTTTTTTAAGATCATTGCCGCGAACGAACCAAGTTTAAGCGTTAAACGATAAGGACGCATTTCTGGTCCTGGACCTGGTTTAGTGGTTACTGGTAACCCGTTATACTGGTTATAGCCACCATAAACATCCTTATCACTATTAAAGATTTCGGTGTAAGTTCCTTCATCGTAAACACCAATGTCGTATTCTTCATAGTAATTACCAGTCATATTAAAGACGAAGATAAGTTTTTCATCTCCATATGTCCGCATAAAGGCAAACACACTTTGATCACGGTTATCGACCATAAGCCATGTGAAATTGCGCGGATCATATTCACCGATATACATTGCTTTTTCACTACGATAAATTAAGTTTAAATCACGCACTAGGCGGCTGACTGAGTCATGCTTTGGATATGATTTTAAGTTCCAAGGTAAACTTTTGCTTTCATCCCACTCATCAAAGCTAGCAATTTCATTACCCATAAAGGTAAGTTTTTTACCCGGATGAGCGAATTGATAAGTATATAGGTTACGAGTTAAAGCAAACTTTTGGTCATAATTTCCAAACATCTTATTAATAATCGTCCCTTTACCGTGCACTACTTCATCATGACTTAGCGGTAACATAAAGTTTTCACTAAAGAAATAATGCATCGAGAATGTTAGTAAATTATGATCATATTTCTTATAAATAGGATCTTTACTGTAATAACGAAGGGTGTCATTCATCCAGCCCATATCCCATTTATAGTCAAAGCCTAACCCACCCCATTCAACGTCTCGTGTCGTCCCGTCAAACGCAGTCGAGTCTTCGGCAATCATCATAACGCCAGGGAAATGATGGTGGACTTTACCGTTAAGCCGTTTTAAGAATTCAACACCACCGTGATTAATGCCATGGTTACTATTGCCGTGCCAGTAAACAATATTACTAACCGCATCAATTCGAATGCCGTCAAAGTGGAAATACTCTAAAAAGTAAAATATCGCACTAATAAGGAAACTACGAACTGGATCACGTCCTAAGTCAAATTGAGGCGAACCCCATTGACTAAAGGTGTGCTGTGAATCTTGATATTCATACATACGTGTACCATCAAATTCAATTAAACCATAGTGATCAATCGCAAAGTGGACCGCCACAAAGTCTAAAATAACCCCAAACCCAGCTTGATGCATGCGGTCGACAAAGGACATTAATTGCATCGGGTTGCCATAACGACTATCGACACTAAAGAAACCAGTCGCTTGATAACCCCATGATCCGTCATATGGATACTGAGTGATTGGCATAATTTCAACGTGGGTGAATCCGTTATCGCGCATGTACGGGATAAGATAGTCGGCAATCTCTTCATATGACAAAGTGCGCCCATTTTCTTTTCCTTTCCAACTGCCTAAATGTATTTCATATATGCTAATCGGCTTATCATGTCCGCGACATCGTTTTTTCATCCAGTCTTCGTCATGCCAAATAAAGCCTTCATTATCAAATAGACGCGAGGCCGTTCCTGGTGCTTTTTCACTAAAGAACGCATATGGGTCAGCCTTGTCCACATAATGACCATGGGCATTACGAAAACGATACTTATAATTTTGATAATTTTCCAAATCAGGGATTGTTATTTCCCAAATACCACGATAATCAATTTTTGCCATTTTGTGGACATTTGGATCCCAATTGTTGAAATCACCAATAACACTTACATCACTTGCCGCGGGGGCATAGAGACGAAAAGTGACACTTTTTTTCTTACTTCCCTTAGTGGCATTAAAATGAGCGCCAAAGTATTTATGAGCACTCGTGGTAAACCCCATTAGGAATTCATCTATAAAATTCATATTATTCCTCCCTCGGTTTTTATTATAATAAAAAAGGTCAAAGAATGGTAGTTTAACGAATGGAAACATCGCAAATTTTCGAAAAAGTATGATTTTTACTTGTATTTTTGTTAAATAAATATTCCGTTTCGCGGAATTTTATGCATTATTACTATTTTTAGCTTATTGGAAAATGGCATTTTTCTTGTCATTTATCTTTAAAGATCCTATTTATTTATATATAAAAAGCTCAAATTATGACGAAATTAAAGTAAACAAAGCAAGCATGCTTACCGCTGTTTGTGTATAATATAAGGGTATGAGAGGTGGATTATGGCGAAATTAATTTTAGCGGTTAATGCGGGAAGCAGTTCATTAAAATTTAAACTGTTCGAAGTCCCAAGTGAAAAAGTGATTACCAGTGGTATAGCCGAACGAATCGGCCAAAAGAAAGGTGTTTTTCGGATTAAGACGGCAACAGGGGAAGAAAGACAAACATTGCCCCTTCCTAATCACGAAGTAGCCGTTAATGTTTTAACAAAAGCGCTTCTTCAGTTTAATATTGTTAAATCATTAGAAGAGATTAGTGCCGTTGGCCACCGTATTGTTCAAGGGGGCAAATACTTTGAAGATAGTGTCGAATTCACCGAAGAGGTCGCGGCCATTGTGCGGAGATTAATCCCATTAGCGCCACTTCATAATGCCGCCCATTTAACGGGTTATGAAGCCTTTAGAAAAATATTACCTGATGCTTTCCCGGTCGCCGTGTTTGATACAGCTTACCATCAAACAATGAGTCCCCAAGATTATTTGTTCCCTATTCCATATGAATATTATGAAAAGCATGATATCCGGCGCTATGGTGCGCATGGTACTTCCCATAAATTTATCAGTGAAGAGATTGCTAAAATCTATAAAGGAAAACCATATAATCTAATCGTTTGTCACTTAGGTAATGGCGCGAGTATTACCGCTATCAAAAACGGTAAATGTGTGGCGACATCAATGGGTCTTACACCATTAGGGGGCATTATGATGGGAACCCGCACTGGTGACCTTGATCCAAGTGTTATGTACTTTGTGTGTGATTTAAGTGGTAAATCAATTCGTGAAGTTTATGATATGTTTAATAAAGAGTCAGGGATGCTTGGTTTCAGTGGCATTTCTAGCGATGTACGTGATGTCGAAAATGCTCTTTTACAAGGCAATGAACGCGCTGATTTAACATTTAAATTATACGCGCGGCGCGTTGCCGATTACATTGGTCAATATTACGTTCGTTTAGGTGGTGTTGACGTTATTGCTTTTACCGCGGGTATTGGTGAAAATGTACCACGGTTACGTAAACAAATTATTGATGAAGTTAAAGATGCTTTAGGCATTATCTTTGATGAGGAACAAAATAACTTAACGCGCGGGGGAATTTACGGACTAATTACCACGAAAGAAAGTAAAGTTAAAGTCTATGTAATTCCAACGGACGAAGAATTAATGATTGTTCGTGATTGTGTCCGTCTTTTGGAGGCCCGAAATAAATAAACTTATTGTAGGAGTAATGCATGCATAAATATTCAAAAACAGTAGCGAAGAAAATCAAAGAATATACCAAAGTTACGAAACAGATTTTTACGCTGATTGAAAAACATGATAAAGTCGCTATCTTTAGTCATCGTTCCCCCGACTTTGACGCCTTTGGTTCGCAATTTGGCCTTGGTGAATATTTAAAAGCGCATTATCCCACGAAAGATATCAAAGTTCTTGGTGACAATCACGAGATTTATAGTATCGATATTTATCCGCTAATTGATGAAGTTAGTGACGAATGGTTTGATGATCCTGTCTTAGGGATTGTGGTCGACACGGCCGTTTTAGACCGTGTTAGTGATAAGCGCTGTAAAAAAGTTTCGACTCTAATTAAAATTGATCATCACCCGAATGTTGAACCTTATGGTGATATATGTTTCGTTGATGTTGCTAGTGTTGCCGTTGCTGAAATGATTGCCGTCATTCTTCTTGTTGATGGTCGCACAGTTTCAAAAGATGTCGCTAGCTATTTATTTAGTGGTATTGTCGGTGACTCGGGACGGTTTAAATATGCTAGTACGACAGCGCTTACCTTTGGTATTGCTGAAATATTAATTAATCTTGGTGTCGATATCAATTATGTTTATAATCAATTATATGTTCAAGATATTGATGATTTACGCATAATCGCTTATATCTTAAATAACCATAAAATAACTAAGAATGGCTTTGCATATTATATTTTTGATGATGAAACCCAAAAGCGAATGAACGTTTCGGCGGAAAGAGCCAAAGAAAATGTTAATATCTTTGCCGATATTCGCGGCATTAAAGTGTGGGCATCAATTACTGAACAAAAAAATAAAAATCAGTGGCGCGTCTCACTGCGTAGCGCCGAAAAACCAATTAATGAATTTGCCTTAAAGTGGCGCGGTGGGGGCCATGTTCAGGCTAGTGGTGCCACCCTATTAAATCGCGAAGAAATCGAGATTTTTGTTAAAGAGCTTGATGAATATATAGGCTCATAAGCCTATCAATCCTGCTTTTAACTTTCAATATGCTAAAATTAGTATTATGTCGTTTATCCCTTTAAATGTATTTACAAACTTCGCGTTGCTTCAAAGTGCACTCACTTTAGATGATTATTTAAAGGAACTCAAAAAACGGAAAATTAAAGCAGCGGGTGTTAGTGATCCTGACACCGTTTTTAGTTTCCCGCATCTTTTAAAAAAGAGTAAAGAATTTAATATCCAGCCACTCTTTGGCATAAGGTTAAATTTTGAAGGTTCAACCCTTGTTATATATCCCCGAAATGAAGATGGATATCGCCAACTTTTAGTCCTCCTTGAAATCAAAAATGAAAGGTTACTAACACTACTTGATTTAAAAGCAAATGCCGCTGATTTAATTGTTATTGTCCCCTCTTCTAATTTGCATAATCTTGATCATGAAGAACCTTTAATCCAGAAATATTTCTACGATATTGCGATGGCAACAAACGTCCTTTATCTTGGTTTAGAACGTGAAAACGAACAATTAACTATGTTTTTGCGCGAATTTAGCGCTAAATATAACTATTCTATTGTCGCATTCCCCCGCATTAAATATATTAATAGCGAAGATCATAAAACCCTTTTAATGATTGAGGCAATTCGAGATGGCACAACTCTTTCAATCTACGATACTTCTAATGGTCCCGACTATCTATTAAGTGCGAGTGAATTACAAAATTATTACACGGAAGACGAATTAAAAAACACCACTAAAATATGTGAAGCAATCACCTTTAATTTAAGTGCAAAACATAATCTAAATTTCCCGTTACCCGGCGACTATAATGCGGACTTAAAAATCGAAGAATTAACAAACAAAGTCCTTACGGAAAAAGGACTTGATAAAAATCAAAAATACATTGAACGCCTTGCGCACGAATTAGGCATTATTCGGCGTCTGGGTTACGTTAACTACTTCTTAATTGTTAGTGATTATGTTCATTTTGCCAAAAGGAATAATATCTTAGTTGGTTATGGCCGGGGGAGTGCACCGAGTTCACTAGTGAGTTATCTTTTAGGGATTACCCACGCTGACCCTCTCGCTCACGACTTACTTTTTGAGCGTTTCTTAAATCCTGAACGGGTGTCGCTACCCGATATTGATATTGACTTTATGGATATTCGCCGTGGTGAAATAATTGATTACATTAAAGACACTTATGGCGAAGAGAAAGTAGCCCATATCGTTACCTTTCAAACGAATGCAGCGAAAGCTTCACTGCGGGATGTTGGTACTATTTTTGATATTGATCCAAAGTTTATTAACCGTCTTAGTAATAGTCTCGGAAATACACTTTACTCGTTTCGTGATGCCTATCGCAATATTAGTGCCTTTCGTAATTTAATTGATAAAGACACTTATAATTTGGAAATTATAAAAAATGCCACAAAAATTGAAGGATTCCCGCGCCAAAGTGGTCTGCATGCAGCTGGGATTATTATTGATGGCGAGCCCCTTGCTAAAAATTTACCAACTTTTAAAAATAATGACTTAAGAGTAACTCAGTATGAAATGAGTTTCTTAGAAGAACACGGTTTTTTAAAGGTCGATATTTTAGGGCTTTCAAACCTTACTTTCATCCATAACATCATAACTTTAGTGAATGAAAAGTATGACGCTAAACTTGACTTCTACAATTTGACTTTTGATGATCCTACCATTTATGATGTAATTCGAAATGGGCATACATTAGGTCTTTTCCAACTTGAAAGTGCGGGAATGCGAAAAGCGATTGCGACGATCAAACCAACTAATTTTAATGATGTTTGTGCTCTCCTTGCTCTCTTCCGTCCTGGACCAATGCAATATATTGATGAATATGCGGCGCGGAAGGAAGGACGTTCACCAATTACATACTTAAATGATGATCTAATTGATATCCTAAAACCAACTTACGGCATTATGATTTATCAAGAACAAATTATGCAAATAGCAGCGACAATGGCGGGTTTTAGTCTGGGACAAGCCGATTTATTACGACGGGCGATTGGGCGCAAAGATGAAAAGATTATTTTACAACAAAAAGATGCATTCCTCGCCGGTGCAAAAAAGCGCGGCTACTCAGCCGAAGACACCGCGAAAGTGTTTAATGATATCTTACGTTTTGCTGATTACGGCTTTAATAAATCACACTCCGTCGTCTACGCTATGACAACTATGGCCCTTGCGCTCTTAAAGACACGTTATCCCTATGAATTTTATCAAGAATTATTACGTGGTTTAGTAAGTGACGAGCGTAAATTTCAACTGGCAAGACAAGAATTAAAAGCCTTTAACATCAGCATTAGCAGACCGTGTGTTCTAAAATCAACCACTGAATTTATCAAGATTAATGATACGCTTAACTTCCCGCTTTCAGCAATCGTGGGAATTAATCGTGAATCGGTAAATATTATCATTAAACTAAGAGACGAAAAAGCTTTTAAGTCGGTTCAAGACTTCTTCTTTCGCGTTTATAAAGCCGGAATAACAAGTGACGAAATTGTTGCCTTAATTGAAGCGGGTGCCCTTGATTCATTTGACCCCAATCGGGCGTACTTAAAAGCGCTGTTTAGTGCTTATCTACCAACTCTAGAAATAGGCTTATTTGATGATGAAAAAGCACTACTTGCAATCATTGTCGAAAAGGTTGATGAAAGTGATGACCGCCTTGAACTTGAAGTTAATCGGCTGCGTTTCCCGCTTTCCGCTAATCCGCTTGACAAAATTACGATTACGGGGGCAAAGCGTGTTTCACACATTCAAAAAGCCCCTTTTGGTCGGCATAAGATGTATGGGGTTTTATCTTCATTTCGCCAAATTAAAACTAAAAAAGGAGACACGATGGCCTTTGCGAAGGCTAGCGATTATGAAGAGGCCATTGATTTAGTGTTATTCGCCCGAGTTTTAACGACCCTAGTGATGCCTCCGACTTTAAACGCTATTTATATTTTCGATGGATACACGGAAGAACGTGATGGAACCATTCAGTTTGTTGTTTCAAATATGGAAAGGTATGAAAATGAGTAAAAGATTAATTATTATTGACGGGAATTCTCTTTTATTTCGTGCCTATTACGCAACCGCTTATCTTGGCACTGATAAAATTATGAAAACAAGCACAGGCATACCCACTAATGCTATTTTTGCGTTTGCCAATATGATTGTGCGCATTGTTAACGACTTAAAAGCTGATGATCACTTGTTTGTGGCTTTCGACACCGGTGAAAAAACATTTAGGCATGAAGAATACGAAGATTATAAAGCCACACGCCAAAAGGTGCCCGATGAATTAATCATCCAATTTCCTATCGCTCGCGAATTTCTCGATGCGCTTTCCATTCGCCATGATGAAGTAACGGGATATGAAGCTGATGACCTTGCGGGGAGTCTTGCGAAACAAGCAGGAGCCCAAGGTTATAAAGTCGAATTATACACAAGTGATCAAGATTATTTGCAATTGATTGATGAGCAAATTAGTGTCCAACTCATTAGGCGCGGGCTTAGTGATGTCCGTTATTTAGACCCAAAGGGACTTTATGAAGAGTTTGGCTATCATGCTTATCAAGTGACAGACTTTAAAGGACTGACTGGTGATACTAGTGATAACTTAAAAGGGGTGCCAGGAGTCGGTAAAGTAACCGCTATTAAGCTACTTGAAGAATACGATACGTTAGAAAAAATACTGGAAAATGCTCCTAATATTAAGGGCAAACTAGGCGAAAATCTGTGTGAATTTAAAGATGTTGCGCTTCAGTCCAAACATTTAGCAACAATTCTTATTGATATCCCGCTTCCCCATCCAGTAAGTGACTTCCATTATACTGGCTTCAATAGCGGGGAAGTGCACGCTTTTGCCCAAAAATATGAAATGCGCCAATTTTTAAATAACTTAAAATATCAACATGGTGATAGTGACGACGCGATTAAAGTCCAAGCCATCACTAGTAGTGCCGATATTAACGAAAAAGATTACGCCTTTCTTTCTTTTTATGTGACCGCTAGTACTGAAGATTATTATAAAGCCACTCCGTTACACGTTTATTTTTCCCTAGGAAAAACAGTATATTCCATAAGTTACGAATCGTTATTAAAAGATAGTAAACTTGTTAGTTTATTTACGGATGAAGCCCTTGTTAAATATACATATGACTATAAACGTAGTGCGATAATGCTTAGTAATCACGGTATTGAGTTAAACGGAACAGTTAATGATGCCCTTGTTCTAACTTACGTGTGGGACACAAATGTTTCACCCAATATCAGTGCTTTCTTATTAACTTATGGTGTCAATGCTTCAAATGCTGAACACGAAACATACGCAATCCTGGTAGCGAAATTACCTATTATCTATAAAGAAGGTTTAAAGAAACTTAAACAAGAAAAACTGCTAAAAGTTTATGAAGACATTGAAAAACCACTAACAGATGTGTTAATTAAGATGGAAAAAGTTGGTTTTAACGTTGATCAAAATGTTTTAGAGACGCTGGGGGATGAATATAAGGTCGTGCTTGATAACTTAACAAGAGCTATCTATCACCTCGCGGGCCATGAATTTAACATTAATTCTCCCAAACAACTTGCCGTTGTCCTTTTTGATGAGCTTGGCCTTAAATCAAACCGCAAACGGTCAACCGCCGTCGATGTCTTAATTGATTTAAAGGATAAGCATCCAATAATTCCCGCCCTTCTCGAATATCGAAAATATCAAAAAATCATTTCGACTTATATCGATGGATTAATCCCCCATATTCATGACGATGGTAAGGTCCATACTACCTTTAATCAAGCCTTAACTACAACTGGTCGTCTTAGTAGCAATAACCCTAACTTACAAAATATTAGTGTTAGACACGAAGAAGGAAGAGAAATTAGAAAAGCATTTAATGCGGGCGATAAAGATGTTTTAGCCATTGACTATAGTCAAATTGAACTTCGCCTTTTAGCGGCCATCGCTAATGTGCCAAGCCTTATTACAATCTTTAATAGTGAACGTGATATTCATACCGAAACGGCAATTGCCCTTTTCCCGCTTGAAGATGCTAGTTATGCAAGACGGAAGGCGAAAGCGGTTAATTTTGGCATCGTTTACGGCATTAGTGACTTTGGCTTAAGTGAGCAACTTGAAATAACGGTGTGGGAGGCCCGCACCATTATTCAAAACTTCTTTGCCACTTACCCTGAAGTTTGGATTTATCGCCAACAAATTATTGAAGAGTTACATAAAGAAGGATACGTTAAAACTTTAACTGGGCGAAAACGTTACATCCCACAAATTAATGATCCTAATTATCAAACCCGTGAATTTGCTAAACGCGCAGCGATGAACGCACCAATCCAAGGGAGTGCCGCTGATTTAATTAAAATAGCGATGATTAAAGTCGATGAATATTTACGTACAAATAACTACAAAACTAAATTAATCTTACAAGTTCATGACGAACTTATTTTTGCCCTTGATGCCAACGAACATGACATCGTTGATCAGTTAGTGAATATTATGGAAAATGTCCTTGAGTTACCTGTAAAATTAAAAGTGGAGGTCCGAACTGGTAAAACCTGGTTTGATGCAAGTTAAAGTTATGCCTGAATTACCCGAAGTTGAAACTGTTAAAAGAATATTAAATACCATCATCGTTGGTGCCACTATTACGGATGTAATCATTCATAAGAAGCGCATTATTAATGGTGACCCGCAAGTTTTTAAAAGTGCTTTAATTGGTCAAACTTTTAGTCACGTTAAGCGAATTGGTAAATATTTAATCTTTACTTTTAATAGTGATTTAGTAATGCTTAGTCACTTACGGATGGTGGGAAAATTTATTGAAGTTTTACTAGGGGAAGAAGATTCCAAATACGCCCATGTTATTTTCGTCTTAAACGATGGTCGCCGCTTATGTTATGATGACTCGCGCCAATTTGGCAAACTCGAACTTTCAACGAACGAAGAGTATATGAAAACAAAGGCAATGCAAAATGTGGGACCCGAACCCTTTGACATTGATCCCGCTACCTATTTCCATAATATTCAAAATCGCTCGACTCCTATTAAACAAACGCTCCTTGATCAAAAACTAATGAGCGGACTTGGTAATATTTATGTTGATGAAGTTCTCTATCTCAGTCGCGTTCATCCGGAAACACCAACGAATAGTATTGATTTTAAGACAGTTAAATTACTTATTGAATATAGTATTAAAGTCCTTAATGCGGCTATAGCGCAAGGCGGTACCACCGTCCGCAGTTATCGTCCAGCAGCGGGCGTCCATGGCCACTTTCAGCAACAACTTCATGCTTATGGTAAAGCTTATGAAAAGTGTCCTACTTGTAACTTCCGTTTTAAAAAGATTTTTGTAGGGGGACGGGGCACGACTTATTGCCCGTCATGTCAAATAAATCCGTCGGTCCCACTTACCATCGCTATAACTGGACAAAAAGCCAGTGGCAAAACCGTTATTTCGGATTATTTACGCAGTATTGGTGAAACTGTTATTGACACTGATTCGCTCGCAAAATCATTTTACCAAGACCTTAACCTTACCAAGAAGTTGGAACAAAAACTCGCCACTTCGCTCCATGATAATGATGTCTTTGATCTTGATTTATTACGCGCTTATCTCCTTGCTAACCCTAAACAAATTAAGGTCATCAACGCTTTAATCCACCCGCTCGTAAAAACTGAAATAAGTAAGATTATTAAAGAAAGCAATAAAGATAGACTTTATTTTGAAATTCCGCTTCCTTTCTCCTATAAAATATATGAATTATTTAATTTTATAATCGGGGTGGAAATAAGTGTCGAAAAACAACAAGAAAACCTGGAAAAGCGCGGGGAAAACCTAGGTATTAATGCCGATAATGAATATATGAAAAACCGTCATCGACTTGATTTAATCATCGTTAATGACGGCACCAAAGCAGATTTAATAAATAAATTTAAGACCTTTAAAGTTTAGTGCCCTGTAAATAAATTTCTTCGACGATATTAGCCTTAATTAAATTAATAATTTGCCGCGCTCGTACATCTCGGTTAGTGAAATCATAGAGATTACTTAATTCATCTATCGTGATTTCCGCTAAAAGGATGGTCGGCTTTTTTTGTTGGATTCGTGCACTAATTAATGGGAACACAATTGACTCACGAATAAGCTTATTATTCTCTTCATTGCCAAATCCATTAATAATCAAAATATCAAGACTAACATACTGATCAATATGCGAATCTATGACTGCCTTATTTCCATAATAATCACTCGCATATTCACGAATAAAGGCGGGAAAATCAACGACCCCTGCTCTTTTATCTTTGTCTTCTTCAAGCATCCGCATCACAAAACTAACAGCAGTTTGAAGTTTGCCAATACCCGATAATCCGGAAGCATACACTAAAAAGTTATCACCGCGCAATAAGCCCATAAGTTCGCGCATATACGCGGCAAACCCCCGCCTTCTTGGTAAATCTTCAATTTTTAAATCAATGTAATTCTCGGGAAAATCTTTAACCACAAAACGCATTAAAACTTCTTGACTTTTAAAGTAAACAGGACACATTTGTCGTTCAAGTGACACAAATGGAGCGTTAATTTCTAAATGCAACGCATGATACTTATCATTATTAAGACAGTGCCCAGCTTTTTTACAATCTTCAACACTTAAATATGCGTCTAAATAATCGTTAAGTGCTCCAACATTATTAGTGATTGTTTCGGGAGTGGCGCCTTGCTCTTTTAAAAGGTTAACGAAGGCTTTATTTTGCATGATGCGATCATACATTTCCTTGCGCACGGTTACTAAATCATCATGTTTAACTTCTAAATCAACTTTTTTCATTACAGTTTCTTTAATTCATCCCAAATTGGATCATCCGTATCATCCGCGGGTGTTTCCTTTGCCTCAATTTTAGGTTCAACTCCTACTCCTTTGCGGGGACGACCACGTCCTTTAACTGGGGGCCGTTCCAGCGTATCAAGCGCATCAAGCGCCGTTACTACTTTATTGCGTGCTAAGAGACTAGCATTCTTTTCCATTAATGCTCTCACTAACTCATTATTATTGTGGTATAAGGTGTAATAAACAAGCGCATTAATAACGGGCGGTAATAAGTTATAATCAAGCGCCAATGTTTCTAAAATACGAAAATCAGCAGGTGCTACTTTCGTTCCGTCATTCATTTTTACTAAAAAGTCCACGGGTCCCATAACTTCCATATCATTGATTAGCTTTATTTTCTCACTTTCACCTGGTAACTTATTAACGTGGCGCCGGAGCGGACGAATCAAATCTGGATACTTCACTAGTTCTTGTAAGTTTTGGGTTAAAGCCCCAAAATCAACACGTGATCCAACTTTTTTACCAGCGTCATAATAATCGCCAACTTTTTGCGATATTGCATCTTCCGTTAAATTATATAAACCTGCAATTTGTTCAATTTTTTTAACTTCATCGGTACTCAATGAACTTGGTAAAATTTTACGATTATGGGTTAAACGATTAAAAAATAGGGCCCGATCAAAAACAATTTTGACGGTTCCCACTACATTTTCTAAAGGCGCGCCATTAAAAATACCATCACTTTTAATATCCATAATTTGATTCGCGTAAATTTCAGCAAAACTAGATGTAACTTCGTCTTTATTTAAGGTTTCGCGGTCTAACATAAATAGTGTTAGTAAGTCTTGGGTATGGCGCGGGCCGAGAATATCATTTAACAAATTCATAAAAAGGGGATCTTGGCTAAACGCCGCGGGGTCTTTCGGCGCGTATAACTCAAGAACATATTCACTAAATTCTGGTCGCGTGCTGTAAAATGAACGCATTAAACCAAGTCCTTCTAATTTACTTAGCGCACTGCTAATTTGATCATAGGTAAAACCAAAATGGTCGTGAATTAAGGTAAAGGAAAGCGGGTCACCCTTTCTAAAGTCGCGCATTGCGTATAAATAACGATATAACGAGGTCGCCGCAAAACCTAAAATGGGCTGATATAAAATATCTAAAACATCAAGGTGTAACGGCGTTACATAACCCCGCACTTTAATACTATAAAAATCATTACTTTTAACTAACCGCATACTGAAAACATTATATCATAATGTATTATTCTAACCTTGCCAAAAATGTCCATAATTTAATATTGTGGATATTAATTGTTTTATTGTGGAAACAAATTCATTTTTTGTGGAAAAGTGCTTCATTTTTATACATTGTTTAACTTTTATACTTCAAGTTTGTACATATTTTCGAATATAAACTAATATAATTCACTTTTTGTCATAAATTGACTATTATAAATAAGTCAATCGTCCTATAAAATGTTAAAATATAAAAGATGGGAGGGAGCCTTATGTCAGTCAAAGTTGCAGTTTTAACATCGGGTGGCGACGCTCCAGGAATGAATGCGGCCATTCGGGCCGTTATTCGGAGTGGGCTTGCTTATGACTTTCAGATGTTTGCTATTTTCGAAGGTTTTCGTGGTATTATTGAAAACAAAATCGTAAGCGCTGATCGTACGTTCGTTAGTGAAATTATTATGCGCGGTGGTACGATTTTAAAAACAGCCCGTTTCCCTGAATTTTATCAAGAAGAAACACTAAAAAAAGCCGCAGAAAATCTAAAGTTTTATGGTATTACGCACTTAATAGTTATTGGTGGTGATGGATCTTATCGTGGCGCGTATGCTTTAAGTAAACATGGTATCAAAGTAATCGGAATTCCCGCTACGATTGATAATGATGTGATGGGCACCGAACAAACGATTGGATTTGACACTGCTTTAAATACCATTACTGAAGCTGTTGACAAACTTCGTGATACTTCTAGTAGCCATCACCGCTGTTCAATTATTGAGGTAATGGGCAATCGCTATGGTGACTTAGCCCTATATAGCGGGACTGCTTGTGGGGTTGATTTAATTATATCTCCCGAACATCGTCCAAGCGAAGAAGAAATTATTGAGACCCTTAAAAATATTAATTTAAATCGGGCACGTCACGCCCTTGTCATCGTTAGTGAAAAACAATTCGAAGATTTGAATGATTTGAAAGACCGAATTATTAAAGAAACTGGTTTTGACGCGAAGATTGAAGTTTTAGGTCGACTTCAACGCGGTGGTTCGCCGAGTGCAAGTGATCGAGTCTTAGCTGGCCGCCTTGGGGTATACGCGGTTGATTTAATTGCTAATGGTATCGATAATGTTTGTGTTGGTCTCATTAATGGCCGTCTCCGTCATATGCCAATCCAAGCAACAACTAAATCTACTAATCCTAACTTAGAAGAACTAATTAATGTTATTGATAAGCTTAAATAGAAAGGACAACCTTTATTATGCTAAATATTTCCAAAAAAACTAAAATTGTCGCTACAATTGGACCAGCGAGCAATACGATGGAAAAAGTTCGCGAATTAATTGATGCGGGGATGAATATAATGCGCATCAACTTCTCACATGGAACATATGAAACCCATAAACAAATTATTGATATTTCCAAGAAGTTAATTGAAGAACATATTTATATTCCGATTATGCTTGATACCGCGGGACCAGAAATCCGCTGTCACTTCTTTGAAGATGGTAAGGTTGAAATTGTTAAAGACTCATTCGTCACCATTCATATGAAGGAAGTGCTAGGGACCGCAACTGACTTTAGTGTCAACCATCCTAATTTAGTTGATGATATCCGTATTGGCGATATGATTAAGATTGATGATGGTAAACTTCGTTTAGACGTTGTGGAAATTGATAAAGACAAACGACAAATTAAAGTCAAAGCATTTAACACGCATATTATTTCTAACCGTAAAGGTATTAATATCCCTGGCGAACGGATGACACTACCAGCTTTAAGCGAACGAGATCGTCAAGATATTAAATTCGGCGTGGAAAATGGCATTGATATGATAGCCGCTAGTTTTACACGAAAAGCCGAAGACGTGCTACAACTTAAAGCCTATTTAGCGGAATTAGGTGCTCCTGACATTCCAATTATTGCCAAGATTGAAAATAAACAAGGAGTCGATAATATTAACGAAATACTCGAAGTCGTTGATGGGATTATGATTGCCCGTGGTGATATGGGAGTTGACATCCCCCCTGAACTAGTTCCAGTGATGCAAAGTGACATTATTTTAGAATGTCGTAAATTAGGAAAACCTGTTATTGTTGCAACGCAAATGCTTGATAGTATGCAACTAAATCCACTTCCGACTCGCGCTGAGGTTAGTGACGTAGCCACCGCTATTAAAGAAGGCGCGGACGCAGTTATGTTAAGCGCGGAAACCGCAAGCGGGCAATATCCTGTCGAAAGTGCCGCAATGCAACAACGTATTGCAATTACAATGGAACAATTTTTACCTTATACCCAATTAGCTAACTTTGGTTATAACTATTCAAAGAAACGGCGGAGTGACGCGATTGCAACAAGCGTCGCTTCAACCGCTAACTTAATTGATGCTAAGGCCATTGTCTGTTTTAGTGAAACGGGTAAAAGTGCCATTCGTATTTCTAAATCGCGACCAAAGTGCCCGATTGTTATGGTTACTTCTTCACCAGCAGCAGGTATGCGAGTTGCGCCTTATTTTGGGGTCTTTAGCATCGTTATTAAAACATTACCGCAATTAATTGAAGACATGGAAGCGTTTGCGCTTATTAAAATGCGTCAACTCGGTCTTAAAGCTAAAGACAATATCATTATTACCGGTGGGACACCAACGGGTACTGGTTCAACTAACTTCTTACGGATCGTTGCCGTTAACGAATTAGGTGATATTTAATGTTTATAATTGCTCTGGATATTGGGGGCACGAATATTCGCGCTGCTATTGCTCGTAACGATGGTAAACTTTTACAAGTCGTGAAAGAAAACACGCTTCGTCATGACAAAGAGCTTTTTATTGCGCAAGTTAAGGGCATTATTACCCAGCTAGACTTAAGTAAATACGATCCGATTGCCATCTCAATTGGTGTTCCTGGCCGCGTTCGTAAAAACGGCTTTATTGATGAATTACCAAATATTGGTATTAAAAATATTGACTTAGTAACAACTTTGGAAAAGACGTTTAAATTACCTGTTTCCGTGCGAAATGATGCCGAAATGGCGGCGTTTGCCGAAGCGGTTTTTGGCGCTGGTAAAAATCTTAATAGTACTTATTTTGTTACGATTAGCACGGGTATTGGTGGTTGCTTAATTGTTGATCAAGCCATTAAAAATCCGAGCAAGGAAATTGGTCATACATTAGTCGCATATCGCGGTAATTTTTATGAACTAGAAAAAATTGCTTCAGGCGACGGGGTTATTAAACTCGCGGCTCTTAATAATATATATTATGCGAATGCACCATCCTTTTTTAAAGATGTTGCCGCCAAAGTCCCCTATGCCCTAAAGATATTTGAAGAGTGGTTAATACTCATAACTGACTTCTTCACCTTTGTTAATAAGGCCTTTACTCCTGACGTAATTGCAGTCACGGGCGGGGTTCTCAAATCAAAGGAATTATTTTGGGATGAACTACGAAAGCGCGTTCCAAACGCTAATATCCAAATTGCCCATTTTAGTGAAGATGCGGGCTTAGTAGGGGCGGCGAGTTACGGTTTTAAGATATTTGGCGCACAATAACTATCTTGCCTAATTAGGCAAATATGTGTAAAATTATTAAAGCGAAGACAAAGACAAGGGGCTAATGCATTGGCTGATAGAGACCTAGTGGCGGGTGGAAACTAGGAGCAAGCACTAACCTTACCACTTTCGAGCTTATTAACGATGAGTTAATCGCTAGTCACGTTACGACAAACAAGAGTGCATGGCAACATGAATTAAGGTGGTACCGCGCAATATAGCGTCCTTAAAGGGGCGTTTTTTATTAAAAGGAGGGTGTTAATATGGAACTCAAATACAACAATCAATTAGTGAAAATTAAAGAAGGCACGACTGGCTTTGATCTTCTTAAAATTTTGAATGTAGAAAATAAAGGTAATGTCTTAGTGTATAAACTAGGCGGTACACTCTATGATCTTGCGACACCACTTCCAAGCGGCGGTAATTTTAGTTTTGTCACTAAAGATGACGACGAAGCTTTCGCCTTACTCAATCACGATGCCGCGCACTTAATGGCCCAAGCCATTCTAAGTTTATATCCACACGCTAAATTTGGCATTGGTCCCGACATTAGTGAAGGTTTCTACTATGATATTGACTTTGGTGATGCTGTAATTAATGATAGTGATTTACCAATTATTGAGCAAAGAATGCTTGAACTTTCAAAGCAAGATTTTCGAATTGAACGGCAAGTGATTAGCAAAGAAAAAGCACTTGAGTTATTTACAAAAAACGAGTATAAAATCGAATTAATAAAAGAAATCGAAGAAAGAATTACAATTTATAAGCAAGGTGATTTTCTTGACCTTTGCTATGGTCCGCATTTGCCAAGTACCCGCTATGTCCAACATTTTAAACTTTTAAGTTTAGCTGGCGCCTATTGGCGGGGTGATTCAAGTCGGAAACAGTTAACTAGAATTTATGGGGTCGCTTTCTTTAGCAAAGAAGCGCTTGATAAACATCTCCATAACCTTGAAGAAGCCAAAAAACGTGACCACCGAAAACTTGGTCGCGAACTTGGACTTTTTATGATTAGTGAATATGGTCCGGGATTCCCCTTTTGGCTGCAAAAAGGAATGGTTCTTTATCATGAGTTAGAACACTGGTGGATTAAAAAACAACGCGAATCGGGTTATGAGTTTGTAAAAACACCGTTAATTCTAAGTCGTGATTTGTGGGAACGAAGCGGCCACTGGGCTAATTATCGGGAAAATATGTATACAACGCTGATTGATGAACGCGACTTTGCGATTAAACCGATGAATTGTCCAGGGGCGATATTAATTTACAATAATACACTCCACTCTTATAAAGATTTACCAATCCGCGTGGCGGAGCACGGTAATGTCCATCGTCATGAACCGAGTGGTTCATTAACTGGCTTATTTAGAGTACGTAATTTCACCCAAGATGATGCCCACATCTTCTGCCGTAAAGATCAATTACAAAGTGAAATTAAACGGCTCCTTAAGCTTTATGATGACGTTTATAAAACGTTTAATCTAAGTTATCATATCGAACTTTCGACTCGGCCCGCAAAAAAATATATTGGTGATATCAAGACGTGGAATTTTAGTGAAAAAGCACTCGCTAAAGCGTGTAAAGCAAGCGGGATTCCATTTAAAATTAATGAAGGCGATGGCGCTTTTTACGGTCCGAAACTCGACTTTAAACTTCGCGATAGTTTAGGCCGGATTTGGCAATGCGGAACGATTCAATTAGATATGAATTTACCCGAACGCTTCGATATTTCGTATATTGATTCAAATAATCAGAAAATTCGCCCAATTATGCTCCACCGCGCGGTCTTTGGTTCGATTGAGCGCTTTATTGGCATTTTAATTGAACACTACGCTGGCGCCTTCCCCCTTTGGTTATCGCCAATCCAAGTAGCGATTCTCCCTGTAAATAATGAAGCGCATTTAAAACACGCACAAAGTGTTGCGCGTAAATTTATGCGCCACGGTATCCGTATAACGCTCGATGATAGCAACGAAAAACTTAGTTATCGTTTACGCCAAAGTCAAGTCGCTAAAATTCCCTACACGCTAGTTATTGGTGACAGAGAGAAAAAGGATAACTTGGTGACTTATCGTAAGTTTGGTGATTCCGCACAGGTAACTATTCCTTATGCTGATTTTATGCATCGAATTAAACAAGAAATTAAAGACAAAGCATAAGTGATAACAAACTCCTCCGTTAATGCGATAATAAGATAGAAAAGGAGGAAAATATATGCATTTTGTTTTAAAACCACTTCCATATGCATTTGATGCATTAGAGCCTTACATCGATGCTAAAACAATGGAAATTCATCATGGTAAACACCATGCTGGCTATGTCAATAACTTGAATGCGGCATTAGCCAAAGAACCAGCTTACGCAAGTTGGAATTTAGAAAAATTACTTACTAATTTAGATAAATTACCCGAAAGTATTCGAACTGCCGTGCGCAATAACGGGGGCGGTCATTTTAACCACGAACTATTCTGGACTTTACTAAAGGTTAACAAGGGAAAAGGACCAGACGGAAAACTTAAAGCCGACTTAGTTGCCACCTTTGGTAGTGTGGAAGCCTTTAAAGATGAATTTGCCACCGCGGCAAAAACTCGCTTTGGTTCGGGATGGGCTTTTCTTATCGTTACAAACGACAAAAAGCTTAAAGTCTTAAGCACTCCTAACCAAGATACCCCCCTTCACGAAGGACGCCCCATCTTAGCGCTTGATGTATGGGAACACGCTTATTACTTAAAATATCAAAATCGCCGTCCTGAGTACGTAGATGCTTTCTTTAATGTGGTAAATTGGGATGAAGTCGCCCGTTTATATGAAAAAGCACTAAAATAGTAATTAAATTTGACAATTTATCATAACCATGATATTTTAATAGCGTCTAAAAGTGGAAAGTAGAAGCACCCGCTTCTCACCAGATTTACAGAGTAAATTGGTTGATGCTACGAAATATTCGTTTTATCGCGGGTGTCTACTGATGCCCGCTTTTAAATAACCACAGGAGGAAATGCTTATTTACAACCAAAACCGAGAACGGCCCGAACGCAATACTGATCTAGTGAACGAAAATATTCGTTTTCCCGAAGTGTTAGTCATTGGTCCAAATGGCGAACAACTAGGCGTGATGAAAACTCGCGCCGCGATTGATTTAGCGAGCAATGAATATGAACTAGACTTATATTGTGTAAATCCGAATGGCAAACCACCCGTTTGCAAAATGCTTAATTATTCTAAATACCGCTTTGAACAACAAAAGCGCGCTAAAGAACAAAAACGGAAACAGAAAATCGTTGAATTAAAAGAGATTAGAATGTCTCCAGTCATTGATGTGCATGATCAAGAAACAAAAGCGCGAACGGCGCGTCGTTTCTTAGAGGAAGGTAATAAAGTCAAGGTCACCATCCGTTATCGTGGCCGCCAAATGGCACACATTGAAGTCGGTGAAAAAATATTAGAGAGCTTTGTGCAATCGCTGGAAGAATTAGCCACAGTCGAACGAAAGCCAGTACTCGAAGGTCGTAACTTAAGTGTCATCTTAGCGAGTAAAATTAAGAAATAGGAGGAAGATTCATGCCCAAAATGAAGAGTAAAAGTGCTTTAACCAAACGGATTAAAGTTACTAAATCAGGCAAAATAATGCGTAAGGCCGCTTATACCTCGCATTTAGCCCCCCGCAAAACAACTAAACAAAAAAGACAATTACGGAAAGCACGTTTAGTGCACAAAAGTGACGCTAAGCGGATTAAGTATTTAATTCACAACTAGGAGGAAATAAACATGGCAAGAGTAAAAAGTTCACCGGTCACCCGGGCCCGTCGTAAAAAAGTTTTAAAACAAGCCAAAGGTTATTTTGGTGCCAAAAGCTTACTTTTTAAAACCGCTAAAGAGCAAGTCATGCACTCCTTACGTTATGCTTACATTGATCGACGTCGCATCAAACGTGATTATCGTAAATTATGGATTAAACGTATTAACGCTGGCTGTCGGATGTGCGAAATTAGTTATAGCCAATTTATGCATGGTTTAAAACTTGCAAACATTGATATCAATCGTAAAATGTTAAGCGAATTAGCAATTCATGATTTTGAAACATTTAAAGGCTTAACTGAAACAGCCAAAAAAGCACTCGCTAAGTAAATATAAAATTCTTTCTTAATAAAAACGGGGTGACATTGGGTTCACTCCTTTTTTATTTATTAGTTCTTCTTTCTAAAATAAATCGTCGTCGTGACTATCTAATTTAATATCTTTTTTGGTTGTGTCGCCAATTGCCTCACTAATTAAACTTTCATAATCAAAACTATGTTCATAAGCAAGAACATCATCTAATTTTGGACTTGTTACTGCATTAGTAACAGGGAAAATAGTACAGCAATCTTCGTAAGGCAAAATCGAGATTGGATAAGTTTCGATCTCTTTGGCAATTTTAATAATTTCGTTTTTATCAAAGGTCGCCAGTGGACGAATAATCGGATAATTAGTCACTTCATTAATGACCACGAGCGATTCAAGTGTTTGACTTGAAACTTGTCCAAGTGAATCACCCGTCACAAGCACTTTATAACCGTGCCGTTTAGCAATGACGGTACTAATGCGCAGCATCATCCGCCGTATTAAGGTAATCGCATACCCACTAGGAGCATTTTCATATATCGCTAACTGCAATTTAGTAAAAGGGACAATATAGAGTCGAATAGTTGGTTGATAATTGTTTAACTTTGCCGCTAGTGCTTCAATTTTCTTTAAGACTTCATCACTCGTATAAGGTGGGGCCGCAAAGTGGATAGCCGCTATTTTAATACCGCGCCTAATCATCAGGTAAGCAGCTACGGGAGAATCAATCCCGCCACTAAGAAGCACTAACCCTTTCCCAGCCGAACCTAAAGGATACCCACCTAAGCCAGGATAGCGTTTACCAACCACCAAGATTCGGGTCGCGTCAATTTCTAATCTCATGGGTAATTCAGGGGCGTGAACATCAACTTTAATTTCCGCGTTTTTTAAAATATGACTAGCGACATAACGATTAATTTCATCACTGCGCATCGGGAAAAGTTTATCCTTGCGTTTAGTGATAACTTTAAAGGTTTTCGGCCTAAGTTCAAGTACGAGTTCAAGCAAATAATTTTTAACTTGTTCAAGGTCAAGCGGAAACGCTAAAACTTCACTAATTGCGTGGATTCCGCTGACATTTTGCAGCCGTTTTACAATTTCAACCATATCGTTATCCTTAATATTTTTAAGATAAATATGGTCATGTTTCGTCTCAATATTTACTTTGAAAGAACCAACAACTTCGTTAATATTATTTTGCAGTTGACGAATAAAATCACGACGATTTTTCCCTTTAGTGTAGAGTTCACCAAAGTGAATCATAATCATTTTAGCCATAGTTTGCTCCTTCGATAATTTGCATTAATACCTTAAAAAATGTAATAACTTCATCAACGGTATTCGTGGCACTAAAGCTAACACGCAGCGCATTATTAGCCCGTTTTTCGTCCCCAGAAATCGCGAGGATTGTATGACTGGGAATATGAAGTTTTGCACTGCAAGAACTGGTAGTTCCTAAGTAAATTTCTTTATTTTCTAACGCATTAAGAACAATCGAAGCAGACACCGTTTTAAGGGAGAAATTTACAATATAAGGATTATCAAGTGTTGAATTAATAATAAATAAATCACTACGAGTTGCTAATAGCGTGTGTAACTTTTGAGCCAGTTTCCCCACTAATTCGATGTTTTCTTGTTGACTCATGACCGCTAAACGGACTGTTTGGGCTAGGACAATATTCGCGGGGGCATTATGTGTTCCAGGGCGCAATCCATCCTCCTGCGAACCACCATATACTAACGGTTTAGGATTCAATTTGCGGCGTAATACCAAAGCGCCACTCCCTTTTAATCCGTGGATCTTATGAGCTGAGAAAGAAAAAGCATCAACCACATCAAGATTAACTAAGATCTTACCAAGGGCCTGAGTTACATCACTATGGAAAATTACTTTGGGATAACCGTTAAGTACTTTCCGAATTGCACTTAAATTAGTGATTGCGCCAATTTCATTGTTCACGGCCATAATTGAAACTAATACGGTCTTATCACTTAAAAATTTTTTTAGTGTCTTTAAATCAATTACTCCGTTAGCATCAATGGGTACTTTGTTAATGACGACACCGTGAACTTTAGCTAAATAATCACACGCCTCACGTACACTAGGATGTTCAAAATTACTAATGATGATTTCATTACCACGATTAGCGTAAGCCTGATACAGACCAATAATTGCTAAGTTATTAGCTTCAGTTGCTCCACTAGTGAAAATAACCTTACCATCAGTGTATTTTAAGGTGTCAAGTATCTCACTACGAGCTTTATCTTGTAAACGCGCCACATCGCGCGCTAGCGTGTGCGTGCCACTTGGATTAGCAAAATAAGTTTCAAGAACTTTTTTATACGTCCTTAAAACTTGCGCATTTATTTTCGTGGTACTAGCGTTATCAAAATAAATCATTGTTTACGGTTTTGGTATTTTTTTAATTGTTCAATAGAGTTTTCGTAGGTGTGCTTAAAAAGGCCATTAAAGAAACGTTGTTCTTCATCACGAAGTTTAGTGTGAAGTTCGCTAAATTGTGGCCTAAAAGCGTTAAGACTCACGATTACTTCTTCGGCTGATTCGGCATATTTAATGTCGTTAGTAATAACATCTTCTAGACGCGTAGCAAGAGCGCGTAATTCGTTAGTGAGCACTTCAACTTGACTTACATCGATAGGCCGTTCGCGGATGATTGTACTAATATCACTAATCATCGCATAGCCGCTATCAAAGTCTTGTTCAAAGTTTTGAATATAAGATGGAACATTAAGGCGCCGTAACATTACTTCTAATTCTTTAAAGCGTAAGAATAAAAGTTTACAAATGGCAAAGCCATCTTCCACAATAACTCGCAATGATTCAATATACGTTTGAAATTCACGGACGAGCACTTCAACTTTCATACTTTCGGCCTGTAGTTGTAAAACTTTCTCGACTAAAACACTGTAAGGTTGTTTCGTGGCGCTATGAAGGAAGGCATCTAAACTCCGTTTAACCATCATCATCGTATTGACATTTGTATTCGCTTCTTCAAGTTTACGTTCGTATTCGGGATTAATTAAATAGTATTCCTTAACTTGGGGCATTCGATTTACTAAACGAATATAACGTTGCTCTAAATCATTAACGTGCAAATATGTTTTGTCATACTCAGCGGTAAACTCTCTTTGCTTTTCAATTTCAACATTGAAACTATTAATTAATTCATCAATCGTATCAGCAATATGATTAAGCGTTTGTTCAACATTACGTGTATCAAAACGGATTAATTGATCTTTAATTATTTCTAGTTGTTCATTAAAATCTTCAATTTCTTGACTTACGCGTAAATGGTGAAGCGGCACATTATAAGCGGTGGCTTCCTCATAACTCTTTTTAAGATTATCAATCTTTTCAGGAATTAAAACCGTTGCTTTTACCACTAAAAGTGGTAAGATTTGTAAAATTCTTTCAAGTTGGTCGTTAAACGTTCGAATCTTTTCCAGATAACTGCGCGCTTCATCATAATATGCCCCATTGAGAGCATTATCATATTCCTTGAATAGTAATTCAATTTGACCAAAGATTTTTTCAAAACTGGGAACACAAATTTCAAGTTCATCTTTATGATCGCGATAAATGTTTTTAATGATCCGTAATTTTTCTTTATCATAAACACTTTCTTCGCGAATTTCCGATTCGGGTTTAATCATATTCGTTAAGTCTTTGCTCAGAGCCGTAACTTTGCGTTCATAATCTAAAATGATGGGCCGATGTTCATTAAAAGCCTTTTTAAATTCTTTATTACCAGCGGCTAATGCTTCATTTAAGATTTGGATAGAACGACTCGCTTTACGATCATCAACACTGCGGAGTTGTTCAAAACGGGCGAAGAACTCTTCATAAGCTGGGCGCATAAGTAAATTAATATCGCTGATCGCTTCAATCCGTTTGATATATTGAATATTTTCGCCAAGTAATAAGCTGCGCACATATGAATACTTGATTGATAAAGATTTAAGCATTTTCTTATTCTTTGTCCCGCGAAAGGCAAATTTACTTAATAAGAAAACAAGGACGGCCACTACTAAAATGGCACTTGCTACAATAAAGACAATATCAAGTGTGTTCAATAGGGTTATAACTTTCATAACTCGCACCTCACTTATTGTATATTATACAATGTTTGGAAATGTTTTCATACGCTAACATATCAAATTCGGGTAAATTAATTGATAATAAGGCACTAATAATGTATATTTTGAGTGAGATTATACTTTGTATAGTCACTAGAAGGGATTAACCATTAGGTGCGTGATATTCAAACATTAGACCAATTGAAAATTGGGCAAAAGGCCCGTGTTTTACGAATTAACAATGATAACCCAGCCTTAAAGCAGCGTCTTTTAGATATGGGTATTACTACGGGTGTAATAGTTAAAGTTAATAAAATATCACCGCTTGGTGATCCTTTCTGTTTAGAATTACGTAATTATCGCTTACTTGTGCGACGCGCGGATGTGGAACTTGTTGAAGTTGAGGTTATCCTATGAGAATCGTGTTAATCGGTAACCAAAATAGTGGGAAAACGTCGCTTTTCAATTTATTAACGGGGAACAATCAAAAAGTTGGTAATTGGCCCGGGGTAACATTAGAGCGAAAAACGGGAATCCTTCGTACTTCCACGGCGGAAATCATTGACTTACCCGGCATTTATAGTCTTTCACCATATAGTAACGAGGAAAACATTGTACGGCGTTTTCTCCTTGATGAACGAGTGGACCTAATTGTTAATATTATCGATAGTACTGCCTTAGAACGAAGTTTATATTTAACGACCCAACTCTATGACTTTAAGATTCCAATGGTTATTGCGTTAAATATGACGGATTTAGTATTTGAACAAGGAATTCGCATTAATGTTGATAAACTGAGTGAATTACTAAATGTTCCGATTATTCCGATTTCATGTCTTAAGAGAACGGGCATAAAGGACTTGATAATGCTACTGACCAAGAATCCGCCCACCGATGTGAATTTTCCCGTAATTTATAGTAACCCACTTCAAAAAACAATTGATACAATTGCTGAATTATTACCAATTGAAGCCAAAAAATTCGTAGCCATTAAATTATTAGAAAAAGATTCTGAATTATCAGCGCGAATTGATTTAAATCTTACGCAATACATCGAAGACTTAAATACCAGTTATAAAGTTGGTATCAACGAAGTCTTTGCCAATGAACGTTATAATTTTATTGAAAAAATACGAGATGAGGCTGTTTCTAGCCGGGAAAATCCTAAACTTTTAACTGATAAAATTGATCGTATTTTACTCAATAAATACCTAGCAATTCCCATCTTTATAGTCATTATGCTACTTGTATATTTTTTAGCCGCAGGACCCGTTGGGATGTTCTTATCTAGTTTAGTTGAACAAGGTTTTGATGCGTTAAATGCGAGTCTCGCTACTTTTCTTGAAAACGTTGGGGCTTCGCCGTGGGCGGTAAGTTTAGTTGTTGATGGCATTTTAGCGGGTGTTACTTCAATTCTTAGTTTCGTTCCCCAATTACTCATTCTATTTTTTATGATTGATATATTAGAGGCCAGCGGTTATATGTCCCGTATTGCCTTTTTCTTTGACCGTATTTTCCGGAAAGTCGGTCTTTCGGGTAAAGCCCTTATTCCTTTTATTATTGGAACGGGATGCAGTGTCCCAGCGATTATGGCAAGTCGAGTTATTGAGGATGAACGCGAAAAGAAACTTACCGTTTTACTCACTCCTTTTATTCCATGCGGCGCTAAATTACCGATTATTACTCTTTTTGCCGCCCACTTCTTCCCTGATACAATGGGACTTGTTAGTGCTTCGTTATATTTCCTTGCCATTATTATTATTTTGTTTACCGCTTTAATTATGAAGCGACTTATATATAAAGGAAAATATTCACCTTTTATTCAAGAATTACCAACTTATAAAACTCCAAATATGCGTTATGTTTTACGCGATACGGGACGTAAGACTTGGTCTTTTATTACTAACGCGGGTTCGATTATCTTATTTGCTTCAATTATCTTATGGCTCCTATTAAGTTTTAACTGGAAGTTACAATATGGTATTCCTATTGAAAAAAGTATTTTAAGTGATATAGGTCGCTTATTTTCCTTCCTTTTTTATCCGTTTCTTGGTACTAATAATTGGGCCGCCGCCGTAAGTGTGATTCAAGGGTTAGTGGCTAAAGAACAAGTTGTTTCATCAATGTCAATTATCGCTAGTTTAAGTGGTAGCAACTCTATCTTTGCAAGCCCCTTCTTTACTTTCTTTACCCCAGTGTCGGCTTATGCCTTTATGGCCTTTAATTTATTTAGCGCGCCTTGTTTTGGGGCGATTGGGGCTATGTATCAAGAATTTGGTAGTCGCCGTAAGATGATAAAAGCTTTGCTTGTGCAAACCTTAGCCGCCTTTGCGATTGCTACGGTAATTTATCAACTAGGTACACTCGTGGAGGGGTTATTATGAGTATAGCCGATATTATTATCTTAATCGTCGTCATTTTACTAGTAGCGGGTATCATAACATATTTAGTGTTCACTAATCGTCAGCGCAAAGCATGTAGCGTTTGTTCTTACGCTAAAAATTGTGAAACTTTTTGCCATGTAACTAAAGAAAAAGACCCGAAAGAATAAAAAACACTCCTCATTAAGGAGTTTAACCACTTTTACGTTGACACAAAACCGAAATTAAGTTATGATAACAAAGCATGTAAGCAGCATGTAAACACCGTTTGTCTAATGATGGTTCAAGTAATTTGATCGTAGTAACCTAAGCTACAGGGCGAACCGAATAAAATCATCATCCAGAAACGTGGAGTTTACACCTTTTGTTTGCCTGCAAGTAAAGAAAAGGAGGAAATACATATGCGAGATACTCGTTCCGTTTGGAAAAAATCACGCCGTCTCGGTTACTCAATTTTAGAAACGGGTGAAGAACTTAAAAAACGTCCGTATGGTCCAGGCCAACATGGTAATAACCGGCGTCGTAAAGTCAGTGAATACGGAAAGCAAATCGCCGAAAAACAAAAGTTACGTCATACTTATGGTGTTAATGAACGACAATTTAAACGACTTTTCCTTTTAGCGAAAAAGAATAAAGATGTCGTTACCGGTTTAGCGTTTATTCAAATTCTTGAATCACGCCTTGATAACTTAGTGTTTCGGCTCGGACTTGCTAACACTCGGCGACAAGCGCGTCAACTTGTTAACCACGGTCATATTTTAGTTGATGGGCAAAAAGTTGATATTCCAAGCTTCTTAGTCCCCGTCGGCAGCACCATCAGCGTGCACGAAAACAGTCGCGACTTAAAACTCTTCAAGTTCAATGTTGAAGGCGTTACCCGCACCGTTCCATTTGTAACCCTTAATGCCGAAAAATTAAGTGGGACCTTTGATCGCTTCCCCGAACGCACGGAAGTTGTCCAAGACATTAGTGAAAACTTAATTATTGAATATTATAACCGTTCAATGTAATTAACAAAGCACAAAATGAAAACTCCGCTTATGATGCGGAGTTTTTTATTAATTTCATTAAATTTACTTAACTTCAGCGACGAAGTATTTTTTCTTTCCGCGCCTAATAATTAAATATTTATGGTGAAGTAAATAATCTTGGTTAACGATTAATTCAGGATCAGTATAACGCTCACCATTAACACTGATTGAGTTTCCGCGAATAAATTCACGGGCTTCGCGTTTACTGCTGGCGGCTTTAACGGCAATAACAACATCTTCTAACTTTTGATTAGCCGCTACTTTTACGAGGGCATGACTAAATAAATCTTCAATGTCGGCAGCGCTTAAATCTTTAACATGACCACTAAAAAGGGCACTACTCATATTTTGGGCATGCTTAAGCGCTTCTTTATTATGGACAATCGTTAAAATTTCTTCGGCTAAACGAGTTTGCGCTAGGCGATTATGCGGAGCTTCTTTATGCTTGCTAACTATATCTTCGATCATTTCCTTACTTAAGAAGGTAAACACTTTTAAATATTTTTCGGCATCATCATCACCAACATTGATAAAGTATTGATAAAGTTTATAGGGACTAAATTTCTTGGGATCAAGAAAAAGAGCGCCATCCAGACTCTTCCCAAACTTTTCGCCCGCACAGTTTGTTAATAAGTGGGAAGTCATGACTTCAACTTTAGTGTCAGGACCCTTAACTTTTCGAATAAGGTCAAGTCCGCTAACTAAGTTGCCCCACTGGTCACTACCCCCAATTTGAATAGTGCAACCATAATGCTCATAGAGATGTAAAAAGTCCACAGCTTGAAGAATCATATAACTAAATTCTGCAAAGCTGATTCCCGTTTCTAAACGCCGCGCAACCGTATCTTTGGCTAACATATAGTTAACGGTGAAATACTTACCATATCTTCGTAAAAATTCTAAAACATCAAGTTTACTTAACCAGTCATAATTATTAACAATTAACCCTTTTTTAGGATCAGTAAAATCAAGATATTTCCTTAATTGATTTCCAATTTGTTCCGTGTTATGCGCTAATGCTTTTTTATCAAGTAAATTACGCTCGCTACTGCGGCCACTGGGATCACCAATCATTCCGGTGGCCCCGCCCACAACAGCAATAATTTTATGACCGGCTTTTTGTAATCGCATTAAAGTCGCAATCATCACAAAATTACCCATATGCATACTTGCGGCACTTGGATCAAAACCACAGTAAATCGTCTGCGGGGTTTTAAGCATTTCTTTAATATTTTCAGCGTTGGAATAATCTTTAATTAGTCCGCGATATTGGAGTTCATCAAATAAATTCATATGTATCCTTTCTAACGCGTTGTATCTAATTTAACGTATTCGGCGACAACTTTTTGCCGCGGTAAATGGGTCTTGCCTTCTAATATATTCATCAGCATTTCGAGTGCTTTATTGCCCACTTCTTCCATATCAAGAATCATACTTGATAGTTTGGGGCGGCCTTGAATTGCGTAACGCGTGCCAATGAGACTAATAACTTCAACGTCTTCGGGTACCCGTAAGCCATTTTCAAGCGCAGCATTAACAATCGCCCGACCTAAGGAATCGCGATACGCAACGAAGAAACCTTCTTTCGTTGTTTTAAATAAATCTTTAAAATAAGCATAATGAGCGTGATACCCATCTTTCACCGTATGAATTTTATAGGCCCGTCCTTCTTCTTTATGCGTAGTAACAAAACTGCGTTGTAATCTTTCTAAAAGACGACCATTATTAGGAAGGGCAACAAAATGCATCATCACATCACTTTTTTTTAAGTGTTGCCGAATAATTTCTTCACGTAAAGTATTTTCGTAACCAAAGGTTATACACGCGACTTTTTCGTCTTCATCAAGTCGGTTATTAACGACTACAACTGGAACTTGATAGTTTGTAATTTGAATAACTTCTTCCTCTTCAAATAAATCATCAAAAATAATGGCCCCATCAACGTGGGAGGTTATCAATTTATCCATCGCTTGCAGCGCGTCTTCTTTTTTCGAGCCCGTTACAAATAAGGTAATTAAATACCCTAAGTGATTAGCGCGCATAACAATACCATGCAGCATATTGGAAATATAAACATAATTAGCACTTGGAATAATTAAACCAATATTCGTCGTTTTACTTGTCGCTAACGCTTGCGCTAAGGCGCTGGGTCGATATCCCAGACGAGAAATAGCATTTTGGACTTTTTGCCGAGTCGCAGGAGTCACATTTGGGTGATTATTAATGACGCGAGAAACGGTGGCTAAACTTACACCAGCCGCCGCCGCTACTTCGTAGATTGTTACTCGATCTTTAAATGTATCACTCATAATTAAAGCCTTCCTTCATATGTAAATTTTATATGAAAATATTTTCAATGTCAATGTAAGGGCTTCCTACTTAGGCCCGTTTTTTTAGAGTTACTTTTTCAAGTTTGTCACTAAAGTATTCCTTACGTCCAACTTTAGCCTCGGCTTTACCATTGACCGCGACCACATCACCCGTAAAACCAACTTCCATTGTATTAACAATATAAGAGCCAACACCATAAAGATCGACTGGTGTTTTTTTCGCTTTAAATTCTTTAATTTTTTGCGGATTAAATCCTGAACTTACGACTATTTTAACGTCTTTAAATCCTTCATTATCAAGGGCCGCCCGTACAGCGAAAACGAGTTCAGCGCTCACGCCTTTAAGACGCGGATCATTTAATCCTTTCCGCACAAAATATTCATCGAGCAATGACTTTGAGTTATCTAGTCTAATTGATCCTAATTTATCACCAAAATGACGAGCAACTTCTAAGGCTTGTGTCACCGTGTCATTATGGTAGTCAACTAAAGCACTTATTTTCTCATTAGGGAAAGTCTTATGGTATAGTTCACAGGCTTTGATTAAGTCACCACCCGTCATCGCAATTAGCGCATGGGGCATAGTTCCCATCCCTTTAATATTGACAAAATAGCCTTGCGCGTCAGTCGAAAACTTTCTAATACCGGCAATATAACTAGCGTAGCCATCGCCTGCTTGCGTTAAGTAATCATCTTGACGATCGGCCATCGAAAATACTTCGGTTGGATAAGCAGCTTTAAGAACATCATTACTATTCGTCGCTACATTTGTTCGGCGTGTCAAAATACCATCAATAATACTTTCTAAATAAGCAAAATCTTGATAGCGACCCGTAATTTTAAGCGCTGGTTCATACGCATTAATAATATCACCATCATGCACAGCTTCAATCTTTAAGTTTTCCGGATTTTGAGCAAACTCCTGCAAAAGCGCAATCGCTTCATCAACACCACACACCATCACATCATTACGACGTTGAAAAAATTGCATAGTTACCACTGTTTCTGGTAACCATTGTTGGGCAATTTTCATTGTTTTAATAAAGTAATTAGCGGTATAAAAATGGTCGTCAATTGCTTTGGGAAATTTAAATGTTTTATTCGTTAAGCGAAACTTACGATCTTTCTTCTTCTTATCAATTTCGTGCATTTTATCACCTCCGCGCCTTTTTGAACTTATTAATTTTATCGCGATTTAATGTCTTTAACATGCGAATTAAAACTTTTTTAGCGTTCTTTATATCGCTAGTATCCACCACCGTTGCCGATGTATGTAGAGAACGGGCACAAATACAGTGGGTTAAGGCTAAAACACCAGTAGCGTGAAGATGAAAAGCACCAGCATCCGTCCCGCCCGGACTAGAAAAATATTGGTAAGGAACATTAACGGCTTCGGCGCACTCTTCTTGGAAGGTTAAAAGTTCAGGAAAAGCAATCATCGAACGATCTAAATAACGAATTAATATGCCACCGCCAAGATGGCCTTCCTCACTCTTACTAATATTGTCGCGCGCGGGCGAGCAATCTAACACAATCGCTAGGTCAGGATTAATAACCGCACTAATCGTCTTAGCCCCGCGTAATCCAACTTCTTCTTGGACGGTAGCGCCCACATATAAATCAAAAGGTAACTCAATATTTGCAAAATAGCGCGCCATTTCTAGAGCCATAAAGACGCCGTAGCGATTATCAAAGGCCTTCGCTAATAAACGTTTGCCGCCATTTAAGACTTCAAACGGACCATCAACCACAATCATTTGGCCAACGCGAACACCATTACTAAGCGCATCTTCTTTGCTTATAAATCCAAAGTCAAAATCAAGATTTTCAATTTTTAAATCACTTTCACCACCATAATGCGGCGCCGTTGCCCCCACGCTACCGATAACTTTCGTGCCATCATCAAGTGTTAGACGCACTCGACTAGAAAGCAGGGTATTAGGAGTAATTCCACCACGAGCGTCAACGCGGATAAATCCCATTTCGGTGATATCACGAACCATAAAGCCGACTTCATCTAAATGCCCAGCGACCATAATGCGCGGCGCCTTTTTTTCCTTGCTTTTTTTAACGCCGAAAATCGAACCAAGGTTATCAGTTACGGGAGTGAACCCGTATTTTTTAAGTTCTTCTTTTACAAACTTCGCAAGTTCGTGTTCAATTCCCGGAATTGCATCAATTTGTGTAACTTTTTCTAATAATTTTAATTCGCGTTTTGTTAACATAAATACCACCTATTTCTTTCCGGTAATCATTTTAATTTTAACATCTTTTAAAAGGAATCTAACTTCGTATTCAGTTTTAGCATCAAAAGGTGCGTCCCCTTTATAATCACGATTAAACAAAAGGGAAGAAAACGGCGCTTCTTTTAGGGTCGCATATGAATACTCGGCAAAATCATCATTGTCCGTTTTAAAGATTAATTCACCACCCGGTTTGAGAAGATCATAATATTTTTTAATAAGCGAAGGATGTGTTAATCTTCGCTTTTCGTGCCGTTTTTTAGGCCATGGATCACTATGATTTAATATTATATAAGAAAGTGACTCCTTTTTAAGTTTAGGAAGCAGATACTTAGCATCACCCGTCAATATTAAAATATTTTCGAGATTAGCATTCGCTAGTTTTTGCGCCGCCACACTTAACACACTAGCGTTAAGTTCAATCCCCATAAAAAAGTAATCGGGATAAGCTTTCGCCATCGCTAAAAGGTAATCACCTTTCCCTAAACCGATTTCTAACACTAATGGACTTTTAATATTTTTCAATCTATCGAGCTGAAAATCATCCACATGCGTGTGAAAATGTAAATTATCTAAATACGCTTTTGCGCCTGGTTTAAACTTTACCCTCATAATTTTCTTCCTAAATAATGGATGGCCCGGGCATAAATTGCCATCTGCGCATAAAAGTCAGCGAGATAAATATGCTCATTAGGTGAATGGATATTACCACTTCTCCCATTAAAAGCACTACCAAAAGCAACCGTATTGGGACATTCTTTAGCATAAGTGCCCCCACCAATTGCTAATGGTTTACTTTTCTTATCACCCGTTTCATCTTGATAAGCTTTTAAAAGTGTTTTGATAAAATCACTTTTGGGATTAAAAAGTAAAGGTTTAGCGGAACGACCAATAGTTATGTCAACATCTAAGGTCCTTTCAAGTTTGCGTAAGTGGGTTTCAACATCAACATTCTCCGGATAACGGAAATTAACAACAAAACTTAATTTCCCGTTTTCATAATTTAATAAGCCAATATTATATGTTGAATCACCAAGCAGCGGTGTCGATAAAAAAGCATCCATTGTTTTACCGTTTGGATTATCAAACTTTTTCGCTAAATGATTAAGAAACGGATTATTATAAAAATTACCTAAATGCTTAAAAGCAAGTACTCCAGCATTTATACCTTGCTCGGGAGTACTACCATGGGCACTTTTCCCAAAAATCGTAACTTCCATGTTTTTTGCTAGCATTTTAACGCTATTTTTAATATTATGCGCCTTTAAATAGTCAATAAAAGCCGCATCTTTTACAAGTTTAATCTCGACTTTATCAATCACACTATTTGCCGCGGCTCCGCCTTTAATGGAAACAATGGGATCAAGATCAACGCTTTTCGTCGCTTCAAAATTAGTAATTCCTTTTTCGCCATAAATCAGCGGAAACGCCGCATCAGGCGTAAACCCATAAACGGGCGCTTGGGCCTTATGTTCCTTAAAGTAATATTGCATACAACTACTGCCGCGTTCTTCATCGCCACCGAGCACCAGCCGTACACTATAACCAATTAATAATTTATTATCATGCAGTGCCTTCAAGGCATAATAAGCGGCAATCGCTGGTCCCTTATCATCGCTTGTCCCGCGCCCATACAACTTGCCATCACGCACTTCAGCGGCAAAGGGCGGACT
This sequence comes from Tenericutes bacterium ADurb.Bin239, assembly GCA_002069815.1. Classification (GTDB taxonomy): domain Bacteria; phylum Bacillota_I; class Bacilli_A; order RFN20; family CAG-826; genus UBA1361. The sequence continues at coordinate 66,099 of MWCB01000001.1, read as the reverse complement.
CTCCCACTCGCCAGTCGCGGGAACAACATCAGCGTGAGCAAAAATGGCAATGTTTGGGTTATATTTTTCACCAAAATAAACTTCGACGACGCGTCCATCAATAATTTTAACGTCATATTCATCTTTTTCGGCTATTTTTTGGATATATTTTAAAGCTTCATCTACTCCTTTTCCATAAGGTGTTTGTGGAGTGACTGTACTTTCATCATACACTGAATTTATATTGACAAATTCAATTAGGGTATCAAGTGCTTCCCCATAATAATTTGTCATCATCGATTCATAGACTGAAACCTTTTTCTCACTGAAGTGGAACTTTGCATTTTCAAACGGGAGATATAAGGCATTATATAAAACTGGTACAACAATCATAGCAAACAGTGTTTCCACTAGCACAATGGGCACGAGGACTGGCAATATAAATTTGTTAAAATCATCAATATAGCGAATATAAATCATCGTTAAGACGAGAGTTGAATGAATCATCATGGCCATTCCTGAAAAAGGAAAGACAACGAATCTTTTAGTCTTAAAACTAACTTTATCTCTAAAAATCGGCCAAGCGATTAAACCAATAATAATGCCAAACAGAACCCGCGGTACAATACTAATAAGCGGATCAATAAATAAAGCATCGGCCCCTGTTGGTCGTAAAATGGCAATTAAAAAGGAAGATACACCAAATACAAATGCGTAAAGAACCCCACGTTTTGGTCCTAAAAGCGCTGCGCCAAGAATAACAGGGATTGGTAAGATAGTGGCCGAAATATTTCCAATACTAATAAAGCCTAGATACGGAACTAGACCCATCACTAAAATGATAGTGATAAATAAAGCATCAATTGCTATGTTATGAATTAGTTTCTTTTTATTTTGCATAGTTCTTTACCAAAATCTCATTTAAACCGTAATGCACTAAATGGGGGATATATTTAAAGCATTTATCAATGTAATCGTGGATATAAAGCGCATTACCACCCGTTAATAAGACCTTCGGATTACCTCCAACTTCTTCTTTTATGAGACTAACAAATCCGTTCATTTCACTTAATAAACCATTCAACGCACCACTTGCGAGAGCGTCTTTCGTATTTTTGCCAAGAACTTTATTTGGCATTACAAATGGAACAATTAATAATTGATCAGCGCTTTGAACAAGGCCTTCAAATGCTACTTTAATACCAGCGCTGATGGCGACACCATGGAAGACCCGTTTATCATCAACGTAAATATATTTATTAGCCGTTCCTAAATCAATGATGATAAAAGGACCACTCCCAAACTTATAAGCTCCCACTCCGCAAGCTACAATATCGGCCCCAACTTCAAGGGGATGATCAACTTTTAAAACGAGGCCATTTTTAACACCAGGACCGACAATTAACGGCGTAACGTTAAAAAGGCGCGTCACTGCTTCTTTAATCATTAAGGTAAGACGGGGAACGACGCTAGCAATAATAGCGCCTTTAACAATATCCTTTTTAATATAATCGCCTAAGAGATTTTTAAAAGTAACTAAATAAAAATCAAGTTGTTCGGCTTTTCTTGTTTCCACACTATAAGCTTCGACAACTTCACCGTCAGCAACAAGAGCAAGACCAATTACACTGTTGCCAATGTCAATCGTTAAATTCATAACTACCTCCGCTACATTCTTAGTTAACTAAGTAACGTGCCTATATTATTCTAATATATTATTTAAGAAACGACGATATTAATGATTTTATTCGGGACTACAATTATACGTTTTATTGTTAAACCCTCGGTAAAGCGAATGACATTTTCATGATTCAACGCCAATTTTTCTAAGGTTTCTTTACTCTCATTTAGTTTCGCCGTAATCGTCGCACGAAGTTTACCGTTAACTTGAACAGCAATCGCGACTTCATTGACGACTAACTTAGCCGCACTATATGTTGGCCACGCTTCATAAGTAATCGTAGCAACATCAACAAATTTTGAATAGAGTTCTTCGCCAAGATGGGGCGCAATTGGATAAAGTAATTTAATGAGCCCGATAAAATAAGGGATATAAACTTCTTTAGCCTTATACATATCATTAACGAAGATCATCATTTGGGCAATCGCCGTATTAAATGCAAGTTTTTCATAATCTTCAGTAACTTTTTTTACAGTGTAATGATACGAGTAATCTAACTCGCCGCTATTTGTTTGAACAAGCGGTACTGGAAATTCATCACTAGCAATTCGGGCCACTCGATTTAAGAAGCGAAGCGCTCCTTCTAACCCAGTATTTGACCACGGCAAGCTTGCCTCAAGTGGGCCCATAAACATTTCATATAGCCGGAGCGCGTCAACGCTATATTCAGCGATAATCTCATCCGGATTAACAACATTACCCCGTGATTTTGACATCTTTTCGCCGTTTTCTCCTAGAATCATTCCTTGATGGAATAGTCTAGTAAATGGTTCTTTCGTATTTACTATTCCTTTGTCATATAAAAATTTATGCCAAAAACGCGCGTAAAGTAAGTGCAAGACCGCATGTTCAGCACCCCCAATATAAAGGTCAACGGGTAACCAGTGCTTAATTAGTTTGGGATCGGCAATTGCTTTATCATTATGGGGATCTAAATAACGAATATAATACCAACAAGAGCCCGCCCACTGCGGCATCGTATTTGTTTCGCGTTTAACCTTTTTACCTTTATATGTCGTATTGACCCAATCAGTGGCAAGCGCTAAGGGTGATTCACCCGTCCCGCTTGGCTTATATTCCGTAAGTAGGGGCAAAGTAAGCGGTAAATCTTTTAAGGGGACAGGGATAAAGTTCTCCTTTTCATCAATCATAATTGGAATTGGTTCACCCCAGTACCGTTGCCGGGAGAATAACCAATCGCGTAATTTATAATTGGTGGTTGCTTTCCCTAATCCTAATTTAGCTAAATGAGCGTTAAGGACTTGCTTGCTATCTTCGATATTTAAGCCATTAATAAGCGGACTGTTAATATGAGGGGCATCATCAATAAAAGCCTTTTCACTAATATCACCGGCTAAAACTTGGACCATTGGCAAATTGTGGCGTTTAGCAAATTCATAATCACGTTCGTCATGAGCAGGTACCGCCATCACTGCCCCTTCTCCATAGGACCCTAACACATAATCGGCAACATACAACGGAATTTCTTTATCATTGATCGGATTAATAGCGTTCACCCCGAGATAAACCCCAGTTTTATCCTTATTAAGTTCGGTTCGTTCCAAATCACTCTTACGAGTCGCGGCTTCTAAATATTTTTTTACTTCCGCTTTTTGTGCTTTACTCACGACCTTTAACACAAGCGGATGTTCAGGCGCTAGACACGCATAAGTCGCACCATAAAGTGTATCGACACGTGTCGTAAAAACAGCAAACGTATGTTTAGTGCCCGCTACTTTAAAAGTAATAATCGTTCCTTCACTTTTACCAATCCAGTTTTTTTGCATATCAACCGTCGAACTAGGCCAAAGAAGGCCTTCTAAATCGGTAAGGAGACGTTCAGCGTACTCCGTAATGCGTAACAACCACTGCCGCATTGGTTTGCGAATGACAGGGAAACCACCGACTTCACTTTTACCGTCAATCACTTCTTCATTAGCGAGTACTGTACCAAGTTCTGGACAAAAATTAACGGGGATATTATCAACATAAGCTAAATCACTTTTAAATAGTTCAGTAAAAATCCATTGGGTCCATTTGTAATAATGGGGATCACTTGTCGATATTTCTTTACTGAAGTCATAACTAAATCCAAGGGCCTTCAATTGTCGGCGAAAATTAATAATATTCTCATTCGTAAAAATGGCGGGGTGATTGTTAGTGCGTATCGCATATTGTTCCGCGGGTAAGCCAAAAGCATCAAAACCGATAGGATGGAGAACATTATATCCTTGCATCCGTTTAAAGCGGGCCACAATATCAGTAGCGGTATAACCTTCAACATGCCCAACATGAAGTCCGTCACCCGAAGGATACGGAAACATATCTAACACGTAATACTTTGGTTTACTAAAGTCATACATGTCAGTATGAAATGTGTGATTTTCTTCCCAATATTTTTGCCACTTCTTCTCCGCGGCTCTAAAATCATAGGCCATACTCCTACCTCCAAAAATAAAAGGTGTTACCTAAGGGCGGAAAGTCCGCGGTACCACCTTATTTTATTACTTCATTTCCTATTAATGCTAGGTCACAGCGAGATAACTGAAGGTGAGACATAACTTAACACTAAGTTATTTATTCTTCACTCGCACGCAAATTATACCATATTTATGGATTTACAATACTTTCATAGAGAGCGAGGTACCTTTTTCCAGCTTCGGCCCAGTCGTTATTTTTATTCATTGCATTTTTCCGAAGTTCTTTAAAGACTTCGGGGTTCTTATATTGTTCAAGGGCATAATTGGTCGTAAGTTTCATCCAGTACTCATCATAATTATCAAAGATAAAGCCATCAGCGACATCAGCATTAGTGCCATCATACCCTATCACTGTATCCTTAAGTCCACCGGTAGTGCGGACAATGGGAAGGGAACCATAACGTTGCGCAATCATTTGGCCGATCCCGCACGGTTCAAAAAGGCTTGGCATAAAGAAGAAATCGCTAGCCGCATACACACGATGGGCTAAGGGATTGTTATAGCCAATGTAGATCGCCATATTATCAGGATAACGGTCCCGAAGTTGTTCAAGCGCTTGCTCATACCCATATTCGCCACTACCCACAACCACAACATTAGCGCCCTGCTCCAGTACTTCAACAATCGCGGGAATGACTAAATCAATGCCTTTTTGCCAGGTTAATCGCGTTACCATGGCAAATAGCGGTGTATTCTCATCTCCCTTAATACGGAGTTCTTCAAAAAGTTTAACTTTGTTTTTAGCTTTGACCCCCGGTTTTGTTTTCCCATACCGAAACGGAATGTGTTTATCCGTGGACGGATTAAATTCATCGTAATCGATTCCGTTAAGGATCCCCACAAAATCATCTTTCCGTAATTTTAAAATACCGTCTAACCCTTTTGAACCTTCAGGGGTTAATAATTCTTGCGCGTGGGTGGGACTAACGGTATTAATCTTATCGGCAAACACAATGGCCGCTTTTAAAGCGTTAACTTTATCGCGGTAACGAAGCGTCCCATCTTCAAAGTATTCTTTGCGAATATCATAAAAGTCAGGAAGTAAATCAGGATGGAATTCGCCTTGGAAAGCCGGGTTATGAATCGTAACCACAAATTTCATCTTACTAAAGAAACGCATTTTCGCGTTTTGAATTTTAATCAAGGCCGGAATCATACCCCCGTGATAATCATGAATATGCAGGACATCAGGTTTTATTTTAAGAGTTTGGAGCATATTACGGACCGCCACACTAAAGAAGGCAAATCGTTCGGTATCATCATCATATCCATAAAATCCTTCACGACCAAAATAGTATTCATTTTCAATTAAATAGAAGGTAATACCATCAATGAAGGTTTTATAGACCTTTGCATTTTGGAAGCGCCATCCAAGTGGAACTTGAACATTAGCTAAAAAACGAATTTCTTGATCAGGACTGCGCCGAATATTCGCGTAAAAAGGCATGACAATACTTACTTCTTCACCAAGGATTGCTAACTCTTTACTTAGAGCATAGACGACATCGGCTAAACCACCTGTTTTCGCAAGTGGACTACTTTCACTTGCCACCATTAGTATTTTCATTACACTCGATCTCCTTTCCGTACATAAATGATATCATCAGGGGTTCCCGCTAATTCAGCGGCAACCGCGACTTCGGCTTGCTTATCGATAATAGCGTGACTAATTATTTTATTGCGGCGAACAATGGAATCAGTAAAGATAATCGAATTTTCCACAACTGCGCCTTCTTCAACTTTAACGTTCCGCGAAATAATTGCATTCCGAATGGTCCCACAAATTAACGAACCATTAGCGATAAAAGCATTATTAACATCAGCGGTTGCTTCATACTTCGCGGGGGGCGTATCATGGGTTACGGTGTAAATCGGCCAATGCGGTAAAAAGAGTTGTCGCCGGATTCGATAGTTAAGAAGTTCAAAACTATAATCGTAGTAATGTTGGTAACTATCAAAACAGCGCATATAACCAAGATATTCATAAGTATCAACCCGTAAGTCTTTAAGGGCGTGATAGGCAACAATATCACTAAGGGTATAAAATGAACTAATTTTTTGGGCATCTTTAATTAAAAGTTCAAAAGCATCGCGTGAGAAAATATATGTTTCTAAGCCGATATTTCGTTCATCCTTCTCTCCTTTGTTTCGGGAAATATTAATAACATGACCATCTGTGTTCAAATCAAAAATAGAACGACCAATGTATTCATTACGTGCATTGTAAACACGCTGATAGACCGCGGTTACTTTTGATTTATTCGCCATATGTTGTTTTAAGATTGGCCGAAAATCAAGTGGTAACACAAAATAACTAGGAGCGACCACAACATAATCAGGATCGGTTTGCTCTAAAATCCAACTATTAAAGAGAATATTAGCAACATCCGTGTTATAGCGTGGACCAGCTTTTGATCCACTTTCGTTATAAGCGATTATTTCTAAACCAAGCTTAGTGTTAATATTAAATGTATTACGACTACCAAAATGTTTCAAGACGGAATCAGGATGATTATCAACTAAAGTAGCGACGCGGTCAAACCCTGAGTTACTGAAGTTACTCAACATAAAGTCCATAATCGCATACCGACCAAGGAAACTAACAACCGCACTTGAACGACTAACAGTCAGGGGTCCAAGTCGTGGCGAATGGTGTAAATTTAAATACGCTAAAACTTTCATTTCACTACTCCTTCATGGACGAGTAATACTTTCTCACCCGCAACATTTATCTGCATATCATCGGGAACTATTAAATCATTGGCGACAATCGCCTTATTAATAAAGGCATTACGTCCCACGGTAACACCAGGCATGATTACACTATCTTTAACCACTGCGCCCACTTCAATAAACACTTCGTTTGAAATAATTGAACCGTCCACTGTTCCTAAAATAATAGCGCCTTGGTTAACCACACTATTGGTCACTTTCGCTTTTTTGCCAATATATTGGGGAACACTGTTCGTGTCTTCGCTAAAAAGTCGAAAGTAATGTTTATCACCAGCGTAGAAATCTTCATCCATCATCTCGATTAAATCCATATTAGCTTCCCATAAAGAATCAACCGTACCCACATCTTTCCAATATCCTTTAAAGCGGTGGACAAAAAGTCGTTTCTTTTTCGCTAACATAGTTGGAATAATATTTTTACCAAAGTCATGATCACTTTTTTCATCTTTAGCGTCATTAACTAGTGCTTGTCTTAGTACTTTATAGTTAAAAATATAAATACCCATACTCGCTAATGTTGATTTCGGTTTGGGCGGTTTTTCCACAAACTCGGTAATCCGATCATTTTCATCAGCGCTTAGAATGCCAAAACGCTTCGCTTCTTCTAGGGTGACATCAATAACCGCAATCGTTAAATCAGCATTATTATGTAAGTGTGTTTCTAGCATCTTTGAATAATCCATCCGATAAATATGGTCACCACTTAAAATAAGAACGTTTTCTGGATCATAAGAATCAATAAATTCCAGGTTTTGGTAAATCGCGTCGGCCGTTCCAATAAACCAGTTACTGCCACTTTCAGTTTGACGGGGTGGGATAGTGACGGTATTACTGCGAACCCCGTTTAATCCCCATTTTTCGCCATTACCAATATAGCGACTAAGACTAATTGATTCATATTGCGCTAAGACTCCAACCGTATCAAGCCCGCTATGAGCACAGTTACTTAAAGCATAGTCAATAATACGATACTTCCCGCCGAAGTGGACGGCAGGTTTAGCGTCTTTTCGTGTCAGCTCGTAGAGACGCGTACCTTTTCCTCCCGCTAAAATCATTGCGATTAACTCTTTTGCCATCTTACTTCCCCCTTTCAAGCATCGCTAACATAAGCGATTGTAACAAGCGTAAACTTGCTAAGCGTCTAGCGTAACGTTCATTATTATAGCGACCCCCTAGTCGAAGTCGCAAAGGTGATGATAGACCTTCCACTTTTAAGAATTCATCAGTGTAGGTCGCCACATATTGATATTTCGCATCGTAAATTTTTAAAAATTTAACAAAGCGCGTTTCAATTTCTTTTCTTAAATATATTTTAGCATTTGTGGCGCTACTTGTGGCGTAATATTGAAGATTGTAAGGCGATACATACGCAATCTTTACAATCGGGGTCCCTTCATATTGTTCAGGCGGAGCAAAATTACCATTATTAATTTGTAAATAGTACGGTGATTCTTTCATCGGTAAATGAATAATAGCACTCTCTTTTTCCCCATCATTAAAATATAAGACATGAAATAATCGTTTCGTAAATTCATAGCGCGCAATCGTTTTTATTCCCGTTAGGGGCACGCTTATACCTGCCGCTTTTAAAAGCGAGTTGTAATCAAACTTTGTGCCCCCCAAGGGATTAGGAATTAAATCAATTTTTACGGCACTTGCCCGTTTAAAAAATTCGGCGTTAAGGGCATTTTGTAACTTTTGATAACGAAGCGGGAAATATATTACGATGAATAAAAAGAGTCCTACATAAAGTGTAATCCAAATAAAAAGACGATAAAAAGGAACTTTTAAATCTATTTCAGTAAATAATTCAAGGACGATAAGGGTTAGGCTTAGGGCGAACAAAACAAAGATGGAGATAATAGCTTCCAGCGTATAGCGCCGGGATAAGCGCACATGATAGGCTCTTATTCCGTCAATAAACTTTAATTCCATACTTCTCCTTTCGTTAGCCTTATGTTAAATCCTCTTCGCGGGCAAATAGTTGAACATGACTGTGATTCTTACCCCGTAAGACAACTAGCGTTTCATCAACTAGCGGACTAATATCCGCGACTTTATCACTTGGGGCACTAATAATTGCTTGTAAACCAAAGCGGCGTAATAAGCGAATTGATTCTTTAATCCGCCCACTATCCATCTTACTAAAGGCTTCGTCAAAAATAATTAGACGGGCACTATTACTAAGTTCGCCGGGTTCATTAACGCGGTAGAGATAAGCAAAACTAGCAAGGACACTAATGTAGAATGGAGTTTGGGTTTCACCACCAGACTTCTTCATTAGCACGCGTGAAAGTCGTTGTTCACGACCATCTTTATTACGGACAATTAGGTCAAACTCTAAGTAGTTCCGATAGTCGGTGAATTTTTCAACATTAGCGAGTACCGCTGCATTTTTATCGCCATCACCTGCTAACACGATTTGCGCAAATAAATCCTTCATAACATCATCATATTTTTGGAAGAATTCGCTATCGTCATCCGTTACTTTCAGTAATAAATCATCTTTAATCATATCGTAATAAACCCGATAAATAGTACTTGGTTTAACGGTAAATTGATACGAGTCTTCCCCAAATGTTGACATACTAAGCGCTTCGTTAAGTTCGGCAATTTGATCTTCCACTGTTTCAATCGCGCTCCGTAATTTCGAGATGAAGTCATCTTTAAATTGTTTGACGGCTTTACGATAAGCATCATTAATCTTTTCTTCATATTCGGGAAGTTTAACTTCTAAAAGATCATTTAATTCCATCGCAAAATCATCGTTATGCTCGGTTTCAACGTCATAAGTTAAGCGATAATCAACGACATACTCTTTCCGTAATTTCTTTACTTGGTTAAATACACTATTAGAAAGATAGAGAGCGTTACTAAATGCTTGCCGGTACTCAGCGTTAATATCAAGCGGATTCTTTCCTTCGGCAATTAGATTTTGGAAGAAAGGCTCGGCGACATCACTGATAAAGAAGGCATCATAACTTTCATCAAGCTTAGTTTGTCGTTCTTGAATAATTTGTTTTGTTTCGGGCATCCGTTCATTCTTTAAAATTTGCATGTTCGTTGAGATCTTCCCGCGTTCTTCGACGAGACCTGCTTTTTGATTTTCAATCCCTTTAATATCAGTTTCGACTAAGTTAATGCGGCGATGGATACCTTCAATCAAAGTTAAGTCGTGCCGACCGAGTTCTTCTTCATAAAATTCAATGCTTTGTTCAAGACTTGGTAATTCTTGAATCCGTTTAACTTGGCTACCAAGGGCAGCGATTTCATTCGTGTTTACAATTTCAACATCATTTCCCGGTAAGAGCACTTGCAAGAGTTCTTGATAAGAACGAAGGGTTGCACCGTGCGCCGCTAGTTCAGCTTTTTTCGCATTAATATCCGCTTCTTCAATCTGACGACCGATGTATTTTTGTTGGTAGAGACGAGGATTAATACGCCCAAACGTGAAGTTACGATATAAATCAGTGTCTGGGGTAATCCCGTTTCCACTATTTCGCGCTTCTTGAATAGTATTACACTTTTGTAATCTTCCTAGTAAGAAATCAGCGTAAGCCCGGGCGCCGATATGGTCCGTAAGAATTTCTTCGGCGATGGAATTAGGCATAGCGCTAAACCGCCGTTCAATAATTTGATCGACATCAACCAAATTTGTGCCGTAATAATTATATTGTTGTAATAAATCTTTCAAAATGTCATAAGCATCTAGGAAATATTGACCTTCGACAAAGAGATGGAAGCGTTGACCACCAAGGTAACCTTCAATCGCATTGGTCCATTTTTGATCGCGAATATCAATTAAGTCACTGAAGATACTCACTTCCACTTTATAGCCATGTTTCGCTGATAATTTATTTTGAAGTTCATTTCTTACTTGCAGGAGATTATATTCATAGGGTTTACCGCCACCGCGTAAATCAATTTCTTGTTGTTTAAGAATGGCTTCATTTACTTGGTAGTCATTAATTAAGCGTCCAAGACTCAAAGTGAAAGCCCCTAAGTTTTGTTTAAACTTCGCTTGCGCATTGCGCCAGTCATTAAGCATTGCTTCGCTTAATTCATTAATATCTTTGTTAAGGACCGCCGTAATCCGATGATTTTCTTTTACGATGTTTTCGGCGCTTTCTAGTAGTTCTTCACGAGCGAAAAGTCCGTCCTTCTTTAACCGTTTTTCATCCATGGCAGTAACCTTTTCTAAGACTTCATTAGCGAGCCGGTCAAAGGTTAAAACATAGTTTTCTAAGTCGCTTCGCACTTGCATATTAAGAAACTTAAGACTTCTAATTTTTTCTTCGGCGACTTTTTTATGTTCATTAATTTCATCGGTTATTCGATATGTATCATTGGTCGAACTATCTTGAATTAATTTCACCCGTCGTTTATTGAGTTCGGCTAAATCAACATCTAAGTCGGCTAGTTCACTTTCAATATCGGTTAAGCGTTTTTGGTAACCAAGATATTGATTATCATAAGTCGCTAATCTATTTAAGTCATTTTGTAAGGTTGCTTTTTCTAAAACATATTCAAAAAGAGTAAGTTGCTCCTTATGTCCTTTATATACTTCATAGTTTTTAGCAATTTCATGTAAGCGTTCCACTTTATAGCGCATAAGAGCGGCTTCATCTTCTAACTTTTTGTATTGAAGAATATTCTCTTGCATTGGCGCAATATCAATTGCTCCTTGTGATTCAGTCACATATTCAGTAATAAAGGTTGTAATATCAGTAATCGGCGAGAAACTGACGGCTTTCTTCAGCAAACTGAAGTATTTATCCTTTAAATTACCAAGTTTACGTTTTAAAGCATCTTGATATTGTCGATTTGTGTCATAAAACTTAAATTTATTCGGATAGTGGGTTTGTAAATATTGGTTTAAATCTTTATATTCAAGCGGAACGTTATCAACGATAAATTCATTCGCCGGCATCGGGGCATCAAGCATAAAGAAACGGTGATCGACCCCTCCATCATCAAACACATCAAACACGATTCCTAAATTAAAGTATTCGTCATGCACATCATCATAAAACTCTAAAACGATGTAAGAAGTAAAGCGACCATTCCGTAAATAGTGGAAACCACCTTCAAGTGAGTCGCCTAATTCCCCGCGAAGATAGCCGCGGAGCGTACGGTTTGATTTTTCCGCCGCAGCTTTATTAAAGTAGCGACCCGATGTATCACCGAGGAGAACGACTTGCATGGCGTCAATTAACGTGGACTTTCCACTAGCGTTTACCCCCGTTAAGAAGACGATCTTTTCAATATTCATCGTCTGATTCCAAAAATAGTGCCAATTAATGATTTTAACAGTCTTTAATAGTTTCATAATTCACCACCTTGCGCCTCAGCATCACGTAAGGCAAGTTTTTCTAAGGCTTCGCTAATTGCAACGATTTTATCATTATCAACGGCAAAAGTAATTGATGGTAGTAAGTAAAATGTCACGTTACCTTCATCATAACTTCCTGATACTCTTGCAATGATATTGTGTGACGCAATTTCCTTCAAACAGCGGCCAATTAAGCGTCCACTTAAACGTTTATTTGGGAAACCAATCCCGCGGTCATGCATTACTTTCATAACAAGCGGCGTTGTGAGGTAAACCGAATCACCTACATGCCCTCCTTCTTTCCGTTCTTCTTCATAAATTAAACGTAAGACAAAAAGAACGAGACTAACTTCGCGGTCAAATCGTAATCGATTATGGTCATATTCATTAACAAGACTAAAAACCCCAAGAATTAAATCTTTATCAACCCGCCATCCCGCATAACTTAAATAGTCATTAATTAAGTCAAAATGACGTTCGATAAAGCGATAGGTGGGGTTAATTTTAATTGTTTTTTCCCGGCGATCAAAATCATCACGAACAATAAAACTCGTAAGCAAGAGTTGATTAATCGCTCTTGCAAATGCTTCTTGATCAGCTCGTGTTAATTGTAAAAAGGTTTCTTCAAACATATTATAAGGTTAACTCCTTTCGTACAAATCGTAAATTTGGTAAACGGTATCCATGGCTACTCACATTCCCAGGATCAGTTTCAACGATATAAAAACATTCTTCATCGTTTGTTTTAATCGTGGCGAGGATTAAAAGTAAGAAGGCATCAAAGCTAGGCAAAGGAATATCACTGATATGCACTTCACTTTCATCGCCAAAGGCGAAATCCATAAAATCAAAGATGGCATCATTAGAAAATTGATTACTCGTTTCATCAAGAAAGCCTTGCATTAACATATCGCGGACATCATCAAAGTCGGTAAGTGACATTGGAATGCTCTCACCGCGCAGTTGCCGGATGATGGGTAGCGTTAATGAATCAGGGGTAACATAACCATGTTGCGCAAATGTTATCGTCTGATTAATACCATTTAAGATTGGCGCCACACTTTCGCCTTTACTTAAAGTTTCGGCATAAGTCTTGAAGATAAAATCTAAGTGTCCTTTAATTGATTTATCCGCCGCATTTAAATAAAGAATCTTTGAAGCACTCGCTTTCGTATATTCGTAGTGCTTTTGGTCAATTTGCCCAATCGTCTCATTAACTCGTTCATACATATCAGTGATGTAGTTAATTTTATTAATAATGTCAGCTTCAGCTTCTTTCGCGTTTTTATTGCGGCTCCACATTAATGACTGCGCCACTAGTTGCTGACGAATATCTTCTTCATAGAGCCATTTTTGTAATATTTGTAAAATAGGACGTTTAAATTTAGCAACACTATCAAACGTCTTTAACGGGTGATAATAGCGGTCACTAACACGTGTTTTGTATATATCGAAATAGTCACTTAAAATATTATTCGTACTGAAGACTTTGCCAAGTCTATTTTGGAAAATACGAATACTATGGGCCAGCATAATTAATTCAACATTAAGGCGTTTGGTATTTTCAAAAGCCCGCACTAAGGTAGCGTACATAAATTCATCCCGCATTTCATCTTCTAATTTAAGTTCACTATAAGTCGCATGAACAAGTGATACGTATTCAGCGGTGCTTTCCTTAACTAACTCGTTTAAAAGCGAGATAACATTAATACTATAACTTGGAAGGGCAATATATTCTTCAAAGTTGTCAGGATTAACTTCGACGTCAATCCAGCCACACTCTTCTAACCGACGTACGATAAAAGCCGCTTTATCGCTATAATTAACGATTTCATCGTCATCTCCTTCTTCTTCCGCTTCCATATCAACATTAAGCGCTAACTCGTTAAGACGATCACGCAGGTTACGAGTAAAATCACGCTTCTTAATGAGCAATTCATTATCTTCAATAGAATGGTGCAATAAAAGAAGCGCTTCGGCATATATTTCTTTATTTTTGCTCGCGAGGATCGAGAAGAAGTTACTGGGAATGATTGTAAATAGGCTCAAAAAAAATAATCTCCTTCATTTATATGTTTTATATTATCATATAAAAAAGGGAAATGGTATCAAACTTGTATAATAAAAGTGAAATATTTAGTTTTATTTATATTTTAAAAAGAAAGGCGGTAACTTATGGCAAATTATGAACTCAGTCAAAACACAGTTGCTAGCCTTTTAAGTGATGATATCCATATTTCGCCAAATACGAAAGAAAAGCTTAACTATTTTAGAACCGCCATTAAAAATGCTTATCCTGAATATCGGAAGACCTTCGGGATTCGCGCTCGGTCCTTTGAAGTTTTCGCGGAGATCATTATTAAAAGGCATAGTCGCACGATTAAAAACAATAGTATTGAGTATCAGCGAACATATTTTAAAAATAGTCAACATATCGATAAGATTATTAAAGACGTAATTAAGGCTGAGGAAGCCAAACAAAATCCTAATCATACATTTACGCGTGATGAATACGTTGATCCGATTATCTTTAATTTTGAAAATTTAATTGATCGCCGCTATCAAAAGTTTAAGGGAGTTGACGCTAGTAAGTTTAAAGATCCACAAAAAACACTCTATAACTTAACGGACCGCTTCTTCCAAGAATTAGTGTCGGGCATAATGCTCCTTGAGCGCGAGTTTTATAATGACTCCTTTATTATTTGGCGCAGTTTACTCGAAACGACTACTACTTTATTAATCTTATACAAAAACGAGCATCTCGTTGGTAAATTTAGTGAAAGACGAAACTTAGCGCTTATGCGGGTCAAGGTCAAAGACGCTAGTCGCCAAGTCCAAAAAGATAAATCAAAAGAAACAAGACAGCATTTAGGAAAAAGGGGAGTACCTGATTATATCGCCGAACGCATTGGTTGGGCAGGTGAACTTATTAAAAAAGATGAAGACTACACCTTGAAGACACTTCTTGAACTGGTCAATATGGGCGACTTATATCCGCATTACGCCTTTGCCTCTCTTTTCGTTCATGAATACTTAATAAGTCCCGACGACTTAAAACTTGAAATTGATTTTGAAAAATACTTACTAACTTTATATTTCAAACTTTATGAAGCGGTCCGTGTCTATATTAGTGACTTATTCACTAATGACCTCGCGGATGCCAAAAAATTAGAACAAGGAGTGCGCACCGAAGTCAAAAACTTTAATGGGCGTTTTATCGATTTTAGTGCGAAAATCCAAACAACATGAAAAATAAAAAAATATACACTAGTTTTAAAGGACTCCTCCTCATCTACCTACCAATCTACTTGTTAATGAGTATTATTTTTTACCTTATCGTCGGAATTAAGTTTCCGCCAACCTTAAATCATTATCTCGTCATCATCGGATGGAGTGTTGTTACCGCTATTTACTTAGTGTTTGGTTATAAGAATAGTTATTACGAACTTACAAAGCACGAAATCGTTCACCACAAAGGTGGCAATATTCTCTATTACAAATTTGATGACATCATTTATATTGACGAAGTGTATTCTAGTAAAAAATTAAGTATGCGCTTCGTCACCCGGATTGGGGATGAACGTTATTTAGCGCATGACCCTAAAAAACTTGTATACGAGGCGATGCTTGAACGGTGCACTAATCTCGTGGATAAAGATGAACTTCATCGAAGATTTCCCAAAATTAAGTTCTAAAACACAAAAATATTCATTTCTATTTGCAAATTTATAACATAAATGTTATCTTAATGTAGCATTTATTGAATGGGGAGGAAAAATTATGGCTAGACATTGTCCAGTATCTGGCAAAGGACCCTTAAGTGGCAATAAACGCAGTCACTCACTTCGCGCAACGAGACGGCGCTGGGGCGTAAACTTACAAAATTACAAAGTTGAAGTTGATGGCCGCGTCCAAACCGTCCGGATGTCGGCACGAGCATATCGCTCACTTAATAAGTCCGCTAAGGTATAAAAAAGCTCACACGAGTGTGAGTTTTTTTTATGTTTTTCATCCCTTCCCTAAATATAAAGATAGACGTACATTATAATCATCAGCAAAAACTGCAAAGCGATAAAACCCCATTCATAAAGAGCAAGCATAAAGTATTTCGGACGTAAAATCAAAATCGTTCCATCTTGCTGTACTCTTTTATCCATAATTGGCCATCGTCTTAAACGCGGATTTAATAATGTTAATAAACTAAGAGCAGCAATTACATAACCGATAATACCAAATACGATATTTTGCTTTCCAAATGGACTAATATGGGCAAATAGGCCAAAAGCAAAATAACTGGTCACAACCGCAAGCGTTTGTAAAATTACGACGATAATATGCTTCTTTATCTCAAAAACTTTAACAAAGAATAAAAGATAAAACATAATGGCACTTAAAGCAAGACTGCCCACTAGTAAATATTCATACCATGAATAAATTTGTGATAGATAATTAAAAGCAAATAGTATTTGGGCCAGCGCCACAATAAAAAGCAAGATGTAATGATAGTTAGTAAACTTTACATCTGTCCCTTGGACTAATTCAAATGGTAATTCATTTCGAAATGAATATTTCCGATCTTGTTTATAGCGGTAAAGCGATAACTGAAAAACAAGAGTAACCGCTGAGAAAGAAAAGGCAACAAAGAAAGCAATGTGAACTATATTATTCATCTCTTAGCTCCAAAATCCTTTCGGCAATATCATCTTTTCCAAATAGATAAGAGCCCGCAACTAAAATATCGGCACCCGCTGCGCGGCAAAAAGCCCCCGTTTCATTATTGATACCCCCATCTACTTCGATAACATAATGATAGTTAGCCTTATCCCGTTCTTGCTTTAGCCAAGCAATTTTAACAAGGGCACTTTCCATAAACGATTGACCACCAAAACCTGGTTCCACTGACATTATAAGAACGAGATCTAAATGTTTTAAATACGGCGCCAAGGTTTCAACTGGGGTATTTGGTTTAACACTCATCCCCACTTTAACTTTTGCCTTTTTTAAATCGTTAATTAATTTAAGGATTGCTTTATCATTTTCCATCGCTTCCACATGAAAGGTAATTATATCAGCGCCCGCTTCAACAAACTTAAAAGCGATGAATTCAGGATTAGCAACCATTAAGTGAACATCATATATAAAAGCATAATGCGGTTTAAGGGCTTCTAAAAGTGGAATACCAAATGAGAGATTTGGCACAAAGTGTCCATCCATTACATCGAAATGTAAATATTTAACGTGATTTTGTAATAAAATTAGCATCTCTTTGTGCAAATTTTTAAAATCAGCCGCTAGGAGTGATGGCGCAACATAAACTTTCTTACTCATTTATAATCCTCACTATAAAGTTTCAATTCCCCACTTATTGTAACATAGTTATTGTAACTCTCTTCGCTAATTAAGCCGGCATTGACATCTTCTTTAACCGTGCACCCAATCTCATTAATATGGAGACAATCATTAAATTTGCAAGTGCCAATATATTTTTTAAACCCTGGAAAATTTTCAGCTAAATCACCTTTGGTAAGCGGCAATTCAAACGCACTAAAGCCCGGTGTATCCACGAGATAACCTTCGTTAAAAGGGAGCATTATTACTTCTTTGGTGACATGACGACCACGGTTGATATTTATCGAAAACTTACCCACTTCCCGATCATAATCAGTTAAAGCATTAATAAAACTAGATTTGCCAACTCCTGATTGACCCATAAGCGCTACGACTTTACCGTGCAAATACTTACGGACATCTTCAAGTCCTTCCCCTGTTTTATTATTGACCACATAATTTTTAACCGCTAATTTATCAAGACTTGCTTGAATTGAACTTAAAAGTTCATCTGTTGCTAATTTATCTTGTTTTGTAATGATGACAACTGGTTTTATCTCCGCAAAATTAGCGTAACTTAAAAACTTTTCGACGAGAAAAAGACTAAAGTCGGGCTGCACCATTGACATAACAATCAGCACAATATCAACATTAGCGATTGGTGGTCTAATTAAAAAATTACGACGGGGTAAAAGTTCACTAATTAAATTATTTTCAGTATCAATTTCAACATAATCGCCAACATAAATCATTTGCCGGGACTTGATTAAGTTACCGCTTGGTTTTGTCACATAAGTTTCGCCGTCTTTCATGACGATAAAACTTGATTTTTGTTTATTGATGACAAGTCCTGCCATCTAATCCTCAGCTACAAATCCAAACCAACGGACCCAAATCGATTGCCGCGGCTTTAATAATTTTGGATTTATCTTTAGTTTTGATATATCTTCTTGCAGCGCTGCTACATCTTGGTAACGATCACGCGGATTTTTCTTACAACATTTTTTAATAATTTTTTCAATAGCTTTCGGTGTATTCTTTACATACTTACGCGGGCTCGGGAATTTTTCCTTGATTTGTTTAACGGCAATGGCCACATTTGAATCACCATCGAAAGGAACATGTCCCGTAATTAATTCAAAGAAATTAATACCAAGTGCATAAATATCACTGCGGGGTGAAGCTTCCCCACCACGGCATACTTCGGGCGCTAAGTAATGAGCACTTCCCACAATATTAGTGTTACTTGTCACGCGCTTAGAATCACTATAGCGAGCAATGCCAAAGTCACCGAGTTTAACAAGACCTTCTTTGGTTATATAAATATTACTTGGTTTAATATCACGGTGAATTACTCCGTTTTTATGCGCTAAACTGACGGCATTACACAGTTGATCAATAATATCAGCAGCCTCTAAAAAGGTGTATCGACCCCGGGATTGTAGTTCATCTTCTAAATTATTTCCAATGATTAATTCGTTAACCATATATGGTAAGTTTTCATATTTTCCAACACTG
This sequence comes from Tenericutes bacterium ADurb.Bin239, assembly GCA_002069815.1. GTDB lineage: Bacteria > Bacillota_I > Bacilli_A > RFN20 > CAG-826 > UBA1361. Next base: position 47,048 of record MWCB01000001.1, on the reverse strand, counting down.
ATAACGCGAACAATATTGGGATGATTTAATGTCGCGGTCGCTTTTGCTTCAATTTCAAAACGAGCGAGATTTACCTTATCGCGCGCAACATTCGCCTTTAAAAATTTAAGCGCTACATTTCGTTTTGTAATAATATCAACAGCTTCATAAACCGTGCCCATCCCGCCTTCACCAAGCAAGCTTACAATCCGATAACGATTGTCTATTAAATCACCTATTCTAATCATTGTCTGGCTCCCATAATGCAACTCCAATATTGTCGGCTCCCCCGCGATGATTAGCGAGCGCGACGAGTGCGTCTACTTTAAATTCTACGGTTTGTGTTGTCCTTAATATCCCTAAGATGTCTTCGCTATCGAGCATATTGTAAAGACCATCACTACACACTAAAATACGTTCCCCCCGATATTGAAACTTCCGAAAGTCAAAAGTAACCGTTGGCATTGTGCCAAGCGCATTGGTCAAGATATGACGTTTCGGATGGATTAATGCTTCTTCGGGGGTGATTTGTCTAGTACGAACAAGATAACCAACCACCGTTTGGTCTTCACTCATTAAGTACATATCATCGTCTGTACATAAATAGAAGCGACTATCACCAATATTAACATTACAAAGCTTTGAACGGGTTAATACCACCGCATTAAGGGTCGTGGACATATTGCTCATATCTTCAGCTAAAATGCTTTCCTCAAAGATAGCTTTATTAATAGCGCGAATATTTTTATTAAAGAAACGTTTAATACTATTCGTCGTCAAAAACCCGCGATTATTCGCAAAGGCCGTCATCAGCATATCAATCGCTAGTTTAGAAGCAAAGTCTCCTTTATTATGACCACCAAGACCATCGCAAACAACAAAAAGCAAATCACCCTTTTGGTTTAAGAGGACGGCCGCACGATCTTCATTATGAAGGCGGACTAAACCGCGATCACTTTTCGCCGCAAATGTTCCTTTAACGGTCGTGGCCATTTTTCTTCTCCATTTTCGCCCGCAGTTGACCACAAGCGGCATCAATATCATTACCAAAATCTTTCCGGATCGTGGTTTGTACTCCCATTTTTTTAAGGGCGTTAGCAAAAACATAAACATGGTCACGGACCGCTGGTTTATAATCAAATTCAGCAATCGGATTATACGCTATTAAATTAACAAAGCCATTAGTCCCTTTTATAAGACGAACAAGGGCTTGGGCGTCTTCAAGACTATCATTAAAATCATCTAACATAATATATTCGTATGTTACTCGCTTATTAGTCTTACTTTCGTAATATTTTACAGCAGAAATGACTTCTTTTAAAGGATAAGCTTTGTTAATCGGCATTATTTTATTACGTTTTTCATCAATAGCAGCGTGCAATGAAATTGCCAATTTAACTTGCAATTTTAGATCGGCAAACTCTTTAATTTTAGGGACAATACCACAGGTGGAAACAGTAATATGACGAGCCCCAATCGCTAATGATTTTGGGTTATTTAATAAGTCGATAAAGTCAATAATGTTAGTAAAATTATCAAATGGTTCACCAATACCCATAAGCACAGCATGGGTAGTATGCCTAGGTTCGGCTCGCTCTTTTAAATAGTTATTGACTATTAAGACTTGCCCAAGCATTTCACCAGGTGTTAGGTCGCGCTTTTTCTTAAGGAGGCCCGATGCACAGAAACGGCATCCCATATTACAACCAACTTGCGTGGTAACACAGACAACATTCCCATAACGATAGCGCATAAGAACCGTTTCAATGAGGGAGTTGTCGCCTAACTTCAATAGAAATTTAACAGTACCATCTTTACTTTCTTGAATTTCACTAACAGTAGGTAATTCAAAAGTAAAATTAGCGATCATATAATCACGAGTAAGCAGTGCTAAGTTGGTCATATTCTGAAAGTCTAATTCGTCTTTTAAATAGACCCACTCAAACATTTGCGTGGCGCTATATTTTTTAAACCCCTGTTCCACGAGAAAAGTTTGGAGTTTAGGTAGTGAATAATCATAGAAATTAAGCTTCTTCGCCATGGGCACCTTTCTTTAGAAGGGCATAGTAGAGTGTTTCATTGTTTGTGACAAAATGGAAATATTGTTTTTCTTGTTTTAATTCAAATTCGGGAAAATCACGGACAAAAGCAACCGCTTGTAAGTGTGTTTCAAAGCGTAAGACCGTTGTCGTAATAAACATTAAGTGACCGTCTTCATCCACATACTCTTTCAATTCTTCGAGCTCTTCACGACTTCGCGCAGCATAAAATTGTAAGTTTTCGGGAAGCCGGAAATAGAAATCGCGATGGCGAACATCACCATTAATGTTGGAACTTTCGAGAGTTGTCAAAACAAAGTCATATGTTTGCGTGATTTTGTCAATATAAGAAACATTTTGCAATGCAAACTTTTTTACTAAATGACGCACGATGAATCGCGAACGAGTATCTTCTTTATAGAAATGGATATTAATTTCGGGATACTTAAGAGCAAGCACTAACATTAAAGAAGTGTCTTCATATTGAACGAAAAGTAAGGATTTAGGCTTCGTACTTTCAATGAGATTCACTACATCTAAGAGCGTTTGGCTCGCAATTACAATCTCATTATTATTGTAGGCTGGGGACTTTTTAATGTAATCCTTGCCCTTATATTCAAATTCACCAGCATTTAACCCGCGAACAAAAAGGGGCATTTTGGCAAAAAATTCATCATCAGTAATCACTTGATGATTAATAAGCCCATAAGTTTCGCGATATCGATTGGTAAAAAACTTCAATAAGTTCTTGTGCCCAATATCAGAAATTAATTGTTCAACAAGCGGCAATGGAACACTAAAGCGCGCCGCTAACGAAAGAGCGGGGTTTTCACTATGGAAGTGCTTTGGAATTTTAATTGGGAAAAAAGTATCAGGATAGGCTTCCTCAAATTTCACTTGGGTTTCACTTGGTAAGGAGGCGAGGAAATCTTCATAAGTTAGATCCATTACTTTTTTCTCACGGTTAAAACTAAAAAGACTTAACGCTAGTACGTCATGCCGTGATAATGTTGTTTCTTCACCTTCGGTTAAAGAATAAAAATAACGGAAATAGCGATTTAAAAGTGCATTTACAAGCGTTCGAATTTGATGTTTTTCGGCTTGCGAATAATTGTTATCTTGCTTTAAATCTTTGCTAAATTGTTGATAAGCAAGACTTCCTTCAATAATTTGTTCTGTTGTGTCTAAAATGTGTTTTATCATAACCACCTACCTATATTAGTATACCACCCTTTTGCATAGTGTTTCTAATTAATTAGAAAATTAGTCTCCTTCTTCATCATCCCAGTCATCATCCCAATCATCATTCTCATCGTCGTAGTAATTACCATGTGTGAATACTTCAACCATTGTTTCATTAAAAACTTTAAATTCAGGGTTTAAAATCTTCACTAAATTGGTTTTCGGCACGTAATCGTATTTAATCATAAGATGAACACCATAATTAGTGAAAACTTCAAGCAATACTTTACTAAGAGCATCTTGTTTGTGCACTAATTCGGACGGAAGAGTTACTTCAAGGTAAGTAAACCAACTTACTTGATCTACGCCCTCAGCAATTAAAGCACCATCGCTACCAATAATAAATATATCTTCTTTCTGAAGATCTAAGACTTTGGCAATTTCGGCGGCGTGTTTGACGCTAATTTCAGCAGCAACATATACGTCTTGTGAATAAATTTTAATAATAACCATAACTTCATTCCTTTCTAAATATCATATGGGTCAACATTTATATGCACATATAAGGATGATTGCTCCTTAAATGGACTTAATGTTTGCAATAAAACTGGCTTTATTTTGAAATAATTCTTATATCGAACAATAAGCGTTTCGTTATAAGTCTTACCGCTTGCTGGATAAAAAGTAGCCGTTGGCCCAATAACGTATGCATCTTCTCCAAGTGCATCAATCAAATTGTGCTTCAAAATTTCAATAGTATTACGGACTGTTTTTTCATTTTGATGACTCATTGCAATTGATAACAAGAAATAGAACGGGGGATTAAGAGTAAAATAACGTTGACGTAATTCCATATCGTAGAATGCAAAATAATCTTGATTTTTCGCATGTTGAATAACATAATGATCGGGTAACATTGTTTGGATAATCGCTTTTCCTTTAATTTTCTCTCGACCTGATCTTCCAATCGCTTGCGTAATTAATTGGAAAGTTCGCTCGCTACTTCTAAACGAAGGTATTGCTAGGCTTGCATCAGTACCAATGACACCGACCAGACTAACAAGCGGGAAGTCATGACCCTTGGATACCATTTGGGTACCGATTAAAATATCAGCTTCATGTTTCATAAATTTATTAAGCACAACTTGGGGCGTTTTATCACGACGACTCACATCACTATCAAGCCGTAAGATGCGAGCATCAGGAAACATATTCCTAATATCTTCTTCCGCTTTCTGCGTTGCAAAACCAGCATACGAAAAGTTGGTGCCCCCACATTTTTCACAAGGACCCTTAACTGGGAAAGAAAGGCCACAGTGATGGCACTTTAGGGTATGGTCCACTTTATGGTAAGTTAAAGATATCGCACAGGTCGGGCACTTTTTGGGTGTACCACATTCACGACAACTAACATAGGTTGCATATCCGCGTCTATTAACAAGCAAGATTACTTGTGTTTTTTCATCAAGCGATTTCTTTATTTCACTTGCTAATAGTTTAGAAATATACGGGGATGTTGATGTTATATTTTTATAATCTAACATATTAACAATTGTTGTTTCAGGTAAAGGTTGTAAGTTAATGCGTTCACTAAGAAAATAATAGCCATAAACCTCTTTTTTAGCTCTTGCCATTGTTTCAATGCTTGGTGTCGCGCTACCCACAACAATTTTTGCACTGTGATTTTTAGCGCGCATTTGTGCCACAGTCATAGCATGATAAAAAGGAGCAACATCTTGTTTATATGATTCGGAATGTTCTTCATCTAATATAATGAGTCCGATTTGGTGCAAAGGAGCAAAAACAGCGCTGCGCGCACCCACCACTATATCAACTTCTCCGTCGCGGATACGACGATATTCATCATACTTTTCGGCAGGTGTTAATTCACTATGGAGAATTGCAATTTTCTTTCCAAAACGGCGGTAAAAATTAGCCAGCATTGTACCCGTAAGAGCAATTTCTGGCACTAACATAATAACTTGTTTATCTTGCGCTAAATAATGTGCCGCAAGCGCCAAATAAACTTCAGTTTTACCACTGCCTGTAATACCATGAAGTAAAAATGTTTCTTTATCATCAGCTAAAATCGTTTTAACAGCTTCTTTTTGTGCATGAGTCAAGGCGTGGGGTTTTTCCTGTGGATAATCATCATATTGAAGTCTATATTTTTCGACTTCCTCAATAATCACAGCTTCTTTTTCTATTAGTTTGGCGATGAGATGACGATTAGCGGAGGTTTGCATAATACTGCCGAGCGAAATAATCTCATTTAAAAGCGCTGTCTGCTTTGTTGTTAACTCTTCAAAATCCTTAAATTTAGGATTGAAACTAATCTTATTTTGCGTCGCGATTTTAGGGGCGCGCAGACTTGATTTAGTTGGTCGCATTGAAGGGGGCAGCATTGCGTTTAACACACTAATTTTATTTGTTAAATAATATGAAGTTACATAATCACTTAATTCCATTAATTCGTTCGTCAATAAAGGTTTTTCATCTAAAACATTAGTTATTTTGACTAGTTCATATCCTAATCTATTACTTGCCGCTTCAATTGTTTCATCCGTAGAAGAAACTTTGGTGACATATCCAACAATTTCTCGATTGTTGAAATTAGTGAGAACACGAACCCCAACTTCTAAATCGTCGCCATCATAAAAATATGTAAAAGGGCGATTTAATTTAGAATATTGCGTTAAAACCTCAATAATTTGCATAAGTTACTTGTTCATCTTCTCCTTAATTAAGGTTTTGATTTCGTTAATACATGTTTCTAAGTCATCATTGATGATGGTATATTGATATTGATTTTGGTATTTAATCTCTTCTTTAAATCGTTCCGCTCGTTTTTGAATCGTAGTTTCGTCTTCTGATCCGCGGTGATGGAGACGTCGAACAAGTTCATCAACCGACGGGGGCGTAACATACAATGAGAGAACACTTTCGGGTGGAACATTATTTAATAATTGGCGTGCGCCTTCCACTTCAATTTCGATTAAAACATTTTTCCCTTGTTTTAATAACTTTTCGACATAATCACGAGGAGTGCCATAACGATTACCAACGAACATGGCGTGTTCTAAAAAATTACCACGTGCTAAATTAGCGGCAAATTCTTCATGAGTAACAAAAAAATAGTGTTTCCCGTGTTTTTCCTTCGGCCGTGGCTTTCTAGTGGTCATCGACACACTAAATTTTAAATTTAACGACTTATCTTCTAAAAGGCTATTAATAATTGTGCCTTTTCCAACTCCAGAAGGGCCACTTATTAAAACGATAAAGCCTTGTTTCATACCTTTCTCCCATAAATTTACTGAATAAATTGTATCTTATTTATTAATAAATAACAAACTTGTTGTAGAATAAAGACATGCAAAGACTATATCCAAGTGATTTACGTGACTTATTAAATGCAAATAAGCATTTTTCCGGACTATACCTTGAACGAATTCGACAACTCAGTCTAGTTGATTTTGTCTTTGATTTTAGTCACGGACAAAACCTTTTTATTTCTCTAAATAATCACACCCCGTTTCTCGTCTTTAACGCTGACTTAAAAAACTTTCCACAAGGAGGAGAACTACATAGTTTCGCCATTAATTTGCGACGATTTCTAGGTGGCAAATTAGTGGCACTAGAACAACCAAATAATGACATGATTTTAGCCTTAATTTTTGAGCTGAGAAATAATATTTTAGAGAAAGAAAAAATGACACTTTTCATTGAATTTATTCCGCGTCATCCCCAAGCTGTTTTAGTCGATAATAACAACCGTATTTTAACGGCATATCGGTATCATCAAGAACGCGAAAAAGACGGTCGTTTTATTCGAGCGGGAAACAAATACTCACTACCTGAAAAAGGCGATTTTGATACTTCCAAAAAGAGCACAACAAAGGACTATCTAAACAACTATTTAGGAGAGAATGCGGATCGAATAAAAAAGCAAAATTTTCGTGATTTATATGTATATTTAGAAACAAATATTAAACGTTTAAAGCGCTTAATCAAGAACTTTGAGAAAGACTTAGAGAAGATAACAGATTTACCGTCCTTATATTACAATGCAAACCTATTATTGACATATAAACCGGCAATTTCCGGCTATTTCGTGCAAATCAATGACGAAAATATTGAAGTTGACCCCCGATTTGATGCTTTAAAAAATGCCGAAATACTATTTAAAAGAGCTAAAAAAATTAAAAAATCAGAAGAAATATTAAACCAGAAAATAAATCAAACACGGGAGCGGATTAATTATCTAGAAAGCATTGAAAGTCATCTTCAAAATCTAAACGATGCTGGCGAAATTTATCAAATTTACGAAGAACTAAATCTATTCAAAAGACGGGATAAGCGTCAAGTCATTTCTAAGCTTAATCCGTATGTGATATCACACGAAAATATTGATATTTTATTCGGTAAAAACAACAAGCAAAATGATTATTTAACTTTTAAAATTGCTAAGAAAACTGACATTTTTATGCACATTAAAAACATGCCTGGTTCTCATATAATTATTAGGGACGAAAGCCCCTCAAAAAACGTGTTAGAATTTGCGGGAATGTTATCTTTATTTTTGGCAAAAAAAGTTGATGGAGAAGTATTATTTACACCGATTTATAATATTAAAAAAGGGGTATTCCCTGGTCAAGTAATTGCCCGTAAATTTAACACAATATTTTTACGATTTAACGATGAATTAAATCCTATTTTTGAATCTGAGATTAAACGCTTTTATAAATAATCGTCGCCTTTAATTACTTCACTAGTGGCAAGATTGTAAAACTCTTGTTGCCGCATAATTTCATAGCTAACGATAGCTACGGCATTGCTTAAATTTAGACTACGCGCTGAGGCTACCATCGGTATTCGTAGCGTTTTTTCTTTATTATGGCGTAATAAATCCATTGGTAATCCGTATGATTCATTACCAAACATTATATAAATCCCTTGATCGAAGCGCCCGTAATCAAACTCAGTATAATTCTTGTTACTGTAGCGACTCACATAGAAAATATTTTGGTCCTTGTGTTTATTCATAAACTCATCTATTGATTCATAAATAAAAAAAGATAAGTCGCCAATATAGTCCATTCCGGCACGTTTTAAGCTCTTATCATCAAATTTAATTGGTGTTGGTCCAATTATATGCAAGGTCGCGTTAAGCGCCATGGCTGTTCGCATGATGTTGCCGACATTAGCAGGCATCTCCGGTTGATAAAGAATGATGTGTAGCATTATTTGTCAGCTTTTTGACGATTGCCATACACTTCGTTGTACTTAACAATTGCCTCATCAATAATCTTAATTGCGCGTTCCCGACCCTGAATATGGTGAACAACCGTTTCTTTACCTTCAAGTGTCTTGTACACTTGGAAAAAGTGGCGAATTTCTTGGAAGACATGTTGAGGAATCTCTTTAGCCGAACCATAAGATGCGTAAGTTGGATCATTGGCAGCAATGGCAATAATCTTTTCATCCATTTCACCAGTATCAATCATTTTGATAGCACCAATTGGAATACAAGTAACAATCGTCATTGGCACTAATGGTTGTGAGCATAAAATTAAAACATCAAGTGGGTCATCATCGCCCGCATAAGTGCGGGGGATAAAGCCATAGTTTTGCGGATAATGGGTTGATGTATAGAGAACGCGATCAAGCCTAATTAATCCCGTTTCCTTGTCCAATTCATATTTTGATTGTTGTCCCCTACTAATTTCAATGACAGCATCAAAACGTTCACTCATGATGCGATCTGGGTTCATGTCATGCCAAATATTCATAATAACTCCTTAAAAGTAATAATCCTCACAATTGTTGTCTACTTGTTATTGTGGTTTAATTATAATATGAAAAAGCAAAAAATTTTACAAATGTTACTAATTATCGGCAATGCGCTGGTTTTTTTAAACGGATGCGACACATTTAAATCTAATAAAATCATAGTTCCACTCCGCACAGAAACAACCATAACAAGTGATAATTATATGAAAAACATGACCATTGACTACCATAAAGCCTTTACCATGGGTAAAAAATCTTTTGTTCTGTATTTTGGAAGTGAACGATGTGGTCATTGCCGTGAACTTGAACCGTTACTTTTAAATTATGTTAGTAAAGTTAAAATTGAAATTTATTATGTCGATATGTGGGGTCAAGATTACAATGAGAATATTGGTTACTACTATGAGAAAACTGAAGTCAGTGTTACTCCGTATTTTCTTATCTATAAAGATGGTGAAATTGTTTTCCGTAACCGGGGAACGAGTAATTTACAAACGCAGATTGATGTTGATAAATTTTTTAAGCAGCATGTTAAGACGACATCATTATTTGTGATAGATAATAAAGAAGAAATGACACCCACAGCGGATAAATATGTTACTTTTTCATACAACTTTAATAATATCGACCATCAAACTTTGATAAATGAAAATTTCTTCCCTTTATTTGCCAAAAAAGGCTACACTAATTACCTTTTTGATAGTGATGTTACGCTAGAACTTCCAACTTTACGTTACGGAAATGATGATGAAGTGATATCCATAAGTAGTGATAGCACGGAACTGAAAACGATTATTACTGAATATAAAACATACTTTTCTTAATTCATAAACCTATTTTTTTTATTTCTTTAGGAAATTTAAGTATTGTTGTATATAATAAGTGCAAATATTTAGACAAACAAAATAGAAGGAGAATCTATGATAAACAAAAATTTCAAAAGTTTTAAGGTTACTTATAACGGAAAAACGACTATTTATGACAAACCGACCCGTATTTTAGATATCGTTGGTAACGATAAGAATTTAATTTATGCATATGTCAACGGACGTGTTCGAGAGTTAACATTCATTTTAAATAGAGACACTAATCTTGAAACCAAAACACTTGATGATAGTGAAGGTATTCGTATTTATCAAACATCACTCCGCTTTGTCGCGGCGATGGCGATGAAAAAAATTCGCCCCGAGTTAAATGTTCGCTTCTCTTACAACGTCTCACGTTCTATCTTTATTCAGGTGACGAATAAAGGCGTTACCGTTGATCGGCTTTTGGTCGAAAAATTACAAAGAGAAATGCGAAATATTGTTGATGCTGATCTTCCATTTCATCGGACTAAGATTAGTGTTGAAGAAGCGGAAGAGCTATATAAACGCTTAGGCTATAAAGATAAACTTGAAATCTTAAAATATCGCCCTGAACCAACAGTTCATGTTTATGAATGTGATGGCTATGAAAACTATATGTATGGTTATATGGTTCCTTCATCTGGTTATTTAAAGAATTTCATTATACGGCCTTATTCTCCAGGAATGTTACTACAATATCCACGCAGTGAGACAAAAGGTGAAATTCCCGAATTTAAAGATGCTCCAATGTTCGGTAAAGCATTAAAAGCAAGCCACAATTGGGCCAAATTAACGAACCTTGATAGTGTCGCACATATTAACTCCTACATTGAAAAAGGACACATCGTTGAGTTAATTAATATTGCGGAAGCAAAACACTATCAAATGTTAAGTGAATTAGGACAACGAATTTTAGAGGACTCGGAAGACATTCGTCTTATTTGTATTGCCGGTCCGAGTAGTTCGGGCAAAACAACGTTCGCAAATAGACTGCGTACTGAGCTGATGAGTCGGGGCTTAAACGCAATACGTTTATCGATTGACGACTATTATTTACCCCGCGAATTGGCACCGCGCGATGAACATGGTAATTTTGATTTAGAATCAATTTATGCCCTTGACATCGAACTATTTAATAAAAACATGCTCGACTTAATTAATGGTGAGGAAGTCGAATTACCTAGGTTTGACTTTAAACTTGGAAAGCGGGTCAATGGACGTAAACTTAAAGTGGCGGCCAACCAACCTATCATTATTGAAGGTATTCACGCCCTTAATGAACAATTAACGAGTTACATTCCAAAACACCAAAAATATAAAATCTACATTGCACCACAAGCCCAAATCAATATTGACGACCACAACCCCATTAGCCTTACTGACTTACGGTTACTCCGGCGTATTGTTCGTGATAAAAAATATCGTAATGCAAGTGCGCAAGAAACAATGGCAATGTGGCCAAGTGTGCGCGCTGGAGAATTTAAATGGATTTACGACACACAAGAAGAAGCTGACTATGTCTTCAACTCACTTCTTTCCTACGAGTTAGCGGTTATGAAAAAACATGCGTTGCCACTACTTCTAGAATTTGATTATTTAAGTGAATTCTTCCCCCTTGCCGAACGCTTAATTCGAATGCTCAAATATTTTCTCGACATGGATGAAGAATGGGTTCCATCAAACTCATTATTACGTGAATTCATCGGCGGAAGTTGTTTCGAGGACGTCTAATCTAACCGATAACTTTACTAAGAAGGGCCACTCTCGGTGGCTCTTTCATTTTATCTTCTTGGTATTCGGCTCTGAACTAGTTTGATATCTTCAAGGTAGATATCGCGTGCAATTTTATAAAAATCAACTTCTGATTTTTCAACATTTTGTACATATAACTCGGCAAAAAGGGCCTCAATTCGCAAAAATGTCGTGTAAAGATTATCAAGTACCATAGCCAAAAAATAGCGACGATTAGTGAAAAGCGCGACTGGTGAACTATGGGTAACTTCGCTAGCAAGCTTATATACTTCACGCTTATCTTCAAGCTTAGCAATAGTTTGAACACCATCACGAAAATTGAACTTGTGAATATTCATATCAAAGGCTTGATGCGCTAAAAGCCAACCATATTCAATAAACCTTTTAGTATCTTTGCTTTTTAAGTTTAATTCTTTCATTTTAGTTTTGATTTCGACGAATATTCGATCACATTCTGCTTTGGGCACAAGTTTGTTAAAGGCCAGAGAGTAAAGGATGTGTTGTTCATAAGCTTTTAACATTTTATCATCTTGAATCAAAAGTAAAGTTGCTTCTAATTCATGAAGCGACCGCCACGTAGCAAACGCTTCTTTTTCAAAACCGCGTACCAACAATTCGGTAATTGTATGTATATAGGAAAAGGCATTACGGAGTAATTCAGCAAAAAGTTCCATTCTCCTATTTTCAAGCGGGAGCAACGGTAATTTCAACATAATGAAATTTAGGTAAACATTAATGGTCGATATTTCCATTGAAAATGGGGTCAAGTACGTCCCCGAATCATATTTAAAGAACGCGCTACTACCATATTTATCAACCACCACATTGATAAGTTTATTATGAAATAAATCATTCTTTAACAATTCCAGCCGCGTATTTAGTTCTAAATTTCGCATGCGGTAATTGTAGTCATGAATGAGATGGAGAATCAAGCGTTGATGGTCAAGGTTAACATAAGGTATATTGTCAAACGTTTCATGGTGAGCAACAAGTAATTCAACTGATTCGCTGTATAAATCGTATAAAATATTATCTTCAATTGATTCTGGGACATTGTAATGACGAAGAAGTCGTCTAAAGTCTTCCTTATGTATCGGTGTATAAATCTTTTTATTCATTTATCTCCACCTTTCTATACTTTAGATGCAAAATGCTAAGCAGATAGGCATTCACTGGTAACCTAAACACCTTCTTTAAATACCTAGCGTAATTTTCAACTTGCAAGTCGTAACTTGGATGATCAATATTCGCTAATTTTAGGTCAATTAAAATAATTTTATCGGCAAGGACAACAAAACAATCAATCGCGTATGTTTTATTGGTATTTTCATCAATGAATTCATATTCACGATAAATATTGCCATTTTCAACACCCGCAAATAAAGGTAGGGCAACTAAATTGCGAATGTGTTCTCGGTCACTGGCGGCCATAATATAATCTAAACTCTTTGTTACGAAATCATATTCTTCAAAATAGCGATGCAGCAAGATACCACGTTGCAATACTTTTTCATCAACATCATTTTTTTCATTAATAGCAAAATCTAATTTTGCGCTTTCAAAAATATAGCCATGATTTTTAATTATAAACTCGGTAGCAAAGTCACCTTTTTTAGGCTCAACATCTTTAAATGGTAAGAATTCAATCTCAACTTCTTTGATCAAACTTTGATAGTAGGGAGATTGAAGAAGTAGGTTCTTAAGACTATTCGTTTTTTCGAAAGGTTTTAATTCGTCTATCTTTTCTTCAAGAGGATGAATAATAACCATTAATTCTTTTGCCCTTGTCAGCGCAACGTAAAGTAAACGAATTCGCTCCGAAAGAGTTTCAATGCTGTAGCGAATGTCCGCTAAATAACCCAAAAAACTTTTCTGTATGTTTAAAGCGGGCTCAGGCAGTATAAAACCATACTTCGGACAAATCGTTAAAGTTTGTCGCCGTTCCATCCGATAAAAATTATTTGCTAAATCCATATAGTATACAATTGGAAATTCAAGTCCTTTCGAACTATGAATCGTCATGATATTAACTGCTTCTTTTTCTAACTTGACCCGCTTAAGTTCAACTTCAACACCAATTCGCTCCCGTTCTCCAAAGTAATTTACAATCTCTTCTAAATCAAGACCAAGCGCCGCTAAATTTTCTAATTCTTCAAGTTTATTCGATAATTTCATATTATTTTGGGTTAAATCGCCAATATTAAAGAGTGCACCATAAATATCAAAAGTAGTGACAAGTTTATCAATTATTTTAGAAACTGGTAGATGATTACTAGTCTGAGCGAGATGTTTAATTTGCATTAAAACGGGATCACTGGTAAAGTCCCAATTCTCATCTTTTAATAAATCAAAGAGTGCTTGATCAGTGTAATTATTAACAAAGCCGCGTAAGAAACTTGCCACTGCTAAACGAAATTCATAGCCACGTGGTTCATCATCTTTCGTGTAGGCAATATAGATTCGTAATAAGTTATTAATCGCAATATTGATATTGTTCTCACTAGCCTTTTCATCTCTGTGGACATGGACGGGAATACCAGCGTCAATAAAGCGGCGTTCAATATCATCAAATTTTGTGCCTTGGGCGAGAAGAATCGTAAAGTCACCATACCTTACATCGCGCAACCCATTTTTGTCTAAAACTTGGTATTTTTCTTTAATCTTACGTTCAATATCGCTCACAATATATTCCGTTTCATATTCAAAACTTTTACGAATTGATTCATTGGCGAGCGGCTCATCTTTATTCTTTTTAGGAATTGTATAATTAATAACTTCAAGACCAACTTTTTGATTAGAAACTTTAAACTTATCGTACTTTTTATTGCCTTGATTAATTTGATGTTCTTTCTTGTAATTAGCACTACCAAAGTCTTCAGTCATAAGCTCATTTAGTATCGCGTTAATTGCATTTAGTACTTCGGGACGACTTCGATAGTTATCATTTAGGTCAACTTTCTTTCCTTCTTTTCCAGCGCGGTAGCGAGCATATTTTTCGCGAAATATATCACAATTAGCGTTTCTAAAAGCATAGATACTTTGTTTAATGTCACCTACCATATAAACGTTGTTATTAGCGATTTTTTGAATAAATTCTTCTTGAATATCACTTGTATCTTGATATTCATCAATCAAAATATATTCATATTGATTTCTTAATTCATTTTGTACTTCAGGAATACACACAAGTCTATAAGCGCTATAGGCGATATCACTAAAGGTATAAGCGCTTTTTTCATTTTTAAAAACGGCTAATCGTTCTCTAATTTTACGATATATTTCGAGGATAAAAGCCGCATGTCCTTTCGTTTCTTGAAAGACCTCGTACATTTTCGCTCGTGATTCATAAACTTGAACACTTTTCAGGTCGGCAATATATTCTTTAATAATGTTAGCAAATGGTCGGTCCTCGGGATAATCACGAAGAGTTCCAGCAGGACGATTTTGGTAAATGAAACTATCTAAATCATTCATATAATCATCAAAAGATAAGATTTGGCCAAATTTGTTCAGGAATGTTTCATATTTTTGCAAATGTCGCTCACAATTAAGATTTTTAATAGCCTGCGCTACTTTTCGAATGGTATTTACAACATATTCATTAAATTCTTTATAAATTGCTTTAAACTTAGCGTCCGAATAAAATTTCTCTATATAATTTTCCAAATAAGTCTCGGCATCAATTTGTAATTTTAGTTGGCTATCAAATTTAGTTATTAGTTCAAATAATTTGTCATCTTTTTTTGATAAAAAGCGTTTGGTAAAATAACGAAACGCTAAAGGCGGATCTTTATAATAATCCTCCATAACTTCATCAAAATATCGACGCATAAGCACCAATTCTAAGCCTTGATCAAGATTAACAACATCGCTATCTAAATCTGCATAATATCCATACTTTCGTAAAATCTTTAAAGCATAAGCATCGAAAGTCGTAATATCCGCGTTATCAACGGCGAAAGCTTTGGAAGCATGTTCAGGTTTTTCCCGTAATGCTTTCTTAATTCGGTTTTTAAATTCTTGGGCTCCCGCTTTCGTGAAAGTTAAAACGAGAATTCGATCAAGCGGAACTTCTTTATCAACTAAAATACGAATAATACGTTCGACTAAAACCGCGGTTTTACCGCTGCCAGCCCCAGCCGAAACAAGGATGTTTTCCTTGGCCAAAGAGAGTGCTTCTTCTTGCTTGGGACTAAATACAATCTTGTCTTCTTTCGTTTTATTCATCATAATCATCCTCATTTGAAGTAGTGTATTGTGCGATAAAACTTAACTGTTTATATGGCGAATATTTTGCTGAACTATTGCCGCCAATAAACTTTTGACGGACGGCAAAGTCATTCGCTCTAATACCATTAAAAGTCTCGGCAACTTTATCATGCGCTAACTTAATATAGCGATTATAATCTTCGAGATTTGTAAGATCCACCAAGGTTTTGATTTTCGTTCGTCCTCCAATCTTAAAAAAGGTTTCGGGACCATCAGCGTTTGCATTAATTACTGATAATCTTTCTGGTTCATTAACTAATATTCCTGTGAAATATAAATTCTCATTTATTGCTTCTTTGAAGGTCTCGGGACTGCCAGCAGCGTAAGATGAACCTAACTGAATTGAATTTAGAAGAAGAGCCGCTACATCATATTCTTTATACTCGCAATCAAGAGAAAGCAATAAACCGTAGATTGGTAATTGGAGTTCTAATCCTTCTGCATAATATCGGGGTCTACTACTTGCGGTCCCTGTTTTGAAATCAACAACAAAGGCATATTTTTTATCGCCATTTTCAAACAATAAAATTCGGTCTAATCGTCCGTTTAAGACACATTTGTCGGCAAATTGTACTTTAATTGCAATTTCTGAATGTATGTTCGTGGGCTTAACAACTTCTAAATATCGCTTATTAAAACGGAAGGCCTCCGCGATTAATTCATAATCGTTTTCCACGAAGAAACGATCCTTTGAACTAAAATTATAGTGATCAAGATAGTGATTAAAACTAGCAATAAAAGTCTGTTCATCTTTACTATGTTCAAGTACACTATGAACAAAGCTTCCATAATCTTTATGAATGCTTGGTCTTTCATCTTTAATATGCAAAAGATAACACGCAAAGTAGTCAAAGGGCACACTTTGATATAGTTGAATTTTGGTTGGTGATAAATAAATAGTGTCATGCACATATTCAAGGCCTTTGAATTCAAAATTAAAACTATTGTAGTAAGGATGTTTATCATTACTCATCATCAGCGACCCAAAATGTCTATCATCGATGTTGTAACGAATGTATTTATCCGCCGCTCTTCCATAAAGATAATTTAAGTACTGCTGACTATAAATATCCGATTCTAGATCATGTTCAATAGTATTGTATTCAAGTCTATTAACAATATTACTCAACTCATAATTTTCTTGACCTAAAATAGTCGCGAAGGAAATATGGATATTCTTATTATTTAGAAGCGTGGTAATAAGTCTATTTTCGTCAATTAGTGCCGTAGTCTCATCATCAAGCAAGCCTAGCTCTTTTCGTTCAACATTATTTAAATAAGGACTTAAACTTTTAATAGCTGGTGCACTACCATGGGCAAAGTTCAAATAGAAATAATGCATGCTATTATTGCTTACCAATGGTATTTCTTCAATAAATTCAATTCCATTATTAGTGTCGAGCGCGATGAATTCTCTTTTTACTTTATCGCTTAAAATTTCATAATGATACTTATTATCAACCGCATCAAAATCAATGTTCTGAATTAAGTTATAGAGAGCTATAAGTGAAGGAGTATTGTTTAATCCTATAAGTTGCGTAAAAACATCGGAAGTTTCTATTCTTTGACCGCGAAACTGATTTACAAATATATTGACATCCGTAAAAGCACTGAGGGGAAATAATTCGGGCCCTAATACAATATTAAATTGTGGCGCTAATTTACGGAGGAGTTTTTCGTAATTATTTGTTGGTCGAATAATCTTAATATTATGCGAAGGAACTCCGTGCGCAAGCAATCCTGAAATCTGATTTAATACATCATAAACTTCATCAATCCCAGTTGGAAAAATTGTGACGCTATGAGTGTAATTATGCACATTGTCTAAAAATATGAGATTTGTTTGAACTTGATTTAAAAGGTTGATAAGAAGATAATTATTTTCTAAGTATTTTGGTAAGAGTATCGTTTTATTTTTTAGACTATAAGTAACTAACGGATCGGCCGCTAATAAATTCAAATCCTTCAAAGCATTACGATAAGCGGTTAATGTTTTTAGTTTTTTATTACTTTTCCCTTCACTGGGAAATACGATAGTGTTATTAATTGTTTGGGCATGCTTATAAGAAAGACCATCATATTTTGCAATCAGGGCAAAAAGACTTTGATCATTAGCGCCACCTAAAAATTTACAAATTACTTCATCAACCGTTAAAATTTTAAATGATAAAGTTGGGTTTTGAATGCGCAATTTTAAAAGTTCAAGTTTAGTTGCATAATCAACAATTACATAATCCGATTTAGAAAGAAGCGTAATCAAATTATTCATATATCTTGATTATAACAAACAACACCATTTTTTGACTAATTTTTCTATAGTTTTATTAACAATGTTAATATAACTTAGAACTTTATAAAAAAACCGCTGATTGAGGCAACCAGCGGTATATTTTAAGATAAACCAAATAAAAGTATCACTACTCTTCGTAACATGCGACCAGCCGACCTTGAACTTTACCTTGTTCAAGTAATAATATTCCTTCGGGAATTTCACTTGGTTTAATCTTGGTCAGTTTAGGAGTTAATTTACCACTCTTCATCAATTCATAAATAGCGGCAATACCTTCCTTTGTTCCGCCAATAGAAGCTAGAACCCGTTTTTGGCCAACGATAAAATCAGCAACATTTACCTTAAACTCTAAGCGACCCATACCGACTAAAACAACAGTACCACCGTGGACTACGGTTTCAATGGCCTCGGTCGTGGTAATACCAAAACCAGCAAAATCAACAATTAAATCTAAGTTTTTATCTTTTAGGTCTTTAATGTTGCGCACTACTTTTTTAGCGCCTATTTTTTGCGCTAACTCGAGGGCTGCTTCACTAATGTCAACAGCATAAACGTTTTTAAAACCAGACGCTAGTAAAGTTTGGAGCCCAAATTGCCCTAAGCCACCAATGCCAATTAACGCAATATTCATATCAGGACGAGCTTTCCCAATTGTAAATATGGCGTGATAAGAAGTCATCCCAGCATCCGTAGCTGCCGCAGCTTCGGCCATTGTTAGTCCTTCAGGTACGAGAACTAAATCTTGAGCGTTAGCCTGAACATGCGTGCCAAAACCGCCATCATATAGATACCCTGGGGCTCCTTTACCCGAAGGACCAGTTGGACAAATAGCGACGCGATCACCGACTTTAAAGTCCTTAACACCTTTTCCAACTTCAATAATTGTACCAGCGCATTCATGTCCCATTATGATGGGGACTTTCATCATACTAAGCCACCCTTCATCGCGCAACACTCCAACATCACTATGACAGAGCCCGCATGCTCCTGTCTTAATCACAACTTCCCCAGGTAAAGCTTTGGGGATTTCTTTTTCTACTAACGTCAAAGGGGCGTTAGTTTTTGTAAATTGCCAACCTTTCATCATCATCATTTACCTCCTTACACTTAATTATATCAAGAAATAATTACCGATATACTATTTTTATAAAAAAATTTAAAATTTACGAAATGTGAATTGTATTAATTTTACTCTTCTTTACTAAAAGTAAGGACGGCCCGTACTGCTTTTTTCCAACCAGCGTACTTGTCTTCCCGTTCTTTTTCAGCCATTTTAGGTTTGTATGTCCGAGTATATTCGTGAATCCTGGTAATTGTTCTAATTGATGGAAAGAAACCAACGTGAAGTCCCGCTAAATAGCAAACACCAAGTGAAGTTGTTTCATAAACTTTAGGAACACGGATAGTGGTATTTAAAATATCAGCTTGGAATTGCATCAAATAGTTATTGACCGATGCGCCGCCATCAACACTTAAAACTTTTAAGTCTTGTTTTGATTCTTTAATCATAATGTCAAAGACATCGCGTGATTGATACGCAATAGCTTCTAAGGTGGCTCTTGCTATTTCTAATCTGCTCGCCTCTCTTGTTAGACCAAAAATAGCCCCCCGGGCATTATCATCCCAGTAGGGTGTACCTAATCCAACAAAAGCTGGAACAAAATAAATGTTATCATTTTGCGTGGCAGCGTACGCCATTTCTTCCGTATCGGCCGCGTTTCTAAACAATTTAAGTTGGTCGCGCAACCATTGGACACTTGCACCACCCATAAACACGCTCCCTTCAAGCGCATAAGTGACTCTATCGCCAATCTTCCACGCTACTGTAGTTAACAATCCGTTTTTGGAAAGATGCACTTTGTCACCAATGTTCATTAACATAAAGCAACCAGTGCCATATGTATTTTTCGCATCGCCTGGCTTTAAGCACATTTGCCCAAAAAGGGCAGCTTGTTGGTCACCTGCAACCCCCGCGATTGGAATAGTATTGTGGAAATAACTTGTTTCGCCAAAATCATCAGCGCTCGCTAATACTTTAGGTAACATACTTTTCGGAATATTAAATACTTTCAGGATTTCATCATCCCAGTCTAAAGTATTAATGTTAAATAACATCGTTCGTGAAGCATTCGTAATATCGGTAACATGGCGTGTTTCATTTGTTAATTTGTAAATTAACCAAGTATCGACAGTGCCAAACATAAGTTCACCAGCTTCTGCGCGCGCTTGCCCGCTCGGCAAATGGTCTAAAATATAGCGAATTTTACTTGCACTAAAGTATGGATTGATAAGTAAGCCTGTTTTCTTATGAATCATATTTTTATGTTTACTAAGATTATTACAAATATTAGCGCTCTGTCGACTTTGCCACACAATCGCATTAGCGACAGGCATTCCTGTGTTTCGATCCCATACAATCGTTGTTTCGCGTTGATTAGTAATTCCCATTGCCGCGATATGATAAAAGGTTAGATTTGCTTTAATCAGCACTTGGTTAATGACACTAAGGACACTAAGCCATAACTCAATTGCATCTTGTTCAACATATCCTGGCTTTGGAAAATAACACTTTACTTCCTCTTGGGCGATAAAAGCAATTTCCGCGTTTTTATCAAAGAGCATAGCTCTAGTCGAGGTTGTCCCTTGGTCAATTGTTAAAATATATTTTTCCATTAACTAATAATCTCCTTTATTTCTTTGGGAATACTAATTGACAAGTTCTCGGCCCCTTTTTCCGTAATAAGGATATTATCCTCAATCCGGACTCCAATACCGTGCTTAGCAAAATAGAGTCCTGGTTCTACTGTGATTACATTACCTTTTTCTAGCGGTAAAGCGCGATCACTTGGATCATGCGTATCAAGTCCTAAGTGATGACTGACACCATGATAATAGTAGTTGCTAATATCTTCACTTGGGTCCATTAATTTAGCCTTCACTAAGCGGTCCTTAAGAAATTCACGTGTATAATTTTGTAAATCCATAATCGTCTTGCCTGGTCTAATAAAATTAATGACAGCTTTATTGCACGCGAGAACGATTTCATAAACCGTAACTTGGAGAGGCGTAAATTTGCCACTGACCGGAATAGTTCTTGATATATCAGCGGTATACATATTGTTATGTCCACCTAAGTCAAGAAGAAGTAATTGACCAGGTTCAAGTTTAGAACCTAAATTCGGATAGTGCAAGATAACGGCATTATCGCCTGTTGCCGCAATAGTACTAAACCCAAGTTTTCCATGTGCTTTTTTAATCTTATATTCAAAAGCGGCCGCAATTTCATATTCATACGCTCCTGGTTTAATTTTAGTAAGAGCGTGACTTAAAGCTTTACCAGTAAGCGCAATACTATCTCTGATTAACTGTATTTCTACTTCATCTTTTACCATCCGCATCCGAACGATTAAAGGATAAACATTTTCGACCTTCGTCTCAGGAATACCCCCGATTTGCAGAGCAAAACGTGTTGTTAGCATCCCTGTGTGTGTTAAGATACCAGGTTCTTGATCAAGGTAAATAGTGGTAACTTTGCCTTCTAAGGTTTTAAGCAAAGTGTCAAATTCATCAGTGCTCTTATAGTTTTCAATACCACATATTTCAGTCGCGGAACTTGGTTTCAACCGCCGACCGGTCCATATTTCTTTATGAGCGTCATAAGGACTCGTTAAAATAGTTTCTTTAATTTTACTGCGGATTTTAGTTACAAATAAAATTGAGCCTTCTTGTTTAATACCCGTTAAATAAAAGAAATTGCGATTAACTTCAAAATCATAAAATGCATCCGCACTTTTCTTTATTTCACTGCCACTAAAAAGAATAAGGGCACTATCATTCGCGAGCTTTTTATAAAGCCGTTCGCGTCTTTCTTTATATTTATTCATATTCCAACTCCTTTATTAGTGATTCAACTACATTTGTAAATGCACTGGTATCGGTTACTTCTATTTTACCTTCATCGACAAGTTTTGTATTCGCTGGTAGCAAGGGAAGTGATCCTAAAACCTTAATTGGAAATGTTTTTTGTAAATTTTCCAACTTATTTTGGCCGTATAGATAATACTTTTCTTTGCTTTCGGGTAAGACAATATAAGCCATGTTTTCAATAACACCAATTAACTTTACTTTCATCTCTTTGGCCATCTTGTAAGTTTTTTTCACAATTTGTTGAACCATTTGTTGTGGAGTAGTTACGAGAATGATACCATCGACTGGAATATTCGCAAACGCACTGATGGCGACATCACTAGTCCCTGGTGGGAAGTCGATTAATAAATAATCTAATTCACCCCAATTAACTGTGGTGTAAAACTGGGTAACAAGGCTACCAATTAAAGGACCGCGCCACATAATTGGATCTTCATCGTGAGCAAGCAGAAGGGCACTTGATATTATTTTAATGTGGAAGACTTTACTCGCGGCGGGATATATAATTTCCTCATCACCATAAACACCGCTATCAATATTAAACATATGCGGAATAGAGGGGCCAGTAACATCCCCGTCTAATATTCCGACACGATAACCTTGCTTTGCAAGTTCGACCGCTAAAGAGCCCGTTACATAACTTTTACCAACTCCGCCTTTACCGGAAACAATACCGATTATATGGTTAATATTGCTTTTATCATTCTTGTTCATCTCGATATTTCCTATGCATGACTGTTTCTTTTTTACTTATCACATTATATAGGCTTTCAAATGATTCTTCGTTATCTTTGCTTACCCGTACTAAAACCCTAACATCAATTTCACTAAAATCACTTTCATCAATAACATATCCATCTTTTTCTAAGTAGTGTCTAGTTCTTTCATAATCACTAATTGGGACACTAATTTCATATTGAAAGGCTGGTAATTCTAAGTATTTATCCGCTAGTAAAATAACCTTGTTACCAGCGTCAACATAGGTGCGAAGAAGACGTCCTGCCCCAAGTTTTTTTCCGCCGAAATAACGGACAACAATGATTGCAGTATTCACTAAATTATGATTTTTGAGTAGATTTAAAAGCGGTAATCCCGCGGTGTTTTGCGGTTCACCATCATCACTACATTTTTCTAAGTTGCCATATCTAAAAGCAAAAGTATAGTGCCTAGCGTCACGATATGTCTTTTTTGATTTTTCAAAGTGATCATCAAAATCTTCGTCGCTACTAAGTGGATGCAAAAGAGCAATAAATCGTGATTTCTCCACAACTATTTCGTTTACATAACTTTTATTTATGACATAACCCATAGTTTAATTCTATCAAGAATTATTTATTTTTGCTTTAGTATCGTAAAAATTGTCAGAATGTTATAATCTTAATGTATGCAAGATGAAGAAAAAAATATTAATGAAGTAAGTAATGAAAGTGAGCGTAGTCAAGTAACTTTTATGCTTGAACCGCTTCCGCAAAACCGAAAGCCAAAGGATAGCGCACGGATTAATTACTTGGCGTTTGCTTTTGGTTTGATTGTGTTAGTGCTAACTATTTTTATCGTTCAAATCATTATGGAAGCTGCGTTTGGAGCAGATGATGAAATTGCTTTTCATGCTTGGACTAACTTTTTGACTTATGTCATAACCTTTACCGCTTTTGTTGGATTTTTATTATTGACCAAATCCCTTGCTCCGCTTGTTAAACAATTTACAGAAATTAAGCCATATCTTCGTGGTATATTTTATGGTTTTATTGTTATTATTACTTCTGTTACTACGACTTTATTAATGCAAATTATCTTTGGTAAAGCCGAAGAAAACTTAAATCAACAAACGATTAATTTGATACTTTCGCGCTACCCTGTTAGTTCTTTTCTGTGGATAGTATTGCTAGGACCAATCGTCGAAGAATTAACATATCGTTTTGGATTATTTGCAGCTATCGCTAAGAAAAATAACATTGCGGCTTACATTATTAGTGCACTCGTTTTTGGTTTCCTTCACTTTAATGTTCCAATGACGGACGCTAATACGGTTGATTATGCCAAATTAATTGAGGAGTTTATTAATATACCTGGTTATATAGTCAGTGGATTAGTGTTTTGTTTTATCTATGAAAAAGAAGGTTTGGCTGGTTCGACAGTTGCGCATATCACTAATAACTTAGTGTCTTATATTATTTCACTAGCTACTTTATATGCGAGCCAATAAGCATTTAATACTAAATTCATTCACACTCAGAATAATGGCAATAGTGGCGGTTGTTATTGATCATGTTGCCCTTGTTTTTGTTAATCCAACTTTCACCATTTATACAGTTATGCGTATTATCGGACGGATTGCTTTTGTTCTTTATGCTTTTTTCATTAGTGAAGGAGTAGTTTACACTAAGAATAGTAATAAATACTTATTTCGACTTTTATCCTTGTATTTGATTTTGCAAGTGATGATTGTTGGTGTGCTATTTTATGATCCCGTCCTTGAATTTAAAAACATTTTTGCAACACTAGGTGGTGCCGCTAGTTTACTCGTCTATTTGGAAAGAAAAGAATGGCAGAAAGTGTATTATCTACTTCCCTTTCTCGCTGTCTTAACGATGAATATCCTCATTCATTTTATTGATAACGCTTGGCTTATTGCCTTTGCCGGAGACCAAGGCATCTTTGGCTTAGCGGTTATCATTGGCTTTTACGTAGCCCGCAAGTTTACTAACTACTTACTTAAAGAGTACCCGACTCCCACCCAAATTGAAGAAGCAAATGTTGAAAACGCTGCCCAAAAAGGCGCACAGCATGTGTATAATGTCGCAAGTTGCGTTTCTCTTTTATTCATCAGTGTCATTTGGTATATTTTAAGCGTATACAATAGTGAAATACCTGATGTAGCGTTACAAAGTTTCTCGCTCTTAGGGATTCCGCTCTTGTTACTTTATAATGGAGAGTTAGGACATAGTAGTAAAGCTTGGCGCCTTATCTATTATGCCTTCTATCCCGTTCATGTAGTGCTTTTAGCGCTATTGTCACTAATTTAAGAGGAGGTGCTTATGATTAAATACTTAGGAAACGCTGCTGATTTTAAAGATATTATTGCAAACGGAGTCGTCTTAGTCGACTTTTACGCTGATTGGTGCGGTCCTTGCCGAATGCTTGGTCCCGTTCTTGATAAACTTAATGAAAACCGTAAAGATGTTACCATTTTAAAAGTCAATGTTGATGACTTTGGTTCACTTGCGCAACAATTTAGTGTCTTTTCGATTCCAACCATGAAACTTTTTAAAAACGGAAAGCCAGTTGGCACGAGAGTCGGTTATGTTGGTTACGAACCACTTATTCGTTTTATTGACAGTAATTAATTTGCAAGAAATTATTTGTTTTAGGCACCATCTAATCGCACCTTTGTTATAATTAAACTATGAGCAAACAACTAATATTTGATCCGCTTGAGGAATATCGTGATCGCTTTAAAGGCTTACACAATGAAAATGTAAATAAGTTTTTTGACGAGTTACTAAAGAAAAGTGCAATCAATGTTGAAGAAAATGATTTTACGGTTAAAGAAATTAATACGTTAAACGGCAAAATCGCTAATGAAGAAAAGGCTCTTGGTAAAGCGCGTGCTTTGCAGGCCTTCCTTTTATTTTTAACGATCGTTGGTTTTATTATTTTTATTGCTTTCCTTGTGCTTTCCACACCAAATAACGAAGACCTATTAAAAATGCCAACCTTCGCGCGCGTCATCATCGCTGTTCTTGGATTAGCCCTAGCAATCACAACGATTGTGGTTGTTCGTAAAAAAATCAAACCGCGCATTCGTGATTCGCAAACTAGACTTAGCGCTCTTATTGAGCAACGTGAAGCAAAAGTTAGTCTCGCATGGTCCCAAGTTAATCCGTTAAACGCTCTATTTGATGCGAATATGACCCCCATGCTAGTGGAAAAAACAATTCCAATCCTAACGATGGATCCTTATTTTGATGCACGACGACTAGACTACTTAGTGCGCAAATATGGGTTAGGCGATTTTACCCCCGATAATGAATCAGCGCTATTTGTGCAATCAGGCGAAATTCAAGGTAATCCGTTCTTGCTTGCTCGCGTGCTCAATATGACTATGGGCACTAAAACATATCGCGGTTCACTCGTTGTTACTTATACGGTCACTGTTTACGTTGATGGGAAGGCGCGTCGTGAAACAAGAAGTGAGACATTAGTCGCGACGGTCAATAAACCTTGTCCGTATTATGATAACGATACTTATATTATTTACGGAAATGAAGCGGCCCCTAATTTAGTGTTTACGCGTTATCCGCAATTACCACTTGATTGGACTGAAAAGAGTCTGCGCCGTTTCGTGGAAAAAGAAAAGCGAGAAATGGAAAAAATAAGTGCAAAAGCGCTTAAACAAGGTCGACAATTTACACCAATTGGCAATACTGAATTTGAAGCGCTTTTTAACGCTTATGACCGAAACCATGAACTTGAATATCGCTTACTATTTACTGCGTTAGGTCAAAGTGAAATTTTAGACTTAATTAAAGATAAAACCGTTGGTTTTGGTGATAATTTCCAATTCTTTAAAAATAAAAACTTAAATATGATTCGGTCCCACCACTCACAAGTTTTTGATTATAGCGGTGATCCGCAAAATTACTATCATTATGATAATCAAGAAATTAGGCGGAGATTTGTTAACTACAATAATGACTATCTCCATCGTTTCTATTTCAATATTGCCCCTGTTTTAGCAATTCCTCTCTATCAACAACATAAACCGCACGAATTTATTTATGAAAAAGAATATCAATCGCACCTTTCATTCTATGAACATGAATCAACAGTAAACCAATTCCCAAGTAGTGCTTTTAGTCATCCTGATAGTCATACCCAAAACATTTTGAAAACGAAGATTGTGCAAAAAGGAAAAGACTTTGATACCGTTAGTGTTACAAGTCACGGCTTTACCACCGTTGAACGGGTCGATTACGTCGCTAAAACGGCGGGGAATGGCAGTGTCCATATGGTTCCCGTCCCATGGACTGAATATATTCCAGTTGAAAGAGAATCGCATGCCACCATTAAAGTCCTTGATCAAGAAAATGTTAAAAAAGCCAAAGATCAATCATTCTTTGATAAGATTGGTGAATATCTAAGCAAATATACTCCCGATCATAAACCAGTTACAGGACGCCACGTAATGGCCTTTATCGTTGGCGCTAAATTTATCGAACAAGATAACGAGGAATTAGACAAACTTTTTAAGTAATTAATTAATTTATTAATAGTATAATTAAAGAAAGGAGAAAAATACTATGGCAAATGAATTAGATGAATTAACTGGACCAGTTAGTAAAGAAGGTCATGATGTTAACGTAATTAGTAAACAGCTACCAGTGAAAGTAGGATGGGGGTCAACCCTTTTTGAAGTCTTACTCTGGTTCCCGCTAATTATTCCGGGCGTTATCTTCCTATTTAAGAAGATTCAAGCTAAAAAACACTTCCAACAATTACAACAACGGATTCAACACCACGCAAGTCAAATCGATAACTACTTAGAACAACGCGTCGTTATCCTTAATAACGTTGTTGGTTTAGTCAATCGGGCGGTCGCGCTTGATAAAGATACCTTTACTACCATTGCCGCTGCACGCAGTGGCGCTACCTTAGATGAAAATCGGAACTTAGTCGCTGGCCAAGTTGGCGATGTTACCAATCGTCTTAATATCGCCTTTGAAAACTATCCCGAACTCAAAGCCCATCAAGCGATTCAAGATGCAATGCAACAAAACAGTTATCTTCAACGCGAAATTACCGCTGCACGTGAACTTTATAATGACGTCGTCAATCGTTGGAATAGTGATGTCTTCGCCTGGCCGACCAAGATGATTGTGGCGGCAAGAGAAGGTTACACTACACGTATTCCGTTTGCAACATCAGCCGAAATTAAAGCTGAAGCGCGTAAAACATTTTTCTAAAAATAACTAAAAGTAAATGAGAAACCAACCTAACCGTTGGTTTTTCTTTTTATGAATAATAAGACTTGATATTAATCGTATTTTTACTATAATAGTAAAGCAATGGACCAGTAGTGTAGTGGTTAACATGTCTGCCTGTCACGCAGAAGATCGCGGGTTCGAGTCCCGTCTGGTCCGCCAGTGACGTATGCAGGTGTAGTTCAATGGTAGAACATTAGCCTTCCAAGCTAAATACGCGGGTTCGATTCCCGTCACCTGCTCCATTCAAGATGAATATGTTCCCTAAAATTAATCAACCCACTGTCTAATAGAAGGGAACAAATACAATAAAATTAGCCGTTTGAGATGTACCTCAAATCCTAGACAAAAGGAAAGGGATATTTTTCTTGTGTGGCCCACACAAAGATAATCAAAATTACGGATTATTTGTCTTTTTATTTTTTACCTAAATTTTACGTTGTTAGTTTATGGAATTAGGTGGCGAATGTTGTTATAATTACGGGGTATGGAAAATAGAAAAGAAAACATCAAATTTAAGTTAGATAAAACCTTTATCATAAAGTTGATTGTCTATATAATTGGTCTTATTATCGTTGGTTTTGGCGTACAAATTATTATTTATACAAATATGGGAACCGCCCCCATTGATGCCCTTAATTATTATTTAGCGCGTATCTCTTTACAATTATTCAAAAATGGGGACTTTAGCACTCTTAAAAGTACGATTGGGATAGCCTCGTTAGCATTTGGAACATTTACAATAATACTTTTATTTATTATTACTAAGAACAAAGCGCTGGTGTTTACGTGGCTCAATATCTTTCTTGTTTCGCTTATTATCGCGGTGTGGGGAATCTTATTTGATACTTTCAATCCGCTTGAAAGTAGTTATTTTGTTAGAGCCCTTATTTCCTTTCTTGGAATAGTAATAGTGTCTTTTGGTGTCTTCTTAGTTATCGTAACTGAGTATCCCGCGGGACCACCTGAAGAAATAATGCGGCTTATTAACACTAAAACGAATAATTTGTTTGTCGCTAAATTAATTGCCGAAACTATTTATCTCATCTTAGCGTTCATTGGTATGATTATTTCCGTTGTTATTATTGATGGCGATTCATTAGAGTTTACCCAAGTTGGCGTATTTACGGTTGTTACCTTAGTGTTAACTTCAACCTTTGTCTCGTTATTTGACTTAATATACCGAAAAATCACTAAGAAAAAGAAAGAACCGGCCTAAAACTGCCTTTTTATTACAAAAGAACCGTAATTACATTGACATTTACTACTATATCTAATAAGATATAGGGGACTCCGAATCCTTATGAGTGGGGGACCCAAAAGTCGATTGGGGTGAATCAAATATATTGTAAGGATAGTCTTAATGTCCTGAACCCGCCAGCTAACCTCATAGGAGTAATTAAGAAATTTAATTATTTTTAGGTGAGGTAAGGTTATGAATGAAATTTTTGTTTTAATTCTAAAACTTTCCATAGTGCTTGCCGTCGGTTTTGTCGGCTCACTTGTGACCCGAAAATTAAAATTACCAAACGTTTCTGGTTATTTAATTTTTGGTCTTTTACTTGGACCTTCAATGGGTCTCATTTTCAAAGGCTTTGGCGGCATAATTACGGTTAAAGATAGTGATAGTCTAAGCTTTATTAGCCAAATTGCGCTTGCCTTTATCGCTTTTTCAATTGGGGCTGAGTTTAGTATCAAATCGATTAAACGGGTCGGTAAACCAATCTTAGTGATGACCACGACCGAAGTGTTAGGTGCCGTTTTAGTTGTCTTTGCGGCGATGTTCTTTTTACCAAAGCCCGCTGCTATTATGCCCGATGGTTACAATCCGTTTAGTAACGTTAATGTCGCTTTTGGTTTAATCTTAGCGTCAATGAGTGCGGCAACCGCGCCCGCTGCCACTTTAATGGTTATCAGGCAATATCGAGCTTATGGTCCTGTCACTCGTGCGATTTTACCAATTACTGCCCTTGATGATATTTTTGGTATTGTTGTATTTGGATTCTTTATTTCTTTTGCCCAAATCTTAGCGCCCACTGGTCCCTTACCCCCCGTGTGGCTTATGATCTTAAAACCATTTATTGAAGTATTTGGTTCGATCGCTCTAGGGATGGTAATTGGCTGGCTCTTATCAATCTTAGCGAATAAATTTGACCGGATTCGTGATGACTTACAAGTGCTCGCCCTTATTGCCGTTATGGGAGTGATTGGTCTAACTTATTTAATTAACTATTTCCTTGAACCACACGGCTTATCATTTAGTCAGTTATTATCGAATATTATGATTGGTTCAATGATTGCCAATATTTCACGAAAGCCCGAACGGACCTTTAATGCCATTAATGACTTTGCCACCCCGTTCTATGTCTTATTCTTTACGCTCGCTGGAGCAGGATTAGACTTAGCTATTTTAGGCACAACCCCGCTCTTACTCTTAATTGCTGGGGTTTATATCTTAGCCCGCGGTTTTGGGAAGTGGATTGGTATCGTCGTAGGGGCTAATGCCGTTAAGGCCGAATCCACTGTTAAAAAGTATTTAGGTATTGCATTATTACCGCAAGGTGGGGTCTCCATTGGGTTACTTGCAATTGTTTATACACAAATGGCACCCATGTATCCCGCAATTTCGACTATAATAATGTTATCAGTATTAGTGTATGAAACAATGGGACCTGTCTTTGCGAAGTTTGCCATTAGTAAAGCTGGCGAAATTGGAGGTCTTGATCGCCTTGAAAAATTATCAAGCCTTGAAGGTGTTGAATTAACGGAGAAAGGAGCATAATTATGCAAATCTTATTTATTGTTTTAAATGATTTATCGTATTTAGATCGTATTTTAGAAAAGTTTATCGACTTACAAGTTCGGGGCGCTACTATTATTGATTCGCAAGGAATGGCGGCGGCGATCATGCAAAATGAAGGACTTTTATCCTTACTTGCTGGTCCTTTTGCGCGGTCACTGGAAAACGACCAAAAGAATTCAAAAACGATTTTCACTGTTATTCCCGAGACCGAAAAAGTTAGTCAGGTTGTTAAAGCTGTTCAAGATATCGTTGCTGGCTGCAAAAAACAAGTTGTTGGCTTTATGTTTACTTTACCTGTCAGCGGTATTTATCCCCTTAAACCTAAAAAGTAATAAATATCAAAATATGTTCACAAATTCATGATTTTATAGTCATGATATAATTAACATTGCCATGAGAAAACGAAAAGTAAGTCAATTTATTGAATATTTAAATCACTTAAATGAAGGTGAGGCTGCGGCCGTAAAAGCTTTTATGGTGAACTTTAAACAACATATGAGTTTACCGTTAAGCGAGGAAAAGAAACTCCGTAAAGACTTGGAACAGGCCCTGATGTACTTTAATGCCATCGGTGTCGCTCCCAAAGAAGCGATGCGCCGCTTAGATAATGAAAATCTCGGGGGCTTTTACGCTCGCCCTCCCCTTTTATATTACGCCCTTGATGACGCGGCTAAAATTTATCCTTTGTCAATGAAACATGGCTTTCAAGCCGTGTTCCGTTTATCGGCTAATTTACTTGATGAAGTTGTTCCTGAGTTACTACAAATTGCCCTGACCTTTACCATTAAACGATTTCCGCGCTTTGCCACAACCTTAAAAAAAGGATTCTTTTGGCATTATTTAGATGCAAATAAACAACGATATGCGATTGAAAAAGAAGAACACTTACCGTGTCGTCCGATTAAAGTTGCAACTACTGGTTCGAAATCATTCCGTGTTTTATATTACAAAAACCGAGTTAGTGTTGAGTTTTTCCATTGTTTAACTGATGGCCGTGGCGGCATGATTTTCTTACAAACATTGCTTGACACTTATCTTCGGCTCTTTGGCGTCGAAAGTAGCGCTCATCCTAGTGTTTTAGATATTAATGGGCCCCCTTTACCAGAAGAAGACGCTAATGAATTTAAACGCACAACGGTAACAAAGCGAAGCGGGTTTAAAGAAAAGCGCGCCCTACAAATGAGTGGCAAGATTGCGAATATTCGACCTACTCAAATCTTACACTTTCGACTTAACGCTGATGAATTATATACAACCGCTAAAAGTTATGGAGTAACCATCACCGCTTATGTTTTAGCGCTTTTGCTTATTGCAAGTCGCTACGCAACTGATGCTAATAGTGGGGATATTGCAATCCAAGTACCCGTTGATTTAAGAAAATATTATCCGTCGAACACTCTCGCTAATTTCTCGCTTTATGGAAGTATCCGCTTCCCCATCAATGACATTACCAATGTGGAAGATGCCTTACCTCTCGTTAAAGAACAGCTTGCGACGGGTACGAGTTATGAAAAAATGAGTGAGATGATGTATTCAACTTATCGGATGAATAAGGATATGCGCGGTTTTCCCCTTTTCCTTAAATCACCGATTGCTAAAATGGCGTATGGGTTAATGGGGGAAGCAATCTTTACGACCACTTTTAGTAACTTAGGGGTCGTTAGTGCGCCTAGTCACTTCAATGACTATATCGAGAGTTACGATTTCGTTTTAGGACCACCAGAAGTTAATCGAGCGGCCATTACTTTAGTTACTTTTAACAAAATTGCCACTTTAACTATTACCAAGAGTACCAAAGATCCTTCCTTTGAAGAGGAACTTTATCGGCTCTTAATGCGTGATAACTTACAAATAAATATCGAAGGAAGTGCCTTATATGAACATAAAAGTCGTGTATCCCGCTAAAAATATTCGCCGCGACTTACGGCGGAACGCTATTTACTGGGCGAAGTTCCCCTTCCTTTTAGCGGCCTTTGTGTGTGGTTTAGTTAATATTTTAGTTGGTGGTCCAGCGTGGAGTGTAATTGCCATCTGGAGTTTATGGATGATATGGTCATTTGTCTTTACCCCAACTTTAGTGGAACATAATCGTACAAGCATTGCTGTTAAAACATCAATCCACATCACGATTTTAATTGTTATCATTTATCTTATATTTCCAAAGTGGCCTGGCATTGAAGTTGCATCGCTCGTCGTTGTAGCCGGACTTATAACGACGGCAACTTTATTCTTTAGTAATATTGCTCGCCAAAAACAAAATTTCTTTCCTCTTTTAATCTTTGTCGTAATTTCGATTGTCTTTAGTGCTGTCGCGCTCTATCTCCGCAAGGGACGGCCGCTTGAGTGGGCGATGATTGTCTCAATCAGTGTTGCGCTCGCCATTTTCTTAAGTACAGCGATAATCCTTCGTATTAACTTTTTCCGTGAATTTAAAAAGCGCTTTATGTTATAGTCTTTGTTCTTTTTTTGTATAATAAAAATACGCAGCTGTAGTTTAGTGGTAGAACTTTAGCTTCCCAAGCTAACCGTGCGGGTTCGATTCCCGTCAGCTGCTCCACTTAAATTGAACTTGTTCCCTAAAATTAAGCCAAAATTAAGGCTCGAACAAGATAAACTTATATGTTAAAAAGCGACCTAGTGAAAAGTCGCTTTTTTCGTAGGCAAACGATGATATTTATTATACTTCCGGTTGCCAAACCGTCACTGTATCATATACTTGCATTTCGATTTCGGTAATACGCAGTGGCCGATTAGCCATCACATCATGATTATATTCTTCCCAACAATAACTACTTGGTGTTTTTAATATATATTTGTAGTTAATGACCGTGCGGATATTAAAGGTCGAAAATGTGCCTATGTACACAAGCGGATTATCCGTTTTCACGAATAAGTAGTTAGGATCAAGTGGCGCCCAATCATTAAAGGAACCCACTAAATAAATAGCGTAATTGTCCGCAAGTGCCGCTGGTATGGTGACGGTGAAAGTAATAGTTGCGGGAATCAGCGGAATAACATTAACGACAATAGTTGTGGTTCCACCGTTTGAGCACGCAACATCAATAGTAGCAATTCCAACTTTAACGGCACTAATAATGCCCGTATCACCAACAAAACATACTTCAGGATCACTACTTTCATAAGTTAATAAATCACTTTCTTTCAGCGCCGGTAAACTTTGGATATCAAGATCAAAAGCTTCACCAACCATCATTTCAATCTCATGACCAAGATTTGAAGAAAGAGTGGGCACAACTTCAATATACATAGTCGCCGTTTTATAACGATCTTTTCGCACCTCAACATAATTAAGAGCAGGGTACTCAGGCGTAACCACTCCGTTATCATCAATCACGATTGAGCTAATATCATAACCCCTAAAAGTTAAACCATCAAGAATATTTTCGTCGATATCTTTGGCCACAATAGTATAAGTTTCCCCCATTTGTAAACGAAGATAAGAAGTTGCAAGAAACATTGCCGGCAAATCTGATGCTTTATATTCAAATGATATTTCCGCGGACCATGGTGAATCAGTAAACATGGAGAGAGTAAGGGCAACGGCTTTGATCTTAAAAGTATACGCCCCAAATTCTTCAATGCTAAAACTAGTTTCCGTAGTTTGGTAGTGATCATTATTAAGCACTATTTCGTATCTGTCAGCGTTTTCAATTGGTAACCAACTTACCATTCCCACACTATATTCGGGTATCGGCGTTTCTAGTTGTATTGTTTCCACAGTTGAAACGCTAGACGACTCGTTTTTTTCCGTGCTAGAACTTGATTTTTTATTGTCACAGCCAAAAAGTAAGGGTAGTAATAACAAAGTCAAAAAAAGTTTTTTCTTACTCATCTTCACTACCTCCGTTAATATTAAAAGTATGTTCTAGACGAAGAAGAATGTAGTAATTTTCAACGTATGCTTTTGCTGCTTCACAGAGAGTTTCATATTGCGCACGAGCGTTAATTACATCTTCCCGGGTAACGGCATCTACAATTAAGACATCAACTTCAGCAGCACTTTTTCGCCACTCAAATTCACTACGATAACATGTATATAAATCATAGTTTTCGACGAATGTTTTTTCAATGTTTGATAGATTTTCGTATTTTTCGGCAATTATATTAAGTTTTTCTTCGTATTTTGCCGTATAAACGGGCCGCGGTAGCATACTTATAAGATAAACAACTTCACGACTATTGTCATAGGCAGTAGCGCTTGTAAACCGCGATAAATTAGCGATTTTTTCTTTTAATTCATCGCTTACTTTCGCTAATTCGTTGGCAGGAAGATTATTGTAATAACTTACTGCTTCCGCAAGTTCATATTTAATCGACCCACTGTAAGTAGTGGGTAAATTATTAATTTTTCGACTTGCTTCTTTACTAGTGTATTTGAAAATACCAAAGTAATCATAAAGCATATCTTTACCATCAAAATCAATAACATATGACTTATACATTAACTTCCCATTCTTAATGGCAATTTGCCCATACATCGGGAGATTAGGCTGGATATTTAAATGCTTATTGTTAACGGGCGAGTGCGCTAAGGAGAAGTAACTTGGTAATTCAC
Source organism: Tenericutes bacterium ADurb.Bin239 (assembly GCA_002069815.1). Lineage (GTDB taxonomy): Bacteria > Bacillota_I > Bacilli_A > RFN20 > CAG-826 > UBA1361. The sequence goes on along the minus strand of MWCB01000001.1, from coordinate 11,609 downwards.
TATTAGGAGTAATGGGTGAGAGATTTTTACTATCACCTGAAACCGTATTAGGAATCACATAAAAAGTCCCAGGATTAACGTGATAATCATAGAGATGATTGCCTTCTTTGAATGTCTTTATTTCGGCCTCTAAATTAGGCACAAACCCTGTGTTATCGAAGTGATAGGGATTCGTGCGTGCATAAACATGATCGTGCCCTTGGAGCACTAAATCAACATGATACTCGCTAAAAAGAGGTAATAAGTCATTCCGTAATGAGGCAATATCACCTTCTAAAGCATGGCGCCCTGTCGTAAAGGGACCTTTATGCGTCGCTACAATTTTCCAAGTAGCGGTTGTGCTAGCTAAATCATTTTCTAACCACGCTAGTTGATTAGCGGCAAGGGGTGTACTCATTGATAAACCTTCATTCGTATTTAAAACAGTGACATGAATATCATCAATGTCGTAAGAATAATAAAACCCCATGTTTGTTTCCGCAAGCGGCGGTATTTCCACATTAAAATGACTCGTAAACATATTATGAGCGGCATCATGATTGCCCGCGACTGGAGTTAATACTGTCCCTGTATAAAATTCCTTAAATATATCAAGAGTGTAACCCCATTCAATAATATTAGATTCTGGATTTTTATTAGTTTGTACGAAGTCGCCAGTATGAATAATGTTATCGGCTAATCCAAAACGTTCGGTGGCAATTCGCATTGTTTTACGCGCCCATTCATATTCTTCCGCGACATAATTTTGGGTGTCGGTTACGTGCAAAATATTATATTCATCTTGTCCGCTGCTAACTTTAAAATAATAAATTGGCGACATGATGTCATCAGCCACAATGCGGTAGTAATAGGCGGCATCAGGAATTAAGTCAATGATTTTAGCCTTCCAACTGACGTAACCTGGGTAAAATTCATTTTTAACACCAGGAGCATGGATCGGAGCGTCCCAATCACCAGGTCCTTCCCCCCACTTACGTGTATAAATAACTGCACTAGCCGTAACTGAACGATTGGTAACCCAATTAAAACCACGAGAATTAGCGTTCCCATTATAAATTGTCATATTGATACGCGAAGGCGCTGCCGAAACAGCGCCTTTTACTTCCGTATAAGATAGAGTTGTCGTACTTAGCGTCGTAAAGAGTAAGGCAAATAATCCAAGATAACGCAATGATTTACGTCGCATATTCTTTATCCTACGCTAATTGAATATTGTTTACCGGCAATGATAATAGTCGCCTTGTTATTAATTGTATCAATGAGCCAGCCCCCGATTGAACCAGTCACTAACATTTCTAAGTCAGCAAGGACAATAGTTGCCGTCGTTCGTATTACGGCCCCTTCCGCCGTTCCTTTGAAACTGGCTTCGCTATCACTAACAAAGAGTGAATTTGTAAGGGTCGTAGTCATCGACTTATTACCGCTATCAAAATAGATATTCGATGATCCCGCATTCTTATCCGCACAATCCATCGTTAAAACCGTATTGTTTAATTCGACATTGGCGGTACCATTACCAATTACTGTGGCCGCATTGTTCCACCAACCTTTAATCATAAATTTGATGTAACTATTATTAATTATTACGGCTTTTTCACTAGCAGCATTTAAGGTGCCAAAGACAGCCCCATTATTGTTTTGAACTTTAGCGCGGGTAATATTGTGCGTGTAATCAACATATACATTGTTTAACGTTACTTGCATATCAGCGTCGGCCGCATTATTAAAGGCGGCGATTAAACAGCCTTGAGTTGAAGAAGAGTTAACTACTGCTGAATTAGTTAGACCGTTAATAATCGCAACGTTACTAATTTCAACATGAGCACCCGTATCAATTGCGGCCGAAAGAACAGCCATCGTCGCTCCGTTAGCGGTAACAACTGGACTAACGAAGTTTATATTACGAACAGCGGCCCCATCGCCTAAGTTTTTAAAGAAGCCAGTCGCACCAGTTGTAATTGCTAAGTTTGTCATATCATGATTATTACCATCAAGGACGCCGCAGAAAATAACACTCGGTGTGACATAAGTACTTAAATCTAAATCAGTCGTAATGCTGATAAAGCCAACATTATTGGCAATAGCGGTTTGTAAATCACTGACGGTTGCAACTTCAAATTTATTTGCGTATATAACGATATTGGAAGGTTCACTTGGTAAATAGTCACCTTCATTAGGAATAGCAATAACTTTAATCGCATATTCACCATAAGTGTAAGTAGTTAAGCTGAAGGTACGATTTGGACTAGTTTGGACTAGTTCATTATTCACATATACTTGATAAGTAATTGCATTGGGAACCTCGGCCCACGATACTTCAGTCCCCGTTAAAACAATAACGGGAGCAGATAGTGGGTCAAGATCAACCTCCTCAATAGTTACACTGACGGTATTAACCGATTGCGTATTTGATAAATCGTAACCATTACCAAGGACGATAACATACACACTGTAGTCACCCGGACTCATACTACTTAAATCATAAGAAGTTGTCGTTTGGGTACTAACTAGCGTTTCATTGACGTATACTTCATATCCAGCAGCAAAGTCCACCGCCGTCCAACTTACGACTTTGTCATTAACGACTAGATAAGTAGAGAGGATTGGGGTCACGGCTGCATGTTCTAATCTAAATTGTTTTGATAATAAGTTCATCACTAAGACGCCTTCCGCGAGCGCGAACTTACTATCATCAGCATCAATGATTGCTTGTTTAACTAAGGCAGGAATAGTGTCTACACTATTATATAGTGTGAATACATCACTTTTTGCTAATTTATTCCAAGTGTATGAAACGAGCAAGGAATTCGTTTCATTAATAACGGGCGTTACGGTATTGTGTAAATAACCAAAATCAACACCATGTAATGAGCCTGGGTTAGTGCCATCAAACTTTTCGGCATGAACGACGACGTTATTCATCGCAATTTCACCACCAACTTGGCCGATAAGACCCGCTTGATTATTGGAGTTACCAGTATAATAAGCATCAACAAAGACATTATCTAAAGTTAGAGCATCTGGCGCTGCACTAACGAATGTACCAAAGATACTGCCAACATTACTAACTTGGGTATTGCGTTTGATATCAAAACGCCAGTTAATATAAGTATTTTTAATACTGATTTTTGTCAAGGTATCACTCGTGCTTGAATATTGCGCCACTAAAGCAGCAGCAGTTGAACGACCGCTACCCTCGATGCTTGCATCCATATAAATATTCGTTAACGCAATATTATCAAAAGTTACCGTTGCGTCTTTTTCAATAACCGAGGCAAGGATAGCGTTACGCGCTCCAGTGAAGCCTACCGCTTGAACATTATCAATGACAAGGTTACGAATAACAGCCTTATTACCTAAAGTTTTAAATAAACCAGTTTCTTTACCCACTAACGTAGCGCCATGGATTCTAAAGCCTTGACCATCTAAAATACCTGTGAATGCCGTTGAAATTTGCACCCATCCAGTAATATCGATGTCGTTACTAAGCATAACCGCGCGCTCATTAGCGGCAAGGGCATTATAAAGTTCATCTTTAGTCGAAACATAAACAGGAATAACCTTAACTGGTACATTCACTAATCCAAAAACTTCAGAATTACCAATATTAATGTCATTTTCCATACAAACAAGCACGAAATAAACATCGACTTCATCACCTAAAGTGCCGCCTAAATTTAGGATGAAAGTATTTTCACCTTCACTTACAATTACTTGCGTTCCGCTACTAATTATTTCGCTCGCGGTTGGAACTGCATCGGCTAATAAGTAATAAAGTTTGCCAGCGTATGGCGCGTCAAAAGTAATGCGATTAGCATCTGCATTTTGCGAATCATATTCCGCTAATGTTAAGTCTAAATCAGGACGAGCTTTTACAGCAATTTCTTTCGTGGCAAAAACCGTTTCATCAATTTTCAGCGCGGCTTTGAAAGTAACCATCCCCGCAGCAATAGCTTTATATGTTATATTGTCAGCGTTTTTCTCCACAAAAGTTTCACCAGCGACGACCGACCAAACGACAGTGTCATCAATATAAGAAATATCACCATCATTAATTTCTTTTAGTTCATGATTAAAGGAAATGTCATCATAAACAAAAGCAGTCGCTGGGGTTAAAATAGTAATCACTAACCGTTCATGGTATGTTGCTGGATTAATTAACTCCAGCGTAATCGTATTGGAAAGAGCACTTTCACTCTTCGCTACTCCGCTTTCGGGAATAGCAGTGACATTTAATGCATATACGCCATAATCAAAACCTTCAATACTAAAAGCGAAGGTATCAATTAAAGGATCGCCATACGCTACATCATTAACGTAGACTTGATAAGAACCAGCATCATCAACTGGAAGCCAATAAATAGTCTTATAATCTTGCTTATCAATGACTGGTGCTGGTAATTTTTCATAGTAATTAATTTGCAAAACATTAGAATAAGCGGAATTAATAAAATCAGAAGTTGGACTAGCAACCGCTAATACTTTAACCTCATAACTTCCATATTGAGTAATAGTGTAATGTGTTGCTTCCACTTCATGTTCTTGATCATTAAGACTAATGAGATAATTAATAGCGTTAGGAACTGCCTCCCAAACGACTTTGTTTTCGCCTTCCTGACTGATAACAGGAGCCGCGAGTGCGGTTTTTACGATTTCCGAAGACGTGGTAGTACTTGTACTTACTTCGGACTCACTTGGAGCGGAACTAGAAGCGGGTGGAAGTACACTACTTGATCTCAATAATTTACATCCCCCGAGTGCCATCACAAAAACGGACAGCAACAACAAATAAGTGGTTCTGTTCTTTTTCATTGGTTATCCCCTTTATATTTTTTACAACCGTTGCTATTATACAAAAATAAACAATCATTTACAATAGATATTATTTTACCGATTAAAAATAATGACTAAAAATGACGAATTGTCTGTTTTTACATTTACCTTTGGTAAAAAATGTTTAATAACCTATAATAGAGACTGTATTAATATTTGGAAAGGCGAAGCAAATGATTAAGGAATTATTAGGGGCAAAACTAAGCAAAAAGGAATTCCAAACCCACGTTAATGACATGCACGCTTATGATATCGCTAATGAGCTGCTAGAGTTATCAGATGCTGAGCGCGCTATCTTTTTTGATGCCTTAACCACTGATCAACTCGCGGATATTTTTGCCTATCTAGAACCAGATCTTGCTGCTGACTTTTTATCATCTTTTACAAGTGAAAAACAAACAAAGATTCTTGATGAACTGATTGTTGATGACGCTGTTGATATTTTACAATCTTATGATGATCCTTCACTCCGTGATGAAGTCATTACAACACTTGAAGAAGCACACATTATTAAAGATATTATTAAATATGATGACGATACCGTTGGGGCTTATATTTCAAATGATTACGTTTCTATAAATCCGCGAATGGATGTTAAAGAAGCATCCACTAGTCTCATTAAGCAAGCCCCAGAAGCTGAAACTATTAACTTATTATTTGTAGTAGATGAAAACAATCAATATTTAGGGGCGGTTAACTTAAAAACGCTCGTTAAAGCACGTAGTCCTAAATTAATTAGTGAAATAATGGAAACTATTCCCGCTGTTAGTGCAAATTCACCAATTACCGAAGCTATTTACGATATGAAAAATTATGAGTTGTATGAATTACCAGTGATTAATAAGGATAACGAATTAATTGGTATCTTAACTCTTGATGATATTATTGATGTCGCCACGCATGAAGTCGAAGAAGACTATGAAAAATTAGCCGCTCTTCCCGCCACTCATAAAGCAGAAAAGTGGTTAAAAACCGCGCTTAGACGATTACCATGGTTAATTATTTTAATGGTTATATCAATCCCTTTAATGTCTTTTAGTGATTTTATGATTGGTAGCATCAGTGGCGTTACTATTTTGGCTTTTTTCCAACCATTGATGCTTGACTCACCGGGTAATGTTGCGACCCAAACACTCGCGGTAGCACTAAAAGCAATATCAAATGAAGGACGGATGAAAAGATCAGAACTACGGAAAGAGTTTGTGTCTAATCTTCTCACTAGTCTTCTTTTAGGATTAATTACTTTTATTATTTCGTTTGTGTTTGTTTATTTTACGCAGATAGGATTGCCCGCAAGTGCTTCCCAATTTAGTGGTTTCCAAACCGCCTTAATCTTTGCCGCGATTATTGCTGGTTCACTTACGATTGTTGTTTCATTAGTAAGCTTGTTAGCAATTGCTATTCCGCATATTTTTAAATCACTCAAAGTTGACCCTGCAGTGGCAAGTGGCCCTTTTATTACGACCATCATCGACTTTTTCTCAACGTTAGTGTATTTCGGTCTCGCTGCGTTAATTTTAAAGGGGGTAGGAATGATATGATCAAAATTGATTTTAGTCGATCAAACTACTCCTTAAAAAGAGATTTAAAAGCCGTGCAAGCTTACGACATTGCCGAAATCTTTTATGATCTCGATGAAAAAGAACAAATTAGAGTCTTGGATTTAATTGGAGTCAAGAAAACGAGTGAAGTCTTTTCACGATTGAGTGAATATCAACAAGTGGAAACATTTGAATCTTTTAGTGAAACACGTAAACGACAAGTCCTTAATAATCTTGAGGTTGATGAACTTAAAGAATTCATTGGTTATTATGATAAAGATGAACAAGATGATGTTTTAAAATATGTTAATGAAGATAGAGCTAATATCATTAAGGATTTACTTATCTACTCAAACGACCTCGCCCCTTCCATCATGAGCACTGAGTTTTTAACTATCAATATTAATGCCACGATTAAACAAGCCACCTCCTTTATCTTTAATAATGTTAAAGAAGATGACTTTATCGATAATATTTATGTGCTTGACAATAATCATAAGGTCGTCGGTGTCTTACCGCTCAAAGATTTAATTATTGCCCGCGCGAATGATACAATTGCTGATTTAATGATTGAAGATTATTACTATGTATATCATGATAATACGGTTAAAGAAGCCATTAAAAAGGTCAAAGACTATGACATTACCTCACTTGCGGTTATTGATCACCAAGGTAGTTTACTTGGAATTATTACGGCCGATGACGTCTTAGAACAATTAATCAATAACTATGATGAACTTTATAACAAACTAGCGTTCTTACCGAGTCATGATGAATCTTACACTGGTTGGCAACGAAGCGCGAAACGTTTACCTTGGTTAATCATTGCTACCGTTTTAAATATCATTATTGCGATTATTTTCTTAGTTATTCCCGCCTTTGAATTAACGCTTAGCCAAGTATTCGCTCTTGTTTTATTCCAACCGCTGGTCCTTGACATGGCTGGTAATATTGGCACGCAAAACCTCGCCGTTACCCTTTTAGGCATTCACAAGAATGAATTATCCACAACCGAAGACCGCCGTTCTTTTCTCCGAAAAGAATTATTAATTATTATCTTTAATTGTCTCGTTGTGGCCGCCTTAGGTTTTGCCGTTGTCTCGCTTTTCTCGTTTGTTACCGCCCAAGTGACTAATGCCGGTACTTTGATTGCCCCTTATAAGTTAGGTTTTGTGGTCGCGGCTGCCTTATTTAGCGGGATGTTCATCTCTGGCTTATTAGGCACACTTCTACCAATATTCTTTACCAAACGGGAGATGGACGCTGACAATGCTTCGGGTCCAATCTTAACAACGCTAGCCGATATAATCGCCATTCTTACTTATTATTTAATTGCCTCAATAATGCTAATTTTCTTATAAGGATTATTTTGTAACCTAACTCTTTTTAGTTAAAAGATATCTTTTTTTCCTATGATTTGCCCGCAAAAAGGCATTATTTTATAATGAACAAACACAAATTATGGTCTTTTAATAGAATTAAAAATTGATAAGGTATATAATTATTTAATGCGCATTAAGGAGCATCAATGTCTAATCTACAAGGTTTTATCTTATTAGTACTATTCGTACTTAACGTAGGAATTGCCCTCTTACTTAAACTTTATTTACAAACTTATGAAAAAGGTAAGTATGTAATTATCGAACGTATTTTAAAATATTATATGATTCTTACGCCGATGTTTTTTATGTTTGCAATTGGTGAACGTTGGCGGTTCGGCGAAAAATTTTTACCATCGGGTCAACCGGATGACTTAGCGTGGGGACCATTTCATCTTTTTTGGCTTGCCGCTATGGTCGTTGGTATCATTGTGGCTTCATCGCGTTTAAAAGCCGACAAAGAAAGTAACCAGCGTTATCTTTTTGGACGCCTTAATGCCATTGATTACACCGTTTTCCAATTTGGGATTTTACTTGTCGGGATTGAATTTTATAAACAGATGATTTTCTTAGACCTCTATAAAGGACTTGCTCATTATCATTGGTACGGATTCCCCTTACAATTTTGTTCAATCCCGCTGATTCTATATCCGATCGTACCCTTTATTAAAAATGAAAAAATCAAAGAAGCATTTTATTCTTTTATTGCTATATTCAATTTCGTGGGCGGCCTCAGTGTTATGCTTTTAGCTAGTGGTGTATACACTCTCCATGTCTCAATTTCAATTCACACTATGCTATGGCATGGAACGATGGTTATTGCCGCTTTTTATTTAATTAATGCTTATAAAATTGGAACAAAATGGCGACATTATGTTGGGGCTCTCACTGTCTTATTAGCGCTTGTTATTGTAGCGCAATTAACGAACATCGCCTTCCATTATATTGGCCAAAAGTATCCTGGTCCCGATAACTTTGATGGTTTCTTTATTTCGCCATGGATTGATCGCAAGAATATGCCAGTCTTAGGTGATATTAGGGTAGCGATGCAAGAAAGCGGGTTACCAGTGTTCTTAATTGCCATTTTATTTCCCCATATTTATCTCGTTGTCTTTGGCTTTGCTGGGCTATTAGTGTTCTTAATATTCCGCGCTATTTGGCTTGATTCTGAAAGACGTCACCATGCAAAGGAAATAGCGCCAGCTGTTTCCCATACTGAATAACTATGAAAAAACAAATTGTTATTGCCACGAATAATGCAAATAAACTTAAAGAGTTTAAGTCCCTTTTTGAAAATACACCTTATGAAGTTTTAAGTTTGGGAGATATTAATTTTAACGGCGATATTAAAGAAGATGAGGAAACGTTTCAAGATAATGCGGTGATTAAAGCCACCACTATTCACAAATTTACAAACTTACCAGTGATTGCTGATGATAGCGGACTAATAATCAATGCACTTGATGGGTTTCCTGGTGTCAATTCGGCGCGTTTTATGGAAGGGGCACCTTACTCTCTTAAAAACGCGGCTATTATTAAGATGCTTGAAGGCCATAGTGATAAAAGTGCGAAATTTGTGGCCGCCATCGCCCTTGTCGGTCTTGAACCATTCCCCCAAGTTTTTATTGGTGAAGTTAAAGGTATGATTACAAGTGAACCAAAAGGGGAAGATGGTTTTGGTTATGATCCGATCTTCTTTTATCCCCATAAGCAAAAAACATTCGCCGAATTAACGATTAAAGAAAAAGAAGAAATAAGCCATCGCGGGAAAGCAACGGCTTTACTTTTTGAATATTTGAAAGAACATCATTTTTAGAAATCTAAGCGTTTTTTAATTGCCGCTAGTACTTTTAAATCCGCCCCTAAAAAGGGCAATTTTAATATTTCGTCCTTACAAAAGAAATTTCCGTCTTTATGAACTAATAACTTAAAACTAGGTTTATCAACAGTACAAATAAATACATCCATCTCTAATTTAAACAAAGGATATTCGTGACTAACATGCATAAATAAATCTTTAACACTTATATCCATCGCTAATTCTTCTTTGATTTCACGCTTTAAGGCTAAGGCCGGGCTCTCATTTAGTTCAATTTTACCACCTGGAAATTCAAATTTCCCATAGCGTTCATCTTTCTCACTGCGTGAAGCGGCAAAAAGTTTTCCGTTATAAAATAATAATCCCGCCACAACATTTTTAATTTCTTTTTGTTTCATAATCATAAACTCTATAAATTAGTATAACAAACTAGCATATTTTTACGCGGTAAATTGATATCGGGATAAAGTTACTGATAAATACTTATATTTAGGACTTTTTACTACAACCCAGCCCTAAAAAAGTTTATAATATATGTGGCTAATTACAAAGAGGAGGAAAAAACATGCCAAGAATTATTGATGTATACGCTCGTGAAGTCATCGACTCCCGTGGTAATCCAACCATTGAAGTTGATATTCAAACTGAATCTGGGGCCTTTGGACGTGCCATTGTTCCAAGTGGCGCTAGTACTGGTGAACGCGAAGCATTAGAATTACGCGATGGCGATAAAAGTCGTTATCTCGGCAAAGGAGTTTTAACTGCGGTTAAAAATGTTAACGAAATTATTGCTCCAAAAATTATCGGAATGGATACCGATGACCAAGTGGGAATTGATAAAGTTTTATTAGAACTTGACGGAACTCCCTTTAAAAAGAAATTAGGCGCTAACGCATTACTCGGTGTTAGTTTAGCCGCAGCCCGCGCTGCTGCTGATTACTTTGGAACTAGTTTATATAATTACATTGGGGGCGTTAATGCCAAGACCTTACCAGTTCCAATGATGAACGTTATTAACGGTGGCGCGCACGCGGATAGCAGTGTTGATTTCCAAGAATATATGATTATGCCCGTTGGTGCTCCAAACTTACGCGAAGCACTACGCTGGGGGGCCGAAGTTTTTCATAACTTAAAGAAAGTTTTAAAAGCTAAAGGCCACATTACCGCGGTTGGCGACGAAGGTGGTTTTGCGCCAAACTTAGCAAGTAATGAAGAACCATTACAAGTTATTATCGAAGCTATCAAAAAAGCGGGATACGTGCCTGGTAAAGATTTCTTCTTAGCGCTTGATGTGGCCGCTAGTGAATTCTTTGATGCAAAGACAAAGAAATATGTCTTGAAAAAATCAGGTGGAGCCGTTAAAACAAGTGCGGAAATGGTTGACTGGTATGCTGAACTCGTCGAAAAATATCCAATTATTTCCATTGAAGACGGATTAGCGGAAGGCGACTGGGCTGGTTGGAAATTATTAACCGATCGTTTAAGCCATAAGATTCAAATTGTTGGTGACGACTTATTCGTTACTAACCCCGCAATTCTTAAAGAAGGGATTGACAAAGGCATCGCAAACTCCATCTTAATTAAATTAAATCAAATTGGAACCTTAACCGAAACCTTAGACGCCATGCAAATGGCAGAGCGCGCTGGTTACACCTGTGTTGTTAGCCACCGTTCTGGTGAAAGTGAAGATACGACGATTGCCGACTTAGCGGTCGCTTTAAACGCTGGTCAAATTAAGACTGGTTCGATGAGCCGAACCGACCGGATTGCCAAATATAACCAATTAATTCGCATTGAAGATGACCTTGGCGAACGCGCCGTGTATCCTGGTTTAAGTGCATTCTATAATTTACGCAAATAGTTAGAAAAACTTACTAATTATGCTAAAAGAGGGCTCGCTCCCTCTTTTTTTGTAAATTAATATTTTATTTATACAAAAATTATGTATAATTTAATCAGGAGGTTTTAACTATTAATAAATCAAGTTAAATGATAAGAGCATAGTAAAAAATATTCTAAACATAGAATTATTTTAAA